>NZ_PCOC01000002.1:635000-1235000 GCF_002975205.1 Ochrobactrum vermis | reverse complement strand
ATGGCCAGAAGTGGCCAATATGGTGCCGTCGTGTTTCCACGACGAATGCGAAGTGAAGGGAGGTCAGAAAAATGAAAGCACGTACAGCGACTGTCGGTGATCTTGAAAGCGTTTTTCACGACCTTTCGAGGCGTATGGCGATAGAGTATATCGCGGCCGGTAAGGATACCAAGGCTGCCTATGACAACCTGATGATGAACCTGCGGGAAGGCCGGGCGCATGCTCTGCTGCAGAACGACAAAGTGGTCGCAATCATCGCTTGGCATGAGGCAAACGGCGCCACGGATACGCTTTTTGCGGCGAAGGAAGCGTTCTTCAACCGAAATACGGTCCGCTTCTGCAAACAGCATATCCGGCAGATTCAAGCCTTGGCGGGCGACCTGCCCGTCCATTCGCGAAGCTGGCTCGACCGGTCCGATATCGTGAAATGGTTCAAGATCATCGGCTATAAGGAAATGGGAACAGATAACGGCGCTCGGCTCTTCGAACTGCCTGCCAGCAGTGATAGTATAGTCGCTGCTTGATACTGTCGTATCGGGCTCGAAGTACTGCAACAGTTGCATGGAAAGCGCGATTTCTCCCCGCGCTTTAACGCATTTCTGACGAATTGCCGTTATTCAGAAATACGATTGCCAATCGGGGGGAAATCATGGCTTGGAAATTCATGCTAGCAAGCGCCGTTCTCGCTGTTGCGCGAACGATGCCGAGAGCCTTCGTTGCGCCCAGGGGACCGGCTGTGGTTTCCGACAATGCCACGGAGATGACACTCAAATCCGCACCTATCAATCCCGACTGGGTGCTGGACGGTAATCCGCAGGCGCGCTCCTGCGAGCAATCGGCAAGCAATGACCGTGCAGCTTATACAGCCATTTGGGATTGCACTGCTGGCACGTTCCGCTGGTATTTCGGCTGGGATGAAACCGTCTATATTCTGGAAGGCGAAGTCCATGTCACCGATGCAGATGGCGGCACGCGCACTTTACGAGCTGGCGACGTCGCCTATTTCCGTGGCGGTACATGGGCAATCTGGAAAATCGACACCTATCTGCGCAAGGTCGCTTTCATGCGACGCACTTTGCCAGCGCCTGCCTCGTTCATTTACAGGGTAAACGACGCGGCAAGACGTCGGCTCGGGCGCCACAAGAGCGGTGCGCTCAACTGATTACCGGTTTGTGATCAGCAACGGCGTTGCATCCGCGTTCACCAGATTGACGGGCAACCTTACTTTTCAGTATAAACGATAATGGCTTTCGCCGCGCATGATGGGAATGGGGTTCTCCCGAAACTGCCAGCAATTGGCTGATGACTCCTGCTTGAATTGAAACAGGAGAAGAGTGCGTCGCAAGACCTCTTGATGCGAGATTCTATATCAAGCTTTCAGAAGTCACCGGTCGAAGCCTCAATCCATTATTGAATGGACACAGAACAATGCAAGCAACCCTCATGGTGGCGCTCGGAGGAGCAATCGGAAGCGTCGCGCGATACTGGCTAGCCCTGCTGATGTTGCCGATAAGCCGCGAACTTCCCTGGGGCACTATTGTCATCAATATTGTCGGTTCTTTTGCAATCTCTTTTTTCGGTGCCTTGACGCTGGAACAAGGCCGCTTTCCCGTACCGGAAGTCTGGCGCATTGCATTCATGGTTGGGATCTGTGGTGGCTTTACCACTTTCTCCTCTTTCAGCCTGCAGACAATGGACCTTCTGCGTGCCGGGCAACCGGGCAAAGCCTTGTTCAATATTGGCTTTTCTGTCGTGCTTTGCCTCATCGCCGTATGGCTCGGATTGCTTGCCGCAGAACGTTTCAATGGCGGCATCGAACAAGTCGCACAAAATGCTATCGAAGAAGAAGCGTCGTAGGCGGTGCACGTGCGTTCATTCCCGGTTCTTACCCTGTGTTGCCTACGTCATTCGTACACGACCTCCAGAACTGCGAGCACTAGTAAGATAACCACCAGATAATTCCGAGTTTTTACTGAAATTAATTTCACCTATATCAATCAAAAAACGATACAAAATTGTATAGCTCATTTTAATGTAAATATAACAAGTTATATGATATTCTTTATTTATATAATATTTTAGGATTTAAGAATATGGATATTGATACATTCTCTTTTATCCAATATTTTGTGCTGTTTGCGGCCATAATAGTGATAATGTTCATGATAATTATTGGAATTAACACCAATGGAACATTGTGAGATTTTTGGTTTGTTTTCACAAAGCATATGTTCACTTCAACCGCTGCAAATATGTGGACGACCTGGAAACACGAATTGATGCGCGAATAGTTGAGGGGCGTACAAAGTTTGCTCTAGGACCTTGGAACTCATCAACTTTTGTGAAAATTCCATGGAAATCAATGGCGGAGGGGGTGGGATTCGAACCCACGGTACAGTCTCCTGCACGCCGGTTTTCAAGACCGGTGCCTTAAACCGCTCGGCCACCCCTCCAGGCAACTGTTTTATTTATGCTTTTCCAAAGTTTGGAAAAGCACCAAATCGCAGCAAGCTACCGATTTGCGCCCAATCGCTCAGCGAGTGACTTCTTAGCAGCTTTTCTTGTCGCGTCAACGTGCACTGTTCCATTTGCCAGCATTCTGAACACCGGAGGAGAAAGTCAGTGTTAGGCACCCAATCCAAAAGTTCGATCCAGCCCCAAGAACAAAACTTTCAATGTTGCAGCCATGGGCGGCTGCAGAAAGCGCGCTAAGTTCCCTCATGCAGCCTTAATCGCAGATTGCCCTTGCGGCATCATTCAACACGGAGGATTCCCCATGCAGCAGAAAATCCGGGAGAATATGGAAGTCATCGGAGCCGATGGCGTGCATGTCGGCACGGTCGACCGCATTGAAGATAACCGTATCAAGCTGAAAAAGACCGATAATTCCGGAATGCATAGTAATCATCATCACTATATAGAGCTCGGCTTTGTTGCCGACATCGAAGGTAACAAGGTAAGATTGTCAGCCAATGCCGACGTGGCAGTAACCCTGGAAGAAGAAGCTTCGGGTCGCCCGGTAGATCTCTAACATCGGCCCAAGAGCCTGCTCATAACACAGGGCAGCGGCTGCTGTGTTATGAGCCAAGGCCGCCTCGCTTATCTTCCGTCCATTCTCTTTTGAGATTATTGCAGATCGAGACTTCGATCTGATAGAAACTCAATGCCAAAATGCCGCAAGGAAACGACCAGGCTTGTTCTTTGGCTCGTTGCGGCTTAAACTTGAGTTTAATAATCAAAATAAGAAGAAGGGAAGCTATGAGTCTGGATTCCGTTAAGGCCTTTTTTGCAGCCAAGGCGCCCGAAATCAAAGTAATTGAGCTGCCGACCAGTACTGCCACTGTTATTCTAGCCGCCGAAGCGCATGGCGTGGAACCGGGGCAGATTGCCAAAACACTTTCCTTTTCTGCCAAGGATCGGACCATTCTCGTCGTTACCCGTGGAGACGCCCGCATCGATAATCGCAAGTTCAAGGATCAGTTTGGAACCAAGCCGCGCATGCTGGATGCCGAGACTGTTCTTGCAGAAACCAGCCACCCGGTAGGAGGCGTTTGCCCGTTCGGTCTGCCGAGGGCCCTGCCCGTCTATTGCGATATATCGCTGAAGAATTTCGAGGAAGTCGTACCTGCGGCCGGAGCCACCAACAGTGCCGTGCGCATTGCTCCGCACAAAATGGCTGAACTCGTCAGTGCCCAATGGATAGACGTCTGCCAATAGGCCCAACTGGGCATTTGTAGCGGGTCTGGGAGGAACTCGCAGTTAATTGATACCGGTAACAAATTTTCCCCTTTAAAGGTGAGAAAAGACTTCATATATTTTAAGAATGATTCTAAAGTGGATTAAGAAACAGATATTCGCTTTAGCGCATGATCCGACCGGGCCTTGAACCTTTTGCGGATCGTAAATGCGACAAGACCAGAATTTTGGAGCAATTCCGAAACAGACCGAAACAGGGAATACTCCGATTTCGGTTTGGAGTTGCGAACTCAAGGATTGGAGCGTCGTCCTCCTCGACATCGAGGTATGCATTCGCTCCGAGACGTGTTGAAAGGAACAGTGATGCGTCTTACCCGCCAGACGAATTATGCCGTTCGTATGCTCATGTATTGCGCTGCCAATGACGGCAAACTTAGCCGTATTCCAGAAATTGCGCGCGCCTACGGCGTTTCTGAGCTGTTTTTGTTCAAGATTCTTCAGCCGCTCGTCGAGCACAAACTGGTGGAAACAGTACGCGGACGCAATGGCGGCGTGCGCCTTGGTCGCGCGGCTCAGGACATTTCACTGTTTGATGTCGTGCGTGTAACCGAAGAAAATTTCGCCATGGCAGAGTGCTTCGAAAATGAAGCCACGGAATGCCCGCTTGTTGATAGCTGTGCGCTTAATTCCGCGCTGCGTGAAGCCCTCAATGCTTTCTTCGGCGTGCTGATGAAATACAGCATCGCAGACCTCGTTAAGGCGCGCCCGAATGTGCGTCACCTGCTTGGTCTCGATGAAATGGAAGAAGAGCGCGTAGCTAGCTGATATTTCAGTACAAATTTTAAACGAAAAGGTCCGGCTTACAGCCGGACCTTTTTCTATTCTACGGCTGCACGATAAGCAGACTGCGGCAATACAAAAGGCACACCCTTTTCCGGTGGAACTCCCACGCGCAACGAGCATTCATAGACACGTTCGAGCCGTTCGTCGGTCAGGGCCTCACGCGGCGTGCCCATTATATCGAGCCTGCCCTTGTTCATGACCGCAATGCGATCTGCAAACATGGCAGTCAGGTTGAGATCGTGCAGGATGGCAATCACCCCGCCGCCTGCCGCCGCAAAATCCTTCGCAATCTCCATCACGACGATCTGGTGCCGGATATCGAGACTTGAAATCGGTTCATCCAGAAACAGATAGCGCGGCTTACCGTCTACGACTGGTTTCCAGACCTGGCAAAGAACACGGGCGAGTTGCACGCGCTGCTGCTCTCCACCAGAAAGCTCCTGATAAAGCCGCCCGCTGAAGCCAGCAAGATCGACCCTCTGCAGTGCGAAATCGGGCAAACGCTTTTCTTCATCGCGAGAAACGCCGCTATAACCGCCGGTAAGCCCGATCTTTACGATCTCACGAACCGTGAACGGAAATGACAGGGCGCTTGCCTGTGGAAGCACCGCCCGGCGCGCCGCCATCTGCCACGGCCTGATTTCTGCGAAGGATCGCCCATCGAGATAGGCCATTCCTGTATATGCAATGTCACCGGAAAGCGCGCGCAACAGCGTGGTTTTGCCTGAACCGTTTGGTCCGACGATTGCGGTCACCTCACCCGGCTTCGCCGAAAAGGCGATATCGCTGATGATGGCCTTTCCCGACAGGCTTACGCCCAATGCTTTCGTTTCAATCATGATGGTCTCAAAGATCAAGCAGGCCGCGCTGGCGCAGCAATATCCAGAGGAAGAACGGCGCTCCGAAAAGCGCGGTGATAATGCCGATCGGCAATTCTGCCGGGGCCACAATCGTGCGACTTACCGCATCAGCCAGAAGCAGAAGCGTCGCGCCAAGCAGGGCTGACGCTGGCAGGAGATAGCGATGGTCCGGGCCGATACTGAGGCGCAACATATGCGGCACCACAATACCGACAAAACCAATCCCGCCAGCAACGGCAACCGTTGCACCAGTAGCAGCAGCCACGGTCACAATGGCTATGTTTTTGATGCGCTGCACCTGAACGCCAAGATGACCGGCGGCCGCTTCTCCCAGAGCCAAGGCATTGAGGCCACGCGCAAGCAGCGGCGAAACAACAAGAACGACGGCAATGATCGGTCCCGCAGCACCAATCTTGCCCCAGGTGGAACCCGCGAGCGAACCGAGCCCCCAGAACGTCAGGTCGCGCAACTGGCGATCATCGGCCAGATAGATGAGTCCACCGGTCGCTGCACCTGCCAACGCACCTAGCGCGATGCCTGCAAGTAGCATGGTTGCAACAGAGGTACGCCCGCGACGCGTAGCAACACGATAAAGCAGCAGAGTACTGGCAAGCCCGCCGAGGAATGCGGCGAGCGGCAACGCGTAAACGCCGAGGATCGCGATGACGGGAGCAAGGACGGTACCGCCAAGAACAATCATCGAGACAGCACCAAGACCGGCACCGGCGGATACACCCACGAGACCCGGATCGGCCAGCGGATTGCGAAAAAGGCCCTGCATCACGGCACCGGATACGGCAAGCCCGGCTCCAATCAAAATACCCATGACGATACGCGGCAGGCGGATCTCCATGATAATCAGATGATCGCGGCGAAATGCGTCCATGCCTTCGGCTGCGCCGGAGGAGGTCAGAGCGCGCAGAACCGAAAGCACGGACGCATCAGAAGCACCAGCCGTCAGGCTGAACAAAGCCGCCATGCATAAAGCGACTGCGAGTAATATGATGGTTAACCGCGCGCGCGCGGCGCGGTCTCCCGCCACATCATCGGTATCGTTTGCTGAATGACGCACTGCGAAGCGCTGTTCGCGCGCAACGCGACCTTGGCTGGTCATTTCGAAAAATCCTTACAAATCTGGCTTGTGCGGTTTTCAAACCCACAAGCCAGATCATGTTATTGCCCCGTGGGAGCACCATAAAGTTTTGCTGACAGATCACGAATGGCAGCACCGGTTCGTGGCCCAAATCCCAACAGATAAGTCGCGTCCATCGAAACGACATTCTTGTTACGCCCCGCCGGTGTTGCGGCAATAATGGGATTTTTGAGCAGCGATTCCGGCGTCATCCCATCCGCACCTGTATCCATCATCAGGACCATGTCGGGCGCAGCTTTCTCGACTGCCTCGTCCGTCAGTTGCTTGTATCCGTGATATTCGGTGATGACGTTTTCTCCACCGGCAAGCTCGATCATTCCGTTGGCTGCCGTGCCTGTGCCCGATGCCATCATGCGCCCGCCAGGAGCCGACAGCACGAAAAGCACGCGCTTGCGTAGGCTGTGGCTTGCCGCAGCCTTCTCGGCCGCTTCTATATCGCGCGAGACTTCGACCGCGAGTTCCCTGGCCTTGTCTTCGAGGCCAAGAGCCTTTCCCACGATCTCGATTTTCTTGACGACGCTTTCGCCAGTATAGGTTTCCGGCACAACAATCATCGGAACGGACGCCTTTTTCAGAACATCGAGTGTGTCCTGTGGACCGCTGCCTTCAAGGAGCAGAATGCCAGTCGGATTGACCGAAAGCACACCTTCGGGGGCGAGCTGACGCATATATCCGATATCCGGCAGCTTCTTCACCTCTTCGGGATAGGCACTCGTCTGGTCACGCGCGGTGAGCATTTTTTCCGCACCCAGAGCGTAGACTATTTCCGTCAGCGAGCCACCGACGGAAACTATGCGCGAAGTATCAGCGAAATGGTCGACAGTCTCGGCCTGCACGACACCACCAGCCGCCAGCGACAATGCGATGGCAGCCAGGGTAGCTCCGCGCCTGTAGCGCGAGGAAATGAACGACATTGCCGTCACCTTACGCAGCAGACGACTGCGGCAGACGCGGAAGATTTTCCGCGATCATGCGCCAGTCGGCCAGTTCTGCTTCGCCTTCGTGACGCTCACCGAAGAACTGAACGATCAGTTCGCCGTTGGCATCGTAGGCTTCCAGCGATGTCACATGACCGTCCTTCGTCGGCTTGCGTACGACCCAGACATCGGCGATGTGATCGACGCGCAGATGCATATGGAACGTGGGATCCAGTACGTTCAGCCATGGTCCCATCATCTTGATCTCGTGGATCGGACCAGTATGGATCTGGATGCAACCACGGCTGCCGACAAAGCACATGATAGGCAGCTTTTCCTGCACCGCATGGTTCATCATGGCTTCGACGGACGATGTATCGACTCGCCAAGCGAAGTCATGACCGGCGAGATGCACGGCCTGATGCCGATCCACGCCGAAATCCTTCAACAAGCCGATGAACTGGTGCACATCGGTTAGAGAACCCCAGCGTTCACGGAATGCGTCAATATCCAGGAGTGATACGTCCGCCTTCGGTCCCCTTGGTGCAACTGCGCTGATCTCAACGGCAGGTGACTGATCGTCCAGCAGCAAATCGCTGACAAGCGCCTCGTAGGCTTCAATATTGGAAGCCGGACGCAGATGAATCTTGAAAACTGCCTCGCCCGCGGCATCGAAGAACTGCAGGCTGCGGCGCGTTGCTTCGCCATCCTGCTTGGAGACCGCAAAACCGTGAACCCAGTGCTTTGGGAAAATGCGGAGATCGATTTCCTTGCCGAGCGCCAATGAAGCATGCGGGCCCCAAATAGTCTTTTCAAAAGGCCCGATCTTTTCATGGACGACACTTTCATTGCGCGTCAGCGCCATGATCTCGCCGACAGAGCCAATGCGGTTCAACAACGTTTCAACATCGGCGCGAATACGCCGCGCCGAAATCGGCATCGTTACATCCTGTCCGCAATGCGCTGCTACAAAATCGGCCTCTGATATACCGAGGCTCTGCGCAAAATCGCGTTCGCGCATTTTCGGATTATCAGCCCGTGCCTTGAGAATCTGCTCTGGGGAGGGCTTGGAATGGGTCGTCATCTGATGGTTGCCTACTTGTTGAGGATTAGCTTGCCTTGGCGGGTGATCTTGAGGCGATAGAGCGAGCCGCCGTGCTCTATACCCACTTCCCGGGAACCGTCGAAGAGCTCGCGGCTGCCATAGGTTTTCAGTTGCGGCTCAAGCGCACTCTCGCCGAAACGAGGTTTTATCTGAGCCGGAATAGACCCCGTTGAATCGCCGCTGAGCTGGCTTTCAGGAATGCGATTTGCGGTTCTCTCGGAAACAGGTCCGCGCGGTAACCGCACCTGCATGTCGATATGGATTCGCCTGTTCATTTTCTCGCCTCAGCATCGACTTTCCACACGGTGATGACAGCAAATTTGTTTTGTTGACATCAATGGTCATGTTTATTAATCACTGCATTACTGGAATAAACGAGTCAAGTTTAAATCTCGTTATTTCAGCGCAAGCCAGGAAGAAATTTCCTCCCAGCCAGCACGCAACCTTCTCTTGAGGGGGAAGTGACAAGCAATTGATTTTTTAAGTTTTTCGCCGCCAGCCTGGTCGGCGAAGCGCGTCTGGGTCATGAAGGAAACATTGGAAATGCGGGCGACTGGTGGGGTTCATAAACGGTCAATTCTGGCGAGCACGGGGCTTGCTGTCATTCTTGTGGCGATGACGTCACAATCATTCGCGCAGGAACAAAAGGCTTCTGAAGAAGAAGCAGGCGTTGCGCTGAAGACAATCACCATTCGCAGGGCGGGAGACACACAGGCACCGACCTCTGTTCCGGCGCCGGTCGGCAGGATCGACCGCGAAGCGATTGATCGTTTCGGTGGCACAAAGCTCGATGATGTATTGCGCGGAACCGCAGGCGTGTTCACCCTTCAGAATGCGTCCAATCCGGGTGTGGCCGTTAATATTCGTGGCTTCGAAGGTTCCGGTCGCGTCAATATGATGATCGACGGTGTACCGCAGAGCTATCGCAACACCGCGCACGATGCGCAGGGCTATGCCTATATAGACCCCAACCTGCTGTCGGAAATCGATGTGACACGCGGCGCCGTGACGACCGAAGGCGGCACAGGTCTTGCCGGTAGTGTCAATTTCCGCACGCTCGGAGTCGATGACGTCATTCTCGACGGCAAGGACAAGGGCGTTCTTGGTCGTGCTTCTTGGGGCAGCAATGGAACCGGCTTCTCAGAAATGCTGGCTGGCGCAGCGCGCGTCAATTCCATCGGGATTGTTGCAGCAATCAGCCGTCACGATTCCAACGATTACAAGAACGGCGACGGTGTGACCGTCGAAAAGACCGGCGAAGAACTGACTTCCGGCCTGTTTAAAGCCGAATTCGGCCTTGGCGAAGACCAGAAGCTGACGCTTGGCGGCGTCCTCTACAACAACCACTATGGAACATATGCGAACGGTTATCGTCCGGGAACCTATACGATTTACGATATGTTCCTGCAGAACCGCACATTCTTCGCACAGTACAACTACAATCCGTCCGATAACGATCTCATCGGCCTCGACGTCAACCTCTACCACAACACCACGTTGCAGAACTGGGAAGACGGCAATGGCAGCTTTGTGGGGCGGCAGGTTTCCACCGAAACCACTGGCATGACCGCATCGAACACATCACGCTTCACCTTTGGCGAAGTGGCCGTCGCCTGGAAAAATGGTTTTGAAATCAATCGCGACACCGCTGGCGGCACCAAAACGGGGGTCAATCCGACGGATGCTACGTCTAATCGCGGCGCGGTCTTCTCGGAAGCCACCTGGAATTACCAGGCCCTGCAGGTCGTCACCGGCCTCCGCTACGATTATTTCAAGCTCGAAAGCGAAGACAGCTCGATCTCGAATAGCGACAGCGAATTCAGCCCCAAGGTTACCGTTGCCTATAACGTGACTGACTGGCTGCAGCCTTATATCACCTATGCCCACTCGATGCGCTCACCCAGCCTGCAGGAAACATTCCTCGGTGGCGTGGCACATGCTGGAACGGGTATGATGCACGGCAATCCTAATCTTCGCCCTGAAAAACAGCGCGGCTGGGAATTCGGTGTCAATATTGCGCGCGACAGCATCCTGACTGCTGAAGACGGACTGCGCCTCAAGGCCAATTACTACACGATGCGCGTTGAAGACTACATCACCGCTGCGTCCGACTACAGCCAGTTCATCAATGTCGACGGCACTTCGACGGTCAAGGGCTTCGAACTCGACGCACGTTACGATGCAGGCTTCGCGTTCGGTGGCATTGCTTATACGCATTCCACCTCCGAACTGCCCGAACAGACCGCCGGTATGGGTGCCAACCAGTATCTTCCGGAAGATGTTGTAACGGTTACTGCAGGTGCGCGCTTCTTCGAGCGCAAACTTGAAAGCGGCCTGCGTGTGCAGCATGTTTCGAGTGGCAGAAACATCAGTGGGGATGACACCGATCCCTACACGCTGGTGGATGTCTTCGCGAAGTACAAGTTCACCGACACGGTCGATCTCTCGCTTCAGGTGCTCAATATCGCAGATAAGGAATACACCCCTGCCCTCAGCACCTACGGTTCTGGTCGCGGACGCACATTCCTCGTCTCGACACAGTTCCAGTTCTGAAGCATTTCCAGCAAAAGCGCGAAGCGGTTTTGCGTGGGATAATGCGATAACAAAGACCCTGAGAGGCGAGAACGCCTCCCTCTCATGATCGTCACATCCACGAAGACCGACCAACCTGACCGCGGCGGCCTTCGGATCCAGAGATGTGGCGCGGCGAGTGCAGCCCTACCGCTGCACTCGCCGGAAACTATATAAAGTAGCCAGTCCCAAACCTGATGGAAAAGGATCAGCAATGTTCATAGCCATGAATCGCTTCAAAGTTCGCGTCGGCAGCGAATCCGATTTCGAAACCGTCTGGAAAAATCGTGACTCGAAACTGTCCGAGCTTCCCGGTTTCGAAAGCTTTCACCTGCTGCGCGCGACCAACGAAGAAGAAGGCTACACGCTTTATGCTTCGCACACGGTCTGGCGCAATCGTGACGATTTCGTCGCCTGGACCAAGTCCGAACAGTTCCGCGATGCGCATCGCAATGCCGGTGACAACAAGCCGCTCTATCTTGGACCTCCGCAGTTTGAAGGTTTCAGCGCCGTGCTCGGCTCCTGATGACTAAAAGAAGCTTCTATCCACAAGGTGCGGCGAAATAGCGCACAATGTCGTGGCAGCTCCATTTGGTTGCCGCCGCGACCATCGTAAAATACCAATTATCGTTTAAAGATGGGTAGTTAACTCATATTTAGAATGATTCCAAGTTATTGATTTTTAGAACGTTTCAAAAACATAAAAATTGACAGAACAGAGCCCTACCGGCCATAACCTGACTTAATTTGGTGGGTTTTATAAATGCCACTTAAGTAATGCCTTTAATGTTCGGGCCTTTAACCCTTGCAGTTGGAGGAACCATTGACCGGTTCAGTTCGGCCTTGCGCCACGAGTGAAATAAAGCTGCCAGTTTTTCGGGACGGTAGTACAGTTAAAGTACAGAATGAGCCGATAAAGTCTCTCCATTCGATGCTTTTCGCATCTGATTTCTGCTTTACAAGCACGGGGGATAGCTCCTCATGCTAGTCTGTAGCTGCAACGTTATTACCGATAAAGACATCGAAGCCGTTGTTATCGAGCTTCTTGATCAGGATTGCTGGCAGCTTATCGTTCCTGGCACCGTCTATAATGTCATGTCCAAGCGCGGCCGTTGCTGTGGCTGCTTCCCAAACGTCGTGGAAACGATCATAAGGGTGACTGAAGAGTATCATCTTCGTCATAACCAAATGGACGAAAACGTGGTCCAGTTCATGGATCGTGTACGTTCTCTACGCGACAAATTCGGGAGTTCATGGAATGAAAGGCGAACCAAAGGTCATCGAGCGGCTTAACGAGGCACTGTTCCTCGAGCTTGGCGCTGTAAACCAGTACTGGCTTCACTACCGCCTCCTCAACGACTGGGGCTTCACGCGTCTTGCCAAGAAGGAACGCGAAGAGTCCATCGAAGAAATGCATCATGCTGACAAGCTGATTGACCGCATCATCTTCCTCGAAGGCTTTCCGAACCTGCAGACCGTAGCTCCGCTACGCATCGGCCAGAACGTCAAGGAAGTTCTGGAAGCCGACCTTGCAGGTGAGTACGACGCACGCGCTTCCTACAAGAAGTCCCGCGAGATCTGCGACGAACTCGGCGACTATGTTTCCAAGCAGCTTTTCGATGAGCTTCTGGCTGATGAGGAGGGGCATATCGACTTCCTCGAAACCCAGCTCGACCTCCTCGCCAAGATCGGTGAAGAGCGCTATGGCCAGCTCAATGCGGCTCCGGCCGATCAGGCTGAATAAGCCAATCCAACGTTACGAACAAAAGCCGGAGCCTTGCGCTCCGGCTTTTTTATCATCTCAACTTTACCGTTGCCCCTTTATCGTGATATTGCGCGCGCAATTTCCGATATTATGCAAGGTTCTTCCAATGAGCGCACCGCGCGTCAGTTTCGTTTCTCTTGGCTGCCCCAAAGCGCTTGTTGATTCCGAACGCATTATCACCAGCCTCCGTTCGGAAGGCTACGAAATCTCCCGCAAGCATGACGGCGCCGACCTGGTAATTGTCAACACCTGCGGCTTTCTCGATTCCGCGCGCGATGAATCGCTTGATGCCATTGGGCTTGCGCTCAATGAAAATGGCAAGGTCATCGTGACCGGTTGCCTTGGCGCGGAACCCGATGTTATCCGCCAGCGCCACCCGAATGTGCTCGCCATCACCGGCCCGCAAGCCTATGAAAGCGTGATGAGCGCAGTGCATGAAGCGGCCCCGCCCGCGCATGATCCATATGTCGATCTGGTGCCACCGCAGGGCGTGAAGCTGACGCCGCGCCACTATGCCTATCTCAAGATCTCCGAAGGCTGCTCAAACCGTTGTTCTTTCTGCATCATCCCGGCGTTGCGCGGCGATCTGGTGTCACGCCCGATCGATCAGGTGCTGCGTGAGGCAGAGAAACTGGTCAGCGCAGGTGTGAAGGAGATCCTCGTCATCTCGCAGGATACGAGCGCCTACGGTCTCGACATCAAATATCAGGAAGCCATGTGGCAGGACCGCACGGTCCGCACCAAATTTCTCGATCTCTCGCGCGAGCTGGGTGACATGGGCGTCTGGGTGCGCATGCACTATGTCTACCCTTATCCTCATGTCGATGAAGTCATTCCGCTGATGGCGGAAGGCAAGATCCTGCCTTATCTGGATATTCCCTTCCAGCACGCTTCACCGGCAGTTCTGAAAAACATGCGCCGTCCTGCGCATCAGGAAAAGACCTCGCGTCGCATTCAGGCCTGGCGTGAAACCTGCCCTGATCTAGCGGTTCGTTCGACCTTCATCGTCGGCTATCCCGGTGAGACAGAAGAAGATTTCCAGCTCCTCCTCGACTGGCTCGACGAAGCCAAGATCGAACGTGCCGGCTGCTTCAAGTATGAACCGGTCAAGGGCGCAAAGGCCAATGATCTCGGCCTTGAGCAGGTGCCCGAAGAAGTCAAGGAAGCCCGCTGGCATCGTTTCATGGCCAAGCAGCAGCAGATTTCGACCAATCTTCTCAAGAAGAAGGTTGGCAAGCGCCTGCCCGTCATCATCGATGAAGCGAACGGCACAATCGGCAAGGGCCGTACGCGGTACGATGCTCCGGAAATCGATGGTAGTGTTCACATCCAGTCGCGCCGTCCGCTTCGCGTCGGCGATATTGTAACTGTAAAGATCGAAGCGAGCGATGCCTACGATCTGCATGGCATTGCTGTCTGATGGTGGCGGAAACGGCTATAACAATCAGAAAAGCCGTTTCGGGCGACCTGGCGGCAATTGTCGCCATGCTTGCCGATGATGCGCTGGGCGCACGACGCGAAGATGCAGGTCTCCCCTTGCGGGATTCCTATCGCAGCGCCTTTGCAGCTATCGACGCCGATCCAAATCAGCTTCTGGCTGTTGTTGAACACGATGGAGAGATCATCGGCTGCATGCAGATCAGCTTCATACCCGGCTTGTCACGCAGAGGCATGTGGCGCGGACAAATCGAAAGCGTGCGGATCGCAAGCCACATTCGCGGCGGCGGCATAGGCCGCCAGATGATCGCATGGGCAATCGAGCGGTGCCGTGAACGGGACTGTGGACTGGTGCAGCTTACCACCGACAAATCCCGTTCCGATGCGCTGCGTTTCTATCAGTCGCTCGGCTTCACGGATAGTCACGAGGGGCTTAAGCTATCGCTTTAACAAGCGGTTTCATTACATTGTAAGAAAACAAAAAGGGCGCTTTCAGCGCCCTTCTTTTTTTGCGATGAAGCAGCGTTTACTGCGGCAGCTTGTCGTCCACGCCAGCGACGTAGAAGTTCAGACCAAGAAGGGTCTTGTCGTCAGCCTGTTCGCCTGCTTTGAGCCAAACGGAACCGTCCTGCTTCGTGATTGGGCCGGTGAAAGGCTTGAGCTCGCCCGACTTGATCTTGGCTTCGGTTTCCTCAGCCAGTTTCTTCACGTCGTCCGGCATGTTGGTATAAGGCGCCATCTTCACGAGGCCTTCCTTCATGCCCCACCAGATGTTCTGGCTTTTCCACGAACCATCGAGAACGGCCTTGGCGCGATCGATGTAGTACGGGCCCCATTCGTCCACCACAGCGGTGAGCTGCGTGTCGGGAGCGAACTTGATCATGTCCGAAGCCTGACCGAACGCCTTGATTCCGCGATCATGTGCCACCTGAATGGCAGCCGTGGAGTCGGTGTGCTGGGTGATGATGTCGACGCCCTGATCGATTAGGGCCTTGGCGGCATCGGCTTCCTTGCCCGGATCAAACCAGGAATTGACCCAGATCACCTTGACCTTGAAGTCAGGATTGACCGACTGCGCGCCGAGCATAAATGCATTGATGCCCTGCACGACTTCCGGAACCGGCACGGAAGCGATGTAACCAGCCACACCCTTGGTCGACATCTTGGCAGCGATCACACCCTGCACATAACGGCCTTCATAGAAGCGCGCATTGTAGGCGGACATATTATCGGCAGTCTTGTAACCCGTCGCGTGCTCGAACTTCACGTCCGGGAATTTCTTGGCGACCTTAAGGGTCGGATCCATGTAACCGAACGACGTCGTAAAGATCAGTTTGTTGCCAGCACGTGCAAGGCGTTCGATGGAACGTTCAGCGTCGGCACCTTCCGGCACGCTTTCCAGAAAGGTGGTTTCAATCTTGTCGCCGAGCGCCTCTACAAGTTCCTTGCGAGCCTGATCATGCTGATAGGTCCAGCCGAAATCGCCCGGAGGTCCGATATAGATGAAGCCGACTTTCAGTTTTTCTTCTGCATGCGCCGCGCCGCCGAGCATAAAGCTCGCCGCAGTGGCGATGGCCATAAGCGTCTTTTTCATGTTCCCTGCACTCCTTGTTTTTACCCACTAACCAAAACGAAAACCCTTGGGATGGTTTGCGTTTACCCCTCACCCATTCGTTCTAACGATCCGGAACGAACGGTTTGCCGAGCGAAGTCGGCGTATTCATCATTGTCAGGCGCTTGTTGCGCGAGATGATGACCAGCACCACGATCGTCGCAAGATAAGGCAACGCAGATAAAAACTGCGATGGCAGGCCAAAGCCCAGTGCCTGCGCGTGAAGCTGGCCAATGGTCACCGCGCCAAACAAGTAAGCGCCGATCAAGACACGCCATGGTCGCCACGATGCGAACACGACGAGAGCGAGTGCAATCCAGCCGCGACCGGCTGTCATATTCTCCACCCATTGCGGCACGTAGACGAGCGACAATTGCGCTCCGGCAAGACCGGCACAAGCGCCGCCGAACAGCACCGCCAGATAGCGCGTGCGCACCACATGCACACCCAGCGCATGGGCCGAGCCATGGCTATCGCCGATGGCGCGCAGTGTAAGTCCTGCCCGCGTGCGGAACAGAAACCAGGCCACACCGATGACCAGCAGGATGGAAAGATAAAAGATCGGATCCTGACCGAATAGGAAGCGCCCCACAAGCGGCAGATCGGTCAGATAAGGAATATGGATGGCCTCAAGCCGGACACCGGGAAGCCCAACGAAGCTTTCGCCCAACAAGGCGGACGCACCAACACCCAAAATTGTGAGTGCAAGACCGGTTGCGACCTGATTGGTGACAAGAGTGAGCGTCAAAAACCCGAAGACAGCCGAGAAGAGAGCTCCGACCAGAACAGCGGCAATCAAACCCAGCCAGGCCGATCCGGTCATCTGCGCAATGGCGAAACCAGATACCGCACCCATCAGCATCATGCCTTCGACACCGAGATTGAGCACGCCGGATCGCTCCACCACCAGTTCACCGATAGCCGCAATCAGGAGTGGCGTCGCTGCTGTTGCAATCGTGAGAAGGATAGCCTGTGTCAAATCCATGAGATCAGGCCCTTCCCGCTTGGCGGCCGGATATGAAGCGAATGCGATAGAGAATGAGTGTATCGCAAGCGAGAACGAAGAACAGGATCATGCCCTGAAACACGCGTGCAGATTTTTCCGAGATGCCGATGGAAACCTGTGCGGCTTCGCCCCCAAGATAGGAAAGCGCCAGTACAAGACCGGCTGCAATCGCTCCCAACGGATTGAGACGCCCCAAAAAAGCGACGATGATTGCTGTGAAGCCATAGCCCGGCGAAATTACCGGACGGAGCTGGCCGATGGCACCGGAGGTTTCCGCAATACCGGCGAGGCCAGCAAGGGCACCGGAAACCGCGAAGACGAAGAAAACAATCTTGCCTGCGCTGAAACCCGCAAAACGGCCTGCCCTCGGGCTCTGGCCGATAACCTTGACCTCAAATCCTTTCAGCGTGTGCTTGAGCAGAAACCAGACGACAACCGCTGCAACAAGCGCAAAGATGAAGCCCCAATGCGCGCGCCCGGACGCACTCCAGATTTCCGGCAGAATAGCGCTATCGCTGAACTGCCGGGTTTCCGGGAAATTATATCCTTCTGGATTGCGCCACGGCCCACGCACCAACCAATCCAGGAACAGCTGGGCAACGTAGACGAGCATGAGGCTGGTCAGAATTTCATTGGTGTTGAAACGCACTTTCAGCAAAGCGGGAATTGATGCATATGCCGCCCCGCCTACCATCCCCATCAGCATCATCAAGGGCAGAACCACCCATGACTGCAGGTCGGGAAACATGACGGGCAGGATCGAACCCGCTATGGCACCGGTGATGAACTGCCCTTCAGCACCGATATTCCAGTTATTTGACAGGAAACACACGCAGAGGCCGACAGCAATCAAGATCAGCGGCGCGGCCTTAACGAGCAGTTCATGCCACGACCAGATGTCGAACAAGGGCTCGACAAAGAAGACGTAAAGCGCATGCAGCGGCGCTTTGCCCATCAGCGCAAAAGCAAGACCGCCGAAAATCAGTGTCAGCGACAATGCTAACAATGGCGACAAGGCACTGAAAAGTCTCGACGGTTGCGGGCGTTTAACGAGTTCGATCCGCATCATGCAGCTCCCGCCTCTCCTGAGATACCGCCCATCAAAAGACCGATCTTTTCGAGCGTTACATCGGCAATCGGCATAGGATCGGAAAGCTGGCCGTGATTCATAACGGCAATGCGGTCGCTGATCTCAAGAAGCTCATCGAGATCCTGACTGATGACAAGAACTGCGGAACCGGAACGCGCAAGATCGACGAGCGCCTGACGGATATGCGCTGCAGCACCGGCATCCACGCCCCACGTCGGCTGGTTCACGACCATGACCGACGGTGAGCGGTCGAGCTCACGACCGATGATGAATTTCTGCAGATTTCCGCCGGAAAGTGCGGACGCAGGCGGATTTTCGGCGCTCTTGCGCACATCCATTCGTTCAACGATGCGTTTCGCAGCCGACCGAAGTGCACTTTCTGCGATCAATTTCATTTTGCCGCCGCGCAGGAAGACTTTCGCATCGGTCTTGTACCGGGACAGGAACAGATTGTCGGTCAATGTCATGGTCGGGACCGCACCATGACCAAGCCGCTCTTCCGGAACGAAGGCTGCTCCCATCATGCGCCTTTCGCTGATGCCGGCCTTGCCTGCATCTTTCCCGCGAATGAGCACATTCGATGAATTCGACTGCAGCACTTCACCGGAAACAGCCTCGAAGAATTCGCCCTGCCCGTTACCGGCAACACCCGCAATGCCAACGACTTCGCCAGCGGCAACCGAGAGAGAAATACCTTTGAGCGCGGTCGAAAACGGTCCGCGCGGCGGTTGTGACAGTGACCTGATTTCAAAAAGCGCATCGTTACCGACATTTGCTACCGCGATGGGGCTGCGTGCCACAACGTTGATATCATTGCCAACCATCATCCGGGCCAGCGATGCGGCGGTTTCTTTGCGTGGGTCGCAATGCGCGACGACCTTACCATGCCGCAACACGGTAGCTCGGTCACACAGGCGCTTCACTTCCTCCAGACGATGGCTGATATAGAGGATCGACTTGCCTTCGACCTTCAATCGTTCCAGCGTTTCAAACAGCTTGTCGGCTTCCTGCGGCGTCAGCACCGAAGTTGGCTCATCAAGGATGATGAGATTCGGTTCCTGAAGAAGGCAACGCACGATTTCGATACGCTGACGCTCGCCAACCGACAGATCGCCGACATGAGCCTGCGGATCGACTGGAAGACCATAAGTCTTGCCAACCTCCCGCGCACGCTTTGCGACCTCCCAAAGCGATAGTGAGCGGTCGAGCGACAAGGCGATGTTTTCGGCGGCAGTAAGTGAGTCGAACAGAGAAAAATGCTGGAAAACCATACCGATGCCGAGTTTTCTTGCAGCGGCAGGTTCGTCAATCGTGACGGGCTGTCCCTTCCAGACAATTTCGCCTTCAAGGGGCTGAAGCGCGCCGAACAGCATTTTCACGAAAGTGGATTTTCCGGCGCCGTTTTCACCCAGAAGTGCGTGAATCTCACCTTCCCCGATGGTGAGGTCGACACCGTCGCAGGCCCGCAGCTGACCAAATACTTTCGTGAGCCGGCGGACGTCCAGAAGAGGCCGGTCGGTTAAAGGAGCTGTCATTGTTCCCCAATTGTATTTTTGAGCGACCTTATCCAGCAACTTTGCTCTTGAAAAGCCCAAAAGCAAACAGCGGTGGACATATGCACACCGCTGCAATCATCACCCATATCATGGAAGCAGAATCGTGGTTCCTGTCGTCTTGCGAGCCTCCAGATCCTCATGCGCTTTGCTCGCATCCTTGAGCGGATAGGTCTGGTTGATTGCTATTTTGACGGCTCCGCTTCCCACCACATCGAAAAGCTCTGCGGCTGTCCTTTCGAGGTCCGCCCGCTTGGCAATATAATTGAACAGGGTCGGGCGGGTCGCGAACAACGAGCCTTTCTGCGCCAGAATGCCGAGATCGAACGGCGGAATGACGCCCGATGACTGGCCGAAACAGGCAAACATGCCAAGTGGCTTCAGGACGTCCAGCGATCCCATATAGGTATCGCGGCCAACAGAATCGTAGACCACATCCACGCCCGTGCCATTGGTCAGTTCACGCACCCTTTCGGCGAAGTTTTCGGTGCGGTAGTTGATGACATGGTCGTAGCCATGCTGTCTGGCCAGCGCGATCTTTTCTTCTGATCCAGCCGTACCGATAACGGTGGCACCCAGAAGCTTCGCCCATTGCCCTGCAATGAGCCCCACACCACCGGCAGCAGCATGAAACAGGATCGTCTGCCCCGGCTCCACCTTGAAGGTACGCCGCAGAAGATATTGCGCCGTCATGCCTTTCAGCATCATGGAGGCGGCAGTTTTCAGATCGACATTATCCGGGACTTTGACCAGCCGATCAGCAAGCAGAATGCGCTCGTCCGCATAGGAACCCGGCGTTGCGACATAGGCAACGCGGTCGCCGACGCGAACCTCATCAACACCGGGACCAACCGCTATGACCGTCCCTGCGCCTTCATTGCCGGGTGTAAAAGGCATTTGGGCCGCCTTGTAGAGCCCGGTGCGAAAATAGACGTCGATGAAGTTGAGGCCGACAGCTTCGTGGCGCACCTTCGCCTCACCAGGACCAGGCTCACCTATCTCGATCTGTTCATATTTCATGACTTCCGGCCCACCGGTCTGATGGACGCGAATGGCGTTGATCATCATGCTTCTCCACTCTTCTTTGCGGCATCTGCTTTCTCAGCCGCGATGACAGTGGCAGTCCGCCCCAATCCCGGGAAAAACTGCATGACAGCGCCGATGAAGTAGATGTAGAGGCCCGTCACGGATATGCCGACGCGGACCCATAACGGCGCGTCCAGAGTATAATAGAGAGCAGCCGCGCCAAAAGCACACCAAAGCAGGAAAACCGTAAGATTAAGCGGGCGCAGCCGCACAACCCGCACTGGATGCAGGAAGTTGATCGGCAGGAACGACAGGATCGCCGACACGACAACCGTTGCGAAGGCAACCCACTCACCCGGCCTGACGATGAAGAGAGTGAATACCACCATGTTCCAGACGACCGGAAAGCCCTTGAAGAAGTTCTCCTTCGTCTTCATGCCGGTATCGGCATAATAGATCGCGCTCGATACG
Source organism: Ochrobactrum vermis (assembly GCF_002975205.1). Classification (NCBI taxonomy): domain Bacteria; kingdom Pseudomonadati; phylum Pseudomonadota; class Alphaproteobacteria; order Hyphomicrobiales; family Brucellaceae; genus Ochrobactrum; species Ochrobactrum vermis. Next base: position 1,213,895 of record NZ_PCOC01000002.1, on the reverse strand, counting down.
ACGATGATGGCACCTGATATGAACGACAGATACGTTCCCATGAAGCCGCTTTGATAAAGCGCGAAAGCCGGTATCAGAACATAGGTTACGTAGTCGATGATGTTGTCGAGAAGCTCTCCAGACCAGTTTGGCAGAACATATTTGACTTCGAGCTTGCGTGCGATGGGACCGTCGATGCCATCGACGAAAAGCGCCAGCCCCAACCACCACCACATCGCTGTGTAGCGCCCGTCACTGGCCGCCACTATGGAAAGAAACGCCAGAAACGAACCCGATGCCGTCAGAAGATGAACCGAAAACGCCTTGGCTTGCGGTGCGGTGACTTTTTTGGCTTTGAGTTTTCCGGTCAGTCTGGTTTTCACGCCGTCCGCCATTTCAATTTATCGCCGCGCATATCCCGCCCAAGACATTTCCTACAGCATCGGCTCGAAAATCGGAACCGATTTTCGAAAGGCACGGTGCATAGATTCAATATGTTAGAGCGTCCTTTGTGCGCCCGGAAAGACGCACAAAGGACGCTCTAACGCGGCAAGTACATTTCATCTATAGGGGAACGCGTACACCAAACAAACTGACGTCCCCCACCCTCAAGATCAATCCCGGAGCCTTCCACCAAGGAAAGCCATGATCCTACAGCAGCTTTCCCTGAATAAGCACAAAAGAGCAAGTAAGGCGTGAGGCAAATCCGCCATAATCCCACGGAAGAATGGTCTTTGGGCTACATTTCGGGTTAAGTGCGGGTCAAACGCACCCGGCTGGAATCATCAGACGATGCGATATGTGTAGCGAACGGTTACGAGGTCCGTACCGCCGGACCAGGGATGAAACACGATGAACGATCTTGTTGTGAACAAACCTCTCACCGATATTGTCATCAGCGGCAGCGGTCCTGCCGGAATGATGGCCGCTCTGGCACTTGGCGCAAAAGGCTATCGCACCGTGTTGCTGGGACCGGAGACCGACAAAGGTGATCGTCGCACCACGGCGCTCATGATGCCTGCCATCCGACTGCTGGAAGGGCTGGGCGTTTGGTCGGATATCGAGCCGGAAGCGGCAGCTCTTGCCTCCATGCGCATTATCGACGCGACGCGGCGCCTCGTGAGAAGCCCTGTCGTGACCTTCCGCGCCGGCGAAATCGATGAAGTCGCATTTGGCTACAATATCCCGAATGCCGTGTTGAACGAGAAACTGGCAGAGGCCGTCGCACGTAGTCCGAATGTTCAACGCATCAATGCCTCAGTTATCGAGTATCGCCATAATGGCAACCATGTCACCATAACACTTGCAAGCGGCGACACGTTGCATACACGGCTGGTCGTTGCGGCGGACGGGCGCAATTCCATGGCTCGCGAAGCGGCAGGCATCCGCACGCGCCGCTGGAGCTATCCGCAGACAGCCGTCGTGCTTTCCTTCTCGCATAGTGTCGATCATGAAAACATCTCGACGGAATTTCACACCGAAGAAGGCCCATTCACTCAGGTGCCATTGAAAGGCAAACGCTCAAGTCTTGTCTGGGTGGTCAATCCGGCTCGTGCCGAATCGCTTCTCGCGCTTGATGAAACTGCGCTCGCTGCACGCATCGAGGATATGATGCAGTCCATGCTGGGCAAGATCAGACTCGAAATCAAGCCGCAGGCCTGGCCCCTTTCAGGCCTCGTGCCTCACGTCTTTGCGGCCAAGCGCACAATCCTGATCGGCGAAGCCGCGCACGTGTTCCCGCCAATCGGCGCGCAAGGCCTCAATCTTGGTTCACGCGATGTCGAAACGCTGGTCAAGGCGATCGAGAGTGATCCTGTCGATCCCGGCTCGGATCAAGTCATTCGCGCCTATGACCGCGCAAGGCGCCCAGACATTCTGGCCAGAACCGGCTCGGTCGATGCACTCAATCGTTCGCTTCTCTCCAGCATACTTCCGGCACAGATCATGCGTGGCGTCGGGCTGGAAATGCTTCGCTCATTCGCGCCGTTGCGCGCGTTCTTCATGCGTGAGGGCCTTCGCCCCGGCAGCGGTTTCACGCATTTTCTTCCGAAACTCCCGAGCCTTCCGGATCGACGTAACGGAAGGCGCCCCGACTAGAACACTCGTCTGGTAATCCAAGACATCAAACTGAAAGAATTGCCGGCTCCCGCCGACTTTAATTTGTCTCGCGGTGAACTACATAACGTTGCATGGGTATGACACAGATAAAACACGCGAAATTTCAGATCGGTCAGGTCGTCAAGCACCGGTTGTTCCCGTTCCGCGGGGTTATCTTCGACGTGGACCCCGAATTTGCGAATACGGAAGAATGGTATGAGTCCATTCCGGAGGAGGCGCGCCCGCATCGCGACCAGCCTTTCTACCATCTACTCGCTGAAAATGCGGAGTCCGAATACGTCGCCTATGTGTCGGAACAGAATCTTGTACCGGATTTAAGCGGCGAGCCTCTACGCCACCCCCAGATCGAGGATATGTTCGATCGGCTGGACAATGGCTCCTATCGCGTAAAATCACAGCATTCGAACTAAGATAGAGCTTTCTTCTAAAGTACAGTTGAAACCAAAAAGGGGCGCTCGAAGCGCCCCTCTTTTATAACAGGTAGTAGAACAGCTTAGTTCGCTGCGCCCTTTGCCTTGTCCTGTTCAGCCTTCATCTTGGCTTCGAAATCCTTCTGGCGCTTCTGGACGGCGTCCTGAAGTTCCTTCTGGCGTTCTTCCAGTTCCGACTGCTTGAGAGCCGGGCCGGTCAAGGCGCCGGAGAAACCGGTGAGCGCGACCGGAATCGGGTTCGGCTTGTTCTGATAGTTGACCGAAGTCAGGGTCAGCTTGCCGCCCTTCTTGAGTGCATTGATGAGATCGTCGGTCAGCGGAGCTTCGGCAATGCAGCGATCCGGGAAGCAGATACCGTATTCGAGTTTGACTGGCTTGTTGTTGTCGATCTGAAGGCCGACGCCGGCAGGAATCAGGCGACCGATAGGAACAGTCACCTGGAAGATCTTGCGGTTGATCTTGCCTTTGATCTCGATGAGATTGACGGCGGTCAGGAGCTGGCCGGAATCCGCAGTGACGATGTTCTGCGTGTTGCAGATGTCATTGTCTTCCTGCTTCGAGCAGACCTTGAACCAGCCCTGTGGCGGCTGCTGTGCCGATGCAGGCATCGTCGCGGTGGCAAGCAGGGCGAACGCGCCAGCAATGGCAGATGCGGCAGCGATTGTCTTCGTGCTGGACATGATCAACAGGTTCCTTTCAACGCTCTGATCTATAGTTCCCGTTCTGTATTTAAGTCAGCGATAGACCGTCACTGGTTTGAAAATGCGGCAACAGCGTGACCTTGGGGATTTTGGACCCCATCAAGGCCCTATCCGAGCCTAGTTCGGAGCCGTGTTACAACGACTAGGGGTATGAATCCAGATGAGTTTCGACATTCCGCGCGCGGAATCCGCCAAAATCTTTATTTTAGCCCCTACTGTCACGTGACGGACACGCCCTAATTCCGCACATAATGTACGATCATGCTAGTTTCCGGTTCCGAATCGACGCTTCCGGGCGACGACCATCAAACTTATTTACAATGGACGATTGAAGTTGAACGGATTGATTGCCTTTCTCCGCAAATTGGTTCTTGCGAGCCTTACCGGAGCTGTCGTCGGCGCGGTGCCGGCGCAGGCGATAGCCGAAGCACAGCCGGACTATGCACTCTCCATGCATGGGGACGTGGCGTTACCAGCTGACTTCACCCATTTTCCATATGCCAGCGCCAACGCACCCAAGGGCGGCGCGCTCACGATGGGGGTTGTGGGCACGTTCGACAGCCTCAATCCATTTGTGCTGAAAAGCATGCGCACGACAGCGCGTGGCCTGTTCGGGGATGTCGATCTCGGTAATCTGGTCTATGAAACGCTCATGCAGCGCTCGCGGGATGAACCATTTACCCTTTACGGCCTGCTGGCTGAGAAAATTGCTGTCGACCCGGAGCGCAAATGGGTTGAGTTCACACTGAATCCAAAAGCGAAATGGTCGGACGGCCAGCCGGTTACGGTAGACGACGTGCTTTTCACCTATGAAATCCTGACGGAAAAGGGACGACCTCCCTACAACAACCGGATGAGTCGCGTCGAAAAGATCGAAAGGACGGGTGAGCGCTCCGTTCGCTTCACCTTCAACGACAAGTCGGACCGCGAGTTCCCGATGCTGATCGCTTCATCGATGCCGGTGCTGCCCAAGCACGCCATCGACCATGAAACCTTTGGCAATTCCTCACTGAAACCACCAGTCGGCAGTGGCCCCTATATCGTTTCCAGCGTGCAGCCCGGTCAGCGGATCATCTACAAACGTAACCCTGACTATTGGGGCAAGGAACTACCGTCGCAGCGTGGCCTCAACAATTTCGATACGCTGACGATTGAATACTATCGAAACGAAACGTCCCTGTTTGAGTCGTTCAAGAAAGGTCTCCTTGATGTTTTCATCGAAGCAAACCCGACACGCTGGGAAAAGCTTTATGATTTCCCGGCTGTAAAACAAGGACGGGTCATCAAGGACAGCTTTGAAAAAGGCACGCCAGCCAACATGCTGGGTTTCGTGTTCAATACACGTCGCCCGATTTTCGCCGACCGTCGCGTTCGGCAGGCGCTCGGGCTGCTGTTCGACTTCGAATGGGCAAACCGCAACCTCTTCGCCGATCAATACCGACGCACACAGAGTTTCTGGGAAGGTTCGCAACTTTCTTCCGTCGGCAAGCCAGCCGATACCCGCGAGAAACAGCTACTGGAGCCGTTCCCCGAGGCCGTTCGTGAAGACGTCATGAATGGCACATGGCACCCACCCGTGACGGACGGCAGCGGCCATGATCGCACGCCGGCAAAAAAAGCCTATGACCTGCTGACGGAAGCCCGTTTCCACTTCGAACATGGCCTCGCCGTCGATGCATCCGGAAAGCCGCTGACATTTGAGATCATGACGCGCTCGCCCGACGAAGAAAAAGTCGCGCTGGCCTATAAACGCAATCTCGCACGACTGGGTATCACGGCCGAAATACGCACCGCAGATGACGCTCAATATCAGCAGCGCCTCCAGACATTCGACTACGACATGATTCTCGGCGCGCTGACGGGATCACTTTCGCCCGGCAACGAACAGTGGATGCGCTGGGGCGCAGCCTCACGCGATGTTCAGGGAAGTTTCAACTATCCAGGCGTGGCTGACCCGGCTGTCGACGCAATGATCGAAGCTTTGCTGGCAGCAAGAAGCCGGGCTGATTTTGTGAGCGCCGTGCGCGCGCTTGATCGCGTGCTTATCTCCGGTGACTATTATATTCCGCTTTACCACCTGCCCTACCAGTGGGTGGCGCGCTGGGATCGTATAGAACATCCGCAAAAGACGTCACTCTATGGCTATCAGCTGCCTACATGGTGGCGCGCGAAGCAATGACCGGGCTCTAGAGCGCATCTTGAAAGTGCGAAGCGGTTTTCGGACCGAGATGCACGAAAAACGAATGGATAGAGCATTTCCAATGATTCAATCAAAACAGGAAATGCTCTATTGTTGATGTAATTCGCCCTACATGCACCCGATATATGATGGATATTCGACGGGAGGCCGAGCCTCCGGTTCCTGCACGGAGACACCTGCCATGGCCACCAGAAAGATAACCATTGATGTCGTATCGGACGTCGTCTGCCCTTGGTGTTTTCTAGGACGCAAGCGCTTGGAAGCGGCTCTTGCCGTGGTGCCCGACGTAGAAGCGGAAGTGCGGTGGCGTCCCTTCCAGCTTGACCCTACCCTGCCTCCGCACGGCAAGGATCGCCAAAGCTATATGCGGGAGAAATTCGGCAGCAGCTCAAAGATCGATGACATCCACAAGCAGCTGACCCAGCTCGGCGAAGAAAACGGTATCGTCTTCGATTTTGATGCGATCGCCCGGGCACCGAATACGCTGGATGCGCATCGTGTCATCCACTGGGCCGCACAGGCTGCCCCGGATACGCAGGATCGGATGGTCGGTCTGCTGTTCTCGCTCTATTTTGAGCAAGGGCAAGACATCGGCGACCATGAAGTGCTGGTCGATGCCGCGGCGAGCGCCGGCATGGACGCAGCCGTCGTCGCCCGTCTGCTGGAAAGCGACGCTGACAAGGCGACGATCCGCGAGGAAATCGACACCGCCAACCGCATTGGCGTGCGCGGCGTTCCCTGCTTTATCATCGATCAGAAATATGCCGTCATGGGCGCGCAAACTGCCGATGCTCTAGCCGACGCCATTCGCCAGACAGCGGAAGGTTTCGAGCCGGGGATGACCGAGGATCGATAGACTGATTTGGCGGCGGGTTAGCCCGCCGCGATTTTCGCCATTTGAGTCATGATAACGGCAGCGCCGTTGAGGCGTTTTTCCGGTGTCGGCCAGTCGCGGATGAACACAATGCTCTGATCCGGCCTGATCTTGGCCATAGAGCCCTGCTCGCCGATCATCTTCACCAGACCGACCGGATTGTTGAACGTCGCGTGACGGAACTGGATGACGACACCCTTCGGACCGGCATCCAGCTTCTCGACATTGGCGCGACGGCAAAGCGCCTTGATATAGACGATCTTGAGCAGATGCTGCACTTCTTCCGGCATCGGGCCGAAGCGGTCGATGAGTTCTGCGCCGAATGCGTCGATATCCTGCGGCTCTTCCAGATCGGCAAGGCGCCGATAAAGGCCAAGGCGCAATTGCAGATCCGGCACATAGGCTTCCGGGATCATAACCGCCGTGCCAATGGCGATCTGCGGCGACCACTGGCTATCTTCCACTTCGCCGGAACCCTTGAGCGTCGCGACCGCTTCTTCCAGCATCTGCTGATAAAGCTCGAAACCGACTTCCTTGATATGGCCCGACTGTTCCTCGCCCAACAGATTGCCCGCGCCGCGAATATCCATGTCGTGGCTGGCAAGCTGGAAGCCTGCGCCAAGCGTATCCAGCGATTGCAGCACTTTCAGGCGACGTTCCGCCATCTGCGTCAACATCTTGCCCGCCGGCAGCGTGAAGAGTGCGAAAGCGCGCTGCTTGGAGCGTCCGACACGGCCGCGCAGCTGATAGAGCTGTGACAGACCGAACATGTCGGCGCGGTGCACGATCATCGTGTTTGCAGTCGGAATATCGAGGCCGGATTCCACGATCGTCGTGGAAAGAAGCACGTCATACTGACCGTCATAGAAGGCGTTCATGATATCGTCGAGCACGCCCGGCGCCATCTGACCATGCGCGACGGCGACTTTCAGTTCCGGCACATGCTCTTTCAGAAACTCTTCAATATCACCCAGATCGGAAATGCGCGGGCAGACATAGAAGCTCTGGCCGCCGCGATAACGCTCGCGCAGCAGCGTTTCGCGAATGACCAGTGGATCAAACGGCGAAACGAAGGTGCGCACCGCCATGCGATCCACCGGCGGCGTGGTGATGAGCGACAGTTCGCGCACGCCGGTCAGTGCAAGCTGCAAGGTGCGCGGAATTGGTGTTGCCGACAGGGTCAGCACATGCACGTCGGATTTCAGCTCCTTGAGCCGTTCCTTGTGCTTGACGCCGAAATGCTGCTCCTCATCGATGATGAGCAGACCGAGATTCTTGAATTTGATCGAATTGCCGAGCAGCGCATGGGTGCCGACGACAATATCGACGGTGCCCTCTTCCAGACCTTTCTTGGTAGTCGCAAGCTCCTTCGTGCCAACAAGACGGGAGGCATGCGCGACATTGATCGGCAGACCATGGAAGCGCTTCGAGAAGGTTTTGAAATGCTGGCGTGATAGAAGCGTCGTTGGCACGACGACCGCAACCTGAACGCCGCACATCGCGGCGATGAAGGCCGCGCGCAGCGCCACTTCCGTCTTGCCGAAGCCGACATCGCCGCAGATCAGGCGATCCATCGGCCTACCAGCTGCAAGATCGTCAGCCACCGCTTCGATCGCCGTCATCTGGTCTTCGGTCTCGTCATATGGGAAGCGCGCGGAGAATTCCGCATAAAGCCCATCCGGCGGCGTCATCACCGGCGCACCGCGCATCTGGCGCTCGGCGGCGATCTGGATCAGATGGCCTGCAATCTCAAGCAGTCGTTTCTTGAGCTTGGCCTTGCGCATTTGCCATGCGCCACCGCCAAGCTTGTCGAGAACGGCCTCGGAGCCTTCCGAGCCATAACGTGACAGAAGCTCGATATTTTCGACCGGCAGGAACAGCCTGTCATCACCCGCATAATGGATTTCAAGACAGTCGTGGGGGGCGCCCGCTGCGGTGATGGTCTTGAGGCCGATGAAACGCCCTATACCATGATCGACATGGACAACAATATCGCCAGCCGTCAGCGAAGCCACTTCTGAAATGAAGTCCTGATCGCGCTTGCGGCGCTTGGACCGGCGGATAAGACGGTCGCCCAGAATATCCTGTTCAGCAACGACTGCGAGATCGCCGGCATCAAAACCGCTTTCCACGGCCAGTACCGCAGCGGTGACCTTGTCGCGCGACAAAGCCTTGACGGTTGAAAGTCGGTCAACCGTCTCGATCTTTTCCAGCCCGTGTTCGTCGAGAACCTGCAACAGACGGTCGAGCGAGCCTTCCGTCCAGGCAGCAACCAGCACTTTTTTGCCGGAGGCGCGCAGATCGGCGATGTGCTTCACTGCTGCTTCGAACAAGTTCACATCGGTTGCGGCCCGTTCCTCGGCGAAATTGCGGCCCTTATGCGCATCGGCATGAACGATGGTGCGGTTCGATACTCCCGGCGCGCCAAAAGGAGTGAGGTCGATGCGCAACCCACTCGCCTGGACGGCATCTTCAACCGCCTGCGGCGTGAGATAAAGGGTTTCCGGCTTGACCGGCTTATACGGAACGGCCTCGCTGCCTGCTTCCTTGCCTTCCGCCTGACGCAGCCGGGATTCGTAGTGATCAACGACCATGGTGTGGCGCTCGGTCAGCGCCTCATGCACCAGATGATCAAACACCACCGGCATGCCGCCAGCATGGTCGAAAACAGTTTCCAGATGATCGTAAAACAGCGGCAGCCAGTGTTCCATACCGGCAAAGCGACGGCCTTCGCTGATCGCCTGATACAGCGCGTCGTCACGCTGCGGCGCGCCGAACATCGCCACGTAATTCTTGCGGAAACGGCTGATCATGTCGGGCGAGAGCGTGATTTCGCTCATCGGCTGCAGAACGAATTCCTTGCGTGTGCCCGTCGTACGCTGCGAAGCGGGATCGAAAGCGCGGATCGTTTCCAGCGTATCGCCGAAGAAATCAAGCCGCAGAGGTTCTTCCGCACCCGGTGCGTAAAGATCGAGGATACCGCCGCGCACGGCAAATTCGCCAATATCGCGCACGGTTGACACACGCTCGAAGCCGTTGCGCTCCAGCCGCGAAGCCAGATCGTTCATGTCGAGCTGGTTACCGGGGCGCGCCGAAATCACCTGTTCGGCAATGGCCGCTTGTGGCGGCAGTTTTTGCAGCACGGCATTGGCCGTCGTCAGAACGATGGCCGGATGCGGTGTTTTCTTGAGCGCCGCCAGAGCACCGAGCGCGGTCAGTCTGCGCGCCGATGCGTCGGCACCGGGCGATACGCGATCATAGGGCAAGCAGTCCCATGCGGGCAGATGCAGCACCGGCAGGTCTGGCGCGACGAAGCCCAACACCTGCTCCAGATCCGCAATGCGCTGCCCGTCGCGCACGATATACATGAGTGGCCCGCGTTCACCGATCTCGTCCACCAGACGCGCGAGACAGAACGCCTCGAAGCCATCGGCAACACCGTCGATGACGATGTGACGTCCGGCCTTCGTATCCGTATTGGGCTTGAGACCAAATTTGCTGAAAACGGGCATGGATTTCTTAAAACTCTATGCGGTCACGGAAAGCAACGATATCGCGGAACAGCGGCGTGTCATGTTCTGCGGGGATAGGGCTTTCACCCGTCACCCATTTAAGAAGATCACGATCCAGCACTTCCAGAATCTGTTCGAACTCATCCAGCTGGGGATCGGTGAAGCTGACAATATACTCATCTGCATATTGGCCCAGAATCAAATCCATCTCGCGCATACCGCGATGCCAGGCACGAAACAAAAGCTTGCGACGCCGTACATCCAGATTTCCCGTCGCAAGTGTGCTGCCAGTCATGTCGGAACTGCTCCATTTATCAAAATCGCTGCCGGTATATAACATCTGGGACCGAACAGGGAACCTGTTTATCAGACAAGAACAAAAAGAGCACGAAAAGATGATGACGCAGACTTGCACCTGACCGCGAAGCAGTTAATGGTCTGAGCCATGCGCCCATCTTCGCTCGACCCGTTTTTCGCTTCCGTCCGTTCGCTTTCCGGCATTGGCCCGAAAGTTGCGGTTTTGCTTGGTAAACTTCTGGGCACCGATGGGCCCGGCGCGGAACCGAAAGTCGGCCAGCTTCTGTTCCTGCCGCCGAACAGCGTCATCGACCGGCGCAACCGTCCCGGCATTGCGCTGGCGCAGGAAGGCGCTATCGTCACGTTGGAAGTGGTCGTTGATCAGCACCAGCCCGCCCCGCCCGGCAGAGGCAATGTTCCGCATCGCGTCTTTGCCCATGACGATACCGGCGAGATTGCGCTGACTTTCTTCCATGCGCAATTGCCGTGGCTGCAAAAGATGCTGCCTGAAGGCGAAACCGTCATCGTGTCCGGCAAGGTGGAGTGGTTCAACGGGCGCGCCTCCATGGTGCATCCCGATTATATTGCGAGCCTCGAAGACGCCGCCAATCTACCGATGGTCGAGCCGGTCTATCCGCTGACAGCCGGTCTGTCGCCGAAAACACTGGGGCGTGCGATCAAGGAAGCGCTGACGCGTGTTCCACCGCTGCCGGAATGGATCGACGGCCCCTTGCTGGCGCGCGAGCGTTTTCCAAGCTTTCAGGACGCGCTTAATACCCTGCACCAGCCGGAAGATCCCTCCGACATTGCACTTGAAGGCATTACGCGGCGCAGGCTTGCTTATGATGAATTTCTGGCCGGACAATTGGCGCTTGCCCTCGTGCGCGCCAAGACACGCAGGCTTTCGGGGCGGCCGCTGGGAGGCACCGGGCGCATTATGACCGAAATCATGCGCAACCTGCCCTATCGCCTGACCCAAGGGCAGGATCAGGCCGTTCGTGAAATCATCACAGACCTCAAATCACCGGAACGAATGCTCCGGCTTTTGCAGGGCGATGTCGGCTCCGGCAAAACCGTCGTGGGTCTGCTTTCCATGGCGCATGCTGCGGAATCCGGTGGTCAATCCGCCCTGATGGCTCCGACCGAAGTGCTTGCCCGCCAGCACTTTGCAACCATCGCGCCACTTGCCGAAAAAGCCGGGCTGAAAGCCGCGCTTTTGACGGGCCGCGAAAAGGGCCGAGACCGCAATGCCGTGCTGGAAGGCTTGAAAAGCGGCGAGATTGATATCGTCATCGGCACGCATGCGCTGTTTCAGGAAAAGGTCGAGTATCACGACCTCGTTCTGGTCATCATCGACGAACAGCACCGCTTTGGCGTGCATCAGCGTCTGATGCTAACTGCAAAGGGCTCCGCCCCCGATATGCTGGTGATGACGGCAACGCCGATCCCGCGCACGCTGGTTCTGACCGCCTTCGGCGATATGGACGTATCCAAGCTGACCGAAAAGCCAGCCGGGCGCCAGCCAATCACCACGGCAATCCTGCCGATGGAGCGCATGGGCGAACTGGTGGAGCGCATCCGCAAAGCGGTGCTGGAAGGGCAGAAAATTTACTGGATCTGCCCGTTGGTAGAGGAATCGGAGCTTGTTGAGCTGACCTCGGCGGAAGAGCGTTTCGAAAGCCTCAAATCCGTCTTCGGCGACCGGATCGGCCTTATCCATGGCCGCATGAATGGGACCGAAAAGGACGAAGCCATGCGCGCCTTCAAGCAAGGCGAAACGCGGCTTCTGGTTGCCACCACCGTTATTGAAGTCGGCGTGGACGTGCCCGACGCAACCATCATCGTGATCGAACACGCCGAACGGTTTGGCCTGTCGCAACTGCACCAGTTGCGCGGGCGCGTGGGGCGCGGCGACAAGCCATCGACCTGCCTCCTGCTCTACAAGGGACCGCTGGGCGAAATCGGTCAGGCGCGACTGAAGGTCATGCGCGAGACGGAAGACGGTTTCCGCATCGCCGAGGAAGATCTGAAACTGCGCGGCGAAGGCGAGTTGCTCGGCACCCGCCAGTCCGGCACGCCGGGTTTCCGCCTCGCTTCCATCGAAGCCCATGGCGATCTTCTGGAAATCGCCCGCAAGGATGCGCGCTATGTTTTGACCAGCGATCCCGATCTGGAATCCGAACGCGGACAGGCGCTGCGCGTGCTGCTCTATCTCTTCGGACGCGACGAGGCGATCAGGCTCTTGAGAGCTGGGTAGCAAAATGGCCGTTCACGTGGCCACTTCAATCACGTTATAAAGCTAATCTTGTAATAGACTGATTTTATTCAACTGTAACCGATTTTGCCAGATTGCGCGGCTGATCGACATCCGTGCCCATCAGGACGGCGGTGTGATAGGCCAACATCTGGATCGGCAGGGCATAAACCAGCGGCGTGATGAATTCCGGCACGTCCGGCAGGACGATGGTTGCCATCGTGTCGACGCTAGCGCTTTCAGCGCCCTTCTTGTCAGTGATCAGGATGATGCGTCCGCCACGGGCCGCGACTTCCTGCATGTTGGAGACAGTCTTTTCATAAAGACGGTCGGACGGCGCAATGACGATGACCGGCATGGTCTCATCGATCAGAGCGATTGGACCGTGCTTCAACTCGCCCGCAGCATAGCCTTCTGCGTGGATATAGGAGATTTCCTTGAGCTTCAGCGCGCCTTCCATGGCAAGCGGGAAAGACGTGCCACGACCCAGATAAAGAACGTGATTGACCTTGGCGAGATCAGTGCAAACCGCAGCGATCTGGTCTTCCAGCTTCAGCACCTGATTGAGGAAACGCGGCGCCTCGGAAAGCTGGCGCACCAGTTCCTGTTCGCGGGCATCGTCAATCGCGCCGCGCGCCTTGGCGGCAGCGATGGCGAGCGATGCCATGGCCGAAAGCTGGCAGGTGAATGCCTTGGTGGAGGCAACGCCAATTTCCGGACCGGCCAGCGTCGGGAACACGGCATCGGATTCGCGGGCGATGGTCGAGCCGGTCACGTTGACGATGGACGCGATCTTCAGCCCTTGCGACTTGCAATAACGCAGAGACGCTAGCGTATCCGCCGTTTCACCGGATTGCGAAACAAAAACCGCAAGCGAATCCTTCGACAGCGGCATTTCGCGATAACGGAATTCCGATGCGATATCGCTATCGACCGGCAGGCGAGCGATCTGTTCGAACCAGTATTTGCCGACCGATGCGGCATAATAGGCCGTACCGCAGGCTGAAATTGTCAGACGATCGATTTTGCTGAAATCGAGGCCAATAGCCTCTTGACGCACTTTGCCGGTGGTGAAATCGAGATAATTGGCAAGCGTGTGAGAAATCACTTCCGGCTGCTCAAACATCTCCTTCTGCATGAAGTGACGATGATTGCCCTTGGAAACGAGCATATTGGCGGTCTGCGTCTTCTGGATCGTACGCTCGGCCTGATTGTTGCTCTCGTCATAAATGGTGACGCCCTTGCGGGTCAGTACAGCCCAGTCGCCATCTTCAAGATAGGCAATGGTGTCGGTGAAGGGCGACAGCGCAATCGCATCGGAGCCGAGGAACATTTCGCCATCGCCATAGCCGACAGCCAGTGGCGGCCCCTGACGAGCGCCGATGAGCAGTTCTTCGTCGCCTTCAAACAGGAATGCGAGTGCGAAAGCGCCATGAAGCAGCGGCAGGCAATCTCGCACCGCCTCAACCGGCGACTTGCCCTTTTCCAACTCACGCGTCACCAGATGCGCGACGGCTTCGGTGTCGGTTTCAGTCTGGAACTTGCGGCCTTCGGCTTCCAGCATTGCGCGCAGTTCGGCAAAGTTCTCGATGATGCCGTTGTGAACGACCGCAAGGCGTTCGGTAATATGCGGATGCGCATTGCGCTCCACCGGCTTGCCATGGGTTGCCCAGCGCGTATGACCGATACCAATCACGCCCGGAAGCGGCTCACCGGCCAGACGCTTTTCAAGATTGACGAGCTTGCCTTCGGCACGGCGGCGATCAAGTCTGCCATTTTGCAGGGTGGCGATACCGGCGGAATCGTAGCCGCGATATTCGAGCCTTTTCAGAGCATCGACCAGAAGCGGCGCGACTTCATCCTTGCCGATAATACCAATAATTCCACACATAGGGTGCTCCAGATCTGGGTCGCTTGCTTTTTGCCAGCCGGTTTAAAGACTCTAGGGCGGAACGGCAAGCCAGGCCATCCTCACCCGGGTCGTCTGATAGTCGATTTACTTCAATGAGATTTTAGCCGCTTTGATGGCGGCATACTTCTCTCGCAGGATCTTTCCCCGGCCTTCCTTGGTTTCCTGTCGCGCGCGACCAAAAGCCAGCGCATCAGCCGGAACATTGTCGGTGATCGTGCTGCCGGATGCGATATAGGCGTTATCGCCAATTTCCACCGGTGCCACCAAAGAAGAATTGGAGCCGATAAAGGCATTTTCGCCGATGATCGTCTTATACTTGTTGTAACCGTCGTAGTTGCAAGTGATCGTCCCTGCCCCGATATTGCTGGAAGCACCGACGGTCGCATCACCGATATAGGTCAGGTGATTGATCTTGGCGCCCTTGCGCACATCGGCGTTCTTCACTTCGCAGAAATTGCCAACCTTGGTTTTTTCACCAAGCTTTGCACCCGGACGCAGACGTGCAAAAGGCCCGATTTCCGCGCTTGGACCAACATTCGCGCCTTCCATATGCGAGAAGGAATGAATGAGCGCACCCGTTGCAATATGTACACCCGGACCGAAGAACACGCTCGGTTCGATGATGACATCAGCTTCAACCAGCGTATCATGGCTGAAGAACACCGTTTCCGGCGCGATCAGCGTCACACCGGCCAGCATCATCTCGCGGCGCTTGCGGTTCTGCCAGATGGCTTCCGCCTCGGCGAGTTCTGCACGGTTGTTGATGCCGATCACGTTATCGACCGGCACTTCGATAGCCGTTACGTTGAGGCCCTTGTCATGCGCGATGGCAACAATATCGGTGAGGTAATATTCGCCCTTGGCATTGTCGTTGCCAACCGCGTCCAGCAGCGCCAGAGCGTGACTACCCCGCACGGCCATCAAACCACCATTGCAGAAACCGATCTGCTTCTGGGCGTCCGTCGCTTCCTTTTCCTCTACGATGGCGACCAGCTGGTCACCATCTTCAATCAGGCGGCCATAGCCGTGCGGACTGGCCGGGCGGAAACCGATCACAACGATATCAGCGCCATCGGCCAGGCGCGCACGCGCGGCCTGCAGTGACTGCGCTTCAATCAGAGGCGTATCGCCAAACACGATCAGCAGATCGTCATAGCCATTTGCAATCGCCTCGCGCGCAGCAAGCACAGCATGAGCCGTACCGAGACGCTCCGTCTGCTCAAAGGCTGAAACCGGACCTGCGATTTTCTCAACCGCGCCGCGCACGTCTTCTGCACCGCGTCCGACGACCAGCGCGACATCGCTCTTGCCTGTCCCCCGCACGGCTTTGACCACATGGCAGACCAGCGGCAGGCCCGCGACCGCGTGCAGCACTTTCGGCAAGCTGGATTTCATGCGTGTGCCTTCGCCAGCAGCAAGTACGATGGAAAGGCAGGTACGGTCTGTCATGGTGTGGTCCAGAAAAATTGAGATGATCTTCGCTCATAACATCAAAGCGTCTATGAAAACTTACGGATTGCCCTCGAACTCTAACCCAGCCGTCCAAGCGCCGGAAAATTTTCAAGCAGCCAGAATGAGAAGGATTGCATGCCGCCGGTCAGGAACAAGACACCTGCTGCGACCAGAAGCGCGCCCATGGCTTTCTCCACCTTGCCGAGATGCACTCGGAACCGCGAAAGAAACCGCATGAATGCGCCAGAAAAAAGAGCAGCAATCAAAAACGGAATACCAAGGCCAAGCGAATAGGTCGCCAGCAATAGAGCGCCCTCACCGACTGTGCTGCTGCCACCCGCAAGTGTCAGGATCGGTCCAAGAACAGGTCCGATGCACGGTGTCCAGCCGAAGGCGAATGCGAGGCCCATAATATAGGCTCCAAGCGGCGATGCGGGAGCATTACGTGCCTGAAAGCGCGCTTCGCGGGACAGGAACGACAGGCGCAAGATGCCGAGGAAGTTCAGCCCCATCAATATGATAACGACACCGGCAACGATGGCGATCTCCTGCTGCCATGCGCGCAGGAAAGCTCCTATCGACGAAGCGCCCGCGCCAAGTGCCACGAAAACAGTCGTGAAACCGAGAACAAAACAGATTGCCGCAAACGCCAGCGAACGGCGAGCAGAAGGAGCTGCCACAACCGCTGTCGCTTTCTCCGCACGGAAATCCTCAACACTCACGCCCGCCATGTAACACAGATAGGGTGGCACAAGCGGTAGGACGCAGGGTGACAGAAACGACAACGCACCGGCTCCGGCTGCGGTCATATATGAAATATCGAGCACCAATACCTCTTTCACTTCATCAAATCACTTGCGGTCTGGCCCAACCGCTGGCTTATATAGACCAACTTCTGCTCTACTTTGAATATTTTCAATGCGGCATCTCGCTCGAACACAAGTTCGCCCTAAATCGAGATCATTGCGCGATTTATAATATATTGCTCCAACCGGACGATGTTCCTATGAGCCTTATTGATGATGACGTGCCTTCAACACCACCTGCAACGTCGACGAGACATTCCGGCTGGTTCAAGCGATACCAACATTTTCTGTTCCCGATAGCAGGCATCGCAATCGCTTTACTTGCGATTTATGTGCTGGAAAACCTGCTCCAGCACACATCTCGCACGGAAACACTCGCTGCCTTCCACAACATCTCATGGAAGACGCTTTGCCTGGCCGTGTTCTTCACGGCTTTAAGCTATGCCGCCGTCGCCCTCTACGATGTCGTGGCTGTCGATACGATTGCGCCCAATCAGATACCGCGTCGCCTTGCTGCCGTTGCAGGCGCCGCGGGTTATGCGATCTCCAATGCACTTGGCTTTTCCCTGCTGACCGGTGGCGCTCTGCGTTATCGTATCTATGCTGCCGAAGGCGTTAGTCTTGCCGATATCGGCAAGATCGTCGGAACATCGTGGTTCGCGATCTGGTTCGCACTGATCATCATGGTTGGTGCCGCGCTTCTCATCGACCCGCAGGATGTTCCGTGGCTGTCCGCCATCGATTCCCGAATCGATATTGTCGCAGGCATCGTTATACTGGGCGGCATCGGCTGGCTGATCTACTGGCTGTCGCATGGACAACGCAGTTTTACGATTGGTTCGTTCAGTCTGCGTCTGCCCAACTCCAAAGGAGCGTTGACCCAGATATTTGCTGGACTTGTGGATGTGGGCGCCGCAGCCGCTACGCTTTATGTCCTCATGCCTGCCGACGCAGTGCCAAGCTTTGCTGTTTTCGCACTGGTCTATGTCATCGCCATCGTATTGGGAATCGCCAGTCATGCCCCGGGTGGTCTTGGCGCATTT
The DNA here is from genome assembly GCF_002975205.1 of Ochrobactrum vermis. Classification (NCBI taxonomy): domain Bacteria; kingdom Pseudomonadati; phylum Pseudomonadota; class Alphaproteobacteria; order Hyphomicrobiales; family Brucellaceae; genus Ochrobactrum; species Ochrobactrum vermis. The sequence continues at coordinate 1,196,316 of NZ_PCOC01000002.1, read as the reverse complement.
GAAGCAACGATCATTGCGGGTCTCGGCCTTGGCGGGAAGCCGGATGCGATTGCGGGTCTACTTGCTTACCGGCTTATCTATACCGTTTTGCCGCTCGTTGTGGCGACGGCAGGTATTCTCGTATGGGAGATCATGCGTCGTCGCCATATGCTCGGGAAGCAGGCGCGCTTCGCCAAACGTCTGGTCGAGCCACTCATCCCCAGCCTGTCTGCCAGCATCATCTTTCTCGGCGGCATCATTCTTCTTGTTTCTGGTGCAACGCCGGACCTCCGCTACCGCGTGAAACTGCTTTCTGACATCGTCCCTGAGTCGTTGATGGAGATGTCGCATCTTGCCGCCAGCTTGGTCGGTGTAGCGCTGCTCATCGTTGCGCGCGGCCTGTCGAAGCGGCTTGCACGCGCCTGGGTGGCCGCACAAATCCTTCTCCTGAGCGGCGCTGCGTTTTCTCTGGCCAAAGGCCTCGACTGGGAAGAAGCAACCATCCTCTGCATTTTCGCCTTCACGCTTTGGGGTTTCCGCGACTCGTTCTACCGCCGACCGATTTCTGGGCCGTTCGACTTGAGCTGGAACTGGATTGCGACTGTCGGCACGACGGTGCTCGTCTCTACATGGCTCGGCTTCTTCGTTTATCGCCACGTGGAATATTCCAACGATCTCTGGTGGGATTTCGCCTGGAATGGCAATGCACCGCGGTTCCTACGGGCGACTGTTCTTGTCTTTGCAGTGGTCGCCGCAGTCGGCCTTTATTCGATTATCAACAGAACTGGACACCGCAGACGGAAGGTGGATTATTCGATACCCGATGCCGTGCCAGCTCTCGTCGCCCAATGGCCGCATACCGATGCCGCTCTGGCTCTTCTGGGCGACAAACAATTTCTTCTCGCAGCCGACAAGAGCGCCTTCGTCATGTACGCGCAATCAGGAGGCAGTCTGATCGCGCTTGGGGACCCCATCGGCGACGCACAGACAGGCAAGGAGCTTGCTTGGTCGTTTCACGGGCTCGCCGACAAACTTGCCTTGCGAACTGTCTTCTACGGTGTTGGCCCGCAAAGCCTGCCCCTGTTTCTGGATATGGGGCTGACTGCGCTTAAGCTTGGCGAAGTTGCCCGTGTTGACCTCGCCAACTTCTCTCTCGAGGGTCCACGTCGTCAGCCATTCCGCTATGCCGATCGCAAGATCGACAAGGATGGCCTGACGTTTGAAATCATTCCGGCTGCGGATGTGCCACCGCTCGTTCCGCGCCTGCGCGAGATTTCTGACGCTTGGCTCGACTTCAAGTCCGGCAGCGAAAAAGGCTTCTCGCTCGGTTACTTTGATGACGAGTACATGAAACGTTTCGACGTGGCGGTGTTGAAAAGTGACGGAGAAATCGTGGCTTTCGCCAATATGTGGCGCGGTGCGGACAAGTATGAAATCACCGTCGATCTCATGCGCTATATGCCCAATGTGCACAAACTCATGATGGACGCGCTTTTTGCAAAATTACTGATGGCCAGTAAGGAGGAAGGCTACAAGTGGTTCAATCTCGGCGCTGCTCCTCTTTCTGGCCTGAGCGGCAGCAGATTGGCGTCGCGCTGGAACCGCTTCGGTTCGTTCATCTACAAGCGTGGTGCCGACCTTTATCATTTTGACGGCCTGAAAGCTTTCAAAGAAAAATTCGATCCAGTCTGGACGCCGCACTACATGGTTTGCCCGGGGGGACTGGAAACACCACGCGCCCTGCTCGATGCCACCACTCTTATCAATGGCAGCCCTCTGGAGTTCATCCGCAAATGAAGAAACGACGCGTTCTTTTTACTCTGCTTGGGCTGGCATTGTTGGCTGCCGCGGGCGTTTATGGTGCAATGCACACAGGCAAAATTGCCCGCCTCTGGACAAAAATCACCGATTCCGACGAACCGGTTATTCACGCCAGCGCCGAAAGGCTGTCCAATATCCCGGTTTATATGCCGAAGAACGACCCCGTCGGCTTGGCAATTCTGTTGAGCGACGACGGTGGCGTTGGTGACCGGGAAAAAAATTTCATGGATGCGATGCTTGCCCGGAATTTGATCGTCCTGCCCGTCGACCTCGGCCCCTGGCGCGCCGCCCTCGATAAGGAAGACGGCGAGTGCAATTATCTGGACTCCGATTTCGAAGCCATCGCCAAGGAAGCGTTACGCGGGCTCGATCTGGGCGTTTATTTTCATCCCGTTCTGACAGGTATTGGACAAGGCGCGACCATCGCTTATGCGGCAGCCTCGGATTCGCCCGATGCGACCATTGCCGGTGCCGTGTCGCTTGATCCGGCTCCAGCCAAAACCCGTCTGCCTTCGTGCACGGAGAAGGCCGACGCCGTCAAAGCTCCTGATGGAGGCTTCACCTATGGCTTCAATGCAGCAATTCCAGCCCCAGCTCTTGTGATCGGACCGGCGGGATCGCCGGTCAACAATCCGGTTACAGCTCGCCAGGAAAATGTCGCCGTGCTTCAATCCGCTCCGGAATTCCCCGTGCGTCTGAAAATGGCCGTCGATAATGTCGTAGCTATGGCAGATCAGGATGCCAAGAACGAAGCCTTGCCTATCGTTGACCTTCCCGCCAAAGGCAGAAAAGCGGATATGGTTGCGGTTTTCTATTCGGGAGACGGTGGCTGGCGTGATCTCGACAAATCCATTGGGGAATGGTTGCAGGCCCATGGCGTCCATGTGATCGGCGTGGATTCGCTGCGCTATTTCTGGTCGGAACGGACACCGGAAGAAATAGCCAACGACACAACGGCCATGATCAAGAAGGCCGACCCGACGAACAAATTGCCGGTCGCGGTGTTGGGCTATTCATTCGGTGCCGATACATTCCCTTTTGCGTGGAAATTTCTGGGGCCAGCCATACAGGACCGCACGAAAATGATTGGGCTCCTCGGCGTCGAGACGACGACGACGTTCCAGGTTTCCATCGAGGGCTGGCTCGGAATGGACGGCGACAAGGACGTCGTTCCGGCCATATCGACGATCCCGCTCGATCGTGTGGTTTGTGTCTATGGCGAAGAAGAAGATGATACCGCTTGCACTGCAGCCGAGTTGAAGGGCATGGAAGTCATGAAACTGGCTGGTGGTCATCATTTCGATGAAAACTATGAACCTATTGCCGCCAGCCTTCTGGAAAAGATGCGAGCCCGTGCCGGACTGCCACCACGCCCGGCTAGTTGACGGCAACCGGAACTGACGCCCCCTTGGCGGGCGTCAGCTTGATGCTTCAGCCAACAGCAGGCTTTTGACCAGCGAATTGCCAGCGCACAAAATCAATCATCAGGAACGCAACCAGACTGATTCCGACCAGCGGCAAAGTCCAACCGATAGTAACAGAAGCCACTGCAACCCCGATTTGCTGCACGACAGAGAGGCGATACCAGCTGGCGATCAACGTTCTCGGCATTGATCCGGCAGGCGGGCGTCGCTGCCACCAGATGCGGTAGCCGTAGACAATCATCACAATGAGCGAAAGGCCAAGTGCAACCATCACGATCTGATTGGCCACCCCGAACAGCACGCCCATATGAAGATCGATACCCCAGCGGATCAATTTTGCGATGATCGGGAAGGTTTCAAAATCCGCACGGCTGATAACACTCATATTCCTTGGATCGAGAACAATAGTATCTACGTGTGTCGGCCAGGAACGGTCGTATTCACGTACCACCCAGCCTTGATCCCATGAACGCGGCAGTCGGATCTCGACCATGGATGAATCGATTCCTGCCTGCCGTGCGGCCAGATACACAACATCCAGTTGCCGGACATAATTCTTCACATCCCCCGTGCCGGACGACATCGGCATAGAACCGTGGCCTTGATGTGCGTCATGTCCTTGCTCGGATTCGTTCACCTTGTTCAAAGCGGTCGAGACCGAAGGCGTAGTCCAGCCTACCCCAGCTCTGAACTGGTCAATTCTTCCACCAGCCAGTTGTGACCAGGTCATACCGGTTGCCGAGAGGAATAAAAGCCCGACAGCAATCCAGATTCCGACCTGACCGTGAAAACGACGAGTCTTCAGGTGTATGTTTTTCGCTTTTTTTTGTTTTCGCCGGATGTCCCGTTTCCACCACCAAAGCAGCACACCTCCGAGCGCTGCGATCCAGAGCCAGGATGCAGCAAGCTCGCTGTAATAACGCCCGAAATCCCCGAGCATTAGATTGCGGTGCAGATAGTCGATTGCTGCACGAAACGGCAATGTTCCACTTGTGCCATAGGCAACGAGATCACCTTTCACGGCCAGCGTGACAGGATCGACGAAAATTGCCCGACTTTCGGATTCTCCCAGTTCAGGCTGGTTGAACATGACCCGTGTATTCCAGCCCGGAGCGGTCGAAGGCCTCACGGCGAAAAGTTTCGGGCCCTCGCCTATAAATGCCTCCGCCGCTTTCACCTGTTCTGCCAGTGGCTGCAAGGTTCCAAGCGACGCGGCGCGCAACTGCTCACGATAAATGTAGTTTTCAAGCTGCGGCGTCAGCACGTAAAGTGTGCCCGTCACGGCTGCTATCAGAATAAAAGGACCGACAAACAGACCGACATAGAAATGAAGTCGGGCGACGAAGGCGTGGAAGCCGATGCTCGCAGAACTCGCGGCATTTGACTGCGCATGTATGCCAGCTTTTCCTTCAAGAAGCGTATCCGTCACGGAACCCTCCTGAACAGAGAGGGAAGTGTAGCGCGTGATCTGTGAAATTGCCTGTGTAGCCAGCCGCTCTCACCACGATAAGACGATGATTTTGCATTGATATCTCCAAACGATATGAAATTGCCGTCGCGAAGCGGCGGCGTCGTTTTTCAAAGATCGTGCAGAACGGGTGGACCTCTGGCCTGCGTAACAGTAACAAACTGACCAGGTGGCGCACGAACAGCCAGAGGAAATGCAACCGTGTCTTTCGCAACAATGGAATCGAAAGACATGGTGACCGGCTGTTCCATGAGCCCGGTTCCGATAGCGCAGGCTGCCTGACACAAGGTCGAACAGCAATGCCTGGCGAGGTCTTTCAGAGGAGCGTCGTCATCAGTCTGCGTCGAATGAAGCGAACAGATCACGGACGAAGGACCGGCGCTCCACGCAGCCATGGACGCTTGCGCATATGCCGTTACCAGCCCCTGCAGAAGAATAACAAGCGCCAACGACACGACCCAAAGGGCTGTATCCGACCGGTCGCCAATAATTCTTCTACGCAAGGTCATAATGGCTCATGACATTCTTACGGAGTAAAGTCACTGCGGCAAAGGTGAAGTAAACTGATTTGGAGAAGTGGTGAGCGCGCAGGGATTCGAACCCTGGACCTACTGATTAAAAGTCAGTTGCTCTACCGGCTGAGCTACGCGCTCCCAAGAGGAGCAAATCGCCCCTGGAAGTGCGGCGGAACATAAGGGCGGCTTGTTGATTGGTCAACACCATAAAATCAGGTTTCTCCAAGATAAATTCAAAAAATTAAGGGCCTGGAACACCACATGCCGCGCCGCGCCTTCGTAATGACGGTAAACAGGCACTTTCCAGGCTCGTTTGAGCACTGAACGCCCTCGGAGAAAATATGATTCTGAATCGCGAGACGCCCCGACACGAGATTATCCAGCTTCTGCTTCTCTATGTCGGACCTTGCCGCCAGTCCATGCTACAGCTAGTTTCATTGGAATAATCTAACAGCACGGTGTTTCATGTCTCTGGCCACCAAGGCATTTTCTCATTTCCGACGCTCCTTGTCCGGCGTAGGCATAGCACTCGGCACGCTGTTCTTCGCTGCTGCACTGACACCAAGCCTCATTCCACGCACCTACGTCATGCAAGGAATACTGGGAGGGGTCGCCTTCGGAGCCGGTTACGGCATTGGCGTACTGTGGCGGTGGCTGTGGCAATATTTAGAATTGCCCGAACCTCGAAATCGGTTGCGCAGCCGGGTCAATCTCGTCGTCAGCGTTGTCTGTTTTGCGGTGGTTATTGCAGCGCTTTATTTCGCCGCTGGTTGGCAGAACTCAGTTCGCGCAGTCATGAACATGGAACCCGTGCCTAGCGCATATCCAACAAGTGTGTCCGCTTTAGCAGTGCTGACATTTTTGGTTCTGCTGATTCTGGTTCGTCTCCTCATCCGCTTGGGGAGATTCGTCTCGGCAAAAGTGCAACTCATCATGCCGCGGCGCGTAGCAAATGTCCTGGGCGTCACAATCACGGTCGTGCTCATCTGGACCATCGCCAACGGTCTGCTCATCCAATCTACTTTCAAGATTCTGGACCGTTCGTTTCGAGAATACGATGCTCTGATCGAGCCGGATAGTCCGCAACCAACGGCACCGAACGCGACCGGTAGCACTGCTTCACTTTTACACTGGAACGAACTTGGACGGGCTGGACGTGAATTTGTTGCCTCGGGTCCTGTTGCAGCGGATATCATGGCACTGACAGGCGAGAAGGCTGTTGATCCAATACGTGTCTATGCTGGGCTACAAGTAGCTGACACGCCCGAACAACGGGCGAAACTCGCGCTTGAGGAGCTCAAGCGACAGAAAGGGTTCGAGCGCTCCGTACTGGTCGTTATCACGCCAACAGGCACAGGATGGGTAGATCCGGCAGCAATGAACGGACTGGAATTTCTGCACAATGGCGATGTTGCCAGCGTTGCCATGCAATATTCTTATCTTTCCAGTCCATTGTCGCTGTTTTTTCAACCAGAATATGGAGCAGAGGCGTCGCGGGCCCTGTTCATTACCATCTACAACTACTGGAAAGAGCTACCACACGACCAGCGCCCTCGCCTGTATCTATATGGTTTGAGCCTCGGTGCAATGAACTCCGAGGTTTCGGCCGAACTGTTTGAAATGCTCGATGATCCGATCAATGGTGCTCTCTGGAGCGGCCCCCCCTTCCCGAGCCGCGATTGGAAAGCCATGACCAGGCGGAGGAACCCAGGAACACCCGAATGGCTGCCGGTTTTCCGCGACGGTTCCTTTGCACGTTTCATGAATCAGAACGGCGAAGCGCCCGGAAACGGAACACGCTGGGGGCCGATGCGCGTGGTTTATCTGCAATATGCCAGCGACCCGGTGACGTTCTTTGAAAGCCGGTCGCTCTATCGACAGCCTGACTGGATGCACGAACCGCGCGGCCCGGATGTTTCACCGGAATTGCGATGGTATCCCGTCGTCACCATGCTTCAGCTGGCACTCGATATGGCTTTTGGGACGACCACACCGATGGGACATGGGCATGTCTACGCTCCGGAACACTACGTCGACGCGTGGTTGGAAGTGACCGGCGTAACGGGCTGGGACACAGACAAGATCAAGGCGCTCAAGCAGCACTTACGTCAGAAAATGGATGGGGAAAACGTCGAAGGCTATGACCAGCGCGGCGGATAAGCGCCGCGCTGGTCTTTTGCTCGACCATATCAGTAGTCAGGGGATTTCTGCTGCGGCTGAGAGCTGTTCAGGTTCAGCATAGGAACTGCTCCATTTGGCAGCATCGTGCTTGGCAGTTGACCATCCCATCGTTCAGCCTGCGTCAATGCGACGAGACCCGGATTATCGCGAAGTGCATCGCCACGTGCTTTGATGGCTGTTGCCTCTGCTTCACCCTTCACCTGTATCGCCTCAGCCTCGGCTTCAGCCTGAAGACGCACGGCATCGGCCTGGGCCTGGGCTTCGGCCCGGCGCGCATCGGCCTGTGCTTTTGCCTGTGTAACGGTGATTTCAGCCTGCACCTTTTCACGTTCTGCATTTTGACGGAGACGCTGCACCTCGACTTCCGCCAGCATGCGCTGTTCGATGGATTGCTCATAGGCATCCGAGAAATCGATATTCTCGATCTGTACCGTATCAATGATGACGGGACCGCGAACGCTATTCTGGATCGCTTCCGCTATCTCCTGATTGAGACGGCTGCGTTCCTGAATGGCCGTCACAGCATTGAACTTGCCAAAAACGGTTTTGCTTTCCTCAAAGACGCGCCGCTCGACAAGACGTGACAGGAGGCCGTCTTCGCCGCCATAGGTCGCGTATACTTCTTCCACACGATCCGGTGGAATACGATAGTTGACGGAAAGGTTCATCGTGGCAGGTTGCTGATCGCGGCTATAAGCTTCCATGCTGTTGTAAATCGCAGCCTTGGATTGCACGGATATGCGTATGATCGAATCGATCAGCGGAATTTTGAAGCCAAGCCCCGGCTGTGCGACGCCGGAAACTGCACCGTAGCGCAAAACAACGCCGCGCTCACCTTCGTCAATCGTGTACCATGAGCCAAGTACTACGCTCAGTATTCCGAGTATAATTACACCGGCCAATGCTTTGGGTAAAATCTGGCGCATCCCGTCTCCTCTGGCGCTCGCTAGTGAAATGGCGGGACCGATAGCGATTCAACAAGTGCGCCCCGAAACTCCGCCTCGATCGCCTTTTAGAATGCGCTGATATGGATGACAATTACTCATAGATACAGTTGCTAGACTTATTCCACAAAAACAAAGCCGCCCCCGAAAGGGCGGCTTCTTTGCATTTTCCCACCGTCAGTATGGCGAATAACACTGTTGGCGAGGGCCGTTATATGGCTGGAAACTATTGTCCGAGGCCCGATAGGAGCGATAACGATTGTAGCACCACTGGACATGCGCATTGCTGTAGCCATAGGCCGGCGCGCGATAGACTGGCGGAGGGGGCGGGGGCGGAGCTGCAATCGCACCACCAATAATTGCTCCTGCGCCAAAAGCTGCAAGCGGATACCACCACCCGTCATTGTGGCGACGATAGCCATGACGATAGTACCGATCACCGCGGTAGCCGTGCCAATAACCCGGTCCCGGACGGTAAGGACGGCCATGCCAACCCGGACGAGGCCCAGGCCGGTGTCCACCCCAATGTCCATGCCCCGGTCCGCGACGCCAGCGGTCATCACGAACCTGCTGAACATTCTCGTTGCCAGTCGTCGGGCTTGCGGCAGGCGCAGTCGGCATGACAGGCGCAGCCGAGACCGGAACCATTGCGCCGATCAGAAAGCTCGCACCGACAAGACCGACCATCATCTTTTTGAAGGTGTTCATCCTGTGCTTCTCCATTTCAATGATGCCATTATTGCTATCCGTTTATGAATGCACGCTGAATATCGGCGGGCAATTATGTGCGCACCTTATTTTCACCTAGTTATTGCCTCGCGAAGTATGATCTTTTTATCTATCGCTTAACGAACAGGATGGCATTTCGTTCAGGCTATTCCATTATTTTTGTTAGCAAATTAAGCGACAATGGGATAACTTGCGTGAAGTAGGGCAGCTGGTAAAGTGTTTTTAGCGAGTGGGGTTTTGCATTGGCAGCAGGAGTACAGCCGTCCGTAAAAGTGTTGGGAGCGTCCTTCTCGCAGGAAGCGAACCCTTTCACGGCGGCAGTTGAACTGACGCCCATGCCAATGCTCATCACAAATCCGCGCCTGCCAGACAATCCGATCATCTTTGCAAACAAGGCATTCCAGAACCTTACTGGCTATGAAGCCGACGAAATCATCGGAAAAAATTGCCGGTTCCTTCAAGGCCCAGGCACAGATCCTAAACATATCGAGATCGTCCGGACGGCTATGGAAGCCGAACAGTCTGTCGATATCGATATCCTCAACTACAAAAAGTCAGGTGAAGCATTCTGGAACCGGCTTCATATCTCCCCGGTTAAAACAGACGCAGGTGAGCTTCATCACTTCGTTTCATCGCAGCTTGATGTGACGCTGGAACTGGGCAAACTGGTTGAGCTTGAAAAAGAACGCGAAACGCTTTCAATCGAAATGCAGCGTAGTTTCGATCAGCTCCAATACATCATTGAAGTGGCTAATGTCGGTTTCTGGACACGGGATTACCATACAGGGGAAATTAGCTGCTCGGCAGAATACAGGCGCATTTTCGGACTGACGCCCGACGAACCCGTCAACTACGACAAGATCATTGAAATGGTGATGCTCGAAGACCGAATGGCACTGATCCAGCGTTCTCAGGAATCTTTCGCCACCAACAAGCCTTTCAGAGTTGAGTATCGCATCACCAACAGGCTAGGTCAGGTGCGCTGGGTCGAAACCCGCGCCAAAGCTCTCCTCGGCAAAACCCCTGCTCTTCTCGGCATCGTCATTGATGTCACCGAACGTAAAAAAGTCGAGGCAGATAGGGCGCTGGTTACACGCGAAATATCGCATCGCTTCAAGAACTCGATGGCGATGGTACAGTCGATAGCCAACCAGACCTTGCGCAATGCTACCAATCCCCAAATGGCCAACGAACTGTTCAGCGAAAGGCTTCGAGCACTCAGCCAGGCCCACGACATGCTGCTCAAGGACGATTGGACGGGGACGACGATCAATCAGATATGCGAAACAGCCCTTGCCCCATTTAACAGCACATTCGGTCATCGCATCCGCGTGCACGGTCCGGCGCTTGTGGTGAGCGACCGGGTGACGGTTTCGCTTTCGCTTGGCTTGTACGAACTCGCAACCAACGCCGTGAAATACGGCGCACTCTCCAATGAAAACGGCACAGTCCACTTCAGTTGGGATGTCATCGAAACGCAGGGGGAGCGGAAATTCCACATGTGCTGGGTCGAAAGTGGTGGTCCAACAGTCGAACGCCCCGCACGCCGCGGATTCGGTCAAAGGCTGCTCTATTCCGTACTGACCGGGGAATTGAAAGCCAATTGCGATGTGAATTTCGCGCCAAGCGGTCTCGTCATTGATGTGCTGGCGCCCATAATGCCGGATGTTTTCCCGCAAATTGACATTATTTCAGGCACACAAACTGAGCCGGTATAAAAAAGAGCAGCGAAATCGCTGCTCTTTGCTTTCTTTAGTTGTGCGGACCACGACGGCGCGGCTCGATATAGATTCGATCACGATGACGGTCGCGATCGTGACGCCAACGGCGATCACGGTCCCGTTCGCGATAATAACGTGGTGAATGACGATCCCATCCACGACGATCATCCCGCCAGCGACGATCCGTAACGCAACGACCGCTCGGCGTGCGGACCATGCCGCGACGGCAGCGATAATCAACTTGAATAGCCGAGCCGGTGCCATCGGCGGCAATTGCCGCAATCGGAGCCGGCGCAACGGGCGTACCCGCTTCGGCAACAGCGGTAACCGCGAAGAGCGCGACAACTGCAGAAAGTAACTTAAATCTCATTCCGGGTTCCTTTCGAGAATTGGCCAGAATTGGAATCTTGCCCGCAGATAGGTAGGCCAAACAGCCATGTGGTAAAGTCACTTAATCTTACGACGCTCTATCAATCTCGAGCGCGACCTACAAAAAATGCCCTCGATTGCTCCCCAACTAATAACCTGCAATTTTGCGGAAAGATTTTTAAGAAAGTCGAGATATCAGGAGCCCGTTGAGTTCGCATACAGCCCTCTTGAAGTAAGGGGGACCGCAGAATCTCCAATCCGCGAAGCCGATCCGGCGCCGGTTCCAAAAACCGGTAGCGAGCGGAGCTGTGCGGTGATCGCAAGGAGTAGGAACATGGATTATTCGACCTCTGAAATCGACACCACATGGGGGTCGAAAACAGGACTGGGCACCACCCAGGCCGAATGGGTCGAGCTAGTCAGCGGTCTGCCCGAAGAACACGCGCGCCTTCTCCGTGACCTGATCAGCCATCATCGTGAGCAATTTGTCGGCGTTTTCTATAGCCGCCTCATGAGCAACCGCGATGCCGCAACTTTTCTCTCCCAGAAAATGGTACAGGAGCGACTGCATAATTCACTGAGCGACTGGCTTCTGAAAATGTTCCAGAGAAACGCAGGCGATGTCGAAGCATTCATCGGCGAACAGCGCAAGGTAGGCGAAGTTCACGCCCGTATTGATGTGCCGATCCATGTCGTTATGCAGGGCGCGCGTCTGCTCAAAAACGAGATCATTCGTCAACTGAAGCTGGAGGTTGCTTCACGTGAGGTCCTGGCGCACCTTATCGTGCATGTCAGCAATGCCATCGACATCGCGATTGAAATTATGAGCCAAGCTTTCGTCAAGGACGCGCGCGAAAGTGCGCAGACCGACGAAGCTTACCGGGCCTTCACGCTCAGCCACGATTTTCCACTTGAGCGCGAATCGCAACGCGCCGCGCTTATGGAATGGAGCCAGTCACTCCTCTTCAACCTGTACGGCAATTCCGATAGTCCGCTTCACTCGCTCGCAAGCTCGGATTTCGGATTGTGGTTGCAGCACAAGGCCGACCTTATGTTCTCCAACTCCTGTACATTGGAGAATATCCGCCGGAACGTAGAACATATAGACGCTGATCTGCTGCCGGCCATCAACAATGCGCGCAGGGACAATCCCGCCAAACTTGCCGCCTCGCTTGCACTGTTTCAAACCAAGATCGGTGAGGTGAAGTTCCTGCTGTCTGAACTGTTTCAGGCGGCAGCCGCAATGGAGACGGGTCGCGATCCGCTGACACGCGCACTCAACCGCCGTTTCATGCCCTCCATATTGACCCGCGAAGTACGTATGGCGTCACAAAGAGCTATGGATCTGAGCGTTCTGATGATCGACATTGATCATTTCAAGAACATCAACGACACCTATGGGCACAGTGCTGGCGATGCAGTCCTTCAGCAAGTTGCCGGGGCGATCCTGTCACTATGCCGCCCGAGTGATTTCGTGTTCCGCTATGGCGGGGAAGAGTTTCTGGTCGCTCTTGTGGAGGCCGACGAAAACAAGGCTTTTGCAATTGGTGAGGAACTGCGCAACCAGATAGCGCAACAGCCAATGAATCTTCCCGACGGTGCGCACCAGTCTGTGACTTTGTCTATCGGCATTGCAGCATTCAACGGTCACCCAGACTATAGTCATCTCGTCGACGCAGCTGATCGCGCCCTATACCGGGCAAAGCAGGCGGGGCGTAATCGATGCGAAAAGGAAGTACCGCTCGCGATTCATTGATCGGGGAGGCATTTTGACATCTGGTGGTCAGGCTGCAAAACCGCCATATGCTCTCATCATGACGAATAGTTCCGCCCCCCCCATTTTCGAGACAGCTTCACAAAAGCCGCGTCAACGCGATTCGCTGGATACTCATTTTCTACCGATCCTGGCGGATGCGCCTCCGGTGGACTGGGTCGTCACAGAAGGCCTTACGGACTATGAGGATGCCCTCGCCTTCATGGAAGCGCGTGTCCAAGCCATTCGGGAAGGCACGGCAAATGAACTTGTTTGGCTGGTCGAACATCCGTCGCTCTACACAGCAGGCACCAGCGCCAATGCAACCGATCTCCTGACTCCGGACAGCCTTCCTGTCTTCAACACGGGGCGCGGCGGTGAATATACCTATCATGGCCCCGGCCAGCGCGTCGCCTATGTGATGCTCGATCTGAAACGTCGCCGCGAGGACGTGCGCGCGTTCGTGACAGCCCTTGAGCAATGGATCATCGAGAGCCTTGCCGAGTTTAACGTCAGAGGCGAGCGCCGCGAGGACCGCGTCGGCGTATGGGTGGCACGGCCAGAAAAGCCCCGCCTTCCAAATGGCACCATGTGCGAAGATAAGATCGCGGCCATAGGCATCCGCCTTCGCCGCTGGGTCAGCTTTCACGGCATTGCCATTAATGTCGAACCCGATCTCAGCCATTATTCCGGCATTGTTCCTTGCGGAATCTCGGAACATGGCATCACCAGCCTTGTTGATCTCGGATTACCGGTGACGATGGGCGACCTGGACGTCGCTATGGGAAAAGCTTTCGAGGCAGTCTTCGGCGCGCGTCAGCTCAAATAGCTGTTTAGCCCTGCCTCAAGCCAATGCGTCAACTTTCACGCGGCGCTCGCGCATGAAAACATAGAAGCCCGATCCAACAATGATCGCGATGCCGCACCATTTCGACGGAGTCGGAAAGTCGCCGAACACGATCAGGCCCACCAGAACAGCATTGACGATTTCCAGATATTGGAACGGTGCGAGCATGGATGCTGGTGCAAGCTTGAATGCCTGCACGACCATCAGATGGCTAACTGTGCCAATGGTTCCAAGAAGCAACAAGAGCAGCCAGGGCTGGATGCCTTGCGGCAGACCGAAACTCAAGTCGCCAAGACCCGCCGCAGTTCCAAAAATCATGGCAATCCCGGCAAGCACCCACCCGCCGACGCCCGCGTAGAACTGCATTACAAGCGGGCTTTCCTTGGCACCGTATTTGCGGTTCAGGATCAGGTAGATCGCGAAGGTTACGGCTGTTGCCAGCGGCAGAAGCGAGACAGCGCCAAAAATCTCAAAACTTGGCTGGATCACGATCATCGTGCCTATGAGGCCAATACCAACAGCGCTGAATCTCCTCCAACCCACTTTTTCCTTCAGGAAAATGGCCGAAAAGAGCGTCAGAATAAGCGGCTCGGCAAAGAAGACAGCCATCGCATCCGCCAGCGGCATGTATTTCACCGCCGTAAAGAAGCAGAGTCCGCCGAACCCCATTAACGCGCCTCGAATGAGGTTGCCCGCCAGATGCTGTGTTCGCAGCGCAGCAAAGCCGCCCACGATGAGCAGGATGAAGAACATCAGCCAGCATTGAATGAAGAACCGCATGAAGGTGACAGTTGCCGGAGGCATGTTGTCCGCCATGGCAAGCCACTTGCCGATGGCATCCATCAGCGGCAGCAGGAGCACCGAGAGCACCATAATCGCCATGCCCTTTACGTGCGCTTCCATGCCGCTTGTTGCGCTGCTCTGCATTTCAAACTCTCGGTATTCGGAACATTCCCCGTCATCGCTCTATGCGAACTGCCGCAGCGTTTCCATCCAATTTGATCGGAAATGTCCTGCTTGTTTGACTTTCGCCTTCTTTCTGGTGCAAATCAGTGCCGTTCTAAACAAAACCCTTTGAAAAAACCGTGCGAAAACGGAACGTAAGGCGAACTTTAGTCGCCTTTCATGGCCGCGCATGGCATCATTCAGATGATTCGCGAACAGTATTTTCCGGTCGATGGCGAGCAGGCTCGGCAGCGCCCCCTGAAATTCAGATAGAGAGCTTTTCGGAACAAATGGACGATAGCAACGATCTCTTCTCGAGAGTGGTCAGCAATGCCCGGGAACGGGAACAGGGGCGACAGGGTGAAAAACCTGTGGCGCCACAGCGTGTTGCGCAGCCAACGGCCGTGCCGTCGCTTTCTGTTCAGAAACCCGCAACGGTCAAAGCGCCGCCGGCTTCATCGGCAGGCGACGACTATAACGCATCATCCATCCGTGTTCTGGAAGGGCTGGAGCCGGTGCGCTTGCGTCCCGGCATGTATATTGGCGGCACGGACGAAAAGGCTCTCCATCATCTCTTCGCTGAAGTCATCGATAACTCGATGGACGAAGCGGTCGCGGGGCATGCCAATTTTATCGAAGTCAGTTTTGATGCCGATGGTTTCGTTACTGTTTCGGACAATGGACGCGGCATTCCTGTGGACGAACATCCGCAGGTGCCCGGAAAGTCTACTCTCGAAGTCATCATGACCAAGCTGCACGCGGGCGGCAAGTTCGACGGCAAGGCCTATGAAACGTCTGGCGGCTTGCACGGCGTCGGCGTTTCGGTGGTGAATGCCCTTTCCGACATGTTGGAAGTGGAAGTCGCACGCAATCGCCGTCTTTATCGCCAGCGTTTCTCGCGCGGCATTCCACAAGGCGGGCTGGAAGAGCTCGGTGAAGTGCACAATCGTCGTGGCACCCGCGTCCGCTTCCACCCCGATCCTGATATTTTCGGCAAGACGGCACAGTTCGATCCGCATCGCCTTTATCGCATGGCGCGGTCAAAGGCCTACCTGTTCGGCGGGGTTGAAATTCGCTGGAACTGCGATCCTTCTCTACTCGACCCGAAAAAGGAGACGCCTGAAAAAGCCGTTTTCCACTTCCCGGGTGGCCTGAAGGACTATCTTGAGGCATCGCTTGGCAAGGAACACCAGGTCACACGTGAGATTTTCGCGGGAAAGACCGAGAAACAAGGTGGTCATGGCGCTGTCGAATGGGCCGTTTCGTGGTTCGGTGGTGACGGTTTCGTCCATTCCTACTGTAACACCATTCCCACCGGGGATGGTGGCACGCATGAAGCGGGCCTGCGTATTGCCTTGACGCGAGGGCTGAAAGCCTATGCAGAACTGACAAATAACAAGCGCGCGTCGATCATCACGACCGATGACGTGATGGTATCGGCTGCGGGGATGTTGTCGGTCTTCATCCGCGAGCCGGAATTCGTCGGCCAGACCAAAGACAAGCTTGCGACCGTCGAGGCACAGCGCATCGTGGAAAACGCGATCCGCGATCCATTCGACCACTGGCTTGCCGCCTCTCCGCAGGAAGCGTCCCGCCTTCTGGAATGGGTGATTGACCGGGCGGACGAACGCTTACGCCGCCGGCAAGAGAAAGAAACAGTCCGCAAAAGCGCAACGCGCAAGCTGCGCCTGCCCGGCAAGCTTGCCGATTGTACGCAAAACGCAGCCGCCGGGGCAGAACTGTTCATCGTCGAGGGCGACTCGGCAGGTGGATCAGCCAAACAGGCGCGTAATCGCGCCAATCAGGCTATTTTGCCATTGCGTGGCAAGATTTTGAACGTTGCCAGTGCCGGACGCGAAAAGCTGACGGCGAACCAGCAAATCGCCGATCTGGTTCAGGCGCTCGGCTGCGGCACGCGTAAGAATTATCGGGAAGACGACCTGCGTTACGATCGCGTTATCGTCATGACCGACGCCGACGTCGATGGTGCGCATATTGCATCGCTACTCATCACATTTTTCTATCAGGAGATGTCCGATCTGATCCGTAACGGTCATCTCTATCTGGCAGTGCCTCCGCTTTTCCGTCTGAGCCAGGGCGGGAAGGTCGCCTATGCGCGAGATGAAGCGCATAAGGACGAGCTTCTGCGCACCATGTTCACCGGACGTGGAAAAGTGGAAATCGGGCGCTTCAAAGGCCTAGGCGAAATGCGCGCCGAGCAGCTCAAAGAAACGACCATGGACCCCAGGAAGCGCACGCTTCTGCGTGTTCACGTGGACGAAGATTATGTTGATGAGACCCGCAACACTGTCGATGAACTGATGGGCACCAAACCGGAAGCGCGTTTCCGTTTCATCCAGGACCGAGCAGCTTTCGTGGAAGAGCTGGATATCTAGAGTGCGTCTCCAGTAATGTCCCTACAAAATCTGGAAAGCTAATAGAGAAAACCTGCAATAATGCTCAGGCCGCATGAACGGCAATTCGCAAGCGTGATGCCGTTCATTTTCTTTTTCAGTAAAGCTAGAGCGTTTCCGTTTTTCTCTGAATCGAATGGGCTTCCCAAATCAGTTTTGTTCTGATTCACTGATGCTGGCTGGATGGAGGCCAGCGTTGGATGACCGCACCGATATCGAATGATCTTCGAGAGCGCGTTGTTGCCGCCGTGCTGAGTGGCGAAAGCGTTCGTTCAGTGGCGACGCGGTTTGAAATTGCCGCATCTTCAGTCGTAAAATGGTCCCAGCGCCATCGTGCGACCGGATCGGTTCATCCCGGCAAGATGGGCGGCCACCGCAAGCGGATACTCGAACCGCATCGTGATATCATTGTGCAACGGCTCGCCGAGAACCCACACCTGACACTCCATGGCCTGAAGGCGGCGTTGACCGAGCGGGGTATTTCCGTCTCGCACAATACGATCTGGGAATTCATTCGCAGTGAAGGGCTGCGCTTCAAAAAAAACACTATTCGCCCTTGAGCAAGCTCGTGCCGACGTCGCTCGCAAAAGACAGCGCTGGAAGACCCTGCAAAATCATCTCGATCCCGAACGGCTGGTCTTCATTGATGAGACCTGGATCAAGACCAACATGTCGCCGATCAGAGGCTGGGGTCCAAAAGGCAAGCGACTGCGGGCATTTGCACCGCATGGCCATTGGCGCACGCTGACATTCCTGGGCGCTTTGAGGAACGATCAGCTTACAGCACCCTGTGTCTTCGACGGACCGATGAACGGCCAGTGTTTCCGCGCCTATGTCGAGCAGCAGTTGGTCCCGGTGCTCAAGCCAGGCGACATTGTCGTCATGGACAATCTCGGCAGCCATAAGTCGGCAACCATCCGTCAATTGATCAAAGCCGCCGGTGCGCGGCTCTGGTTCCTGCCACCCTATTCGCCGGACCTCAATCCGATCGAACAAGCCTTTTCCAAGATCAAGCATTGGATGAGAAATGCACAAAAGCGCACCATCGAAGACACATGGCGTCATATCGGCAGGCTGGTCGAAACCATCCAGCCCGCCGAATGCCAAAACTATTTGGTAAACGCCGGATATGGTTCCGTTAAAAGGTGAAACGCTCTAATCAAACCATTGATAAAAGCTAGCTTTAGCTTTTCACATCGATACCGAGCTTGGCTTCAATCTCCTCAATCGATTCCTTGACAAAGAATGTTAGATCCGTGCTCAGCGTCACAATGCGTGTGCCGGTTCCATAAGCATTATAGGAAAGAACGTGATTAAAATTCACGGCAAGTTTTTCACCGTTCACTTCCGTCAGCATAATCCACATCGCCTGCCCTCCTCCTGATATTATCCTCTCTAGAGAAGAATAGGCGTGATGGAACATTCGGCAACGGTTGCGACAGTATGGGATTTCAAAGCTTGGTGCACATCCTCACTTTTTCAACTGTTCTTCCGATGCTTTCAGACCATTCCTCGCCGCGCCAATCGATCCGAAAACCTGCCCTTTTGTAGAGGTTGAGAGCGGGAAGATTGTCCGCGTGAGTGCCAATCACCGCTTCGTCAAAGCCATCGAGCAGGATTTGAGCCATCAGCGCATCAAGCAACTGCCGACCAATTCCCTGTCCGTGATAGCGTGGATCGACCCATAAATCGGAAATGTAATTGCTTTGAGGCACCCTCGCGCCCCAACCCGCAATGATCCCGGCCCTTTCGGCAATCAGGACACAATCTTTATTCGCATGAAGATCGCGCTGGAACTTAGCTTCCAGAGCGTCTTGCCCCTCGGAGGACAGTTCAATATTGCGAGCCGCAACTCTCCAGGCCCGAACCGCTAATGCAGCCATAGAAACAAATTCGCCGGGGAGACCCCGGCGAATAAGAAAATCGGCTTTTACCACCACTTTGACGGAGTAAACCGTCCGGCAGCCTGTTCAATAGCGTGCGCCGCCTGAAACAGCGTCTCTTCCTCGAATGGGCGTCCGATCAACTGAAGGCCGAGCGGCAAGCCTTTCTCATTAATACCGGCGGGCACGGCAATACCTGGAAGGCCCGCCATGTTGACCGTGACCGTGAAGATGTCGTTGAGATACATCTTGACCGGATCATTGGCGAGGTCTTCGTCGGCGAGACCAAAGGCAGCCGACGGCGTTGCAGGGGTCAAGATCGCGTGAACGCCTTGGGCAAATACGTCTTCAAAGTCCTTCTTGATCAACGTACGCACCTTCTGCGCTCGCAGGTAATAGGCGTCGTAATAGCCTGCCGACAGCACATAGGTGCCGATCATGATGCGGCGCTTTACTTCCTTGCCGAAGCCAGCGGCACGGGTCTGTTCGTACATATCGGCAATGTCCTTGCCCGGTACGCGCAAACCGTAACGCACACCATCATAGCGAGCGAGGTTCGATGAGGCTTCTGCAGGAGCGACGATATAGTAGGCGGCCAGCGCATATTTCGTGTGCGGCAGTGAAATATCGACGATTTCAGCACCAGCATCCTTCAGATACTGGATGCCTTTCTGCCACAGTTCCTCGATCTCGTCCGGCATGCCATCGACGCGATATTCTTTCGGAATGCCGATCTTCATGCCTTTGAGCGACTTGCCGATGGCAGCTTCATAATCCGGAATAGGCAGATCGACCGATGTCGTATCCTTGAGATCGAGCGAAGCCATGGATTTCAACAAGATAGCAGCATCGCGCACGTCGCGCGCAATCGGTCCGGCCTGATCGAGCGACGAAGCGAAGGCAACCGTGCCCCAGCGCGACACACGGCCATAGGTTGGCTTGATGCCAACCGTGCCGGTAAATGCCGCCGGTTGACGGATCGAGCCGCCGGTATCGGTTGCGGTTGCGCCAGCGCAAAGCTGTGCGGCAACAGCAGCAGCCGAGCCGCCCGACGAGCCACCCGGTACCAGATCGGCGTTGGAACCATTGGCACGCCAAGGATTCTTGACCGAACCATAATAGGACGTCTCGTTGGACGAGCCCATGGCGAATTCGTCCATGTTGAGCTTGCCGAGCATTACCGCACCGTCGGCCCACAGATTTGCCGTGACGGTCGACTCATATTCCGGCGTGAAACCATCGAGAATGTGAGAACAGGCCTGCGTATGCACGCCCTTGGTCGCAAACAGGTCCTTCACGCCGAGCGGAATGCCTTCCAACGCGCCCGCTTCGCCCTTCGCGATGCGCTCATCCGAAGCCTTGGCCATCGAACGTGCCTGATCGTGAGTCACTTTTACATAAGCGTTGAGGGCTTCATTCGCAGAATCGATAGCGGAAAGATAGGCGTCTGTAAGTTCGGTCGCGGTGATGGCCTTGGCCTTCAGCTTGTCGCGCGCTTCGGCAATGGTCAGTGCGGTCAGTTCGCTCATCGTCAAATCCTGTCAGTGCGCCTCAGCGAGACGCTTTTCAAAAAAAGCGCTGTACTCGGAATCCGGATAATCCAGAACCACACCGCAGCGCGTAAAACCTGAATTCTCATAAAGCCGCCAGGCACTGTCAAAACCGGAACCCATACCTGTTTCGAGTACAAGGCGGGACATGCCTTTGGCTTTTGCCAGATCGACAATCGCATCGACCAGAACCGAACCAACACGCTTTCCGCGTACTTCGGGTCGAGTGAACATGCGCTTCACCTCGCCGATACCTTCGGCATGCATCTTCAAGGCACCACAGCCAACAGCCTTGCCATCTTCGTCACGGGCCACGAAGACCGTGGTATCAGGGGCCGCCATCTGCTCAACCGTCATCTTGAACTGGAATTCCAACGGTGACAGCGGCAGGAGATGCGCATTCAGGCCCTCGACCAGCATGCGCACGTCATCCTGCAGTGGGGTCTCGACAGAAACCCGAATGGCCATGATCTACTCCACGACTTTGGGCACGACGAAGAAATTATCTTCCGTGACCGGCGCATTGGCGACCACTGCAGCAGCAATGCCGCCATCCGTTACCTTGTCCTCGCGAGTGCGCATTTCCATCGGCGTTACTGAAGTCATCGGTTCAATACCGTCGACATTAACTTCATTCAGTTGCTCGACAAAGCCCAGAATAGCATTGAGTTCGCCGGTCATACGTTCGGCATCGTCATCACTGACGGCGATACGCGCCAGATGCGCGACGCGCTTGACGGTGGAAATATCGACGGACATCCTGTTCTCCGCAAATGCTAGATCGGGCGGCGAACCGCCACCCTGTAAGGTTTTCTTACCGGCTATAACGGCGCGATTGTTGAAGCGCAACATTTCTTGCGCTTCAAGAGGCCATTAGAAGCTATGAACCGTTCCTGCAGGATCGGTCAGCACTTTGGTTTCCCGATGATCGGCCATTCCGGCTACAAACTTGTCAGCCGTCTTATCGATGATCGGGAACGAAGCGTAATGGCAGGGCAGCACGGTGGTGAAGTTGAAATAGCGCTGGCAGGCAAGAGCTGCAACCGCACCACCCATCGTGAAGCGATCACCAATGGGAACGATACCGATCTCAGGTTGGTGAAGCTCGTTGATAAGCCCCATATCCGAAAAGATATCCGTGTCACCCATGTGATAAAGCGTCGGCGCATCCTCGAAATGGAACACCAGACCATTCGGATTGCCCAGCGACTGCGAGACACCATTTTCGGTCAGCATTGCCGAGGAGTGGAGTGCATTGACGAAGGTGACGGTAAATCCGTTATGCGCCACCGTTCCGCCCGTATTGCCGGGATCGATTTTTTCCACGCCCTGACTGCCAAGCCAGCTCGCAAGATCGGCATTCGCGATGACTGTCGCGCCATGTTCCTCGGCGATTGCTACTGTATCGCCGACATGGTCGCCATGGCCGTGGGTAAGCGCTATATGGGTTACGCCCTTGGTTGCTTCTTTGAAATCTATACCCTTTGCACCGGGATTACCGTTCAGAAACGGATCGATGAGAATGACAGCCTTTGCGGTTTCGATGCGAAAAGCTGCATGGCCAAGCCAGGTAAGTTTCATAAAGTCTCTCCTCAATCTCTGTTTCCGGCTCGATTTCCGGCTTGCGAACAGATATGACGCCGATAAAGTTGAAGGCAATATGAAACCACTTCAAAATCCGATGAGGACCGATGGCTGTCGTTGAAATCGAGGAAGTTCCTGCGCTACTCCAGCCTGGACAGACGATTGCCGGACTGGATCTGGGCACCAAGACCATCGGATTTGCTGTGTCGGACCTTGGGTTTTCCTTCGCGAACCCCCGTCCCGTCATCAAACGGGTGAAATTTTCTATCGATGCGCAGGTGCTTTTGAAAGCGCTCGACGCCGAGAAGGCCGGCATTATCGTTATCGGTTTGCCTGTGAATATGGACGGAACATCCGGTCCCCGCGTTCAGGCCACGCGGGCATTTGTGCGAACCATGCAGCCATTGACCGATTTGCCATTCGTTTTCTGGGATGAGCGTCTCTCGACCGTCGCCGCCGAACGCGCACTGATCGGCATGGATGTTTCACGCGGCAAGCGGGCCGAGCGCATTGATTCAGCCGCAGCAGCCTTTATTCTTCAAGGTGCACTCGACCGCCTGCATAGCATCAGGCGGTCGGCATCTGACGATTACGACGCAGGATAGAGTTGGTCGAGAATCCGCTCGGCGTTGTGGCGCGCATCCAGCATGCCATAGGTCGAACGCCATTGACCGCCGAGACGGGTCTCGATGAACGCATCGGCCACGTCGTCGGCCCCTAACTGGCGCAATTCCGCTGCCGCTGCCGCATAGGCCAGTTGCTCAGTCAGAAGGCGTGCGACACCCGGATCAGTTTCGGTCAGTTGCAATGCAGCACGCAACACATCGAGCGTCCCCTGTCCGCGTGGGCCAAGCTGTCCTCCGATCCATTCCAGCACTTCGTCGAAAAGGCCAGGCGCACGCGACAACACACGCGCCACATCCAATGCCATGACATTGCCGGAACCCTCCCAGATCGCATTGACCGGCGCTTCGCGATAGGCACGCGCGAGATTGCCTTCCTCGATGTAACCGTTGCCGCCAAGGCACTCCATCGCTTCATAGAGAAGCGCTGGCGCGATCTTGCACACCCAGTATTTAACAACCGGGGTCATGCATCGCGCAAAAGCCGCTTCGGCACGATCACTGGCAGCCATATCGAAAGCACGTGCCAACCGCATGGAAAGCGCAGTCGCACCGGCAACATCGAGCGCCATGTCGGCAAGGACTCGTTGCATCAAGGGTTGTTCAACGAGAGCCTTGCCGAATATCTGACGATGACGGCTATGATGCACGGCCTCGGCGAGGCCTGAACGCATCAATCCCGCGGACGCGACAGCACAATCGAGCCGTGTCAGCGTGACCATATCCATGATGGTTTTGACGCCTTCACCCGGATTGCCAATCAGATGACCGACCGCACCGTCAAACTCAACTTCCGAAGAGGCGTTGGATTTGTTGCCGAGCTTGTCTTTCAGACGCTGGAAAAAAAAACCATTACCGCTTCCCTCCGCAGTGAGACGCGGGAGCAGAAAACAGGAAAGGCCGTCTTCTGCCTGCGCCAGCGTCAGAAAAGCATCCGACATTGGCGCGGACATGAACCACTTGTGGCCAGTAATGGTATAGGTGCCATCGTCATTGCGGGTCGCGCGCGTTGTATTGGTGCGCACATCGGTTCCGCCCTGCTTTTCGGTCATACCCATCCCGAGGGTAATGCCCTGCTTGGCGAATGCGGGTTTCTGCGAAAAATCGTACTTGCGCGACAGAATGATCGGCGACCATTCCTTATATGTCTCCGGCGATGCCATGAGCGCTGCAAGCGACGCATTGGTCATGGTAAGCGGACAAAGATGCCCCGCCTCAAGCTGAGCCGTCAGGAAAAAACGCGATGCGCGTGCCTGGTGACGACGACCGCTTTCGAGTGGATTGCCTTCCCATATGGAGCAATGCAGGCCCGCCGCGATGGAACGGCGCATCAGCGCATGATAGGCCGGATGATATTCGACAAGGTCGATACGGTTGCCCTGACGATCGTGTGTGCGCAATTTCGGCAGTTCGGTATTGGCCAGACGAGCGAGATCCTGTGCTTCAGCCGACGACACGAAACGGCCCGTTTGCTCCAGATCTGCATGCAGCTCCTTTGGGAATCGTGCCGCAATCTGCATTAGAAGCGGATCACCCAGATAGGCATTGTTACCCGTCATGGGCGGCGTCTGGTTGGTAACGTCGTGCGTTTTCAAAAGCTCGTTCCGTATTGTGCGATTCAGTTCAGCTTATGTTTCTTGCATTGCATTTGCTAAAATTTTGCCATCCCGAACGCGATTTGTCGTCAAGACAGCACAGGTTTTTCTTGGCGAATTGGCCGAAGTCACTATAAGGACGGTTGCCGGGCCCGACTGCAGGCCCTATACGGGTGACTTGCCATGACAAATCAAACGGTCCCTCCGCTTTTCCCTCACCGCCACCTGCTAGGCATCAAGGGGCTTTCGCCCCTGGACATTCTCTGCCTTCTTGATCTTGCAGATCAGGAAGTCGCTGTTTCCAGACAGCCCGAGAAGAAAAAGTCCGTCCTGCGCGGTCGCACGCAAATCAACCTCTTCTTCGAAGCATCGACACGAACGCAATCGTCGTTCGAACTGGCCGGAAAACGGCTCGGCGCTGACGTTATGAATATGTCGGTCGGCAATTCATCGGTCAAGAAAGGCGAAACGCTCATCGATACCGCGATGACGCTGAACGCCATGCAGCCGGATATACTGGTTATCCGTCACGCCTCGGCAGGGGCTGCTGCCCTGCTCGCACAGAAAGTCGGCTGTTCTGTGGTCAATGCGGGTGATGGCGCGCACGAACACCCTACGCAGGCACTTCTCGACGCGCTCACCATCCGCCGTACCAAAGGACAGATCGAAAATCTGATCGTCGCTATCTGCGGTGATGTGCTGCATTCGCGCGTCGCACGCTCCAACATTCTTCTTCTCAACGCGCTTGGCGCCCGCGTACGTGTCGTCGCGCCATCCACGCTCTTACCTTCCGGTATGTCCGATATGAGCGTCGAGGTCTTCAATTCGATGGAAGAAGGACTGAAAGATGCCGATGTAGTTATGATGCTGCGCCTTCAGCGCGAGCGTATGGCCGGTTCCTTCGTGCCTTCGGTACGCGAATATTTCCGCTTCTACGGTCTCGACAAGGAAAAACTGAAACATGCCAAGCCTGACGCGCTCGTCATGCATCCGGGCCCGATGAACCGCGGCGTTGAGATCGCATCCGACGTTGCCGATGGACCGCAAAGTGCGATCCAGCAACAGGTGGAAATGGGCGTTGCCGTGCGTATGGCCGTGATGGAAGCCTTGCTCGATCCGCGCCGTAATCCAAGCAACGGAGAAGCAGCATGAGCGCGATCCTGTTCGAAAACGCGCGCATCGTCGATCCGTCGCGCGGTCTGGATGAAACCGGCAGTGTTTTGATCCAAGATGGAAAGATTGTTGCCGCCGGGGTGGACGCCCGCAATCAGGGCGCACCGGAAGGTGCGGAAATCATCGATCTGAACGGTATGGCTATCCTGCCGGGTCTGGTCGACTCGAGGGTATTTATCGGCGAGCCTGGCGCAGAGCACCGCGAAACCATCGCGTCAGCCAGCCGCGCTGCCGCAGCCGGCGGCGTAACCTCCATCATCATGATGCCGGATACTGATCCGGTCATCGACGATGTGGCGCTCGTGGAATTCGTCAAGCGAACGGCGCGTGATACAGCCATCGTCAATGTGCACCCGGCAGCAGCCATCACAAAAGGTCTGCACGGCGAAGAGATGACAGAAATCGGCCTGCTACGGGATGCCGGTGCCGTTGCCTTCACCGAAGGTCGCCAGACAATCGCCAATACCCAGCTCATGCGGCGTGCGCTGACCTATGCCCGCGATTTCAACGCGGTCATCGCCTGTGAAACACGCGATCCTTACCTTGGCGCGAACGGCGTGATGAACGAAGGCCTGTTCGCAAGCTGGCTTGGTCTTTCAGGCAGCCCGCGTGAAGCAGAAGTGATTCCGCTGGAACGTGATCTGCGCCTCGCCGCGCTGACCAACAGTAACTATCACGCAGCACAGCTTTCCTGCGCCATGTCGGCGGATGCCATGCGCCGTGCCAAGGATATGGGTGCCAAGGTGACGGCAGGCGTGTCGATCAATCATTTGTCGCTCAATGAAAACGACATTGGCGAATTCCGCACCTTCTTCCGCTTGTCGCCGCCGCTGCGCAGCGAACAGGACCGGCTTGCCATGGTCGAGGCGATCAAGAACGGCACGATCGATATTGTCGTCTCCGCCCATGATCCGCAGGACGTTGACACCAAGCGCCTGCCTTTTGCAGATGCCGAAGCCGGAGCCATCGGCCTGGAAACCCTTCTCGGCGCGGCCCTTCGCCTCTATCACAATGAGAGCATCCCGCTGTTACGTCTGGCTGAGGTTCTGTCGACAGCCCCGGCGCGTATTTTCGGTCTTGATGCCGGTACGCTCAAGCCAGGAGCCAAGGCCGACCTCGCTATCGTCGATCTGGACGAGCCATGGGTGGTGCGCGAAGAAGCCCTGCATTCACTCTCGAAGAACAGCTGCTTCGAAAATGCACGTTTTCAAGGTCGCGTCGTCCACACCTTAGTGGCCGGCAAAACCGTTTACTCGGCTTGAAAAACACCGCATAACCCGGAACAATCATTAGAAAATTCCGGGTAGGCGGAATCAATAAACAAGGGGACGTTCATGGCCGAACCGGGATTCCTTAGCATGACGCTCATAGGAGCGCTCGTCTTCGGCTATTTTCTTGGATCTATTCCATTTGGCTTGATTCTGACCCGGTTCGCCGGGCTGGGCGATGTCCGTTCCATCGGTTCGGGCAATATCGGCGCGACAAATGTGCTACGCACTGGCAACAAGAAGCTCGCCGCAGCGACGTTGATTTTTGACATGCTCAAAGGCACTGTCGCCGTTCTAGTCGCTTCGCGTTACGGTCCGGATGCTGCCATCGGCGCGGGCTTCGGTGCCTTTATCGGCCATCTCTTTCCGGTATGGATCGGATTTAAGGGCGGCAAAGGCGTCGCTACCTATTTGGGCGTCCTTATCGGGCTTGCATGGCCCGGGGCGCTAGTCTTCGCCGCAGTATGGATCGTAACAGCCCTCCTGACCCGTTATTCCTCCCTTGCAGCACTTATCGCCAGCATCGTTGTCCCCATTGGGCTCTATTTTCGGGGGTATCCTGCGATAGCTGTGCTCTTTGCGATCATGACCATCATAGTGATCGTCAAACATAAGGCCAATATCACGCGCCTCCTGAACGGCACCGAAAGCAAGATCGGAGCCAAGGGATGAAGGAGAGCGCGAATTCGAAAACTGGAATTCGCCTCTCTGATCGCCAACGGCTCAACTGGCTGCGTCTCATCCGAACCGACAATATCGGACCCGTTACTTTTCGCGATCTGATTCTGTTTTGCGGCTCAGCCTCAAGCGCAATAGAAATGCTACCCGATCTCAACATCAGAGGCGGTAGTGCCCGTCCGATCCGCGTCATGTCCATGGACGATGCGGAGCGCGAGCTTGAAGCCATCCAACGTGCTGGTGCCCGCCTCGTCGGAATGGGCGAGCCGGATTATCCGCCACAGCTTAAAAACTGTGAAGCCCCACCGCCGCTGGTTACAATCAAAGGAAATGCCGCAGCTTTTGGCAAGCCACCGGTTGCCATCGTTGGCTCGCGCAACGCGTCAGTGATCGGCGCACGCTTCACCGAACGTCTGGCGCATGATCTCGGTGAAGCCGGATTTACAGTGATTTCCGGGCTTGCTCGCGGTATCGATGCCGCAGCGCATCGCGCAAGCATGAAGACGGGAACCGTCGCAGTACTGGCAGGCGGGCTTGATCGTCCCTACCCACCGGAAAACCTTCCACTTTACCGTGATATCCCCGAACAAGGCGGAGCACTCATAAGTGAAATGCCGATGGGAGCAGAACCCCGCTCCCGTGACTTTCCACGCCGCAACCGTATTATTGCAGGCTTGTCGCTGGGATTAATCGTCGTGGAAGCCGCCGAGCGTTCCGGCTCGCTCATCAGTGCACGCATGGCCGGAGACATGGGGCGCATCGTGTTTGCTGTTCCCGGCTCTCCGCTTGATCCTCGAGCACGCGGTACGAATCTGCTTCTGAAACAAGGCGCAACATTGGTGACAGAAGCGAACGACGTTATCGAGGCACTCCAGCCACTGGCGGGTTCAAGCATATATCAGGCGGCCATGCCAATGCAGCCCGATCTTTTGCCGCCGGTCAAGGAAGAGCCAGAAGAGTTCCAACCGATTGCAACAGAGGCGCAACGGGATATCGTCATCGATGCGCTCGGGCCCGTGCCGACCGACATCGACACGCTCGTTCGCCATACAGGTATGGATACTGGAGCTGTTCAGCTCGTTCTATTGGAACTAGATTTGGCCGGAAGGCTGCACCGCTATGCGGGCAATCAGGTGGCTTTGATTCCTCATGAATAAAGATAATTAGGCCTCGGCTTCACTATGAAGGACCTCTCGAGCCTCAACGAGAGCCATCTCGATCATATAGGCCAGGAACATATGATTCGTATTCTTCGCCATTAAACTGAGCTGTTCGAGCATCTGCTCGATATATGTTACCGTCTCGAAGCGAGTCGCGGTTTCCATATCCTCACCGTCTTCCATCTCTGGAAAACTCGCCGTATCGTCCATACCTATCTCCTCGAGAGATAAACTGATTTCTTCGCATCATATGCTACTATTGGTTTCACTCAACTTAACAGCAATCTTAAGTTGTATTTCGTGATTTTTGTCGTCCTGCTCTTGACCAAACGCTGCCCGCTGTTCATGTGAAGGCAACGAATTTCACGCGGAGAGGAGGTATTTTATCTCCATGGGGCGCGAATCTGGGCTGCTTTAAATGAACGTCGTCGTTGTCGAATCGCCTGCCAAGGCTAAAACCATCAATAAGTATCTGGGCTCGAACTATAAGGTTCTGGCCTCGTTCGGTCACGTGCGAGACCTGCCAGCCAAGGATGGCTCGGTTCGTCCAGATGAAGATTTTGCGATGTCGTGGGAGGTGGATAGCAATTCCTCCAAGCGCCTCGCTGATATTGTCAAAGCGCTGAAAGACAGCGACGGCATCATTCTCGCGACCGATCCGGATCGCGAAGGTGAAGCCATTTCCTGGCATGTGCTTGAAGTGCTCAACCAGAAAAAGGCGCTCAAGGGCAAGACGGTCAAGCGGGTGGCGTTCAATGCCATCACCAAAAAGGCTGTTCTTGATGCCATCGCCAATCCGCGAGACATCGATGAACCTCTGGTCGATGCCTATCTGGCCCGCCGTGCGCTGGATTATCTCGTCGGGTTCACGCTTTCGCCCGTTCTCTGGCGCAAACTACCGGGCGCACGTTCGGCTGGTCGTGTTCAATCGGTAGCGCTGCGCCTTGTTGCCGACCGCGAGTCGGAAATCGAGCGGTTCATTCGTGAAGAATACTGGAATATCGCAGCACTTTTGAAGACGCCGCGCAATGACAGCTTTACCGCCCGTCTGACTGCTGTCGATGGAAAGAAGCTTGGCAAGCTCGACATCAAGAATGGCGAACAGGCCGCCGGCATTCGCGCCATGCTGGAAAGCGCCAGCTTCAAGGCCGTTTCGGTCGAAGCCAAGCCGACAAAGCGCAATCCGGGACCACCTTTCACTACCTCGACCTTGCAGCAGGCCGCCTCCGGCCAGCTTGGTTTCTCGGCATCGCGCACCATGCAGGTGGCACAGCGCCTTTATGAAGGCGTGGATATTGGCGGCGAAACTGCCGGTCTTATCACCTATATGCGTACCGACGGCGTGCAAATGGCGCCGGAAGCAGTCACTGCCGCACGTCAGGCAATTGGCGAAACATTCGGCGCGAAATATGTGCCGGAAAAGCCGCGCTATTATTCCAGCAAAGCAAAGAACGCTCAGGAAGCGCACGAAGCCATTCGTCCGACCGAGTTTTCGCGCCATCCGAAGGAAGTGCGCCGTTATCTCGACGAAGATCAGGCCCGGCTTTATGAACTGATCTGGAAGCGCGCCATCGCCAGCCAGATGCAGGCTGCCGATATCGAGCGCACCACGGCTGACATCGAAGCCGTCAACGGCTCGCGCTCGGCAATGCTGCGCGCTAATGGCTCGGTAACGAAGTTCGACGGCTTCCTTGCAGCCTATATGGATCATCGCGAGGAAGAGGACGACGACGAGGATAGCGCAAAGCTGCCGGAAATCCGTTCCGGCGAAGCGCTGGCACGCGAAAAGATCGATGCCACCCAGCATTCAACCGAACCGCCACCGCGCTATTCGGAAGCTTCGCTCATCAAGAAGATGGAAGAACTTGGCATCGGCCGCCCTTCGACATATGCCGCGACGCTCGCCACGCTACGCGACCGCGAATATATCACGATCGACAAGCGCAAGCTCATTCCCGAACCCAAGGGCCGTCTGGTCACAGCCTTCCTTGAAAGCTTTTTCGAGCGTTATGTGGAATATGATTTCACAGCGGACCTTGAGGAAAAACTCGATCTCATTTCGGACGGCAAACTCTCCTGGAAAGATGTGCTGCGCGATTTCTGGCGCGACTTCTCCGGCTCTGTCGATGACATCAAGGAACTGCGTGTCACCAATGTTCTCGACGCCCTGAACGAAGAGCTGGCGCCGCTGGTGTTCCCGGCACGCGAGGACGGCAGCGACCCTCGCTCGTGCCCGACTTGTGGCACAGGCATGCTCTCGCTGAAGCTTGGCAAGTACGGTGCGTTCGTTGGCTGTTCCAACTATCCGGAATGCAAATATACGCGCCAGCTCGGCGGCGATGCCAATGGCGAATCTGCGGCTGCCGACGAACCGAAGTCACTCGGCAAGGATCCGTTCACTGGCGAGGAAATCACCGCACGGACCGGCCGTTTCGGTCCCTATGTCCAGCGTGGCGAAGGCAAGGAAGCCAAGCGCGCCAGCCTTCCGAAAGGCTGGACAGTCGATACGCTTGACCACGAAAAAGCTGTTGCACTTCTGTCTCTGCCGCGCGACATCGGGCAGCATCCAGAAACTGGCAAAATGATTTCGGCCGGTATTGGCCGCTATGGTCCCTATGTCAGTCACGACGGCACTTTCGCCAATCTGGAAAACGCCGAGGAAGTTTTCTCGGTCGGCCTTAATCGTGCCGTTTCTGTCCTTGCAGACAAGCAGTCCAAGGGCGGTCGTGGTCGGTCTACCCCAGCGGCATTGGCAACGCTCGGCGACCATCCCGAAGGCGGTTCGATCACCGTTCGCGACGGTCGTTATGGGCCTTATGTCAACTGGGGCAAGGTCAATGCCACTTTGCCAAAGGGTAAAGATCCGGCAAGTGTCACGCTGGAAGAAGCATTGGCGTTGATTACGGAGAAAGCTGGCTCTTCTAAGAGTAAAAAAGCCCCTGCCCGCAAAGCTTCATCCAGCGCTGAAAAGAAAACTGCCGCGAAGAAGCCGGCTGCCAAAAAGGCACCAGCAAAAGCGAAGTCGAAAGCCAAGTCCAAGGCCGAGGCGATAGAGGAGTAGCAATTGGCGCGCCGTTTTCCCAAATCCGATACCGGTCGGTCCGCGCGGACCGAGCGGCGTGCAGCCGAAGCAAAGTCCGTCGACGCAAAGAATGATCCCAATGCGTTCTTGCCGACCCGCGAAGAGGTTCTCAAATATATCGAGGAGAACCCCGACCGGGCAGGCAAGCGTGAACTGGCGAAAGCATTCAACATCAAGGGCGATGCGCGGATCTATCTAAAAGATCTCCTACGCGAGCTTTCGGACGAGGGCTTGGTTGAAAAACGCGCCCGCAAATTGTCTCGCCCCGGTGCATTGCCTGCCGTCACCGTGCTTGATATCACCGGGCGCGATGAGGACGGTAGCTTGCTCGCTCGTCCATCGGAATGGGACGAAGCTGGTTATGGGAAGCCGCCTATTGTTCTGATCCGCCGTACCCGGCTTAATAAAGCTTCGGAAGGCGGTCCGGCTGTCGGAGTCGGGGATCGTGTCCTGGCAAAAATATTCCGTAATGAGGATCGCGACGGACCGGATTATACCGCTCGCGTCATGAAGCGTCTGGAGCATCGCACGAATGCAGTGCTTGGCGTTGTGCGCAAGCTCGGCAACGGTGAATGGCGCCTCGATCCGGTCAATCGGAAGCAGCCGGAAGTGCAGCTCGATCCGGCACAGCTGGAAAATGCCGAAGCTGGTGATCTTGTCGAAGTAGACCTGATCTCCTCGCGTCGTCAGGGATTGCCACGCGGCAAAATTCGGCAGGTGGTTGGATCTATCGACAGCGAGAAAGCCCTGTCGATGATTGCCATTCACGAGCATGAAATTCCGCATGTTTTCCCGACTGAGGCAATTAGCGAAGCGGAAGCCGCCCAGCCTGCGACGATGGAAGACCGTGAGGACTGGCGCGACATTCCTCTTCTCACCATCGATCCGGCTGATGCCAAGGATCATGACGACGCGGTTTACGCCGAGCCAGATAAAGATCCAGAGAATCCAGGCGGTCAGATTGTGATCGTGGCTATTGCCGATGTCGCCGCCTATGTGCGCCCTGATTCCGCACTTGACCGTGAAGCACAGAAGCGCGGTAATTCGGTCTATTTTCCGGACCGCGTCGTGCCGATGTTGCCGGAGCGGATTTCGAACAATCTCTGCTCGCTTCGTGAGTTGGAAGATCGCCCTGCCCTCGCCGTCCGCATGGTTTTTGCGGCGGACGGACGCAAGAAATCGCACAAGTTCCATCGCATCATGATGAAGTCGGCAGCAAAGCTTGCTTATTCACAGGCCCAGGCTGCCATTGATGGCGCGCCGGATGACAAGACCACTCCCATTCTCGACAGTATACTGAAACCGCTCTGGAACGCCTATGCCGTACTGAAACGGGGGCGTGATGTTCGCGAACCACTGGAACTGGACCTGCCGGAAAAGAAAATCCTGCTCACGCCAGACGGCAAGGTTGACAAGGTGATCGTTCCTGAACGGCTTGATGCGCACAAGCTCATCGAAGAGTTCATGATTCAAGCAAACGTCGCCGCTGCCGAAACGCTGGAAGCGCGCCGCCAGCCGTTGATTTTCCGCATTCATGATGCACCCGCGCTTGCCAAGCAGGAAACCTTGCGTGAATTCCTGCGTACACTTGATTTGAGCCTCGCCAAAGGTGCCGAACTCCAGCCAGCGCAATTCAATCGAATTCTTGAGGCCGTCGAAGGCTCCGATCATCAGGAGCTGGTCAATCAAGTCGTGCTGCGCACGCAGAGCCAGGCGGAATATAGTCCTGACAATATTGGACATTTCGGTCTGCATTTGCACCGTTATGCACATTTCACCTCACCGATCCGCCGTTACGCCGACCTCATCGTTCACCGCGCCCTGATCAAGACCTTGAACCTTGGCGGCGACGGCCTGACCACGGATGAAGAAGCGCATCTCGAAGAAATCTCCGCGTTGATCTCCTCGACCGAGCGTCGGGCAATGCTTGCCGAACGCGAAACCGTAGACCGCCTCATCGCGCACTTCCTTGCCGCGCATCTCGGTGATGAATATGAAGGACGTGTTACAGGTGTCACGCGAGCGGGCCTTTTCGTTAACCTTGCGACATATGGCGCGGATGGGCTGGTACCCATTTCAACTTTAGGTCATGAATACTATTTATACGACGAAGCGAACCATTCGATTGCCGGTGAACGGAGCGGTAAAGGCTTCCGGCTCGGCGACACCGTGACGGTTCGTCTTGTAGAAGCGCTCCCCATCGCGGGCGCGCTTCGTTTTGAGATGGTTTCGGAACCGCATCCTCTGCCAATGTCGACCCGTTCGCACCATAAGGCGAGTCGGACGATGCGTGGGCGAAGAGGTAAACCCGCGGGTATTCCGCGTCAGAAGAGAAGAGGTCGCTGATGAGCACGCTGGAGGCCAATTCCGCGCAAGATGTACAAGTTTTCGGAGGTGAAAACCCCAAGGCTGCCCACCCGAAACGTCCTTTGGGTGAAGCGTTGTGGCGTGGCTTTCGCGGACGCTGCCCGCATTGCGGTGAAGGAAAGCTTTTCCGGGCTTTTGTGAAGCCGGTGGCGCAATGTTCTGTCTGTGATGAAGACTACATGGAACAGCGTGCCGACGATCTTCCAGCCTATCTCACCATTTTGATCGTGGGACACGTGGTTGTTGGCGCTTTCATGGGCGTAGAAGCGACAACCAATCTGCCGCTCTGGGCGCATATGGCAATCTGGGGGCCGCTGACCGTTATTATGTCGTTGCTCCTGTTGCAGCCGATGAAGGGGGCGACCATCGGTCTGCAATGGGCACTTTACATGCACGGTTTCGGGGGCAAGGGCGAAGGTGAATATGGCGATGTGACCTGAACGTCACCGTGACCGCCATGATTCAGCTTCCATCCTCTCCAGCCAAAGCTTTGCGGCCACGCGATGCTGCGTCACTGCTGCTCGTCGACAGGTCCGGCGGCAAGCCGCGTATTCTCATGGGCAGACGTCACGCCAGTCTTGCGTTTATGCCAGGAAAATTTGTTTTCCCCGGTGGTCGGGCAGACCCCATAGATGGTGCTATTGCGGCTTCAGCCGAACTGAATGACACCGATGTTGTCAAACTGCTTGCGGGCATGGGCTCGCGCGCGTCGCTGCGCCGCGCCCGGGCGCTTGGCCTTTGTGCTATTCGCGAAACCTTTGAGGAGACGGGACTTCGCATCGGGCAAGCAGCTTCAGCGCCAATTTCTTCGCCCTCGCACCACGACTGGTCGGCATTCCTCGACGGCGGTATGGTACCGGCGCTGAACAGTCTACGCTATTTTGCGCGTGCTATAACACCGCCGGACTATGTTCGTCGTTTCGATACCCGGTTTTTTATCGCATTTTGCGATCATATACCGGAACTGGAGCAGCAACCGCTCGTTCCCAGTGGTGAACTGGAAGATCTGGACTGGGTTTCCATCGACCATATCAATGAACTCGACGTTGCCCATATTACTCAGGCGATCCTGAAAGAAGCGCGCGTGCTTCTGATGGACACCGAAGCCGAACTGCCCGCCACCTTACCAGTGGTGCAATATACCAAGCGGCATGGCCGCTTTGTTCGCGAAGTGATCTGAACCCGATGAATAAAGAAATCCAACCCGCCGATCTTGTCCCGCAAGAACCAGGCGGCGGACCTGCACAGGGCCAGATGCATTGGCGCTCGCTTGCTGCAGCCATAGCCACGATCAGCGCAGTAGGAGCAGCAATCGGCCTAGGCATTCCGCTTTTGAGCGTTCTACTGGAAGGTCGCGGTCATTCCGCAAGTCTGATCGGCGCCAACACTGCCGTTGCAGGTCTGGCTTCCATCGTTGCTGCTCCTCTTGCAGCCCCCATCGCTGCACGACTGGGTGTGGTCAAGGCGATCTTTCTCATGCTCCTCATCGGGAGTGCGGCCTTTCTGGGTTTCCACTTCTTTCAACCGCTATGGGCGTGGTTTGCGCTGCGCATCGTGCTCCACTTCGCGCTGACAGTGCTCTTTGTGCTGTCCGAGTACTGGATAAACGCTTCCGCACCGCCTGAAAAACGCGGGCTAGTACTCGGAATCTACTCCACATCCCTTTCACTTGGCTTTGCGCTTGGACCGTGGCTGTTCTCGAAGATTGGGAGCACCGGCGGCCTGCCTTTCTATGTTGGCTTCGTCATTATCCTAATCGCCCTCATCCCGGTTGCATTCGCATGGCGAGACAGCCCGGACTTTGAAGAAGGCGAACACGTTCCCTTCCTGCCCTTTATCTTTGCCGTTCCGACTGCGACGATGGCAGTCTTTGTTTTTGGCGCGGTTGAAACTGGAGGCTTTGCCCTCTTTCCCGTCTTCGGCGCCCGCATCGGTTATCCAGAGGCCGATGCGGCCCTGCTGCTTACAATGATCGGTCTCGGTAATGTGCTGATGCAGATTCCATTGGGCATTATCAGCGACCGCATTTCTGATCGCCGCAAGCTCCTGCTCATCTGTGCCACTACCGGCCTCATTGGCATGATCGCCCTGCCCTACCTCATGCAGCATTGGTATCTCATGGCCGGCATCCTGTTTCTATGGGGTGGCGTGGTCGCAGGCCTCTACACGATCGGCCTTGCGCATCTGGGATCGGAACTGACTGGCCGTGAGCTTGCATCTGCCAATGCCGCCTTTGTGTTCTGCTACGCCATCGGCATGCTTGCCGGACCTCAGGCCGTCGGCGTCGGCATGGACATGCTGGGGCCGAAAGGATTCCCTATGACTCTCGGTGTGTTTTTTGCGGCATATGCACTCTTTGCAGCAGGAAGACTGCTTTTGCGGAAGAAGCAGGCTTGACTTTTCGCCGCCAATACGTAGTGTCGCGCCAAATTTCCGCTGCCGGATGAGATTACCGGAATCGCTGGAGGTTTCCATCCATTGAGCATGATCCCGAGAGTTGGGAACCGATTTTCGGCAAGATCATGCTCCGGCAAAGATACAGAGCAGGTAATTCGATATGGCCAAGGCTACGACGATCAAGATCAAGCTTTTGTCGACCGCTGACACCGGCTTCTTCTACGTAACGAAGAAGAACAGCCGCACGATGACGGAAAAGATGACAAAGACCAAGTACGACCCAATTGCGCGCAAACACGTCGATTTCAAGGAAACGAAAATCAAGTAATTCGCTTCCGATCGTCATCGACAAGACGATTGAAATAAAAAACCGTCTCTTTCGAGACGGTTTTTTTGTTTTCCGACCGTCGTTCAGCCTTCAGGCAGCTGATGAGACGATGCGGTTGCGGCCGCCTTTCTTTGCCTGATAAAGCGCTGCATCTGTCCTCGAGAAAAGAGCGTCGGCGCTATCTCCCATCAACCTCAGTCCAGCGACCCCCATGCTGATGGTCAGATTGACCTTGTGCTTGCCGTTGGCGACAACAAAGGGCGTGCCCGACACAGCAATCCGGATGCGCTCTGCAACAGCCTTCGCGGCTTCCACATCACTGTCCGGCAGAACTACGACGAATTCCTCTCCGCCGTAGCGACACATGAGATCCATTCCGCGAATATTCTTGCGCAGACGCGCTGCAAACTCACGAAGGACATCGTCACCGGCATCGTGCCCATATTGGTCATTGATCCGTTTGAAGTGATCGAAGTCGAGCATAATGACTGACAATGGACGCTCACGCCCCACGGCGCGCGTCAGCAGGACAGGCATGTGCGTATCGAGATAACGGCGGTTGTGCAGCCCTGTGAGACTATCCGTCACCGCCATGGCGATTGTGCGATTGAGGCTCTGCCGCAATAGATCGTTATAGCACTTCCGTTTGATCTGGGTCCGCAGACGGGCGAAGAGCTCCAGCTTCTCAAGCGGACGCATCAGATAGTCGTTCACGCCCAGCTCCAGCGCACGCACCACAAGTGCTCCCTCATCCTCCCGAACGACGAGAATGATCGGCACCAGCCTCGTGCGTTCTATGGTTCGTAGCTGCGAACAAAGACGAAGCGGATCGTAGTAAGTGAAATTGGCCGAAACGACGATGCTGTCGTAATCAGTATCTATCGCCCGGATTAATGCCGTGTTGGCATCGCTGGCCACGTCGACACGATAGTTCTCGCCAAGAATGAGCCTTAGGCGTGCAGCCGCCAGTTCGTCCTCATCAACGATGAGAATACGCGCCACCTCGTCCTCATCGGCATAGTTGCCGCCCATCTTGCTTGCCAGCAGTGTTTCCACCTCGGCATCAGCAATTGTACCAGTCCGTTGAAACAGCTCGTCAGAAACCAATTTCAGCCGCGCCAGGCTCTTCACGCGCGACAGAAGCTGGAGATCGCTGACGGGCTTTGACAGAAAGTCGTCAGCTCCGGCTTCAAGACCGCGAATCTTATCCTCGGAACCATCGAGTGAAGTGACCATAACGACCGGAATATTGGACGTGCGTGGATCATCCTTCAAACGACGACACACTTCAAAACCGTCCATATCCGGCATTAATATGTCGAGGAGCACAACGTCAATCTGCCCGCCAAGGCAAATTTCTATGGCCTCAGGTCCATTATAAGCCGTAACAACCTCATAATATTCAGATAGCAGCCGAGCCTCGAGGAGTTTTACATTGGAATCCACATCGTCAACGACGAGAATTCGTGCAGTCATGATGCCCCTCGCCCTATTTCCGCTAAGCGTCGCCCAGATAGGATTTAATTGTTTCTATGAAGCGGGGAACAGATATCGGCTTTGATATATAGGCTTCACAGCCTCCCTGCCGAATGCGTTCCTCGTCGCCCTTCATTGCAAACGCCGTCACGGCAATGACTGGAATATGCCGTAATTCGTCGTCGTCCTTCAGCCATTTGGTAACTTCCAGCCCCGACACCTCGGGTAGCTGTATGTCCATAAGAATCAGGTCAGGCCGATGTTCCCGCGCAAGATCCAGCGCCTCAAGCCCGTTTCTCGTCCTGATCGTCTCATATCCGCTGGCTTCGATAAGATCGCGAAACAACTTCATATTGAGTTCGTTGTCTTCGACGATCATTACGCTTTTCGGCATCGAAAATTCCTTGGTCTTATTCCCTGTAGCAACCCGGCATTTTCTCGATTTTCTTGTCTGCCAGAAAGTCCCCACTTTTTAGACTGCGAATAGTTTAACCTCATTTCATTGATGAAAGGCAAATAATTCCGTTGTTCCTCGACAAGTCGACCGTTACACATTCGGCGAAGCTATGAAGGAAGCGGAGAAACCACATGAAGGCGCCGATGAGCCAAGCGGATGCTGAAGCGATCGCTATTGAAGCGTTAGGTTGGCTGGCGCAGGACAAGGACCTGCTGCCTCGCTTTCTAGCACTGACAGGCATAGAGGCCACGTCAATCCGACAGGCAGCGCTAGAGCCAGGCTTTCTTGCCGGTGTATTGCAGTTTTTTCTGGCGCATGAGCCGACATTGCTGCGCTACTGCGAAGACGCGGGGCGTGACCCGGTAACAATCGAGAAAGCACTGACATACCTGCCCGGCGGGGTAAACCGGCACCTTTAGCTCAATGCCCCAATCGTTATGTTGAAAAGCCCGGCTTGCCGGGCTTTTTATTGACTATTCAGCGGCAGGATTTGCCGCAGCAGCCTCAGCTTCATCTGAAACCGATAACACGTTCAGCTCATGCTGCTTGCCATCGCGTGCGGTCCAGGAAATTGACTGGCCAGGCGCAAGGCCGATCAACGCAGTTCCGATGGGCGTGAGAATCGAAATCTTGCCTTGCGCAATATCCGCCTCGCCCGGATATACCAGCGTCACCCGGCGCTCATGTCCATCATTGGAGCGAAACTCCACGGTAGAGCCCATATGAATCACGTTCTGCGGCAAACGCTTCGCGGGCACCACTTTCGCGCGGTCGAGTTCGACCATCAGTTCCTCGGCAATCTCCTCGAGACGTTCGGAAACATTGGTGGCCAGCCCCATCAGGCGTTCATAGTCGATTTCGCTGACGACGATATTGGGCTTCTTGCGATTCTTTCCGCTCATGGCGAGTGCTCACTGCTGTTGAAAGGTAATAAGTCTGCGTGCTGTTTTTCGGCACGAAGCTGTTCAGATTGATTTTGGTGAAAGCGCTTATTTGAAATCCGCTGTCGAACAAGCGGCGTACCGTCCCCCGGAGTTCCCCTGCGCTAGGCAGAACTCGAGGGTAGCTATCCCGTGATCGGATAAACCCGATGGAGTATGGATGCAAAACGGTTGTTCATGACGCTAAACTTGGTGATATTCCCGGCAATGTCAAGTGTAAGACCAACCAGCATCATATATCCCGGTGGCGCTCCGGCCTTTCGATGCTATAAAACGATGTTCCTTTTATGTTCATCAGACGGTTTGTCCACATGGCTGACACCACTGCCCCAAACAATCCGGAAAAAGGTGTATGCCGCGATTGTCTTTCGCCGCAAAAATCGGACACGATCAGGCGATGCCATGCATGTGGCAGTCCCCGCCTTCTACGCCATAAAGAGCTCTATAAGCTCACCTTGGCGCATGTTGATTGCGACGCGTTTTACGCCTCTGTTGAAAAGCGGGACAATCCGCAACTGCGGGACAAGCCGCTCATCATTGGCGGCGGAAAACGCGGCGTCGTGTCAACCGCCTGCTATCTCGCCCGCATTCATGGCGTACGATCAGCAATGCCAATGTTCAAGGCACTGGAAGCTTGTCCAGACGCTGTCGTCGTCAAGCCGAACATGGAAAAATATGTCCGCGTCGGTCGCGAAATCCGACAGATGATGCGTGACCTCACGCCCCTTGTGGAGCCTCTATCCATTGATGAAGCGTTTCTGGACTTGAGTGGTACTGAGCGCCTGCATAAGGCGCCGCCTGCTATTGTTCTCGCCCGCTTTGCCAAACGCGTAGAGGATGAAATCGGGATTTCTGCTTCGATTGGGCTATCCTACTGCAAATTTCTGGCCAAGGTTGCATCAGACATCGAAAAGCCGCGGGGGTTTTCCGTTATCGGTGAGGCGGAAGCACTGGCTTTTCTGCGGGACAGACCTGTCAGCACAATCTGGGGCGTCGGCAAAGCCTTTGCAGCCAAATTGGAAAGCGACGGCATTCGTTCAATTGGCCAGCTGCAGACGATGGAGGAAGGAGCGCTCATGAAAGCCTATGGCACTATGGGCCAGCGTCTTTATCGTTTGTCCCGAGGACAGGACAGCCGCAAGGTCGAGCCGGACCATGACATGAAAAGTGTTTCAGCCGAAACGACCTTCAACAACGATCTGTCGGACGCCAGCGATCTCGTCCCGGTTTTACGCGCGCTTGCCGAAAAGGTTTCCCGGCGACTGAAAGCGGGGGAAATAGCCGGACGAACGGTCGTTTTGAAACTGAAGACCCACGATTTCAAGTTACGCACGCGCAATCGCCAGCTTTCAGATCCAACCCAGCTTGCCGACAGAATCTTCCGTCATGGGTTACAGCTTCTTGAGAAAGAACTGGATGGAACGCGATTTCGTTTGCTTGGGATTGGGGTTAGTGAACTTTCCTCAAGTGATCGCGCAGATCCGCCCGACCTAGTAGACACTCAAGCTACCAAACGCGCCGTCGCCGAAAACGCCGTTGACCGCTTGCGAAACAAATTTGGATCTAGCGTTGTCGAAACCGGCTATACTTTCTCCAAGGGCAATCTTGCACGCCCGCAAATGCCGCCGGATCAAGACGAACAGTCTTGAGGTTTCACGGCGAGTAGAAACCTCTGTAGAAATTTTCTACTTTTGCCTCTAACAGCTTGACGAGACCGGTCTGTATCAATATTGGAACGGACCAAGGCGCTGCCAACTGATTTGGCAACAGCTTTACGGAAGGCCTCGTGGCGGAGTGGTTACGCAGAGGACTGCAAATCCTTGCACCCCGGTTCGATTCCGGGCGAGGCCTCCAAAAATCCCAAATAAAATCAATATCATACCTGCCATTACTGTGAAAGACGCATCGTAACTCTAGTTGCAATGCCTACACTGCGCGGAATGAGCACTTACGGTTATGAAACTGTCCGGAAACAATTCTGCATTTGTCGCTAGCACAGACAACCGGCGAAGACTTGTTGTCTGGATGGCGTCGAAACGTCGGATAGATTGCATCGCGTGAACCAGGCATCTTATTCGACCTCCCCAAAAGGCCCGCCTGCCTGAATACACAGAGCCCCAGCCAAAGAGAAGATGTGTCTCGGTAAGCCCCCACCTGCTACCATGGTAGCGTCATTTTATCGGATTTCACCGCTTTAGTGTGGGATTTAACATCCGCCGACACGAAGAAACACGCTGTCCGCTATACAACACATGCAGCACATGCAGCGCTTCAGTAGGGTCGGAATGCAAAAAGAAAACGTCATTTGCGATCGCGTTGCTGTTCAACACATTCCTTTGCATCCTGCCCCGGCGCACATTTATCCTTTTCAGGCATTTGAAGCCGGTCCTGTTTCTGGGACCCGGATTTTTGAGGAACGTAAACACTATCTGGGTCGGAAGGCGGCTGCCCGGGCGCAGGTGGCGGGTCGCCCGGTACTTCTGGTTCTTGCGTACCTGATTGCGTTGGCATTCCCGATTCCTGTGCGAAAATCATGCTCGAAGAGATTAATAGTAGCATCATGACAACTATGGCCCGTTTCATTTCCCTACTCCAACAGTTGGACTGATAAAAGATTCAACTGAATTCGGAGCAAAAATGTTCCTTGCGCTGCATTTCCAAGCCCCCATCTGGCCTCTGGTGGTTTCTTAGAAGATCTGAGGAATACCGAATGGCTTTTCACATTCTGTCAGATCGAAGCGCGCCATCACCGCCCGTAATCATTGGAGGCAATGAATCATAAGCTTCTCAAACCGCAATATATTTACGGTTATGTGACCTAATCCCGCAGTTATGAGGTGCTGCGAGAATAACTGCCAGAAACATGCCGCCAACTAAAATTAAGAAAAACAATCAGAATGTTAACACGAGTCCGACACGGTTCTCCTCCGCCATCCTCGCGATAAACATTTGCAGCATTAAGCGATCTCACTACCGCAGTATCGGCTGCTCGATTCCCACAGAAGTTACCGGCAATTTGCACGATCAGCTATCTTCGATCGCCCACGCCGTAACCTTATCGGAAAATGCTCCGCTCAACTATCGGATCAGCTGAACAAGCACGTGAGCGCAAACCGCGATCACAAAAATAGCGGCGAAGCCGGATTCGAGACGAAAATACCAAGGCATTGCCATTCTCCAATCATGGTTAACAGTTAGCTAACCAACGCGCGAAGAATGATTTAGTTCAATATGGATGGCAGGAATCGATATGCACCCGACATAAAGAACCATTACAAAAGAAACACGTCTGGGACTGGTGCCTAGCTTCAACGATAAAATGTTTAGTGTGATTTCAATGGCTCCGGGCGCGTAGCGGTTTGCGTCTATGTCAGCAGCCCAACAAAACCGTTCATTTCGTTCGGTCGTCACAGGCCGCAGAAAATCGGACGTATTATTCCCCGCTAAAAAGCGACAACAGACGGACTGCTCTCGTACTGCAAGGCGAAGACACTGAATTTTTCCACGTACCGTGTTGCGTATCGTGGAAAACTTCAGACGTTCAAAACATTGTGAAATAAGCAACTTCAAGATTGAAGTGGCTCCCCGGGCCGGATTCGAACCAGCGACCAACCGGTTAACAGCCGGTTCACATAGATTTCACTATACCTCCATTCGCCGCGCTATGCGTTTTCATCCCCTTGTTTTATTGAATATAATTTCAAATAAGCGGTGTTAAGCCTCTTTAAGCCGCGCTATAATACAAACAAATATGTTGCCCCGATGTTGCCCCCGTGGAGGATTTGCATGGCTCGCGAAAATTTAACTGATCGTCGCATGCATGCGCTTAAACCTGCTCCAGCTGGTACTCGATATGACATTCAAGACGGCATAGTTCCCGGTTTAGCAGTCCGAGTTACGGACAAGGGAACCAAGACGTTTGTGCTGGTCGCAAGGTTTCCGGGCAGCAATAACCCCACTAGGCGAGCCATAGGTGAGTATGGGCGGCTAACTCTGGAACAAGCGCGCAATACTGCGAGAGAATGGCACGAGCTTGTGCGTCGCGGCATAGACCCTCGATCCGCTGCCAATGACACGAAGGATGCTGAGGTTTTGCGGCGTGGCCGCACGTTTGGCCGGATTGTTGAAGACTATCTGAGATTATCAGTTGTCGGAGCTGACGAAAACAACCCTATCCAGCGTAAAGGATTAGAGGTCGCCCGTGATCTCAAAGGAGAGTTTCTAGATGACAAACCGGTTCAACGTGACGGCAAAACAGTTCTGAGAAAAGGATTGAGAGACAAGCCAATTGATGAGATTTGCAAGGCCGACATTCTTATAATTCTTGATGATGCCGTCGCACGGGGTGCAAAGTATCAGGCATTCAATCTTCTTGGTCATGCCCGCACATTTTTCAACTGGGTTATCAGTCGGGGTGTCTATGGCATCGAGATATCGCCGTGTGATCGTATGCGCCCTAACGCTGTCATTGGGAAAAAGGCATCACGAAAAAGGGTTCTGAATGACGCTGAACTGTTCGCGTATTGGCGAGCTACAAAGCGTTTAGGTTATCCATATGGCCCATTATTTCAACTGCTGCTGTTGACCGGACAACGAAAATCGGAAGTTGCTGATGCAGTCAAAAGCGAATTCGACAGAAAAGCGAAGCTGTGGACGATCCCACCAGCCCGAATGAAAGCTGAGAATGCTCACTCGGTGCCGCTCACAGACAGTGCCATTTCTGTTCTCGATGCCGTGAATCCATTTATTCAGGGTAAGCACATATTCTCGACAACCGAGGGAAAGAAGCCAGTCAACGGTTTTTCCAAAGCCAAAGTGCGCTTGGACAAAGAGATGTTGCGCATCCTTCGCGCGCTGGCCCGCAAGCAAGGGGACGAGGCCGACGAGGTGGATTTTGATCCATTCGTTATTCATGACATTCGGAGAACGGTTCGGACAAGGATGTCCGCGCTTCCTATCTCGTCGACCGTTGCTGAGCTTGTGATAGCTCACACCCAAAAAGGCTTGCACGCCGTTTATGATCAGCATGCTTATGAAACTGAAAAACGACATGCGTTGGAACTAT
Organism: Ochrobactrum vermis; assembly: GCF_002975205.1. Classification (NCBI taxonomy): domain Bacteria; kingdom Pseudomonadati; phylum Pseudomonadota; class Alphaproteobacteria; order Hyphomicrobiales; family Brucellaceae; genus Ochrobactrum; species Ochrobactrum vermis. The sequence goes on along the minus strand of NZ_PCOC01000002.1, from coordinate 1,151,579 downwards.
GGGCAGCCCGCTTGCGCGAAATCACCTCACCGGCACCGGATAACATCATAAACCTTAATACGGCTCAAGGTTGATTAACGCGCAATAAAGAGCCATATTGTTCTAACGATTCACCTTTAAGGAATTCGCTATCGATCCCACACGTTCGTAACCGATGCTTCAAGTACGGCATCACCCATTAGTTTTTTACTATCCGCGGCTTAAATTCGCAGATGGTTGGGTTGTTGTATTTGGCGTCACGACGTGATCGAGGCGATTAATGAGACTTCTTTCTACATCCGACCTTAAAGAAAAAGGCGTCCCCTTCGGCGAAACCCAGCGCAGGCGGCTTATCCGCCTCGGTCTATTTCCGAAACCGGTGCAAATCGGTCTTCGCAAGATCGCTTGGGTTGAATCTGAAATTGATGAGTGGATTCGCCAGCGTATTGCTAACCGCGATGGTGAAGCAGCATGACTGGTTCCAGGCGCGATTTTTCCAAACTCAACCGACAGAAGCAGATGTCCAAGTACGGCCATGAGGCCGTCAGCGGCGGGTGGCTGGCTCCGTTTACACCGAAGCGCCGCCTATCAAAGGCGGAGCTTCGCGAGCAGCTTGCTAGTGCAATGGAACATGACACGAGGATAAACAAGCATCTGAAATGTGCTTGCGGCCATGGCAAGACGATCAACATATCAATCGCGGAAGCTAGCGGGCCTTTTCGGTGCAGCGGATGTAGCAGGGCCATACTTTGACAAAAAGGAACCAGCACGGCCCAATTAAACTCGAACGGTATGTTCGCTTAGAAGATCATATGCTCAAATCTGACGCGTATCGCTCATTAAACGTCTATGCTCGGTGCCTTTATATCGAATTAAAGCGGCTTTATAACGGCACGAACAATGGCAATATTCCACTATCGCATAGGGATGCACAGCCGCTTGTCGGTTGTAGCGACGGCCCCATTAAAAAAGCTTTCTTAGAGCTTCAGGACCGCGGCTTTATAAAAGTTTCCCAGAAGGGCTCGTTCAATTGGAAAACCCGCATAGACCCGACCGAGTTCAGTCGAGCAACGACTTGGATACTGACGGAATACCCCGTCGACTATCCGACTAGAGTTCTTTCCGGACCAACCAAAGAATACATGCGGTGGAAGCCAAAAGTTTAATCAGCGGCGTGACCAGCTCATACCATTGGTGTGATAGCGTCATGCCATAAATCGGCCCATCGTGTGATTCAGACATACCATTGGTGTGACCAGATCATACCATTAAGCATCAAACCGCAATTTCTATGGTGTGATCACGTCATACACTAATAGTATACCATATACAGGGGGATTTCGTTCTCTTTACAGCAACAGGTGGTGCTTTGATCGAGCGATGGCGAGCCTGTAATATTCGTGAGAGAATGGGATATCTGGTTGGAAACCGGTTGGCCTACGATGCTAAATTGTTTATATTCAATGACTTGAGTATGAATTCAGACTTCCGCATAAGCTTCCGGGCAACGTTCGGGCAACATCAGATAGAGAGAGCAGTGACGTTTTTCGCTATCTGACAGGAATGAACGCTCATGAGCCTGTCGTTTCATTGTTGAAGGAATGCATAAAATGGCCGCCAGACACGATCTTTCACCGAAGGCCCTTACAGCAGCCCGGCGCACCAAGCTTGCGAAGAACAAGCCCTCTGGTCGAGGTTCAGGCTTGACGCCACGAGTGAAGAAGGCCGTCGAGTTGTTCGTCTTTGGCTTCGAAGATAACAAGGATGCATCGGTCAGCATTGCGAGTGCAGCAGAAGCGTCTGGGCTTACTGATCGCGCATTGCGTGCAGCATGGCATAAGCCAGCCGTGCAGGCGTATTATCAGCAGCAGATGGCCTTGCTTCGTAATGGCGAGAAACCCGCGTCCATACGCACCATTGCCGCAATCCGAGACGATGACGGACTGAAGAAGACAGCAGCCGGTCAGCGCGTTCGTCTCGAAGCTGCAAAGACATTCGTACAGGATGATCTCGCCGCACCATCGACAACGAACATCATGATCAATAACCGGATTGAGACGCCGGGTTATGTCATCGATCTATCCGACTTTGTTAAGCCTGCACATGATCATGCTGGCACTCAACCGCCAGTGATTGAGGGAACGCTTGCAGAAAGCTGAGGCCCCGTACCCCCTTCCTTTGGTCGGCGGTGATTTTCGAGGGCCGGGGGTTAAAAATTGGCGCGCTTTTTATCTAGTCCACCCTCACACTGTATTTTTCCTACTCAAAACTTTTTGCCTACTTGCAGAATCCGCGATTTCACGCTTAAAAGTTGAAACGGCGGGGGACAAATTTTATCAATAATTAATCCCCTTTTTTGTCTGCCGATTATCGGATCACGGCGTTTGCGGTGTCCATTCGCAGGCATTGAGATTCGAAATGGGGAAACGTGTTGCCAACCAAATTGCAAATTGATCTTCGCACAAAATTTGTTCCGGGTGACCAGCGTTGTTACATCCTATTTCCAGGAGATGGCTATCGTTTTTACAACGATATGGCAGAACAATCAGCGATTTTCTTAGACCTTCCTGCGTTTCCAATAGAGGCTTTAAAAGATCAGCACGAGCTCGTTCGAGGGATAGTTCTGTCAGAGCGAATTAAACATTGGTATCGTTCCGGAAAAGAAAATGCAGAACCGACACGAGTTTTAAAAGAAGTAAAGGGTTATCGCACCACCGCACGGCGCAAACAGTTCGCCGGAGTGCTCAGAGGATTTCTTGAGCTACCTGTTGGTTCGATAGTGATCGTTCCACCTTCCGACCATCAGCGCGATGTTCTTTTTGGGGAAATAATTGATGATGAGCTGGATTGGGTTGAAACGCCAGTTTACGGCGATAGCAAAATTCCAGCGCGTAAAGTCAAGTGGCTTTCTAGGAAGCCACGAAATTCTATTCCCACTTGGCTGGAAAGAAAAATTCCAAGTCCAAACCCGCTTCGTCAAATAGAGAAATCTTTCTTTCCTGCAATATTCGACATGATGTATGAAAGGTATTTTTATAATGATGAATTTGTCTGCAAATTCTCCACAACTTCAAAAGAGTTTTCTGCCCTAGACAACTATTTATTTCAGCAGGTAGTTCTATATATTACTGCACTGCATGAAGCGAAGAATGACGAAAACATTAAAGATATTTCGAGCAAGCCGATATCTGAGGTGGTTTCTGAGATTGATTTCTCTGATGATATTCCGGATCAGCGTATCGCGATCAACTCGCCGGGGCATATCGTCATCTATGCAAAAAACATAATTCCATTATTGACTGCGGTGATGATAGCAATGGCCTCGGTTAATGCACAGGCAGGTTCCAAACTTCCGCCAGACGAAATCGTAATCACAAACAGTGTTGATCAAAGTTCCTTGTCGAAACAATGCATCGCGGAAGTTGCGGAAGAAGCCACGTATGAAATTGATGCGATGGGCTATCAGCGTTGGCAAGAATTGTGTAAAATTGAACAGGCGCAACGTAAAAGAACGGGCTTAAGCTCCGGCGTCGTTGTCACCGAAAAGACTAGTCCGAAGCAGGATCGGTTAAAGCGTGATTAAAGAGATACCGTTAATTTCCCCTTCGTGGTGGCGTCGGTCGGAGACGCCACGCTGGATTTTGGTTGTTGGCGGGATAAGCATGCTTGGCATTACAACGTATGCTAATTATTTTATTGCAGACAGTCAGCGTCTCAAAAGCGAACAAAGCCAAGAGCTGCAACGGATAAAGACAGAGAGGTATCAAGAAGTTCAACTTTTGATATCCTCGATGGTAGATTTTCAAACTTTTGCAGCAGCATTTGCAACTGAGATGTTTGATCAAAAGATTGCGGATAAAGAGGCGAAAACAAGGTTGGTCGAAAACCTTAACCAACAGTTAGCGCGCCTGAAAGTTATAGAAAATTGGGCGAGCCCTGAACAGCTAGGTGCCGTGGAATCTTATCGGTTAGCCCTGATGCGGATGATCGACGTTGTTTACAAAACTAACGACTTAATTGCGCTTGGTGACTTTTATGGAACCGCCAGTAAACTCACTGTTGCTAAAAACGGTCTGACTAAAACGCTTCTAAGTGCTTGATATAGTGTGCTTCGTGGAGAATAGCTCACTCTAGTTTGGGATGACCGCTTCGTTTCCTAGCCGGAGGTCGCTATATGGGCGACACGCTTACGACGTTACTTGTGATAGGCGGTCCGGCGCTGCATCAAAGGTTATACCAGCAAGCTGGAGAACTATGGCCGACCACAGGGTCGTGGCATGGGACCTGAGACATTCCCGTTGTGGCTTGGCGGTGTTCGTGTAGGGATTGTGCTCGTCGATCTGCCGCGTCGGCCTCGTAAACGATCGATCTGAATTACAACATAAAGCCCGCCAGTTTACTAACTGGCGGGCTTGTGGCGATTTCAGATGTTTCCCTATGCGGCGCGTATGGTCGGAATTTCACTAAGATCTATAGTGTTCTCCGCATTCCATGCATCATAAGCACTCTGCATACGAAGCCATACCGCTGCACCGTCTCCAAATAACTTGCCTAAACGTGCCGCTATATTAGCAGACACAGGCTTACGCTCCGTCATAATATCATGGAGCTGCTGCCGCGAAATACCCAGTAAATTAGCTATTTCGGTTTTAGTCTTATTCGTTTCGGGAATGATATCCTCAAGTAATGCACCCGGATGTAGCGGGCGCCTTTTCAGTGGCCGCTTCACATCATGAGACATTCTTATACCTTTCTTCCTTTGTGTATCTCGCTTCCGCGAGGTTTGTAGCCCGAGGTTGGCAGGTGTCCGCCAACCTCGATTTTTAATGATACTGCTCGAAATCTACGTTATAGGCATTGCCATCAACAAATTCGAACGTTAAACACCATGGACCGTTAACGTGAATGGTGTACCTCGTTGGGTCAAACCCATTGAGGGAGTGGAATTGAAACCCGGGCAAGTCCAGTTCTGTCAAACTGTCAGCCTGTTGCAGACGATCAAGCCTCACAAGAATACGCTTGTGAAATTGGTTACCAATTTTGCCTGATGCACCTGTCTCAAATAATTTGGACAGGTCTTTGTTTTTGAATGACTTGATCATTTAGTCCTCTGTTTATCGTTATGGCGGTTCTCCTTCTTTGTTTAGAACTCCATGAATGTAAGCGACTTGCTGACAAATGTAAATAGCAATGTAAGCTATTCACTTACATTGTTTTATGCATTCTGATGCCAGCCTCGGTTTGCCGGGGCTTTTTCATGCCTTTCATATGTCGGGGAAACAGATTGCCAGAGCTGCCGCGGCGGATGCAGCAGCACTCACACCAGCAGCCAACGTATTCCGTAAGGTCGTCTTTTTGTAGTAGACGATTTGAGTGGAGTAAGATGGTATTTGAGCACCAAAGAAGCTCCCCTCTCCCTGCTTATCACCGAAAATAATTGCGCCGTCGTTGCCTTTGGGGTGTAGTAAAATAGGCGGCTTCACGCATGCCGCCCAAACCCATAGCCCGCTTGATATGGCCCACAATCCGACTGATGCAAAAGCAAACGTATTCATCATTCCCCCTCTATTCTGATTGATGATTATTGGTCTAAGGCTTTGTCGATTGCCTCGTTATGCAGGCGTTGGAATATTGCTTCCAATACCAATGCAGCCTTCAATGCCGAGAGATATGGGATATCACCATCAGCACGGTTCAGTTGCAGCCGTTCGAGTTGTTGCAGCTCATTATCCTCGATCTCAAACGTGCATCTCGTAACACCGTTCACTTGACTGATCTTAAGGTTTGTCATTGCAGTGCTGATCCCTCTGGTCTGAATTCAACAGCGGCGGCAAACTCGTGAGCGGTATTATCCCAACTGCATTTCTCGCAAACACGGTGCTGCGTTCCATCAGGTGCATCGCACAGCATTACACGAGTACGATTGCAGCGCTCGCATTGTGTGCCGTCATAATCGCCATTCTCGTACCAAGGACTATCACCAGACCAGCCTTCAAATATGTTCATGGCGTCACATGCCCAATCATTTTGATCTCAACCGGTACTGTGGGGATCACGCTTAGCGATAACCAGTCGAATTGCACACCAAGCGCCACAGCCGCACATGCCAGACGATAGCGTTGCATTACTGCTGGATCAAAGTGATGGTTTCACGGGATACGAAAAATGGATAAAGAAGACTCGATCAAACGTTCTGGTGTTCACGTGGTGACGTTGTCCCGAGCCATGCACCAAAACTCGCATTCTGTTATTACCGTGTTCCAATTCTGGAAAGTAATGAAGCTGGGCTGAGATCCGGTCCAGCGTCATCTTTTACAATACCATCCGCTGTAGGACGGAACAGAGTCGTTAGGATTATTGCCCTGTCCTCTTCGGTGGCTGCGTTGGATGCGGTCAGCGCAAGATATGTTTCCGTCATAACGGCTCGTTCCTCTGCATCAATTGCTAGGTGATGCTCGCTTAGAAACAAACGTATGATTATTCTTGCGGCCCAAAAAACAATAGTCGTTGCCACAATTCCCATTGTTACTAACGTTAAATATACAGCTGCGGGTTTATCGGCTGTGGCAGTCAGAACTGCGTGACGCGCTATGAGCGAAAGGATACCAAGAAGGAGAAGCGATGCCGGGACAGAGAACCACAGCAATCCGCGTCTGTACGACGCTGCATTGTCGAAATGAGTTTTCGATTTCTTTTTCCAGTACTCTACGGGTGCCTTAAGACGCATATGCTCTCGATATAGAGCTTCCGTTTCCTGAATACTCTTGATTGCAGCTTCCGTTTTGATGTCTGTCCGCTTCCTGACAACCCAAGAACGTTGCCTAGCTTGACGGAGTGTGAGGGCGGTTGCGCTGCGCACAGCTACTCTTTCTGAGTCAAACTTCTGACGTTGCTCCTGTGTTTCGCTCTCCGTATTTTCACGTGCGTCGACAAACTTTTGGTGAAGCTTCTCCAATGATTTTTGAACTGCCGCAGGGGCTTTTGATGTGATCTTTTCATCAAAGGCGACCATTAGGATCGCTCCTTTGATGTGTTCATAATTTGACCAGTTCAGACCCGGCAAATTCATCCACGAAGTCAATGCAGCAGCCGCTGCTATCGGCGATTCCGTCCGCAGTTCATTTATAAAACTTCCTACCGGAGAAGTTGAAAGCGGTATTTTAGCACCACGAAAAGCTTGTTCTAATGCTGTTTTTAACTGCGTACGCTCTCGTTCGTCACTATTATCCCGTCTGACGAATTTATTGATCTGATTGAACTGATGGTTAATTTGACTCCACGGAGCATCGATATTACCTTGGACCGGCGCAGACCCTAACCAGTTAAGAAATTTCATTTCCTGATCCAGGAAACTGACCACATTTTCAAGAGCGTCATAACTCAAAGACCCGTTAGACCTGCCAAAATCAACTTCTAAAAAACTCTCTTTCATTCCCGCCTCTTCAATCACACGCCCATATTCCGGGCGAATCCCCGGCGGACATTTCACTACAACGCTTAGGGCTAAAGCAATGGCTTAGGCTGTGCTTTGCTAATATTACCATGTCCGTGAATATTCGCGGGCATGGTTACGATCACAGCATCCACTCGCGAAGCCTTTTACAATCCAGTTGTTCCGACAACGGATTTCCCCGTTAACTACCCGATCTTCGGAAAGAACGTCGGGGAGTTTCCCGCAACCGATCTTCAGGTCGAGGTGAATGGGGAACTGCGGACAGACTTCACAATCATCGCTGACTTCAACGAAGGTATCTCAACCAACGCTGTCGTGCGGATGAACGTAGCCATTGCGGGATTTGTAACAGTTCGAGGCAGGCGCAACCCACGCCGTACAGACCAGTATATGAGCGGTGCTCCGCTCCGCATTCCTGATCATAATTACTCCCTGAACCGGCTTGAAGCTGAGATGCAGGAAGTCCGGCGCGATGCAGACGGATTTTCAAATGGTTTGAAGGACGAAATCACGGCGCGTATTGCTGGCGATGCAGCACTAAACAACCGTATAAACCAAGAAATTATCGACCGGCAAAACGGCGATACCGCTCTAGCCTCCCTCATAGGACAAGGCGGTCCAATCTCTGAGCATATTTTTGAAACAAATCTCGCTGTTGGTTTCGCACAGGTAAAGCCCGGTTTCAGTTCCATTCTGACGCTTGGCAGAACCATTCCCGGCGATGGCGATGGTGGGCTGTATATCGCAACGAACAGTGGTTCGAGTGACACTATCGTCTCTGGTGATGGACGCACTTGGTATAAATTTGAAGATATTATGCCGTCCCGGCTTAAAACCGGGCAAGAAGTCGCCTTCCAGAAGAAGCTGAAGCTACGTGAACGTCTGTGGTCCGACCGAAATTATTATGTTCGACCAGATGGCAACGACACCAACGACGGCTCGTCGAATGCTTCGAACCGCGCATTCAAGACGATCAACCGTGCGCGTCAGGAAGTCTATGGAAATATCGACCTGAATGGGTTCACCGCCTATGTCAATATTTACGATGGCACCTATACCGAAACTGTCTATTGTGTCGGCCAGCCGGTCGGGCAAGGCGCGAATCCGACGCCGGTTGTGTTCCGTGGCATTGGGGCGGCGTTGACTGATGTAAATGTCGCGGGCGGTTTTCAATCTCTATCGGGTGCCAGGGTGCATCTGACTTGGATGAAGTTGGACCCACTGAACGCAAATAACTACTGCATGTTTGCTCGCGGCGTTGGCAGCTTCATTTCTGGCGATAATCTCCAATTTGGTCAATGTGGAACGCCGGGAGCTTCGGTCACTGACCACATGATGGCAACGGATGGTGCGGGCCTTGAAATCACGGGGCCTTATTCCATCACAGGCGGAGCACTCAACCATTATCACTGCACCGAAGGCGCTTTCATGCGTATCGCGGGGCAGGTAGTTTCTCTTTTCAATACCCCGAATTTCAACGGTCAGTTTGCTGGCGTTGCATCAAGTTCTCTCTTCGTTATCGGAGTTGCGTATTCAGGGCCTGCAACCGGGCGCACTTATCTGGTTCACTACAACGGTGTTATTCGTGCAAATCTGGACACGCGAAACGTTTTTCCGGGGAATATTCACGGGGTGGAACGTAGTGGCGGTCGGCTTGATGCCGCGTCTATGTTTTCGGCGCACAAAAATGGGGCCAACCAAGTCGTTACGAATGGCAATTGGGTTAAGCTTACAATGCCAGCTTTGCAGTTTACCTATGGCGGCGATTACGACACAACAAACAACCGATGGAATCCACGCGCTGGAGAAGTGGCGATTTCGGCAACTGTTACTCTTTCGTCAGTTGCGGGGGCTGACCAGATCCTTGGCGTGTCGATTTTCAAGAGTGGCGTAGAATTTAAGAGTGCGCTCCTAAATTCATCAGGGGCAAACGGCGTGGCCCGATCGATCTGTGTGACAGTTCGCGACACAACGGATGGCAGCGCTTATTATGAGCTATTCGTGCGTGGCGGGGATGCTGGTTCTTCAACCGTATCTGGAAATGCGGCTTGGACGCATTGGAGTGGAAGGCAATATTAAGCTATGGATAATTCATCAACCTTTGCAGAAACAATTCTTCACGCTGCATCCAGCACAACGTTTGTTTTGCTCGATGTCATGATCGAAAAGAAATTGATCGCGCCCCACGAGGGAGTGAATGTGCTTCAGCATTATGCCAAAAAATTGCTCGAGGCAGCTGAAACTAATGGGGTACTTAAGGAAGTTCGAGAAACGGTATTTGGTGTTGAAATAAAGATTCAGCAAATTCTGAATGTGACACTTACCACTGACGCCCCATAAATTCGTCTTCAGTTTCGGGTACTTCTTTCATTTCCCATTTTTTAGCCGCGTCATTCCATCGCTTCAGAATGATATGAAAGCCATCGCTACGCGTTCCATCTGACATTTTGCGAAAAGGAGATTGGAGCTTTGCTCGCTGCCAGCCTTCGGCTTCGTACGGTTTTGTTTCAGACACGTCGAGCAGCGATATAATTTTAACGAGAATTTCCCGCATCCCACACCCCAAAAATTCCTGAGCCATTTCGATATATACTTCGAAACAATCTGAGCGCCAAGATGTGCTTTGCGCCTGAACGACAGCCACTGTTAGGTTTTGATACGTTTCGTTACCTAAACAGAGAGCGTAAAATTGGCCCGTCTCCCTTCTGTTGCTGATCGCAAATCAATCTTCCAAGGCCCACAGTCTGCTGTATCGGGGTCTACCGCCGCAAATCCATTTATGCAAATCGCTGACGCAATAGGTAGTATCGGTACAAAACTGGAAGAAGGCCAAGTGTTTCAGTCGGGTATCGACGGACAGAGTGCGCCTTATCGAGATGACGCGGGCAATCTCCAAGTCGATCTTCGCAGCAATTACAGCGAGACGGGCCGGGCCTATAATCGGGCTGCAATGCAAGGCTTTGCTGCTCGCTCCGCTCTCGATATAAGGAAAGCCGCTCAAGCGCTTTCAACCGAACACACCGGCGACGTTAAGGCTTTTGAGAGTGCTTGGCACGGCTTCAAGAACCAATTTCTGAGTAATGCCCCAAAAGAGATGCGCGGCGTCGTATCCGGGCTTCTCGATGAGGAAGGCCAGCAATTTGCGCTAGGTGTCTCTGAGCAACGACGCAAGCGTGACATTCAGGTCGCTAAGGGCGACATGGAAGCCACAAAGCAAATGTACATGGATGATTTGTTCACATTAGCGCGTTCTGGTGGTGTGAACACGGAACAATACAAGTCAACGAGTGGCAAGCTTGTTTCGCTCTTGGACGAATTAGCCACCAATCCGGATTTTGCATACAGCGCGAAGCAAGCCGAAATTGAAAAGCGGCGTGTAGAGTCCGCTGCCATAGGCTATTCGCTTGTCGGAAACGTCGATGATCTTGTAGGGGCTGGCAACACCGCTGGCGCACTCAAGCTCATTGATCGTGTGCGAACCGATACATCCCTCACTCTTTCTCTGCCAGAACGCAACCAGCTTGCGGGAATGATGAGAGAGCGTATCACGGCTCAAAAGGCAATTTGGGACGAAGAGGCAAAGCCATTCCTTGCGAAAGGTAAAGATCTCACGGACCAATTTAAAGCCGGTTATGGATACGACAGCCCGGATTATGCCGCGGTATATCAAGGCCTTTGGCAGACCGGAAAATTTTCGGAAGCTGCGAAACTGGCCAACGACCGCGATATGTATCGCGACCAATATGCCAGAAAATCGGCTAATACCCCTACCGGCTCACTGGTATCTTATACCGGCAATTTGATGCGCCCAAATTTGGATGCATCATCAGGTCGGAAGTTGGGACAGTCTGGACCTTCTGAAGCACGCGCTTTCCTTCTTGCCCGCAGTAATAAAGATGCCAGTCACGTTGATGGCATGGACGCGGGTTTCGGTAACAAACTCGCTTCTTTGATCCAAGCCGCTCCTCCCGGCATCGCGGAAAAGCTCGGCATCTATTCCGGGGCGCGTTCGGTCGAACGTCAAACTGAGCTTTGGAATGATGCTCTAAAGAAATACGGCTCAGTTGCAGAAGCTCGTAAATGGGTTGCACCACCTCCGGGCGTGGCTGGTTCGAAGGGGTCGAACCACAATCACGGTACTGCTGCCGATCTCTCGTATAATGGTCAGAGTTTGAAGAACGCTCCGCCTGAAGTCGTTGACTGGTTGCATTCGCACGCCAAAGACTTCGGGCTGAAATTCCCGCTCTCGAATGAGAATTGGCACATTGAGGATGACAGCACGCGCAGAGGTGCATCGAGCGGTCCCACCCCGGCTTGGGTGCGCGACCCAGATTACGTCAAAGGCCTTCGTGACGCCGTCACTGACCGCTACGAACTCCATTTCGACGACTTCAAACAGATGTTCACGAAGGGAAATATCCCTTCGCTCGACGAGATACAGACTCTTGCCGACGCAATTCCACAATTCACCAGTGATAGCCTGCGTCTGAAATACTCCGAAGTTCTCCGCGGCGCAGAATTCCTGCAAAACCTTGAACTGCAATATCCCGATAAGTCCGACCGTGATGCCGTTATCACCGCGATAGAGGCGGGAATGCAGTCTGATGGTGCAACAATCGCACAGCATCAGGCCGTTCAGTCATATCGAGAAGCGGAAACCGCACAGGCTAAGGCCCTAAAGGATGATCCGATTGGATATGGTGCCAGCCGTTACAGTCAATCCGTAGGGGCGCTATCCGGCTTTCCTTCGGGAAATGATCCCGACGCGATCAATGCGGCCGTAGCTTCCCGCCAGCGTGCAGGCATGGCCCTTGTTTCAGCCGGAGAGATTTCCTCACCACCTTCTGTTTTCCGTCCAAGCGATTTCAACGCTCTTGGTCAGATATGGCGCTCCGATGATCCGGCGGCGCTGAATTCCTTGACGTCATCGCTGTTGCAAATGCCGAGCGATACGTTCGAAGCAACTTTAGAAGATCCAAAATACAAGGACATCATTTCGGGCGCGGCTGTTTCCGTTGATCCGAACAAGCATATGGCAGCCATGCAACAGCTTCAGACATTGAGCGAACATGTCGGTATTGGTGCGGTTGAGCGAACCTATTCCAAAGATATTGTTGATCGTTTGCAAGATTGGCAGGCGCGCGTCCGCTATTACGGCCCGGAAGAGGCAAAAGACTGGCTCAAGCAGCGGAACGACCCGAAATGGCAGGAACGCGTCAGGCCGCTTGTTACAGCTGGTGAGAAGGAAGCCCGCAAGGCTTCGGTCAACGATCTCACCGGACAGATCGGTAATGCCTGGTTCACAAATCCAGACGCACCGACCGACGCTCTTACCCAACGCATGATGCTTAACGATTATGTAACGCTGGTAGGCGAACGCAACGGTGCGCTGAACGATATCGGCAAGGCAAAAGAACAGGCTGTTATTCGTATGCGTGAAAAATGGTCAGCATCAGCCGCGGTCAATGGCCGGGTTATGCTTTACGCCCCGGAATCCTTCTATCCGGATGTTAACGGTTCCAAAGACTGGATGAGCGATCAACTTTCAGAATTCGCGTCTGCGCGCGGGATGGATATTGATCGTCTATCGCTCGTTTCCGACACCAAGACCGAAGGCGAAATTCAGAACAAGCAGTTACCGGGCTATCTCGTTGCAAAGGTCGATCCAGAAACCGGATTCGAGGATATACTCACCGACGATGACGGCAACATCGTGCGCGTGTTCTTCGATCCTGACAGAGCGGCCTCACTGGCACGCGATAAGCTCATTCAACAACGCAAGTACGCGAAAGACGTTTCTGATCGCACAAACGCTCTATTTGAGCAGATGAACCGCATGCCAGAGGATGCGACCCGATGATCGTCGTTTCAGATAAGAAAGTCGGATTCACACCGACAGAGCCACAGCAATCAGCCCCCGAAGCGCCCCCTGCAACCACTGGCGAAGCCATCGGTTCGGCATTCACGCTTTTCAACTGGCCTTATCGTGTTGCGCGGTATGCTTATGATCGAGGTATCGGGGCCACGTTGGACCCTGAACACAACCCTTGGGATATGATCAAGGATACGAAATATGCATCTGATCCAGCGCGGTTCGCACATTCGTACAATGCCGCTGAAACTCAGGCGATCATGTACGAGTGGGATCAGGATGAACAAGCGCGTGAAACGTTTGCAAGATCCGGTACATTCGGCACGGCCGCCGCTGTAGGTGCTGGCTTAGTCGATCCCACCATTTTTATGCCGATAGGCAAATTCTTTTCTGGTTTGCAGTCAGGTCAAACCGCCCTCAGGCTTGGGGCAGATACCGCAATTGCAGGCGGCGCAAGCGCTGCCATCGGTGAAGCTGCGATGTATGCGACCACGCCAGATTATAATGTTGGCGATGTCGCTACCGGCATCGGCACGGGAACCATTCTCGCAGGCATTCTTGGTGCAGGCGCTGGTGCTCTCCTTTCGCGGGTCGAACGGAAATCGTTGGAAACGAAACTGCATCAAGATCGCGTGGACTGGGGGAACGATGTTTTGTCATTCCCTAAGTCCGCTGGCGCGGCTGCGACCGATACCCGTCAGTTAGAGCTGGTCCGCACGCCTGCGGATATCGCAACAGACGTTATTCGCTCAGTCGTGCCTGATGGAATTAAAGACAAAATCCCCAATCTGGACATCACTGCGAAGTTGTCCCCCACACGCAGGCTTTTTAATTCTCCATTTGTGTCCGCCCGGCGCGCGACCGCTGACCTTGCCGAAACGCCCTACATCTTCAAAGAAAACCTTGAGGGCATTGCTACCACCCAAGGCCCCTCGCTTGATAGACTGGCCCGGAATCAGATCGGGCAGTCCAAAGTCGCAATCGTAGACAAGCTTGAGGACACATTCACGCGCTATCGGTTTGGTGCGCAAGACCCGAATATCCTGCAACGTCAGGCCACGCATATCTCAGATGCGCTTGGCAGGCCGCGCGACAAAGCCAGTTATACCGAATTCAAAAGCATGATCGACGATGCTTTGCGCAATGGCGACATGCATGAAGTTCCTGAAGTGGCGGAAGCAGCCCAATTTCTGCGAAAGAATGTTCTCGATCCTTGGAAGGATCGGGCGATCAAAGCCGGTCTTTTGCCTGAAGATGTCGATCCCGGCACCGCCGCGAGCTATATGTCTCGGCTTTGGAACAAGGAAAAACTGATTGCACAGCGTCCTGTTGCGGTTGAACGTTTCACACAATGGCTGTCGAGCGAGCAAACCCGCAAGGCTGGATTGAAGACCAAGCTTGAAGGATTGTCGAAAGAACTTGATGATACCCAGACCGAAATTGCAAAGCTTTATAAGCAGGCAAAAGGCGACACGGATGGTATGATTGCTGTCAAACAGCGAGAAGCGCAGCAGTGGCAGCAAATTGAGGATGCTCTGAAAGAGTGGAAGGGCAAAAGCGCCAACGAAGCGATTTCCGCGATGAAAGCGCGAGATACGGCTGTATCTGCTCGCCAACCCGATGCGCCGCGCCTGACCGGTGCTGACAATGCCACGACGCGCGCTATCAGGCGCATCATCGCTTCAGATCAGGAAAAGACCGTAGCCGATCTTCAAAGCCGTTCTTCCCAGATCGTTGACCGAATTATCGGAAATCCAGATGGTCGTATTCCTTATGATGACGCATCGATCGGTACCGGTGTCCCGACTGATCAGAGTGCGCGTGGCCCTCTCGCTTCCCGCGAATTCATGATTCCTGATAATATGGTGCGTGATTTCCTCAACACCGACATTGAGGAATCGATCAATGCTTATTTGAACACTGTTGTGCCTGACGTTCTTCTCACTGAGAAATTCGGGGACGTTGACATGCTGGAAGCCTTTCGCAAGCTGCGAGAAGAGCATGACGCCCTCTCAAGTAGAGCCAAAACCGAAAAGGAACGCGCGCAGCTTAAAAAGCAGTATGATGCTGCTGTCACCGATTTGGCCGCTATTCGCGACCGTGTGCGTGGAACCTACGGCTTTTCATCAGATCCTCGCATGCGCCGTGCTGGCCAAATAGTTGGAACCGTTGGCAAGGCCAATATGACCGCTGATCTTGGCGGCGTTACTTTGGCTTCAATTCCTGACGTAGCGGGTTCTATCTGGCATTACGGATTCGCGAGCGCTTTCAAATATCAGTGGGCACCAATGATGCGCATGATGTCATCGCCGGAAATGCGCAAGGCTGCCAATGGTGCTAGACAGGAGTTGAAGGCGCTCGGCCTTGCTTCAGAAACGTACCTTCAGATGCGTGCCGGAAGCTTTAACGACTTCATGGAAATGTATAAGCCGACATCGCGTTTCGAACGCGCCATTGATCAAGTCTCGAACAAATTCTTCCTTACCAACCTTCTGACCCCATGGACCGATTTTGGTAAGTGGGGCGCGGGCATGGTCTCGATGAATGAAATGTCGAATGCAGTCGAAGCCATAGTCAAAGGTTCTGCGAAGAAAGGCCAAGTGCGTAAGCTGGCAGAATCCGGCATTGATGCACATATGGCCGCTCGTATCTGGAAAGAATTGGAGACCGAAGGCGGCTCCAACGTAATCGACGGAGTCCGCGTTACAAATACCGGCAATTGGACCGATATAGGTGCGCGGGACGCTTTCGAGGGTGCTTTGGGCCGCGACATCGACATGATGATCATTACGCCTGGACAGGAAAAGCTACTCCTCCAGAGCCGCAACCCAGCAGCTGCGCTGATCTTGCAATATAAAACTTTCGTGCAGTCAGCGACAGAGCGCCTACTGTTCCGTGGAATGCAGACGCGGGATGTACAGGCCCTTCAAGGCATGATCGCCGCTATTGGTCTCGGTATGATGGGTGAGGCCGCTTATAACCTCGCCGCTGGCAAAGAAAATCCGAACAGCACTGCCAATTGGGTAAAACAGGGCGTTTCGCGGTCCGGTGTTCTCGGCTGGCTGGAAACCATGAACGCGATTTCCTCCAAATGGACGGGCGGCCAATACGACGCATTCCGAATGATCGGTGCAAACGAGCCACTATCTCGTTATCAAAGTCAGGAGAAGCTTGGCATTCTTCTCGGACCCACTGCCAATAAGCTCGAAGGGTTAATACGCGCAGGCACTAATGCGTCAACGGGTGATTGGTCTGATGCAGACACTCGCCGTCTACGCCGCGTCATGCCGTTTCAGAACCTCTTCTATTTCCGCCGCCTTCTCGATCAAGTTGGAGAACAGTGATGCACCACGTTTCGAAAACTGGGCTCCGGGCGTTATTGGGATTTTAGAATGGCATCATCGGGAAACTGACAATGACGATGGGTGCGTTTTTCACGGCACGTCGAGTGATTGATCGCTATGGCGTCAGCGTAATGGCGTTAAAGCATTGGATGGCTGACAAAGAGTCGGCATTTCCGCGTCCCGTCGAAATCAAACGGCGCAAATATTTTCTCAAATCAGAAATTCTGCCTTGGGAAGAGACAAGACGCCAGCAAGCTGCCTAAGTTATGAAGTGCCCTCGTCCGGGCGCCCTTTTGCTGTCACAAGCTGTATCGATGCGTACCATGTTGTAACATTTCCGCTCCGAAATATTTGAAATTAATTTCATTCGCGCCTGTCTAAAAGTGTGCAAATGCGTGCAAATCTGTGCAATTTTCATCGCTAATTACAGCAACAAAAGGCTTCGGCAAGATGGTTGAAAAGCTATTCGTCAGTGACATTGAGATCGCGAGATCGTTAGGCATCTCCGCAGCAGCGTTTAAGTCAACCGTGATTGTGCTCGAGCGTGACGCCTTTCCTCCTAAAGAACCGCTCTTTAACGATCTGCGGTACTGGCCTGCTGTAAAGGCTTTCTTCGATAGGCGTCATCTTACATCGGGAAAGGATCCCCGATATTCCCCACCGGATGGCGAAGAAAATTGGGATTAAGCGGGTCTTAGAATATCGAGAATTCTAAGAGCAACACTTTCATAAACGGGATATCGAATCCTGTTGTCTTCATCAAAGAGAGCAGGGTTTACTTTGCCGTTCTCGGTATAATAATCAGCAGCTTCACCGTTCCTTAATATGTCCAGCCATGTCTCAATATCACTTGCCGTAATTGGGCGACCGACCTGCGATAGTTCAGCCATTCTATCAAGCCAAAATTCGGTGGCTTGAAGACGTAAACGACATGAAGTTTCACTTTCAGCCATCAGTCGTTGCCTCCAATAATTCGAACACCCGGCTTCCCATGATTTAGGAACTCGATTCCCTTCTGTTCAAGCGCCCTTTGAACGGCTTGAACATTCTGTGATCGGCCAGCGATCGGTTCAAGCCCTGACGCTTCCATGCTCCGAATAGTGTTCACGTGCACTCCCGCAGCATCGGCTATTTCTTTTTGCTCGACGCCAATGAGCGCGCGCGCCGCTTTCAATTGATTACCTATTGTCAGCATATCAGTCCTCGTCTCTATAATTCTATGTACTAGATACAGAATTATATTGACAACAAACATTTGTCGAATATGTTTATGAAACACAGTTACCAGTTTCTTAACGACAGGAATGACAATGGAAACCGCACCGATAGCTGCCGAAGTGAAATACCAAGACATCTTGAATGAGAATGATGAAGCCATTTTTTTGCTGGATGCGATTCTCATGATGGCACCCCAAATCGAGGATGCAGAGCAAACCAACGCGCTCACAACGGTAGCGCACATAGCAAAGAGGCATCTCAAAAAAGTCGAACAACTAATTGACGCCGTTCGGAAGGAATCGAAGAAATGACCAGTTCAAATCTTGCGACTGTAAACTCCAGACAGCTCATCGAAGCTTTCGACGCATTGACAGCATCACGTCATCTGCTCGCGGGTGCTTCGATCATTGCAGACACTTTGGTGAATGATCCTGCCGCCGACGCTACAACAGCGGTGTTGAACGAAGGCATGATAAAGCTCGAAGAATCGATTCGAAAATTTGATGTGGTCTTAAAAGAAATGGCAAACGACAAGCAGAAATGAAAACATGCACATGTTGCCCCAGATGTTGCCCTGAAACTTCAAATCTAAATCTTTACGGATTTTCTTTTCTTGTAAGCTACTGTTTTCATTAAGAAAGCAGTGGCTCCCCGGGCCGGATTCGAACCAGCGACCAACCGGTTAACAGCCGGTTGCTCTACCACTGAGCTACCGGGGAACAGGTGCTCGTTGCGTCAGCGATGTGGCGTATAGCAAAAGGATTTCACGTTTGCAAAGGGCTAAATCCATTTTTTTTCATCTTTTTGCATTATGCCCTCGAAACCCTATATTCTCTGGGACGTTTTCCTCCTGTGAATTGTAACATATGAGCCGAAGAGATCCGCCTGTGAATGATCAATACGCCGAAACAACCCGAAAAAAAACCATTGTGATTCTTGGTCGACGAATACCAATGCCGCAATCTGTCATGATGCGCCGCACACTTGGCGGCACACTCCTAGTCGGCGGCTCACTTGGCTTTCTTCCGATTCTCGGTTTCTGGATGCTCCCACTCGGACTAATCGTCCTTTCACATGATTCTCATCGCGTCCGTCGCTGGCGTCGCAAAAGTGAGATTCATATCTGGCGCAAATGGCTGAAGCGAAAGTCGACAGATACGCAAAGGTGACCATGAATTTTTAAGCAGCACTAAATTGCCATCACCAAAGCAGTGCAATGGCTACGCCGTGTGGACGAATTGACTCAGGTATAAGTTTTCCGGTTCCAGACTTTCTCTCGACGTGATTCACATATTGCTGACGTGATTTGGAGGTCAGTAATGTGCACCAAGATGACAGAAAATGACTATGAACTGGCACTTGAGGTTTTTCGGACTTGTCTGCCAGCCGTTGGCGCGAAAGCTAAAAATGACCGCCTATTCCTTGAGGCGTTGCATTATTTCACCCTTCACAACATCTCATGGCGGGCTTTGCCTGAGCGGTTTGGTAACTGGAACAGCGTATGGAAGCGTTTTGACCGTTTAGGTAAAGCAGGTGTTTTCGAGGACTATTTTTCCATTTTGGCTGGGCTTGATGAAAGCGCTCATCTTATCGCTATGTTCGACAGCACCGTCATTCGCGCCCATGTATCTGCAGCAGGCGCTAAAGGGGGCAGGAAGGTCAAGCGCTCGGCCGGTCTCGTGGAGGGTTCGGAACCAAAATCCATCTGAAAACCGACCGAAATGGTCAGCCCCTTGGCTTTGAACTGACCGGAGGCGAAGCCTCCGATAGCAAACAGTTTGAAAGCCTCATGGACACGGGCCCTCAAGTCAGGCACCGCGCTATCATTGCTGACAAAGGCTATGATAGCGACGTTAATCGAGAGATTGCGCGAAAGGCTGGCGCTATCCCTGTGATCCCCTACAGATCAAACAGGCGTAATATTCCGAAGCATTTTGCCACGGCGCTTTATCGAGGTCGCGCACGTATCGAACAAATGATGGGGAAGCTCAAACG
Organism: Ochrobactrum vermis; assembly: GCF_002975205.1. Lineage (NCBI taxonomy): Bacteria > Pseudomonadati > Pseudomonadota > Alphaproteobacteria > Hyphomicrobiales > Brucellaceae > Ochrobactrum > Ochrobactrum vermis. The sequence goes on along the minus strand of NZ_PCOC01000002.1, from coordinate 1,131,718 downwards.
GTTCAAACGTGTCGCATTACGCTGCGAGAAAACAGCAAGAAACTTCCGATCCATCGTCGCAATCGCTTCTGCTTTCATCTTAATCAAATCCGTCCACACGGCCTAAGTAGGTCTTTTCTGACAAACTCTTCTTTAAAGATCTACCTGCGTAATTCCCCAGGGGTTGCGTGTCGATATTTCCGTAAAGCGGTCGTTAGATGACTTTGGCTGGAAAAATTCAAATGGCGCGCAATCTCGCTAATCGTCATAGATGTTTTTCTGAGACACCGCTCAGCCTCATCAAGCCTCAATCCCATCAGATACTGGTGAGGCGTCTGCCCAAAACTAATTCTAAAACACGTAGAAAAATGCCCTGCCGAAATTCCTAGCATCTCAGCCATATCAGGAACTGAAAGAGGCTTGTGAAAGTTCTGGTTGAGATATGTTTCGATCTGGTGACAGTCTATTGCGCTAAGCCCGCCCTTGCTGTCGATTAAAGCCCTATCATTCAACAGGCTGCGAGCTATCGTGTGGCTTAGAACTAAGCCGAGAGCATCTAAGTAAGGTCCGCCTTGCCCACTCCGCTGGCAGATTTCCTCCCAGATCATATGACATATTGGCAGAGACTCTTTGCACGAGAATTTTGTAGCACTCCTGAAGTCGTTGATTTCTTCCAATAATGAACTTTCAAAAAGCGCCCCCTGCAAGAGCTGCTGATCAAATTGCCCAATCACAACTTCGGTTCGTTCAGGCCAATAGATTAATAAATCGGTAGAAGCCGGAATGATGAAGACAGTTCCGACCGAGCAACTCGATTTTTCATCTATGCGCGCGGTGGAATACCATCTTAGATTGCATACCTGCTCTCTGAGAATGATGAAGGTCATGCCGCTTCCGCGATAGCTGACCGGTCCGATTTGGGTGGTGCTACAAGTTAAACCACATTTAGACAGGCTCATCTGCACTTCTTCAACATCCGCCCACTTCGACCTCCCATCTGGTGAAATAATCAACGGCAAATCAATCGCTAAGCTCATTTTCACCTCGCTCGCTCAATCTGAAAACAGAGAATACAAACTCCCCGTCTCTACGGCGGCCGGGAAGCCTCCTGCGATCACTCACTAAAAATACAACTCATTAATGCACACGCCCGCGTGTTATACAATTTATACGTGTAGTTACGTTTTGCAATCGGAATTTTGAGCTGCGATTGCCGCGCAGCCTTTATGCAAATGACTTGCAATAACACTTGCCGTTCAACAATCGATCGGTTATGCAATTGCAAACTATTGGCAACAAGGATTTAGATATGCTGCATCGCATTTTACGATCAATGGCTCTCGGTCTCATGAGTGGCTCTCTGCTCTGGGCAAGCGCCGGCGTTGCGTTTGCAGAAAAATTCAAGGCAGTGACAACATTCACCGTTATTGCCGATATCGCACAGAATGTTGCGGGCGATGCCGCAACAGTTGAATCGATTACGAAACCGGGCGCCGAGATTCACAACTATCAACCAACGCCCGGAGATCTGATCAAAGCGCAAAACGCAGAGCTGGTTCTCTGGAACGGTCTTGGTCTGGAACTATGGTTCGAAAAGTTCTTCTCGCGGCTCAAGAATGTTCCGAGTGCCGTTGTTTCTGACGGTGTTGAACCGATCGACATCAGCGAGGGGCCTTATGGCGGCAAACCAAATCCTCACGCCTGGATGTCGCCAAATGCGGCCTTGATCTATGTCGACAATATCCGCGATGCTTTTGTCAAAAACGACCCCTCGAACGCGGACATCTACACAGCAAACGCGGAAGTTTATAAGGCGAAGATTAAAGCTACAATTGATCCTATCCGAAATGAATTGGCGACCATCCCGGAGGACAAGCGCTGGCTCGTTTCCAGTGAAGGCGCATTTTCATATCTCGCACGCGACTTCGGCTTGAAGGAACTTTACCTTTGGCCAATCAATGCAGATCAGCAGGGCACCCCTCAGCAGGTGCGCAAAGTGATTGACGCAGTGCGTGGAAACGACATTGCCGCTGTTTTTTCCGAAAGCACGGTATCTCCTGCTCCGGCCGAGCAAGTAGCACGTGAAACAGGGGCGAAGTATGCAGGCGTTCTTTATGTCGATTCACTTTCAGAGCCGGACGGCCCCGTGCCGACATTTATTGACCTCCTTAAAATCACCTCCAGCACGATCGCTGAAGGACTCAAACAATGAATGCTCCCATAGATCTTCACGAAGACACCCATATCGCGTTGTGTAAAAGCGCGGCCGTCGGCATCGATGTAAGAGAGGCAACTGTCACATACCGAAACGGCCATACGGCCTTGCACAATGCAAGCTTCACTATACCAACCGGCACAATTACAGCACTTGTCGGCGTCAACGGATCCGGCAAGTCGACCCTGTTCAAAGCGATCATGGGATTTGTGAAACTCGCCAAGGGTGGAATATCCATTCTTGGAATGCCGGTTGGAGCTGCATTGAAGAAAAATCTCGTAGCATACGTCCCGCAAAGTGAGGAGGTTGACTGGAATTTTCCGGTTCTCGTCGAAGATGTCGTCATGATGGGGCGCTACGGCCATATGGGCACGATGCGCATTCCGCGCCGCGCGGACCGGGAAGCCGTAGAAAAAGCACTCGCTCGCGTGAACATGATCGAATTTCACCAGCGACAGATCGGTGAGCTTTCGGGCGGGCAAAAGAAACGGGTATTTCTGGCCCGAGCCCTCGCACAAGATGGGCGAGTGATCCTTCTGGACGAACCATTCACTGGGGTCGACGTCAAGACGGAAGAAGCAATCGTCACTCTTCTTCGCAGCCTCCGGGATGAAGGGCGCATCATGCTGGTTTCGACACACAATCTAGGCAGTGTTCCCGAGTTCTGCGACCGCACGGTACTACTGAAACGAACAGTGATTGGTTACGGACCGACGGCTGAAGTGTTCACACAAACCAACCTCGAAAAAACATTCGGTGGCGTACTGCGCCATCTCGTGCTTGGTGAGACTGACCACTCAGGACGAGCTGCAGTAGGCGTTATAACAGACGATGAACGGCCGTTCGTTGTGTACGAGAATGATGGCTCCTCTGCCCGGAAAGGGGGCCAGAAACAATGACCGTGTTGCTTGAACCGTTCAGCTACAATTATATGCTGAATGCCATGTGGGTTTCGGCGTTGGTCGGTGGTGTCTGCGCCTTCCTGTCAGCTTATCTCATGCTGAAAGGATGGTCGCTGATCGGCGATGCTCTTTCCCATTCCATCGTGCCGGGTGTCGCAGGCGCCTACATGCTCGGCCTGCCCTTCTCTATTGGCGCGTTCTTTTCAGGAGGTCTCGCCGCAGCGGCGATGCTCTTTCTCAACCAGCGCACGAAGCTGAAGGAAGACGCGATCATCGGCCTGATCTTCTCGTCGTTCTTTGGACTCGGCCTGTTTATGATCTCGCTCAAGCCGACGGCTGTCAGCATTCAAACCATCGTTCTCGGCAATATCCTTGCCATCACACCGGCAGACACCCTGCAACTGGCGATTATCGGCTTCGTTTCCCTGTCGCTGCTTCTTTTGAAGTGGAAAGACTTGATGGTGGTGTTCTTCGATGAGAACCATGCGCGTTCAATCGGTCTCAAGCCGAACCTCTTGAAGATCATGTTTTTCACGCTTTTGTCGGCATCCACAGTCGCGGCTATGCAAACAGTCGGTGCGTTTCTGGTCATCTGCATGGTGGTCACACCGGGCGCTACCGCTTACTTGCTGACTGATCGCTTTTCTCGCTTGCTCTGGATTGCCGTTGCCGTCGGATCTATTACGAGCTTCGTCGGTGCCTATGTAAGCTACTTCCTGGATGGTGCGACTGGAGGCATTATCGTTGTTCTCCAAACGCTGATGTTCCTCAGCGTATTTGTCCTTGCTCCGAAACACGGTCTTCTGGCAGCACGTCGCAAAGCTGCGATAGCCCTCCAGGAGGCTCCGCAATGACCGTTCTTGAAATGCTGGCCTCCCCTTTTCAGTTCGAGTTTATGCAATATGCGCTAGCCATTTCCGTGCTCATCGCAATCCCAACAGCATTGCTGTCGTGCTTTCTGGTTCTCAAAGGTTGGTCACTGATGGGCGATGCGATCAGCCATGCCGTCTTTCCGGGTGTGGTTATCGCCTATATTATCGGGATACCTTTTGGCATTGGCGCCTTTGTAGCGGGTATGGCCTGCGCCCTTGCAACCGGCTACCTCACCGAGAACAGCCGCATCAAGCAGGATACGGTGATGGGTATCGTATTCTCCGGCATGTTCGGCCTGGGCCTCGTCCTCTACGTTTCGATCCGCTCTACAGTGCATCTCGATCATATCCTGTTTGGCGACATGCTCGGCATAACACTGCCCGACTTGATCGAAACGGCAGCTATTGCTACGCTGACCACTGGCGTTCTTGTCGTCAAATGGCGTGACTTCCTACTGCATGCTTTCGACCCGGCACAAGCCAGAGCAGTCGGCCTCCCGGTTCGTTTTCTGCACTACGGTTTGCTCTGCCTGATATCGCTGACAATCGTTGGTGTTCTGAAGGCAGTAGGCATCATTCTGGCCATCGCGATGTTGATCGCCCCCGGCGCGATTGCCTTTCTGCTTACACGCAAATTCAGCACCATGATGATGCTCGCAGTGACGATTGCAGTCATCGCGTCCTTCTTTGGTGTCTATCTGTCGTTCTTCATCGACAGCGCTCCAGCGCCAACGATCGTTCTACTGATGACCGCGATGTTTATTGCCGCGTTCATCCACTCCTCTCGACGAAGTGCAAAACTCGAAGAGCATCTAGAAGAAGTATGACTGAACATCGATAACAAGCCGGGTCCTGTACTCTCGGTCGGCCCCCGCTTGCGTGCGACGTGGACAGCTTTGCAAAGCTGTCCACGTTTTCATCTATACGTCATACAGCTGTTATGAAATCTCGTTAATCAGCCTTCAGACAACGTTCCATAATGGAACTTGAGACTGTTTTTCCGCGTAATTTCACTTTTGCGGCTTGTCGAGGTGGCTTAAAGATGCTTCAATCCAAATTGCACGGCTGTGCAGAAAAAATAATACCAGCCGGCGATCCTGGGGAGGAGGCGCTTATGCCAGCGTTTTTGGAGGTGGCGGACGCACGCGTTCGTTATGGGAGCAATGAAGTTCTCAAAGGTGTGAATTTGTCCGTCAAGAAGGGCGAATTCGTTGCACTTCTCGGCTCGTCCGGCTGCGGCAAGACAACCCTGCTGCGCGCGATTGCAGGCTTTAATACACCCTCCGATGGTGCGATACGGGTAGACGGTAGAGACGTCACAAAACTGCCTCCGGATAAACGCGGCATGGCTCTTGTCTTCCAGTCCTACGCGCTCTGGCCGCATATGACAGTCGCGCAGAACATGGGTTACGGCCTGCGCATTCGCGGCGCGGGAAAAGAAACAATCAAGCACAAGGTCGAAGAAGTCGCTCGCCTACTGGGACTCGATGCCTTATTGGAGCGCAAACCCTCCGCCCTTTCTGGTGGACAGCGCCAGCGTGTCGCGCTCGGCCGGGCCCTCGCTATTCAGCCCGACATTTTGTTGCTCGATGAGCCACTTTCCAATCTCGATGCACGCATCAGACTGACGGTTCGTCATGAGATCAGTGCCCTGCAACGCCGCCTCGGCATTACGGCAGTCCACGTGACGCATGACCGAGAAGAGGCCATGGTTATGGCGGACCGCATCGTCATCCTCAATAACGGCGAAATCGCTCAGGCCGGAGCTCCAGAAGAGGTCTACAACCATCCTGTGTCGGATTTTGTAGCGGCATTTATGGGCGCCGAAAATCTGATCGAAGTGCCGATCCAGATCAAGGCCGATCATATAGAGATCGCAGCGGGCGCGAACAACAAGGCCAGCATTATTTCTGCAGGCCGTCGCAATCTTTCAGACGGCCAGGCATCGGCGCGCTTCCGCAGTGAAGCTGCTCGCCTCACCAAGGCAGGGACAGACCAGCCCGCCCAAGCTTCCGAGCTAATCCTCAACGGAACTGTCGAACAGACCAGCTATCCCGGTGGCCTCTGGCGACACATGATCCGCATTGGTGATCGTCACATCATGGTCGATGCTCAGGAAAGCCATCAACCTGGAGCGAATGTTGAAATCCGCATACCCGAACACGCCCTGTTTCTGTTCGACAAATAGTTCGCTGGCGACACATACGATGCGCCCTGAAATGAAGGAGAGTATGGATCGGCAAAATATGCGTTCGCGTCACATCTTATTATGCACAGCTGTGCACGCTGATCCCATTTTCTATCGTACCTAATACAGGGAAAGCCCGTTTCGAAATCCATTCTGCGGACAGTTCCGTGCCCGTAGATGCACCGTTCCCGATAGCCACCACCGGATGCACCGCATCTGCATTCAACATAATACCGGAAATTCCGGTTTCAGACAGGAGTCCTTTCATGAGAACTATCCTGAACGCGGCGATGGCGATAGGCCTCACCGTAGCACCAGCCGCCGCTGATGACCTTACTGTCCTTACGGCAGGCGATCAGAATATGGTCGACTATATCAATCAGTATCTTGGACCTTTGTTCGAGAAGGAAAACCCAGGAACGACTGTTCGCGTCGTCGGAACAGGCCCTGGCGATGCAGGTTCGCAAAAGATTCTTGAACGTTTCGAAGCCCAGTCCAAGGCCGGCGTGGAAAAATGGGATACCGACGTCGCTGTGGTCCACGAGAAGTTTGCCGGACCGATGGTAACGGCCAAGTTCCTCGAAAACTACCGCAGCAAAATCGACAGTGGCAAGCTGGTGACGCGCGATAATGCAAAAATGGCACTTGGCACGGATGTCGACGGTTATGTCATGCCGATGTTCAACAGCCAGACAGCACTTGCATACAATCCAGCCCTCGTCGCCAATCCGCCGAAGAGCTACGATGAGCTCGTCACATGGGCCAAAGAAAACCCGAAGCAGTTCGGGTATAATGGCATCAAAGGTGGTGCGTCGGGCGTGAGTTTCGTCATGGGTTGGATCTACGCTTATGGCGGCGATGCAGACAAGCTGATGAATGGTCCGTTCGAAGAAGGCGCAGAGAAAAACTGGGACAAGGCATTTGCCTCGCTCAAGGACTTCACAAAAAATGCCACCCTCACCCCTGGAAATGCTGGCACGCTCGACATGTTGAGCCGCGGCGAGATTTCGATGGGACCGGTCTGGGTCGACATGTTCTATTCATGGAAGGCAAATGGTCAGCTTCCGCCAGAAATGAAACTTGTCCTGCCCGCTCCCGGCATGCCCGGCCAGCCGATGCATTATGTGATCCCAGAAAAGAGTGCGCATAAGGAACTTGCCGAAAAATTCGTTGCTTTGGCGACTAGCCCGAAAGTGCAGGCCGAAGGTATCGTGAAACGGTTCAACTGGTATCCAGGCATTGACGCCGACCATGTTAAGGCAGAGCTGGATAACGACACCTGGAACAAGCTTTTCACCGATATTTCGCCGGATGACCTTGCGAAATACGGCAAGCCTTTCCCGATCGCACCTTATAACACCGCGATTCTGGAAGCTTACGAGCGTCAGGTCGGCAATTAAGCCCGACAATCCTGCCTTCTATCGAAGTGCTTCAGCAAAATTGTTTCCAGCCAGAGCACTTCGAAGTCGATGCCGGATACGTAATCAAAGCACCACGAGCGTGTCCGGCACTCCCATATTTCATGAGGTTTCGAATGTCGCATCGACTGACGGGTATTCTTCTTGTCGCGCCCGCACTTGCGATCGTCCTGTTGCTGTTCATCGTGCCGCTTTTCGGAGCGATCACCGGAGCTTTCTATGTGTCCGGTCAATGGGGAACCGGCAACTTCACCAAAGCATTCGAACTTTATTCCAGCGACATCATCTTCACTTTTGTTATCGTCACGCTGTCGTCGCTGCTGATCGCGTTAATTTCTATAGCTATCGGCGGTTATCTGATACTCGGCTCCAACCAGCGCGCTGTTACTGTTTTGCGCTGGCTTTATCGGTGGCCACTTTTCATCCCCTTCATCGTCGTTGGCCAGATACTTCGCACGTTCCTTGCCAAGAACGGATTGATGAACAGCCTGCTCATCGAAACAGGGTTTCTAACGCCCCTACAGGCCATGAGCTTTCTAGACTGGCGGGGGATCGTGATCGCATTCGTCTGGAAACAGACGCCTTTTGTCACGCTGCTACTGGCTGGTGCCATGGCGTCCATTGATCGCAGCACTATTGAATCCGCCCGCAATCTGGGTGCAGGGCGGCTGCGCATCCTCCTCGAGATCGTTCTCCCCCAAGTCCGCCAGACTTTGCTCGTTGGACTGATACTGAGCTTTGTCACCATGATGTCCGTTTTGTCCGTGCCGTTAATGATCAACGCCCAATCACCGACGATGATTACCGCAAACATGGCATTCCGCATCAACGCCTATGGTGATTATGGCGTCGCAAACGCGCTGGGTACGATTTCTCTGCTCATGACCAGTCTCGTCGCCTGGATTTACCTCCGCCAGACCATAAAGGAACACGGCCAATGAGCAATATCATTGATTGGCGCTGGATACCGCGTGGCATCCTGCTTGGCCTGCTCGCCTTTGCGATTTTCGGGCCGCTTGCCAACCTGCTTCTGTGGGCCGTGGCTGAGCGCTGGTATTTTCCGCACACACTGCCGCTTCAGTATGGATTTTCGTTCTGGGCAAATGTGTTTTCCTCCCGTGGCAATGCGCTCTCATCACTTGCAACAAGCGTCGTTATTGCAGGCCTGACCGTGGTCGTCTCGCTCGGCCTTGCCATCCCCGCCGGTTATGCCCTCGCACGATTGAAACTGCCGTTTCGTGGCCTGATCCTGTTGACGCTCCTGATACCGCAGGCTTTTCCAAACCTGCCCGTTTACGTGAACATCGCACAAATGTTCTATTCGTTTGGCCTGAACGGCACTATCACTGGCGTCGTTCTGGTGCATGTCACCCATGGTCTGGTCTATGCTGTATGGATCGCCACGGCGGCGTTCTCGGCTATTGATCGCGAGCTTGAAGAAGCGGCCCGTTCAATGGGCGCTTCAGCTCTCAAGACTTTCTTCAACATCACCCTGCCGATCGCCGCACCTGGTCTACTTGCAAGCGCGATCTTTGTCTTTCTTGAATCACTCGACGAATTTACCGGCACTTACTTCGTTGGCGCTCCGGATATATCCACCCTGCCCTTGCTGCTCTATACAGCGAGCTCCGGCGGCAATTATCAAATCGCGTCAATCAGCGCATTGATATTGCTGGTACCATCAATTGCCTTCATGTTTGTGGTCGAGCGCTTCCTCAGAGCCGATGTCCTTTCAAAAGTAGGGCGATAAAATGCCAGATAAAGAAACGCAGCACGAACAGGACGGTGCGGATAACCAACCACGGTTCATCAGCGCGCATGAAGTTGCGCTTGAGGCAGGCGTGTCTCGTTCCGCCGTGTCTCGCACCTTTACACCCGGCGCCAGCGTGTCACCCGCAACACGCGAAAAGGTGCTAAAAGCCGCTGAAAAACTCGGCTATCAGGTCAACGACCTGGCGCGCGGTCTTCTCGCAAATCGCAGCCGTATCGTCGGAATGATTGCCGCAGACCCGGATAGCCCTTTTCGTTCACGCCAGATTGCAGCGCTTTCCCGTCGACTTGCAGCACGCGGCAGCGTGCCGGTTTTAATTCCGACCGGCCAGCACGGGGAAAACCTCTCCGCCGCCCATGAAACCCTTCTGCGCTATCGTGCCGAAGCGACGGTGGTTCTTTCCGGCATGCCCTCCTCTTCATTTGTCGAGCTTGCCCAACGAAACGGCCAGACCTTGATCCTCGTCGGGCGAACCGAAGAGGGGGCCGATCATATTCATCTCAACAATCGACTTGCCGCCGAAACTGCTGTCGAAATTTTCGCGGCGCGAGGCATGAAAAAGCTCGGCCTCATAACGTCGAATGTCGGCAGCTTCAATCTCGTTGAACGTGAGGAAGCCTTTATTGCCAAGGGCAGGATCCTCGGATTGAGCGTCAGTGTCCAACGCGGCGACCTGACCGATTATGACGGTGGCTACGGCGCAGCCTCCCTGCTGCTCGGCGAGCGAGAACGCGTCGAAGGCGTGTTCTGTGTGAACGACCTTATGGCTTTCGGTCTGATGGACTGCGCACGTGACGTCTTCAACCTCTCCATTCCCGAGGATATTTCGGTTATCGGTTTCGATAATGTCACGGAAGCGCGCTGGGGAGCCTATCGTCTGACGACATTCGATCAGAATGCTGAACGCCTCTCTTCCGAAATCATCCGACTGTTGGACGAGCGACAGGCCACACCAAATGCGCCACCTCGAACAATTATGCTCGAACTACCGCTCATTCTGCGCAACAGCGTCAGGCCACTTAAAAACGAACGCAGCATTCGGCGGATGCCAGATCAATGAGTTTCCATTCCGTCTGGTTGCGTCCTGCACGCGACGACCTCCGATTCCTTGAATCTATCGTCACAGAACTGGCCGGCCGCTTCGCTTCGCCGGTATTTGAACCACATGTGACACTCGTGCCCGATATGAAACGCTCAGCAGATGAACTACTGCCGCTTGTGCTGAGCCTGGCGGTCGGTCGCAAGCCGCTCGACGTCCAGATTGAAGACGTGACGGGAACCGAGGCCTATTTCCGGTCGTTCTACGCTGCATTGCAGAAAACACCTGCACTGATGGCACTGAAGCAGGATTCACTGGGCATATCTGGAGAGAAAGATATCTCGACTTTCCTCCCACATGTTTCGCTTGCCTATGGCGTTGCCGATGAGGCTTCGCGAGAAGCGGAGATGGCTCGCCTGGCAAAGTCACTCACCGGCCGCAATCTGCGCTTCGACCGAATGGTGATTGTCAGTTCCTCAAGCGAAACGCCAATCGAACAATGGATTGTCAAACACGAAATCTATCTTGCCGGATAGAAAAGCCCGCCATTGGCGGGCTTCTTTTAAACGTCATTTCTTGGCTTAAAGAGGACGCGGATACTGTCGGTAGACCTTCTCGATGTCAGCCATGATATCTTCCGACAGCTTGATCTGATGGGCCGCGATATCGGTCTTCAACTGGTCGACGGTCGTGGCGCCAATGATGGCCGAAGTCATAAACGGGCGTGTCAACGTAAAGGCAATCGCCATCTGGGCGATGTCGAGACCGTGCTTTTTTGCAACATCGATATAAGCGCGAACTGCCGGTTCGGAATGAACATTGTTCCTCCAGATACCGCCTTCGGAAATGGCCGCACGTGAGCCAGCCGGCATTTTGCCTCCCAGATATTTCCCAGTCAGTACACCGGCTGCAAGCGTCGAATATGCAAGCAATCCAACATCTTCGCAGAGTGCCAGTTCTGCCATGTCAAAATCGAACTGACGCTGCAACAGACTATATTCGTTCTGGATCGAGGCTATCCGTGGCAGGCCATCCTGCTCGGCCAGATGAAGCCACTGCATAGTTCCCCAGGCCGTCTCATTGGAAAGACCAATGTGCCTGATCTTGCCGTCCTGAACCATGTCTCCGAGCCCCAGCAGAACGTCACGCATCTGTTGGGTTTCTGCGGCTCCATCCGTATTGGACGGATCGAAGCTCCAGCTTTGGCCGAAGTGGTAATGCGCACGCATCGGCCAATGAACCTGATAGAGATCGATATAGTCCGTCTGAAGCCGTTTCAGACTATTCTCAACCGCTTCGCGCACGCTGGCGCGGCTCGGTTTGGCACCATCTCGAATCCACTTCTGCCTGCCGCCGCCAGCGATCTTGCTTGCCAACACGATCTTGTCGCGTTTCCCGGACTTCCTGAGCCAGCTACCAATATAAGCCTCGGTCTTGCCATAGCTTTCCGGGCTCATGGGAATGGCATACCCTTCGGCCGTATCAATGAAGTTGATACCGGCATCGAAAGCGATGTCGAGCTGCTCATGGGCGTCGGACTCGGTATTCTGTACACCCCAGGTCATGGTGCCTAGGCAAATTTCAGTGACAGTGAGGCCGGTACGGCCCAAAGGCTTCATTTTCACAAGAATTTTCCGGATCGATTGTTCGCAACTGCGCGATATGAAAGTGGGACCAATTGATAGCCCCGCCCTACCGTGACTGACAAGTCTGTCGCGAAATTTTTAGATAAAACTACAAAAACCGCTCTGCCGAATAGGGCTTCGGGTCAACGAAGGTCGCTTCCCCGACAAGCATCTCGGCGAGCAACCGCCCTGTCGCAGGCCCAAGCGTCAAGCCGTGATGCGCATGGCCGAAATTGAACCACAACCCCTTATGCCTTGGCGCGGCACCAATGACCGGGCGCATATCAGGCAGGCAAGGACGTAACCCAAGCCAGGGCGTCGTTTCGGCAGCGTCGCCCAGTTGGGGCACAAGCTGGCGCGCAATTTTCTCGTCTTTCTTAAGCTGTATATAATTGGCGGGTGCGTCGGGCGAAGCGAATTCGATGCCTGTCGATAGACGTACACCTTGCACCATAGGGGCGAGAACATAGCCAGCTTCTTCATCCACCACCGTATGACCAAGCCGCGAACCGTCCTTCATAGAAAAATGAAGGTGATGGCCACGTTTGATTCCGAGTGGGATCGGATACCCAAATTTTCTAAAGATGAGGCCTGATTGCGGACCGAGTGCGACGACAACATCACGCGCATGGACAGCACCCGCTTCCGTTGTCACCTGCCAACCGTTCTCATTCGGCGCCAGGCTCGCAGCATCGCCGTGAACGAAGATACCACCATTCCCGGTAAACAAGTCAGCATAGGCTTTGACCAAACCGCCCGGGTTCACAACAGTTTTCGGATCGAGCCAGTGAATTCCGCCAGCCACATCGCCGAGTGATGTCTCACGCTGACGCAATGCTGCTGCATCCAGAATATCATAGGACAGTTTGAAGCGTTGCAAATCGGGTAAACGGCGCACCGCCGCGTCGAACGCCGAAGATGACCGGAACACTTCGATCCATCCTTGGGATCGGATCAACCGTTCACTGCCCGACTGAGCCACCAAGGAATCATGCTCGCGAACGCTCGCTTCGATCAAAGGCAGCATGGCATTCGTAGCAATTTTCAACCGTTCCGGCGAAGATTCCCGCCAGTACTGAAACAGCCAGCGAGCCATCTTCGGTATGTAGAATGGATTATAACGAACATCAGAGCGACGGTTCATGCTGTAACGCACAAGCGTCCAAAAGCCTTGCGGGAAGGAATAGGGAATTACACTCGACCGCTCGATCAGACCGGCATTGCCAAAGCTGGTGCCATTGCCCGGCTCACTTCTGTCGATCAGGCAAACCGAACGGCCGCGCGCCTGCAGATGCAGCGCTGTGGATACGCCGATAATACCCGCGCCCAGGACGATGACATCTTGCTGCTGAATGGGCATTTCCGGCATCCACAAAAACAAAAAACAAACGCGCCGATTGTAGCCGGCGCGTTGTTGCTTACAGCAAAGTGCGGTGTCTTTTACAAGCAATCAATAGATGTCGAAGTCGAAATATTTCTTCACGATCGTGGCATAGGTCCCGTCTTCGCGAATTTTCTTGATTGCAGCGTTGAATTGTTCACGCAGATCGTCATCGCCCTGACGCAGCGCAATCCCGGTATCGGTCTGCGTTCCAGGAATATCGCCAATGAGCTTGCAGCAATCCGCACCGTCGCCCTTAATCCAGTCGGAGATCGGGAACTTGTCGGAAACAACCGCATCAAGTCGCCCATTCTTCAGGTCGGCATTGGCTTCGTCGGCAGTAGGATAAAGCTTAACGTCAGCACCAGCCTTGCCGTAGACATCCTCCGCATAGTTGCCCTGTGTCGTCGAGCCTTGAGCACCAACTGATTTGCCCTTGAAGGGTTCGGCATCCAAGGATGTGATCGGGCTGTCCTTTGGCACGGCAACCGAAAGCGGCGTGGAGTAATATTTGTCGGTGAAGGCGACTTCCTTCTTGCGCTCTTCCGTGATGCTCATCGAAGCGATGACCGCATCGAACTTGTTCGTTTTCAGACCTGGAATCATCCCGTCCCAATCATTAGCAACAATGGTGCACTTCGCTTCCATCGCCTTGCACAGAGCATTGGCTATTTCGACATCAAGGCCTTGCAAAGACCCATCGGCTGCCACGAAGTTGAAAGGCGGGTACGCTCCTTCGGTTGCGATGCGGATTTCCTTCCATTCTTTGGCCTGCGCCGGCAAGGCCGCGATTACAGATGCAACGCTCGCAAATAGGATGGCTTTCAACATAACTATTCCCCTTACTGCTTTGTTATCGTTGTAATTGGCAGAGTATCCCCTGCGAATGGCAGCGCCCCGTTTTCATGCGCTCACCAAGACTGAAGCACTGGTCGCCTTCCACTGCAAGCAGGATTTGAAGGCGTCCGGCGCAAATTTTGTCACATCAATAGATGTCGAAATCGAAATACTTCTTGCGGATCGTTTCGTAGGTACCGTTGTCACGGATCTTGTTGATCGCGGCATTGAACTGTTCACGCAGATCGTCATCCCCCTTGCGCAGGGCAACTGCGATCTTGGTTTCGGAGCCAGGAATGTCACCGAGGAATTTGCAGCAGTTTCCACCTTGCTTCTTCAGCCAGTCAGCAGCGAGGAATTTGTCGGCGGCAATTGCGTCCAGACGGCCACTTTCAAGATCGGCATTGGCTTCGTCGGCAGTCGGGTAGAGCTTCACATCTGCTCCCGCTTTGCCATAAACGTCGTCGGCATAGTTGCCCTGAGTGGTGCCAGCCTGCGCACCGACCGTCTTTCCATCGAATGCCGATGGATCGAGCGAGGTAATATCGGTGTCCTTCGGTACGACAACCGCAAGCGGGGTCGTGTAATAGCGCTCAGTGAAGGCGACCTGCTTTTCACGCTCCTCGGTAATGGCCATCGAAGCAATAACCGCATCGAATTTATTGGCCTGCAGACCTGGGATCATACCGTCCCAATCATTGGCGACGATCGTGCATTTGGCTTCCATGGCTTCGCAAAGCGCGTTCGCGATATCAAGATCGAAACCTTCAAGCTTGCCGTCTGGAGACATATAGTTGAATGGAGGATAAGCACCTTCGCTGGCGATGCGGATTTCTTTCCATTCCTTTGCCTGAACCGGCAAAGCGAGGAAGACAGAGGCCAGACCGGCCAGCAAAACTGATTTCAACATAACTTTCCTACTTCTTCAAAGCGCACCCCGAAACGGGTGAAACAGTTTCGGATACGATGCGCGGATAGACACAGATCAAGCGGGCGGAAAGATCCATCCGCCGGTTTGGACCGGGCAATGCGCTTAAACCCGATCCGATTCAACTGCGACTTTGGTAGGGCAGATTTTCCAAATACCAAAACGCAAAAGGGTCTGTTGCGTACAAGCGCAACAGACCCTGCATTCATGCGGCGGAAGCTATCAGGCAACCATACGTGCGCAATGGTCTTCCTGTGCATAAGCCTTGCCAAAGCGGTTTGCGAGAAACGCGTTGAGCGTGATGTCTTCCTGACGGATAAAGCCCTGCTGCGGAAGGTCGCCCTTGGCGAGCATGTCGAGCACAGCGCAAATAGCCGAAGCCGTCGTGATCTGGATACCCGAGCGAACGATCTTGCCAACCTGAGCAGCATAAACCTTGTTCGCGTAGGTTTCCTGAACCAGGCGGCCATTCTTGGTGCCGGAAACTGTCACGAAAATCACAACAACATCCTGAAGGGTCGTTGGCAGGGCATTTTCGAAAATGTCCTTGAGTACTTCACGACGATGGCGCAGGCCCAGATCATTGAGAAGCGCCTTCATCAGCGCAACGTGACCCGGATAACGGATGGTGCGGTAGTTGAGCGTACGCACCTTGCCTTCGAGCGTTTCGCAAAGCGTGCCCAGCCCGCCGGAGGTGTTGAAGGCTTCATAGGTGACGCCATCAAGCGAGAATTCTTCACGCTCTTCGAGAGCAGGAACTTCAGTCAGTTCACCGTTGACGATGGCTTCGCACGGCTCGATGTACTCATTGATAACGCCATCGGTGCTCCAGGTCAGATTGTAGTTCAGAGCATTCGAAGGGTATTGCGGCAGGGCACCGACGCGCATACGAACGCTGTCGAGCTTGTCAAAACGCTTTGCCAGATCATAGGCAACGATAGAGATGAAGCCGGGAGCGAGTCCGCACTGCGGAATGAAGGCCGTCTTGGCTTCCTTCGCAAGCTCCTTGACGCGGCGCGTGCTTGCCACATCTTCCGTGAGGTCGAGATAATGAACGCCGGCCTTCGCTGCAGCTTCGGCGATACGGGTCGTCAGATGAAATGGAGCGGCGCTGAGTACGGCGAACTTGCCAGCAAGAGCGGCTTCAAGAGCCTTGGCATCTTCAATATCAAGCGCCTGCGTCTTGACTTCTGCACCTGATTCCAGAGCATCGAGCTGTTCCTGAGAACGGTCGACAACGGTGACGGCATACTCGCCTGTGGAAGCGAGAAGATCGGCAATGGTAGCGCCGATTTTGCCTGCACCGACAACAACGATCTCTTTCATGTGAGTTTCCCCTTGGAATGCAATTCGGATATGCAAGAATCGCATAGTTTCATGCAAAAAGAAGCATACAAACTGACGATATGACGTTGTTTGTTTACGCATATTAACGTATGCAATATGCATTATGACGACAGAAGCCGATCTTACACTCATCGCCCTCCTCCGTGAAAATGCCCGCGCCTCGACAGCGGACCTAGCAAGGCGCCTCGGCGTCTCCCGCACCACAGTCCAAAGCCGGATCGAAAAACTGGAAAAACGCGGGGTTATAGAAGGTTACACGGTGCGAATCGCACCTGAATTCGAGCGCGATCTGGTTCGCGCCCATGTGTTGGTGACGGCACTGCCCAAACTTGCCCCGAAAGTCGAAACAGCACTGCGCGGCATGATGGCCGTCCGCTCACTTCACTCCGTCAGCGGGCATTTTGATATGATCGTGGTTGTCGAAGCTCCGTCCATACAAGAGCTCGACGCCGTCCTGGATCGCATCGGCGCACTGGAAGGCGTCGAGCGAACGATGTCATCCATCATTCTTTCGACACGGATTGATCGCTGAACGGCTCAGAATAAAACAGGCCAAGGCAAGCCTATCCCATCGGACCGACTGAGAATCCGATACCGCACGTCAGATGGAGACAGTCCCATTCACGCGTCTTCGGCGAAATAACATGGCTGCGAGACCTAAAAGTACTGTGCCTGCGATAAACAGAAATGCTGCGGCAGCTATAGCCGGGCTGATATTCTCTCGGATTGTCGAAAACATCTGACGCGCCAACGTGCGCTGATTTGGACCAGCAACAAACAGTGTCAGCACAACCTCGTCCAGCGAAGTAGCAAAAGCGAGCACCGCACCGGAAGCGACGCCCGGCATGGCAAGCGGAAGTGTGATTTTTCGAAACACCGTCAAGGGTGATGCGCCCAGGCTCTCGGCTGCAAGTTCGACACGCCTGTCGATACCAGCCAGCGCCCCGGTAACGCTCACGAGAACAAAGGGTATCGAAATCACGGTATGAGCAACGATCACGCCAAGATAGGAATTCGCTATACCAAGCCGCACGAATAGCAACTGCATCCCTACCCCCATGACGACGGCGGGAACGACCATGGGTAACAGGAACAGAGTTTTAGCCGGGCCGGAAAAAAACAAAATCCTGCTACGCAAGCCGAGTGCAGCCATGGTTCCCAGTACAGTCGCCAAGATCGTCGTTCCCGAACCGATAATCAGGCTGTTGACGATTGCGCGCCGCCAGACGTCCGCCGTAGCAAGTTCTTCAAACCAGCGCACTGACCAGCCGGGCACCGGATAAGTCAGGAATATGCTGGATGTAAATGCAAGCGGAAGGATCGCGAGCAGAGGCGCAATCAAAAAGACCACCGCTGCGATACCAAACAGGATTTTCGTGATGCGCCCCATGCTCACGCCTTCCCCTGTTCGTCAGCAGTAAGCCGCCCGTAGACAGCGTAGAGTATAAGACAGGCAACCAGCAACACGAGCCCGAGTGCGCCAGCCATACCCCAGTTGGCTGAACCGGTCGCGTAATAGGCGATGATCGAGCTTATCATCTGGTCGCTCGGTCCACCAATCAATGCCGGGGTGATATAATAGCCAATAGCGCTCATGAACACGAGCAGCATGCCGGACAGGATGCCGCGCATACTCAGTGGCAGCAATACACGCAGAAAAGCTCTCCACGGTGGTGCACCGAGCGATGCAGCCGCCGGCATCAGATTGCTCGGGATCGATACAAGCACGCTATAGATCGGAAGCACCATGAACGGCAAAAGCACATGCGTCATGGCAATCACCACACCTGCCCTGTTGAAAATCAACGGGAAAGGCGAATCCGTAATGCCGAGCCAAATCAACGTGTCGTTGATAAGTCCCTTGTCCTGCAGGAGAATGAACCAGGCAGCGGTTCGCACGAGCAACGATGTCCACAACGGCAGCAAAACGGCAGCAAAAAGCACATTTCTGACCCAACCCGTAGACGATGTAAGCAAGACAGCATAGGGATAACCGATCATTGCACAGGCCAGAGTCACCAACGCAGCAATCCAGAATGTGCGTAGCATGATCGCCCGGTTGGCCGATGTACCCGGCGCCATGGAAACAATCTCACCGGACGTATCGCGCTCCATATCCACGGCCGCAAGCAGGTTGCGATCAGTTGTTGGAGAAAGCGCATTTGCAATCGCCTGCCAGAATTCCGGGCGACTCCATCGCTTGTCGATCGTTTCCAGGTCGGGAACAGGATCGCCCTTCTCTATGGCCGAAAGCGTTTTACTCATCAACGTTCGAAAGCCCGATTGAGCGCTGTTCAGACGGCGAACCATGTCACCTACGGCCTGCTGGTCGGTCGAGGATTTGAGATCCATCACCAGAGCCTGTTTCATATCCAGAGACGGCCCCGATTGCCCGTCCCACAAGCTTACAGCCTCGGCTGTCTGAGGGAGAACACGCAAAACCGCCGTATCGGACACGGCCTGTTTCATCATCACTCCGAGAGGCCACAGGAAAAATAAAGCTATGAAAACAAATAAAGGCGCGATCAGGAACATCGCTCGGACAGTTTTGCCGGGTAGAACCGTCATGTTGCGATAGTCCAGCAATCAGCGGCGTTGAACCCCGCTACGACATCCGTTCCAGGCGTCCATTCGCGCGCTTTCCTGTCAAGGCGAACGATGAAATCATGAGCGTGAGCATCAAGCTGAATACGGAGATGATCTCCCTGATAGACACTGTCAATCACGCGCGTTCTGAGAAGATTGTCTGAACTGCCCTCGCTGCCCAGCTCAATACGCTCGGGCCGGATGGACAAAAGAACTTTCTGTCCCATGGCCAGCGTTCCCTTTGATGACGCGGTGAGCGTGCCGCCATTGCTCAGACGAATAAATGCACTGCTACCTTCCATCCGCTCGATTGTTCCTTCAGCGAGATTGGTTTCGCCTATGAACTCGGCGACAAACCGCGTCTGCGGCTCGTCATAGATCGCGCGCGGTGTGCCTATCTGTTCGATTTTGCCTCTGTTGAAAACAGCGATCCTGTCCGACATGGTCAGGGCTTCGCTTTGGTCATGGGTGACGAAAACAATCGTCAATCCCAACCGGCTGTGCAGCGCACGGATGTCGAGTTGCATCTGTTCGCGCAACTGCTTGTCGAGCGCTCCGAGCGGCTCATCCATCAAGACCACTCCCGGTTCGAAAACCAGTGCACGGGCGAGTGCAACACGCTGTTGCTGCCCACCGGAGAGCTGCGATGGCTTACGCTCATGCATAGTGGAAAGCTGCACCATATCGAGCACCTTATCCACCAGCTTGCCGACCTCCGCCTTCGCAAGGCCACGCATCTGCAGTGGAAATGCGACATTTTCGCCAACCGTCATGTGGGGGAAAAGCGCATAATTCTGAAAAACCACTCCCATATTACGCTTGTAGGAAGGGACGGTATTGATTGTTTTGCCGTCGACGTGAATTGTCCCACTGCTTGGGCTTTCGAACCCAGCGAGCATCATCAGAAGCGTCGTCTTGCCTGAACCGGAAGGCCCAAGCAGGCTCACGAATTCACCTCGATCTATATCGAGGTTCAAACCATCTATAACTTTGAAATCACCGTAGGATTTGCTGATATTCTCGAAGCGGATGCGGCAGTCCGTCAATGAATCACTCCATCTTCCGGAAAACAGGGAAACCCCGTCCAAATTTGCACGGACGGGGCTATGATTATGGATTATTGCGCCAACCAGGCATTGAAACGCTTCGTCAACTCTTCGGAATTATCGATCCAAAAATCGACGTTAAGTGGGAGGGCATCTTTGAGATTGGCCTCAGCCGTCGGAAGATCGGAGGCGAATTCAGCAGGCACCTGGCTTGCAGCCTCCTTGTTCGGCAGGCCATATGCGACATATTTGGGCAGTTTCACTTGATTATCGGGCTCGCTGGCAAATGCAATGAAATCCAGCCCCGCGTCCTTATTCTCTGAGTCCTTCAGGATCACCCAGCTGTCGACAGCATAAATGCTACCTGGCCAGACCACCTTGAAGTTCTTGCCTTCGCTCCTGTTTATGCCTGTGATACGTCCATTGTAGGCCGATGCCATCACCACTTCATCCGAGGCCAGTAATTGCAGCGGCTGCGCTCCCGCTTCCCACCAGACGATGTTCGGCTTCAACTCATCAAGTTTTTTGAACGCGCGATCCACGCCTTCCGGGGTTGAAAGTACATCATAGACTTCATCCTTGCTGACTCCATCAGCGAGGAGCGCGAATTCAAGCGTGTACTTGGCGCCTTTACGCAAAGAACGCTTACCCGGAAATTTTTTCACATCCCAGAAGTCGGCCCAGGATTGCGGGCCTTCTTTCAGCTTATCCGCGTTATAGGCGATTGCTGTCGACCACACGATCGCACCGACACCGCAATCATTGACTGCGCTGTCGAGGAACTTGTCCTTGCCTCCAACCTTGTCCCAATCAATCTTTTCATAAAGGCCATCCGCACAGCCGAGGGCAAGCTCTTCGGCCTCTACCTGCACGACATCCCAATTGGGCGCTCCTGCCTTTACTTTCGCCTGAACGACGCCATAGCCACCGTCCCAAGATTCATCCAGCAAGGGCTTTCCGGTCTTCTCAGAAAAGGGCTTGAAGTAGATTTCACGCTGAGCGTCCTGGTAGTTACCGCCCCAAGAAACGACCGTCAGGTCGCGGGCAGCGGCGGAGCCGGTATAAAGTGCAGTTGCCAGGAGGCCACCCATCAGGGCAAGGCGAGCAATTTTCATCGACATGTTCCCCATTTTGGTTCGACGGGTTGTTCCCGCCGTTGCTGTAATGAGGTCATGCTAACTTGATCGGTAGTCGCGGGCAATATTGTAGTCGCCCAAGAATACAAAAGTCGTAACTGCTCTGTCGGAGGGAACAAATCCGGGCGAAAAGCGTCCGGATTTGTCATTTATTCACGTTCAAACGCGTTCCAGCGCAATGGCAATGCCCTGCCCAACGCCGATGCACATTGTTGCGAGAGCATATTTGCCGCCGTTGAGCGAGAGCTCGAGCGCCGCCGTGCCTGCAATGCGCGCCCCGGACATGCCAAGCGGATGCCCGAGCGCAATAGCGCCACCATTCGGATTGACGCGCTTGTCATCGTCGGCAATTCCCAGACTGCGCAACACTGCCAGCCCCTGCGACGCAAATGCTTCATTCAGTTCGACTACATCGAATGCATCGGGTGCGATGCCGGTACGTGCAGAAAGCTTCATTGTCGCCGGAGCCGGACCTATACCCATGATGCGCGGAGGAACGCCTGCCGTTGCGCCACCGATGATACGGGCAATTGGCGTGAGATCGTGTTTCTCGATGGCCGCTTCAGATGCGATGATAAGCGCGGCAGCTCCATCATTGACGCCGGAAGCGTTGCCAGCTGTCACGGTACCACCCTCGCGAAAGGGCGTACCCAGCTTCGCCAGTGCTTCCAAGCTGGTCGCGCGTGGGTGTTCGTCTTTTCCGACAATTACGGGATCACCCTTGCGTTGCGGGATCGTAACCGGGACGATTTCTTTCGCAAGGCGTCCATTGGCCTGTGCGGCAGCTGCCTTTTCCTGACTGCGGAGTGCAAAAACGTCCTGGTCCTGCCGCGAGACATGAAAATCTTCGGCGACATTTTCACCTGTCTCCGGCATAGAATCGACGCCGTACTGCTTTTTCATCAGTGGATTGATGAACCGCCAGCCGATCGTCGTATCGAAGATTTCCGCCCTACGTGAAAATGCACTATCGGCCTTCGGCATGACGAAGGGAGCACGGCTCATGCTTTCCACGCCACCCGCAATGAGCAGCTCTGCCTCGCCCGCCTTGACAGCGCGTGCGGCGGTTATGACTGCATCCATCCCGGAACCGCAGAGACGATTGATCGTCGTTCCCGATACCCCACTGGGCAATCCAGCTAGAAGCAGTGACATGCGCGCAACGTTGCGATTGTCTTCTCCTGCCTGATTGGCCGAGCCGAAGATAACGTCATCGACAGCTTCCCAATCGACGGAACCATTACGTTCCATAAGCGCTTTCAGTGGAATCGCACCAAGATCATCCGCACGAATTGATGATAGCGCGCCACCATAGCGACCGATAGGAGTGCGGATATAATCGCAGATATAGGCTTCACTCATGACATGGCCTCACAGTTCTGGGACAACGAGATCGGCAACCGGACCATCAATGTGGAGCTTTGCGCCGGTCATGGCCTGAAGGTCTTCAAGTGTCATCGCCGCCAGTTTTTCACGCAGCACGAAACGGCCTTGATCAATGTCGATCACGGCATGACTGGTATAGATGCGAGTGATACATGCGACGCCAGTCAGTGGAAAAGTGCATTTTTCGACGAGTTTCGGCTCACCCTTTTTCGTCATATGCTCGGTGATTACGACGACCTGCTTGGCACCGTGTACAAGATCCATCGCGCCACCGACTGCAGGCACGCCTTTGGCCCCAACTCGCCAGTTAGCGAGATCCCCGTTCTGAGCAACCTGATAGGCACCCAGAATTGCAACATCGAGATGTCCGCCACGCACCATCGCGAAGCTATCGGCATGATGGAAGAATGCAGCGCCAGGCTTCAGCGTAACAGCTTTTTTGCCAGCATTGATCAGATCCCAATCCTCCTCGCCTTCTGGCGGCGCTTCACCGAAATCCAGAACACCGTTCTCTGTGTGGAAAATTGCTTCCCGTCCCTCCGGCTGATAGCGGGCCACCATTTCAGGAAAACCGATTCCAAGATTTACATAGGCGCCATCCTGAATATCCTGTGCGGCGCGCCATGCGATCTGGGCATTGGACAGTTTAATGTCCTCATGAGTATCGATCATCATGCGTAGGCCACTCCCGTCCGAATAAGTTCTTCTTCCTGCTGCGGATTGGGAACTTCGACGACACTATCTACGAAGATGCCCGGCGTGATGACGTCTTCCGGTTCGATTCCGCCGAGCGGAACAACTTCAGATACCTGCACTATCGTCTTGGCTGCAGCCATACACATCAGCGGATTGAAATTGCGAGCAGCCATGCGGTAGGTCAGGTTGCCATGCACATCGCCAAGATGTGCTTTGATAAGCGCGAAATCGGCTTTCAGCCACCGCTCCTGCACGTAAGATCGTCCATCGAACTCGGCTATGACCTTGCCCTCGGCAAGCTCGGTGCCATAGGCTGTCGGCGTATAGAAAGCCGGAATACCGGCACCGCCCGCACGGATACGTTCGGCCAACGTTCCCTGCGGCACAAGTTCAAGGTCGATTTCACCGGCGATGTACTTATCGGTGAAAGCGCGCGGATCGGAAGACCGCGGGAACGAGCAGATCATTTTCCTGACCATCCCTGCATCGATCATGGCCGCAATACCGATGCGTCCATTGCCTGCATTGTTGTTGATGACCGTCAGGTTCTTTGGGCCCTTGTCGATCAGGGCATGAATGAGTTCGATTGGCGCGCCGGAGCCACCAAATCCCCCGATCATGACGGTTGCACCCTCACCTATTCCGTCAACGGCCACCGCCAGACTTCCGACTGTCTTGTCCATCTCACCTCCATACCGCAAAGCTTCATCTTTTTGCTTTTACGCATCTTGTTCCGAAAACCGTTTCACACTTTTCGGGACACGCTCCCGCCCAAGCGCTTCCGGTCTCAATGGCGCTGGAGTTAGCCACCCCGTCGACATCGGGTCAAATTATTTGTGCGGTATTTGACATTTGTTCATATATCGCACAAAATTGCATTGCACAGTGAGGGGAATTTCATGCGTGAAACAGATTTCATTGGAGGCTTTGCCAAAGGCCTGAGGGTCATCGAAGCATTCGGTGAAGACCAGCCACGTCTTTCAATAGCTGACGTTTCAAAGATCACGGGCCTTGATCGCGCGACAGCACGACGATGCCTGCTGACACTCGCCGAACTCGGCTATGCAGAATATGACGGGAAGTTTTTTATGCTCCTGCCCAGGATCCTGCGGCTTGGACATGCGTATCTCTCTTCGACGCCATTGCCCACGATCATCCAGCCGCATCTGGATCGGCTCGCCGATATAGTCGGCGAGAGTGCGTCAGCATCCGTTCTTGACGGGACCGAAATTGTTTACATCGCGCGCGCCTCGCAAATGCGCGTGATGTCCATCAATCTGATGGCTGGAAGCAGACTTCCTGCATACTGTGCTTCAATGGGCCGTGTACTTCTGGCCTGGCTTCACGAACCCGAAGCACGGGCTCTTCTCGAGCGCACTGAGCGAAACAAATTGACGCCGTTTACAAAAACGGAAATTGGTCTGGTGATGACCGAGTTGTTTCTTATTCGCGAGCAGGGTTATGCAATCAACGACCAGGAACTGGAGCTTGGATTACGCTCCATCGCTGTTCCTGTTTTCAATCATCGCGACACCATTGTCGCAGCGCTCAACATCGGGGCCCCCGTGGCCCATGTTGAGACAAGTGATCTTGTCAGACGCTTCCTACCCGCCATGCTGCAGATCCAATCAGAATTGCGCAGTCTGCTGAGATGAACCGCTGAAAATGAAAAAATCCAATTTAACCCTGCGACGGTGAATCCAGAGTGGCCAGACGCTGGCGCTCCCTCAAACGGTAAGATCGCGGCGTCTCCCCTGTCATTTTCAGAAAGAAACGTGAGAAGTAGGCAGGATCCGAGAAACCGAGACCGTAAGCTATATGCTGAACAGACGACGGCATAGCTATCAAATCGCGCTTGGCTACATCAATCAGCTTGTTTGCAAGCATACGTTGTGCAGTCACCCCTGTCAGCTGTTTGACAGTTCGATTGAGATGCGTCGATGAAACCCCAAGTAATTTCGCATAGAACGAAACGGGCTTGTGTTCGCGGTAATAACGGTCGATCAGTTCCAGCAAGCGCTCGATACGGGGTGACCCATACGCCTGTCGCACGTCCTGAATCGCCGGTTCGGAACTGAAAATTTGTCTCAGAATATAGACGAAAATTACTTTAAAAAGAGATTCTAATAAGCTGTTTTTATGTTTTTTTCTGGTTATAAATTCATCTTGCACCTGCTTTAAAAGAGAGGAAAGCAACGCCAGATTCTCTTCGCCTGCACCTTTCATCGTTATGAGCCGAGGTTGCATGAACCACTCCGGCGTTGCGCCTCCTCCGATAAATGGCATATGGGCACTCAATATCGTTACGATATGTCCTGCTATATCTTTCGAAAATGCAAACCCATGATTGAATCCGGCCGGCATTAAGATAGCACAGGGTGTCTGGAATGGGCGAATGATGCCATCGAAATTCGCATGCCCCGCACCACCTTCAATGTACAAGAGCTGAAAAAAGCTCTCGTGACGATGCAGTGAAATCTCAAAATTGTGCAAACTGGATCGCGAAAAAAGCGTCTCACAATGCAACCAAAAATCCGGCTTCTGCTCGTTCTCTTCTCCGTACAGCTCATAGGTTGGAATAAATCGGTCCCGCACTTTTTCCTCCGGCCATGTTCGATTTGTACAATAAATTGCCGGGATTATCCATTGTCAGTTTGAAGGCTCCCTTAAGAATAAAGGCGGACTTGCATTGGGAGGAACATATGCGCACTCAGGTCGCAATCATCGGATCAGGCCCTTCCGGCCTGCTCCTCGGCCAACTTCTGACAAGTGCCGGGATAGACAATGTCGTGCTTGATCGCGTCAGCGCGGAATATATTCTGGGCCGCGTGCGCGCTGGTGTATTGGAAGAAGGCACCGTCAATCTGATGGACGAAGCTGGAGTATCGGCGCGCCTCTTCGCAGAGGGATTGCCACATGATGGCTTCTCTCTCGCCTTCGACGGACGGGATCACCGTATCGATCTGCACAAACTTACCGGCAAACGCGTGACGGTTTACGGCCAGACCGAAATGACGCATGACCTTATGGATGAGCGACGGAAATCGAATACAGTCAGCATTTACGAAGCTGCGAACGTAACACCACACGATTTTGATGCGAAGTCACCATATATCACTTACGAAATGGATGGGAAAACTCATCGCATCGATTGCGATTTCATTGCGGGATGCGATGGATATCATGGCATAAGCCGCAAATCTGTGCCGGACAAGGCAATCGACATCTTTGAGAAGACCTACCCCTTCGGCTGGCTCGGGTTACTGGCAGATATTCCGCCAATCGCTCACGAACTGATCTATGCGAACCACGCACGCGGATTCGCACTTTGCTCCATGCGCTCCCTCACCCGCAGCCGCTATTATATTCAATGCTCGCTTGATGAGAAAATCGAGGACTGGAGCGATCAGCGTTTTTACGACGAATTGCGCCGACGTCTTCCATCCCATCATGCCGAGGCTATGGTAACCGGAACGTCCTTCGAAAAATCCATCGCGCCTCTACGCTCCTTCGTGGCCGAGCCTATGCGCTTCGGGCAACTCTTCCTTGTCGGCGATGCCGCTCATATCGTTCCTCCGACCGGCGCAAAAGGACTGAACCTCGCAGCCAGCGACGTGCACTATCTTTACGAAGGGCTGAGAGAGTTTTACCTGGATAAGTCGACGGATGGTATCGACGCTTATTCCGCCAATGCGCTCTCGCGCATCTGGAAAGCCGAGCGCTTTTCATGGTCAATGACGAAGATGCTGCACCGATTTCCGGATATGGTTCCGTTCGATCAGAAAGTACAGGAGGCCGAACTTGACTATTTCTGTACTTCCGAAGCAGCTTCCCGTGCACTCGCCGAAAATTACGTCGGGCTACCGTTTTGACAAGCGGGCGCCTTCAATTAAGTGAATACTAATGTTAATGGAAAGCAACTAATACTATTGTTGCTACATCATACAAAATTGATGCTTTATTTTAGGAATGATGTATAATTCTATTCATCACGAAACCCCCGGCGTGAAGTTCCGGCCAGAACTTCTCGCTTCTAGCACGGTCAGTCATCTTTTTTACGGTGACTGACCGTGTTGTTTTCTATGACTTCAAACCGGCAGCCTCCCGCAATGTCTGGATTAGAATTTGCATTGCAGCCGTCTCCACCATGTCTGTACGCATAGTTAGCCCTACCGGGCCTGTCGTCTCACTTGTATCGATAGGAAGCGCAACAAGTTTACCTTCCGAGACATCTCTGGCCGCAACGCCTTCTGAAATAATCCACACTGCATCACTTTCGCGGACAAAAGCACGTCCGAAAGCATCCGATACGGTCTCTATCTGGATAGGCAAGGCGCCTATGCCGTTGGTTATTAGCAAGCGCTCCACAAATGGGCGAATGATTGAATTGCGTGTCGGCATCAACACCGGGTAGTCGGCCAGATTCTCGAAGACCGCGCGTCCGTCTGTCAAAGGATGCCCAGCCCGCACCAGAAACCGGACCTGCTCTGAATAAAGATGTTCGAATGAAAAACCCGTCATCTTCTCCGGCGCAGCAAGCCGCCCGACAACCAGATCAAGGTCCCCAACCCGTAATTGTTCCAGAAGTACAGCATTTTCTCCCGTAACGATTTTGACCCGGCTCGACGTTCTTTCCGCAAGGAACAGGCTCATAGCTTTCGGCATGATACGGGTTGAGACCGTCGGCAACGCTCCGATGCGAATAGGTGGCCCAGAACCATCCAACTCCTGCGACACAGAATCCAATCCTTGCCGCAAGGCCGTCAAAGCTGTCCCTGCGTGGCGAAGAAACACTTCACCAAACCGCGTTATCCGGATGCCGCGACCGTCACGCTCTACCACCGGAACACCTAGTATCTCCTCCAGCTCACGCATCGTTTTGGTAACTGCCGGCTGGCTGATGCTTAAAACCTCCGCGGCTTTTACAACGCTCTTCTGTCGCGCAACCTCGACAAACGTATGCAGATGACGAAACTTGATCCTGTTCCCAATCACTTATTAATAACCCTGTAGTTATGGTTTTAATCAATAATATCATTTTACTTAACCATTTTAAAGCACGACAGTGTAGTGCGAGAGGAGAAAGCCGTGCAGTTCACGTCTGTAAATGACATCGTCATTCACTATGATTTTCAGCAGTCAACGGAAGAAAAGCCCGTTCTCGTTTTCATCAATTCGCTCGGAACTGATTTCCGTATATGGAATGAAGTCCGCAAGCGCCTGAGCAATGACGTATCGACGCTCGTTTATGACAAGCGCGGTCACGGCCTTTCAGATGTCGGAACCACCCCATACACGATAGAATTGCTTGCTTCCGATCTCATTGCTCTTCTCGACAGACTATCGATAAAGCAGGTGATTATCTGCGGTCTTTCCGTAGGCGGCCTGATTGCGCAGGGCGTCTATGCATCGCGACCAGACCTGATAGCGGGGCTTATCCTTTCCAATACCGCACATAAAATCGGTACAGCAGAAATGTGGAATGCTCGTATCGACGCGATTCAACAGGATAGTCTCGCGAGTATCCTTGACACGACGATGCCACGCTGGTTCACCCCTAACTATCGGCACCCCGATAATCCGGCCTATCGTGCCTATTGCAATATGTTCGTTCGCCAACCGCTCGACGGCTACGCCGCAACATGCGCCGCACTACGGGATGCCGATTTCACCGAAGCTGCTGCGAAAATTTCTATACCCGTACTTTGCCTGGTCGGTGATCAGGACGGCTC
Organism: Ochrobactrum vermis; assembly: GCF_002975205.1. Lineage (NCBI taxonomy): Bacteria > Pseudomonadati > Pseudomonadota > Alphaproteobacteria > Hyphomicrobiales > Brucellaceae > Ochrobactrum > Ochrobactrum vermis. The sequence goes on along the minus strand of NZ_PCOC01000002.1, from coordinate 1,102,634 downwards.
CACACCACCTACTCTTGTGCGCGAGTTAGCAAGCCTCATTCCGGGAGCCTATTTCTCAGAAATAGCTGCCAGCGGCCATATCCCCTGCGTTGAACAGCCCGATGCCTATGTCGCGCTGTTGCGTAATTTTCTTTCAAACAGATTTGAGCATGGAGAATAACCATGACTGATAGTGCCGCACAGTCGGAACGCTATAAGATTGGCATGAATGTGCGCCGTTCGGTTCTGGGCGATACGCATGTGGATCGTGCCTCGAACAGTGCAACCGAGCTTGATGCGCCATTTCAGGAGCTGATAACAGAAGCGGCTTGGGGAACCGTCTGGTCGCGGCCCGGCTGGACCAAACGTGAGCGTTCCATCGTCACGATTGCGCTTCTCGCCGCGTTGGGACAAGACGACGAAGTTGCCATGCATATACGCGCCACTAAAAATACAGGTGCGACAAAGGAGGATATCTGCGAAGCGTTGATGCACGTTGCCATCTATGCGGGAGTTCCAGCATCGAACCACGCATTCAAGATCGCCAAGCATACTTACGCACAGATGGAAGCGGAGGACGCTGAAAAATGAAGAATAGTCTGCCGGAGACAACTCCATTCTTTGCTCGCGATCTATCCATGCATCCGCCAGCCTACACGCCGTTATACAAGACCTCCGTACTCCGCTCGCCTACCCGCGCCTTGCTTTCACTCGAAGGCACCAAAAGCGAAATTACGGGCCCGGTATTCGGGCACAATATGCTGCACGAACTGGATAACGATCTTATCCTCAATTATGCGCATCCCGGCGAAATGCCGATAGGCCCGCGTGTCCTTGTGCATGGCCGTGTTCTGGACGAGAGCAACCGTCCGGTTCCGGGCGCACTCCTCGAGTTTTGGCAGGCAAATGCCGGTGGTCGTTATCGCCACAAGAAGGAAACCTATCTTGCAGCCATCGACCCTAACTTCGGCGGCGTCGGTCGCACGATCACGGATGAGAACGGCTATTACTGGTTCAAGACCATAAAGCCCGGCCCGTATCCCTGGCCGAATGGCGTGAACGACTGGCGACCGGCTCACATCCATTTTTCTGTGTTCGGTCATGGCTTTGCACAGCGCCTTATCACCCAGATGTATTTCGAGGGCGACCCGCTGATCTGGATTTGCCCGATCGTCAAAACCATTCCGGATAAATCGGCTGTCGAACGGCTGGTAGCACCTCTGGACATGAACGCTAATCTGCCGATGGACATGCTCGCTTACAAGTTCGATATCGTGTTGCGCGGGCGTCGCTCGACTCTCTTTGAAAATCGCCCGGAGGGCAACTGATATGGTGCAATCTATTGGTTACCTGAAAGAAACTGCGTCCCAGACCGCCGGCCCCTACGTACACATCGGATTGACACCCAACTTCGTCGACATCGGTGGTGTCTTCGAACAGGATCTCGGTTCCGGACTTCTCTATGATGAGAAGGCTGCTGGCGAACGCATCACGATCAAGGGCCATGTAATTGACGGAATGGGTGCGCCGCTTCGTGATGCACTGATCGAAATATGGCAGGCCGATGCAGTTGGCCTCTATAACAGCCCTTCCGAAACCGGTGGCAAGGCCGACCCTGGTTTTCGCGGCTGGGGCCGATGCCCCAGCCATATGGACACGGGTGAGTTCACCTTCGAGACCATCAAGCCCGGTCGCGTTCTTTTCAAAGATGGACGCCTCATGGCTCCACACGTCACCTTGTGGATCGTTGCTCGCGGAATTAACCTTGGCTTGCAGACACGGATGTATTTTTCCGATGAAGCCGATGCCAATGCAGAGGATCCTGTCCTTGCTCGCATCGAACATCGCAGCCGGTTGCAAACCCTGATTGGTCAGCGCGACGGTAACGTTTATCATTTCGACATTCACTTGCAGGGCGAGAAAGAAACCGTCTTTTTCGATATTTGAAGCATGAGCGTTTCGGTTTTCGAACATCCATTTCTGGCGCAGCTTTTCGGCGATGACGAAGAGATACTGAGCCTGTTCACGGCAGCAGCCGATATTACCGAGATGCTGCGCTTCGAAGCGGCTCTGGCTGAAGCGCAGGCCAACTTGCGTCTCATACCAGTCGAAGCGGGACAGGCAATTAGACAAGCCGTAGAATTGTTTGAACCCAATCTATCCGATTTGGCGAAAGCGACAGCGCGTGATGGGGTGATCGTTCCTTCGTTGATAAAGGGACTGCGTAACGTCGTTGGCAACAATCACGGAGAATACGTACATTTTGGCGCGACCAGCCAAGACGTTATTGATACGAGCCTGATTTTGCGCCTGAAGCGCGCCAGCGCAATTCTCTCTGGTCGAATTCAGCAACTCGTACATTGCTTCAACCAGCTCGATGGAACGTTCGGAACGAATCCGCTGACCGGTTTTACGCGTATGCAGCCCGCTATTCCCATAACCGTATCGGATCGGATCGCAAGCTGGAAAAGCCCGCTTGGTGCTTATGAGACAAAACTGAATGCCATTAGCTTTCCGGTGCAGTTTGGAGGGGCGGCAGGAACTCTTGAAAAATTCGATGATCGAGCACCGGCACTGCGTGCGCTACTAGCGGAAAAACTCGGACTGCACGATAGTCCGCAATGGCACAGCCAACGCGCTTTCATTGTTGAGTTCGGCAACCTAGTTGCACTCATCACAGGTACTCTTGGAAAGTTCGGGCAGGATATCGCGCTCATGGCTGAACTGGGCACGGAATTGTCCTTGACCGGCGGCGGCGGCTCATCTGCCATGCCCCACAAGCAAAATCCGGTGTCGGCTGAGATACTGGTCAGCCTTGCTCGTTTCAACGCTGCCCAAGTAGGTGGTCTGCATCAGGCAATGGTGCACGAGCAAGAACGCTCAGGTGCGGCCTGGATGATCGAATGGATGATCCTGCCACAAATCGTGGTGTCGACTGGCAGTGCTCTCAACATAGCATCAGCTTTGATCGATAAGATCGTCCGGATAGGAAACGAACAACCTTCGGACATATAACCATCTGAGTATCGTTTATGAGGAATTTTTCATTTTACATGACCAATTAGATAGGCATGCTGAAATCTGGACATTCTCAGTTGCGACAAGACGGTTATGCACGGGAATGGTGGGCGTTAGGGAGGAGAACATGAAGAAAATCACATTAACCGCGCTTGCGGTCTTTTCACTCGCAACATCAGCGGCTTATGCAGATGTGGTGAAGGTCGGCGTCATAGGTCCATTTTCGGGTCCGTTTGCCCTTCAGGGCAAGAACTTCAAGGCTGGTATCGACGCCTATATGACCGAGCACGGTAACAAGATCGGCGATGACACTGTCGAGATCATTTATCGTGACGTGCCTCAAGCCGATCCGGCGCAGTCCAAGGCGCTTGCGCAGGAACTCGTGATCAAGGAAGGCGTGCAATATCTCGCTGGCTTCTACTTCACTCCCGATGCCATGGCGGTTACGCCCATTCTCAAGCAGGGCAATGTGCCTATGGTGGTCATGAATGCCGCCACTTCTTCCATTGTGACGAAGAGCCCTTATGTGGTGCGCACATCATTCACCACTTGGCAGACATCTACCGCGATTGCAAAGGTCGCGCTCGACAAAGGTGTCAAGAAAGCCATCTCGGTCGTGAGCGATTACGGTCCGGGTGTGGATGCAGAAAACGCTTTCAAAGCGGCTTTCACAGGAGCAGGCGGTGAAGTGGTTGAAGCTATTCGCATGCCGCTCGCCACAAATGATTTCAGCCCGATCATGCAGCGTGTCAAGGACTCCGGCGCGCAAGGCGTTTTTGCTTTTCTGCCATCCGGACCGACGACGCTTGGTTTTATGAAATCCTATGTCGACAACGGGTTGAAGGGGTCCGGCATCCAGCTTTTCGCTCCTGGCGATCTGACACAGGAATCTGACCTTCCAGCACTGGGAGAGAACGCGCTCGGGGTACTGACGACATTCCACTACGCGATCTCGCATGACTCCCCTGAAAACAAGAAGTTCGTCGAAGAAGCCCGAAAGGCAATCGGCAATCCTGCGGAGTTGTCTTTCCCTTCAGTTGGTGCTTATGACGGCATGCATGTCATCTACAAGATGATAGAAGCAACTGGCGGCGAAAAAGATGCTGAAAAAGCAGTTGATGCCGTGAAAGGTATGGAATGGGTTAGTCCACGCGGCCCCGTATCCATTGACCCCGAAAGCCGCCACATGACGCAGAACATTTATCTGCGCGAAGTCGCCAAGGCTGACGACGGCACCTATTACAACAAGGAAATTCAAACTTTCGAGAAGCAGGGGGATCCCGGGTTGAAAGCCCAATAAACCCGGCATTCAAGAGTGGACGCGCCTTGATGCCCGAACAGGTACAAGGCGATACGCTGCTCACACGCAACTGCTTATTTTAACGCGCATCCCGAAGGGCATTTCACACTTCGGGATGCGCTCTAACAGGACCACTCAATGCAGACTGTGCTCAGCATTGCTGTCGATGCGCTCGCCTACGGCATGGTGCTTTTCGTCATTTCCATCGGCCTTTCGGTCACCATGGGTTTGATGCGCGTTGTCAATCTCGCTCATGGCGCATTTGCAATGATCGGCGGCTATTTCGCATCCTATGCCGTCCAGCAGCTTGGCCTCAATTACGGCTTTGCAATCATCATCGCCGTCGTCGGTACGATGATCGTCGCCGTTCCCGTAGAGAGACTGTTATATCGACGCATTTATGGGGCACCCGAACTGACACAGGTTCTGATGACCATCGGCATCACTTTTTGCATCATCGGTCTCACCAATTATATATTCGGGCCAACACTGAAGACCATTCCCTTGCCTGAAATGTTGCGGGGGTCGGTCGATCTCGGATTCCGCGCAATTGCAAAACATCGCATCTTTGCAATCGGTTGCGGCTTCGCGGTAGCTCTTGGCCTCTGGTACATCATCGAACGCACCGCCTTCGGCGTGAAACTGCGTGCTGCTGTCGATAATGCCAATATGGCAGCTGCACTCGGCGTGCGAACAGAAATCGTTTATGCGATCAGCTTTGCACTTGCCATCGGACTTGCAGCCTTCGGCGGCGTTGTCGGTGCCGAACTGCTACCTGTAGAGCCCTATTATGCACTCCGTTATATGGTGACATTTCTGGTTGTTGTTTCCGTTGGTGGCGCAGGCTCCATACCCGGAGCGCTGATTGCCTGTCTCTTGCTCGGTGCAATCGACACCACAGGGCGTTATCTGGCGCCGGAATATGGCGAGTTCTTCTTTTACCTGGCGGTGATCGTCATAGTGACTCTGTTCCCACGCGGTCTCGCAGGAAGGCTGGCCAGGAAATGACGCACCCCCTCCCCCATGGCCGTCATTCTTATGCAGGTCTCATTGGCATTGCGGCCATTATTGCGGCCAGTGTCGTCGGTTGGCTTCTGTTCCCCGACAATCTGGCACTGCTGACACGCATTATTGCAATCGCTCTCCTCGTCTTGTCGCTCGATCTGGTGACAGGCTATTGCGGTATAGCAACGCTTGGTCACGCTGCCCTGTTCGGTGCCGGCGCATATAGTGCCGGTATCGCCGCTGCCCATTTCGGCATCACAGACCCGATCCTCATGACGCTTATCGGTCTTGTTGCAGGCGCACTCACCGGGCTTATTTCCGGCATAGTCATCCTGCGCGCTCATGGCCTCGCGCAACTCGTTTTATCGATTGCCGTTGTCCACCTGTTCCATGAAGCCGCCAACAAAGCATCAAGCTGGACCGGTGGTAGTGATGGACTAAGCGGCATTTCGCCCGATCCCATTTTTGGCATGTTCGAGTTCGATCTCTACGGACACACTGCCTACGTTTATGCCGTAATCCTACTGCTCGTTTCCTTCATTTTCCTACGCTATGTCGTGCGTTCACCCTTTGGCATGCTTTGCCGAGGTGTGAAAGAAGACCCGATCCGTATTCATGCGATGGGCGCTTCGGTCCAATCCGTACAGCTTCGCATGTATGTCATTTCGGGGGCTGTAGCTGGTATCGGCGGCGCGCTGAATGCAATTTCCACGCAGGTCGTTGGACTAGACAGTCTCAGCTTCACCATGTCGGCGGAAGCTTTGGTGATGCTGGTTCTCGGCGGCACAGGATCGCTGTTCGGCGGACTAATCGGCACGGTTGTCTTTATGTGGTTCGAAGATCTGGTCTCAGCAGCCAATCCCTTCCATTGGCTCACAATGGTCGGCGCTCTGCTGATTGCTGTCGTGCTTTTTGCGCCACGCGGTCTCTACGGAACCGTGGCTTATTATTTCGAAAACCAGAAAGCGCTCAGCAAATGAGTACGGTTTTTGAAGTAACGAAACTGCGCAAGAATTTCGGCGGCTTGGCGGTCACGAACGACGTCTCGCTTAGTATGACGAAAGGCGACCGCGTCGCCCTCATTGGTCCCAATGGTGCGGGCAAGACCACCTTCGTCAATCTCGTCACAGGCAACCTCGCGGCAACTTCCGGAACAGTGGCATTGGGTGGCGAGAATGTCTCCGGACTCAGCGCCATGCAGCGCGTCAGACGCGGACTGGTGCGCTCTTTCCAGGTTACTCGACTCTTCTTCGACATGACCCCTGAAGAACATGTCGCTCTTGCTGTCCTGCAGCGCGAAGGTAAGACGGGTCACATTCTCGGCAACTATCGCAAAATGCCGGAAGTTATGGATGAAGTTCGCGGCATTCTCGATGGGCTCGGCCTTCTACATCTTGGGCAGTTGCGGGTGAGTGAAATCGCTTATGGCCAGCAGAGACTTCTTGAAATTGCCCTTGCATTAGCGCTTCGACCCAAAGTTCTGCTGCTTGATGAACCTGCCGCCGGTGTTCCGCAGAGTGATACGGGGCGCATCGAGGAAGCGCTCGACCGATTACCTGCAGATCTGGCAGTACTCATGATCGAGCATGATATGGACCTCGTTTTTCGCTTTGCGAAGCGCGTTGTGGTGTTGGCTGCCGGAACAGTGATTTTTGACGGGTTACCGCAGGACGTCGTGCAGGACACACACGTCCGCGAAGCCTATCTCGGGAGCTATGCGCAATGAGTGCCGTCTCGCTTGAAATCCGCAACCTTTCCTCCGGTTATGGTCCTACCCGCGTCATTGAGGATGTATCGTTCAAAGCGGAACCGGGATCGCGACTTGCCATTCTGGGCCGCAATGGTGTCGGCAAGACCAGCCTTTTTGCCACCATTGCCGGACAGACACGCCGTTATGGCGGCGAAATTCTGCTGGATGGCAAGAATATTGCCGCGCTCCCATCAGCTGCCCGCGCAATTGCCGGTCTAGGCTACGTGCCACAGACCCGCGATGTGTTCCCGACCCTTACGGTGGAAGAGAATCTTTTCGTAGGTCTAAAAAAACGGCCAAAGGATGCACTCGACGAAGCCTATGTTATGTTTCCGCGCCTGAAGGAGCGGCGCCACAATCTTGGCTCGCAGCTTTCCGGCGGCGAACAGCAGATGCTTTCGACCGCGCGCAGCATTCTTGGGCAACCGACAGTATTGCTACTCGATGAACCGTTGGAAGGACTCGCACCTGTCATCTGTGAGGAGCTGATGGCCGCTTTCTCGATGCTGGCACAAAAGGGCGACATGACGATCCTGCTTGTCGAGCAACGTATCCAGAGCGCACTCGATTTTGCCGATCATGTCATCATTCTGGAACGTGGGCGTATCGCGTGGTCGGGTACATCGGCGAAACTCGCCGAAAATCAGCAGACTGTAGAAGAACTGCTAGGTGTCGGCGGCCTGCACTAATCAGTTTCCGACAAACTCAAACTTATCGACGTCCACGAGGCCTCGGTCGGTAATCTTGAGATGCGGAATCACCGGCAAGGCAATGAAAGCCAATTGCAAGAATGGCTCCTCCAAGACAGAACCGAGCTCTTCTGCAGCGTGCCGCAGAACACGAAGCTGGTCGCGAACCGTTTCGTATGGTTCAGCACTCATCAGCCCGGCAATGGGCAAAGGCATTTCAGCCAAAACCTTGCCATCTAGCACAACGACAAAACCACCTTCAATTTCGCCCAATCGGTTTGCAGCAGCCGCGATATCGTCGTCGGATGTGCCCACCACGCAGATATTATGACTGTCATGGCTAACGGTCGAAGCGATTGCACCCGATTTCAAGCCGAAGCCATGCACAAAGCCGGTCGCAATATTCCCATTTTTGCCGTGACGTTCGACAACGGCGATCTTGACCACATCCTTCTGGACGTCCGGCTCGACACCATTCGGCCCAACTTTAAGGTCGAATTCGAGGCTTTCTGTTATGATCTTGCCCGGAATAATACCAATTGCGCGTGTCTTTCCGCTGTTGGAATGAGAGCGGAAACTAGATGCACTGACTTTGGGTGCCTTGACGCTGTTGCGCCCAACAGGCGCAACAGTCTTGCGAGTGGCAAATAAATCTTCCGAAACCACCCTGCCCGCAGATAACACGATTTCGGCATGGCAACCTTCAAGACTATCCACAACAACGAGATCGGCGCGCTGGCCGGGAGCAACCAGACCGCGATCGAAAAGGCCGAAAGCACGTGCTGCAGAAATAGTTGCGGCCCGGTAAATGGCAATCGGCTCCACGCCGCCTGCAATCGCCGTACGGATGAGATAATCGAGGTGCCCCTGATCGGCGATATCCAGCGGATTCCGGTCGTCCGTGCATAGTGCCAAGAACTGTGCATGACGCTCGGTAATAATCGGCATAAGCGCTTTCAGATCCTTGGAAACAGACCCTTCACGCACCAGCACATGCATACCCTTGCGCATCTTTTCGAGCGCTTCTTCCGCACTTGTCGCTTCATGTTCGGTACGAATGCCTGCGGAAATATAGCCATTCAGATCAAACCCACGCAGAAGCGGCGCATGGCCATCAATATGCCGCCCCTGAAATGCCTTGAGCTTCGCCATGCATTCCGGGTCTTTCGCCAGAACCCCCGGAAAATTCATAAACTCGGCAAGACCGATCACCTTGGGATGATTGGCAAAAGGCAACAGGTCATTGATCAGAAGTTCGGCGCCGGACGTTTCCATATGCGTCGCTGGCACACAGCTCGAAAGCTGCACGCGGATATCCATAATGGTCTCCACGGCGCTATCGAGGAAGAACTTGATGCCTTCCGTACCCAGTACGTTGGCAATTTCGTGCGGATCGCAAATGACCGTGGTAACGCCTTGCGGCAATACACACCGGTCAAATTCGTGCGGCGTGACATGTGAGGATTCAATGTGAAGATGCGTGTCAATAAATCCCGGCACGACGATCCGTCCGGAAATATCGATTTCGTGCTTGCCCTGATAAGTACCGAATGTTCCCACAATCCGGTCACCGCAGATCGCGACGTCACTTTCGACAAGCTCGCCAGTCACAAGATCGAAGAAACGTCCGCCCTTCAAGACGATGTCGGCAGGCTCACGCCCTACACCCTGATCGATCATCCGTTCCAGCATCACGTCACCTCACAGTCGGAATCAATTGCCGAAAGCTATCACAATGCAAGACGCGGCGGTAAGGTCACCCTTCCGCCGCGTATATAATCCTAGGATTGCCCGGATTAACGGACGTATTCAATCATTCGGCTGCGGCTTAGCACCAGTTCAACGCGATTATCGTCAAGCTTATGCAAACAGACGCGCTTGGCCCATGGGCCATCATGCAGCGTGAAGAGCGCACGCCCCTGACCGAGATCTTCCAACGGCATGGCACGACGTGTAGGTCCGATGCCCATGATGAGATGGCCGTCCTTAATATCAAAACTGGCGCCATAAGGCGCTGCCCGCCAATGACCGTCGAGTTCCCTGCATACCGGTTTCGGTACCACTGGCTTCAATCGGCGAGACACGTATCCAATTTCGCCTTCCAGCTCGGTGCCTGTCCAACGAAGTTCAACAGGGGAAGACGGCGACAGGGACGAGAACCGGTCATCGCCGATATCGTAAAGCGTGTCCTCCGAATCGAGCCAGTTGGCTATGCCATTGCTCATTTCCAGCCAGAACGGCCCGCTCTCCGCCACATACAGCCCATCTGGGATGGTGCAATTGGCTTCTGGCAACGACAAACCGTTGAGAGCAGCCATGCAGTCCCGCGCCATCTTATAGGTATTGGAGTCTTCACGGTTTGAAACAACAATCATGCCGGTCTTCGCAGCTGGATCGAGCAGGAAGTAACTCTTGTAACCGGGATGCGAGCCACCGTGCCCGACGAAACGCTTACCACCCACTTCGTTCCACCGCAGCCCCAGCCCGTAACCGGTTACTCGCCCATCAGAAAGACGGCGGTCAGCCGACAGCTCATCGAGCAAGCCTTTGAACGTACCCTCGCCATTAACGAGTGCTTGCGCCCATTTGGTCAGCGCCATACCACTGCCAGTCAAGCTGCCTGACGCCGAAATATGCAGACCAGCGGAACTGAGCTGCCATTTTTCACCGAATTTCCAGTAACCGGGAACAAGGCCCGCAACCGGATCATTCCAAACGTCCGGTGCTTCCATGAAGATATCAAGAGATCCCGCAATGTCCGATTTCACAAAATCATTGAAGCGAAAGCCCTTCCGCTCGAGCGCGGCCTCCACCAGACGATAACCGGTATTGGAATAGGAAATCTCTGAACCCGCGTCGAAATTGAGACGATTGAGGGAGGCTAGATAATCCAGAAGCTGATCGGCGTCTGTTTCCGTATAAACGGACAAGCCAAGAAGCGTGAGGCATTCCCGCGTATCTGGCAGACCGCCGGTCATGTCGAGCGCTCGACCGACCGTGATGTCCGCAAGCGGATTTTGCAACTCTGGCAGATGATCGCCCAGCCGGTCATCCAAGCCAATAACGTCACCATGCTTGAGAACCATCGCACAGAATGCATGTTTCGTGACTGACGCATAGCGTACGACCGTATTGGCCGTGAACGGCACTCCGGTAGACAGGCTTTCGAGCCCGCCCGCATAAGCAAACTTTACACCGTCAGGGTCAAATCCGACAATGACGCCGCCCGGTTCATTTTTGGCCCAGGTTCTCGAAAAGACTTTCGCGGCAAGTGATGCCGCGTTCCAGTCAGCATGGGTTGACATGAAAACTCCGTCAGGCAGGTTCTTCCAGATTGACGCTTAGTGCGCGCAATTCTGTGGTATGCGGATGTGTCGTTCGCCCGGTACGCAAATCCTCGGCACTGAGCTGTTCCACCATCTCGCCATGTTGCATAACGCCCACCCGTGGGCAGAGATGTGCGATCACTGCGAGATTATGGCTCACGAGCACATAAGTGAGATTCTTTTCCGCGCGCAAGTCCGCGAGAAGATTGAGAATTTCAGCTTGTACCGAGACATCGAGTGCCGATGTCGGCTCATCCAGCAGCAGAACTTCCGGTTCCGCAATCAGAGCGCGAGCAATCGCTACGCGCTGGCGTTGGCCACCCGAAAGCTGGTGCGGAAAACGAAACCGCGCAGCTTTCGGCAGCGCAACTTCGTCAAGCACCTTTTCAATACGCTTGTCTATATTCCCGATACCATGAACCAGCAGAAGCTCACTCAGGATGCGATCAATTGTCTGGCGTGGATGCAGGGATCCAAAAGGATCCTGAAAAACCATCTGTACCTGACGGAAAAAGGCGGGCGTGCGCTTTTGGGCAACGTCCTTGCCATCGAACGCAATACGGCCGCTCCATTGTTCGTTGAGGCCAGCCATGGCGCGCAGAATAGTGGATTTGCCGGAGCCGCTTTCGCCAACAATACCGAAACTACCGCCCTTCTCAACATTGAAAGACACACCTTTGACGACTTCCCGCTCGCTGAAACTGATGCGGAGTTGATCAATATCTATCATGAACTTAGCCAGCTTTCTTCACGATTGAGAACCGGCAATCGATCACGGGGATGCATGAGCGACGGAATGCAATTGAGAAGCCCTTTCGTATAGGGATGCTCAGCTCGCACGAGTTCGGAAGCTTTCAACTCCTCCATGACACGGCCCATATACATAACCATAACGCGGTCGCAGAAATGAGACACGAGCGGAAGATCGTGACTGATAAGCAGAAGCCCCATTCCACGCTTGGAAACCAAATCGTCGATCAGGCGCAGAATTTCCGCCTGCACAGTGGCGTCCAATGCCGATGTCGGTTCATCTGCAATGAGCAGTTCCGGATCGGGTGCAAGCATCATGGCGATCATGACGCGTTGCCCCATACCGCCCGAAACTTCGTGCGGATATAGCTTCGCAACGTCGCGGGGATTACGGATCATGACCTGATCGAGCAGATCAACGGCAGCGTCCATCGCCCGACGTTTGCTACCGCCTTTGTGGGTGCGCCACGCCTCTGCCACCTGCACGCCGATCGTCTTGACCGGATTCAGCGAATATTTGGGATCCTGAAGAATGAAGCCTGCACGCTTGCCACGTATCTGACGCATGCCACGTTCCGTGGCCGACATAATGTCGATACCATCGAAGGAAAGCTTGTCGGCCCTCACTTCAGCGATTGGCGGCAGCAGTTTCATGAGGGCACGCGCAGTCAAAGACTTTCCCGAACCGCTTTCGCCGACGATGCCGAGTTTTTCGCGACCAAGCTGAAGCGAAATCCCGCGCACAGCATCGAACCGACTGGTGCGAGTTTCAAAGCTGATCTGCAGATTTTTGATATCAACCAGCATCTGTTCTCTCAATTCTGCTTCGGGTCGAGCACGTCACGCAGACCGTCGCCAAGGAAATTGAACGCAAGGGAGACGAGGAAGATCGCGATGCCGGGAATAGTGGCAACCCACCATTGTTCGAAGATAAAGCGCTTGGCAGTGGCAATCATCGCGCCCCATTCCGGCGACGGCGGCTGCGCGCCCATGCCGAGGAATCCGAGACTTGCAGCAGTGATGATGATCGAGCTCATATCGAGTGTGATGCGCACGATGACACTCGGCACGCAAAGCGGCATGACATGACGCAGAATGATGCGGAAAGGCGATGCTCCAGTCAGCTTGGCGGCCGCAATGAAATCGCTCTTGCGCAGGGTCATGGTTTCCGCACGTGCAAGACGTGCGTAGGGAGGCCATGCAGTCAGCGCGATCGCCAGAACAGCGCTTTCAACACCTGGTTTCAGCGCAGCCACGAAGGCAAGTGCCAGGATCAACCGGGGAAACGCAAGAAAGACATCCGTGACACGCATCAGCGCAGTGTCAACAATCCCGCCGAAATACCCGGCGATACAACCAATAAACAGTCCGATTGGTGCAACGAGAACGACAACGGCGATAACCATTCCAAGGGTTACGCGACCACCGTAAAGAATGCGCGAAAGAATATCGCGACCCAGTTCATCAGTACCGAACCAATGCTCTGCGGTTGGAGCAGACAGACGGTTGCCGAGATCCTGTACACTCGGATCATATGGCGCCAGCAATGGCGCGGCCAACGACAGGACAACGAATGCAACGATGATGAAGAGCCCAATCATCGCGAGCGGATTAGCTCGAAGGTTGACCCAGATGCGGTAGCGCCTGCCCCAGTTGGCCTGAGAGCGGGAAGCGGGCGAGTCATCCAGCGCCCAGTTATGAAAATTGGCAAAAATCATCGGACACGCGGATCCATAACTTTATAGAGGATATCGGCCAGCAGATTGAGCCCGACATAGATAACGCCAATGAGCAGCGTAGCGCCCACGACAGGGTTCATATCGGCATTCATCAGCGAGACGGTCAAATATTGCCCCAGGCCAGGCCAGCTAAAGACGGTTTCTGTCACGACAGCGCCTTCCAGCAAGCCCGCATATGTCAGCGCCAGCACCGTCACAAGTTGCACGGCAACGGTCGGGAAAGCGTGCTTCCAGATGACAGACGTCAGCGACAAGCCTTTCGCACGCGCCGTAATGACGAATTCACCCTTGAGCGCATCGAGCATGAAGGCGCGGGTCATACGTGTGATATACGCCATGCTGAAGTAAGCGAGGATCAGGACCGGCTGAATCATATGATAGACCGCATCCAAGAATGCGTCCCAGTCGCCCTCGATGAGACTATCGATAGTGAGCAGGCCAGTAATATGAGGGATCATGCCTTCATAGATGATGTCCTGGCGTCCGGGTCCTGGCGCGATATCGAGCGTCGCATAGAAGACCAGAAGCGAAATCAGGGCCAGCATAAACACCGGAACCGAATGACCGGCAAGACAAACTACGCGGATCGTCTGATCGACAATGGAACCCTGCCGGACAGCCGCCCACACACCCAGCGGAATACCGATAAGCGCAGCAACAATGAGCGCAGCCGTTGCCAACTCCAGTGTTGCCGGAAAATAACGCGCAATATCCTGTGTCACCGGATTGCGGGTCAGAATAGAATTGCCGAGATCGCCGTGCAGCACCTGTCCAATATAATGCACAAACTGAACCACAAGCGGCTGATCAAGGCCCATTTCCGCGCGAACACGCTGAATAACCGCCTCAGGCGCGTTGTCGCCCACAGCAGCAATAACGGGATCGACCGGCATAACGCGGCCAATCATGAAGGTAATGACCATAAGCCCGAACAGCGTGATCAACACGCTGCTCAGGATACCGGTCAGGTTCTTGAGGCTTTTCATCACGCCTTGGCGATCCCTGCATAGGAGTGGGAATCGGACAGGACGCCGAGACGCATTCCGGTAATCTCCTTGCGGCAGGCCGCTGTAGTGACGGTCTGAAGCATCACAACAAACGGACTGTCGTTCATGAATTCACGCTGCAAATTCTCATAAAGCTCGATGCGCTTGGCTGAATCGCGCTCATCGCGGGCCGCAATCGACTTTTTCGCGAATTCCTCATTCTGATAGGACGAGCGCCATGCAAAGGGCTTGGTAGCCGCATTGTCCGAATTGTCCGGATTGTTACAGAAGACGTCGGCATTGGTGTTCGGATCGAAATAGTCAGACCCCCAAGCGGTCAGCGCAATATCGTGCTCACGAGCGCGCATCTTGGTGAGGACCTGACGGTTCTCTGCGGCCAGAAGTTCGACCTTGATTCCGATTTCAGCAAGATTTGCCTGAATGGCCTGCGCAATATCCGGCCAAGGCTGAGCGGAATAGTGATCCATCTTGATGGAAAAGCCATCGGCAAGACCCGCTTCCTGCATCAAGCTTTTGGCCTTTTCCAGATCCTTCTGGAACGGAGTTTCGTTAACCGCACCGGGGAAACCTTCCGGAATGATGGTCTGATGAACCTTGTGTGTCAGCGGAACGATGTTCTTCTGGATGCCCTGATAGTCGATGGCCCACTTGATTGCCTGCCAGAGCTTTGGATTAGTGAGTTTTTCGATCTTCTGATTGAGGGACATCAGACCAATACCAGCGATTGCCTTCGTGACGAGCTCAAAATCACTATTACCCTGCAGAACACGCAACTGCTCGGACGTCAAGTTGCGGGCAATATCGACATCGCCCTTCTGGAGCATGAGGAGCTGCGAAGACGGATCCGCAACATGGCGTAGAAGGATGCGCTTCACATTGCCCTTATAGGCGCCATGTGGATTAACGTTCAGGATAATGCTTTCGCTCGGCTTCCAGGAAACGAGAACCCATTCACCCGAACCTGCGCTGTTCTTCTGAAGCCAGCCGTTACCGAGATCGTCACCGGAGGCATTCTCCAGAACGGTTTTCTTTTCTACAATGCTGGCAACACTTGCCGACAGGCAATACAACAGAAATGGCAGTGATGTTGACTGCTCGACCGTCAGGGTCAACGTCGCAGGATCGGTTGCAACAATGCTCTTTTCAGCATTCTCGGGTGTGAAACCGAACTGGCCGATAATGAAAGCCGGTCCCTTATTCATCTTGATCGCACGCTGCAGCGAGAAAGCGACGTCTTCGGCAGTGATCTGTGCTCCGCTCGCAAACTTTGCGTTTGGATCGATCTTGAAGGTGAAGACCTTGCCGTCGGCATCAGCCTCCCAGGAAATGGCTACACCACCTTCCACCTGATCTGGATTGGAAAGGCTTGGATGCACCAGCCGCTGATACATGTTGTTGCAGATTTCGCTGCCGACGGCTTCGAAGCTCTCATGCGGATCAAGGCTGGTCATATTGTCGAGCTGCTGGGCCACAACCAGAATGTCCTGACGTGCGGCTCCAATAGCGGGCAAAATGCTGGCATAGGACAGGAAAGGAATGGCAGCTGCGCCTGCCAGAAAACCGCGTCTTGAAATCATTGATGAGCTCCTCTTGCAGCGCCTTTGGAAGGACCCCGTTAAATTGGGAGCCGTATCGAGGGCGCTCTATCTCCGGATATATTTTTCCATCTTCCCGCTATCACGTCAGCCAACGCACGGGCCAATGCAGAATTTTGCACTCCCTATGCAGAGTTTGCATGAGGACAAACTAAAAGAGAGCTTTTACATAAAAGAATCGCCCTTCATGCAGGGTAGTCATATCGAGTGACCGAAATCGCATTTGCAATTTTTCTCGCTTGGGTTCATCACCCCTCTCTCAAATACTAGACTTGATTTGAAAAGGTTTTCCCCATGGCAACCGAACAGAAGATCCCGGTTTTTGATGGTCACAACGACGTGCTGTTGCGCCTATGGTCGTCGGATGCCTCCGCGCCCGAGAAGCGCTTTCTCGAAGGAGAAAATGTCGGGCATATCGACCTTCCACGCGCGCAGAAAGGCGGGTTAGGCGGCGGTCTGTGTGCAGTATATGTGCCTTCACCTTCACGAGAACTCGACGCCAATGGCAATCTGGCGACGCCAGGCCAGACGGATGCGATGAAAGCAACCCTCGCCATGTCGGCGATCCTTCTGAAAATCGAACGGGCGTCCGAAGGCAAGGTTCGGATCTGTCGTACGGCAGCGGATATTCGCGACGCGTTTGCCAAGGGAATTTTCGCTTCAGTCTACCATATCGAAGGCGTAGAGGCCTTTAACGAAGACCTTGATGCTCTTTATGTTTTGCATGAGGCTGGCCTGAGAACGCTGGGGCCTGTTTGGAGCCGTCCAAATATTTTTGCCCATGGCATTCCGTTCCGGTTTCCGGCATCGCCTGACATTGGTCCTGGCCTAACGGATCATGGCAAAGCGCTCATTCGCGCCTGCAACGAACTCAAGGTGATGGTCGACCTCTCTCATATGAACGAGAAAGGCTTCTGGGACATAGCCGCTATTTCCGATGCACCGCTTGTGGCGTCGCATTCGAATGCTCACGCGCTTTGCCAGCAAAGCCGCAACCTGACCGACAAACAACTCGACGCCATTCGCGATACCGGCGGACTTGTCGGACTTAACTTTGGCGTATCATTCTTGCGGGAAGATGGAAAACGCGATCCAAATACGGATCTGGGTGAGCTTGTCCGCCATGCCGATTATATCGTCAATCGCATTGGGATTGATCACTTGGCTCTGGGATCTGATTTTGACGGCACCACGATTTCTTCGACACTTCGCGATGTTGGCGACCTCCAGCTCGTCATAGACGCCTTCCGCAAGCACGGCTATGACGATGCTTCCATCGTCAAGCTGGCTCACGGGAACTGGATCAATGTCCTTGAGCGGACATGGGGCGCCTAACCGCGTGCGATCTCACCCTTGAAAAGCGAGATCGAAAACGTGGTGATGTATATGACCGTCGAACATTTCCAGGAGGCCCTTCGTGGCCTCCCGACTTTCATATCTGACAGGTGAGGCAAGTGCTTCTGTCAAGGCCTCCTTACTGTCATACATGGTCCAAAGCACCATGGGATAAGCTGGCGCACCTTCGTCGCGTTCAACAGCGTAAAGAACACGCACTTCCTTGATACCCGGAAAAGCGAGCCACATCGGCATAAGGGTATCAGCGACATAAGCTTTGAACGCATCCTCGCGCCCAGCATGAATAGTGCCTTCAAAAAAGGCCTGTCTGACAATCATGGGAATAACTCAGTTTACCTTGGTCGGCGGAACATCACCGGAAAAATATGCTGCAAGATTGGCGAGCACGAGCTCGCCCATTCCGACACGTGTTTCCACCGTTGCGCTACCCTGATGCGGCATCAGAACCGTATTTGGCGCGGTCAGGAAATCCTCTCGTATCGTCGGCTCATTAACGAAGACGTCAAGGCCGGCACCGGCGATAACCTCATTTTTCAAAGCAGCCAAAAGCGCATCCTCGTCGATGACACTGCCGCGAGCCACATTGATTAGATAGCCTTTGCTTCCAATTGCCGCGAGAACATCAGCGTTAACGATATTCGCTGTTGACGGGTTAGCCGCGACGCAAACCGCAAGCACGTCGCTCTGTTGCGCAAGCTCTACAGGAGTGACGTGCGCAATCCAATTCGTGTCAGTGACAGGCGAGCGGTTCCAATAATGCACTTCCATGCCGAATGCTTCCGCACGACGCGCAAATGATTTCCCGATCTGACCAAGCCCCAGAAGGCCAATACGCTTACCCTTGGGGCTGACCCCAAGAGGGAACCCTTCCCGGCCAGCCCATCTGCCTTCCCGCACAAATTGATCGCCCGTCGCGACGTGGCGCATTACCGCAAGCATAAGAGCAATGCCAATATCGGCAACATCATCGGTCAGAACGCCCGGCGTGGTGCTAACATGCACGTTGCGATCCCGTGCAAAGGCAAGATCGACCTTATCCGTCCCAACACCGTTGATAGCGATCAGACCGAGCGACGGCAGACGCTCTATCCATTCATTGGAAAGCCCTGTTCCGCCGCCAGTAACAACAGAACGGATAGTGCCTAGGGCTATATCAATCGCCGCTTTGTCTTCCGGCTTGTATAGCCGGAGCACCTTGTAAGCTGCGTCTAATTGCTCTTCAATCAACGGCATCATCGGTTCGATGAGCAGAACTTCGTTCGTCACTTCAAACTCCATTACTAATCTATTGGAGGCAATCAGGAAATCTGGCCGATAAAGGCCTTTGTGCGCTCGTGTTTCGGATTACCGAAAAATTCCTCCGGCTCGGCCATTTCCAGAATTTGGCCTTGATCCATGAAGATGACGCGGTCTGCCACCTGTCGTGCAAAACCCATTTCATGGGTAACGCAAAGCATGGTCATACCTTCCTTCGCCAGATCAATCATGGTGTCCAGAACTTCCTTGACCATTTCAGGATCGAGTGCCGAAGTCGGCTCATCGAAAAGCATAATCTTGGGATTCATACAAAGCGCGCGGGCAATCGCCACACGCTGCTGTTGCCCGCCGGACAGTTGAGCCGGGTATTTATCTGCCTGTTCTGGAATGCGAACGCGTTCAAGATATTTACGCGCGGTCTTTGCAGCTTCAATCTTTGAAACACCGCGCACTTTCATTGGAGCCAAAGTGCAGTTTTCAAGAACCGTCATATGCGGAAAAAGGTTGAACTGCTGAAAAACCATGCCGGTTTCCTGCCGTACAGTATCCACGTTTTTTCCGCCCGCGGTCAGATCAAGGCCGTCAACAACGATGCGCCCTTCCTGAATAGTCTCCAGCTGGTTGATACAGCGGATAAGGGTCGATTTCCCCGAACCAGATGGGCCGCAGATAACAATGCGTTCACCGCGAGCCACGGTCAGATTGATATCTCTGAGTGCATGATACGTACCGTACCACTTATTCACTCCCTGCATGAGCACTGCAGTATCCGAAGCATCCTGCGGCAGCCGATTTGTTTTTCCCTGAGCCATCTGGTTCATGTCGAGAAACTCACTTTCGTGGACTGGATCGCCATGCCCGCCAATTAACGGGCATGGCGGAATTCAAAAGCTTACTTTGCCTGGGAAACAAAATCCGGAAGCGGCGCACCGAGCCATTTTTCATGGATCTTGTTCAACTCGCCGTCGCTCTTCGCCTTTTCGATGAACTTATTGACGAAATCGAGCATTTCCGTCGAGCCCTTGCGAACTGCAATACCCTGCACCTGCTGACTGAGCTGAATTTTCTGATCGTAGCGACCTGGAGCAGCCTTTTCGATCTCGGCAGCCACAACATTGGAGAGACCAATCAACTCAACCTGCCCCGACAGCAGAGCCTGCACAGCGCTCGCATCATCATCGAAGCGACGGATGTTGGCATCCTTCGGTGCTACTTTGGTTACGGCTGTGTCCTGTGTCGAAGCACGTGCGACGCCGATCGCCTTGCCGGATAGATCCTCTGGTTTTGCGACAGAAATATCTTTCGGTCCAAAGACGCCGATCGAAATGCCCGCGTAAGGCTGAGAGAAGTCAACACTCTTGGCGCGGTCCTCGGTAATACCCAGGGAAGCAACCAGAACATCTACCTGTCCGCTCTGCAGATATGGAATACGGTTCGGACCGGTAACCGGTACGATCTGTGCTTCGACACCCAGCTCCTTGGCCAGCAACTTCGCCACATCGGCATCGTAGCCATCCGGTTCATTACTGGTGTTCATGATACCGAATGGCGGAAAATCGACCAGCATACCGATTTTGATTTTCCCGGCGGATTTGATGCCATCCACAGTCTGCGCGAATGCGGTCGGTGCCAGCACCGTTGCAAGAGCTCCCGCACCAATCAAGGCCATAACCAAACGTCTGGTGATAGTCATACTTATTCCTTCCCTATTAAGGGCCGGTCTCCTCGCCGGCACCGTTTCTCTATTTCTCAGTGCATTCCCTGACGCCGTGTCGTTTCACATTGACCGGAATGCTCACCATCTTCCCCAAGCCCCCAATTACCGAGCTGTAGCGCGAGAAAACCTCGTTTCCATGCGGCGTGCCAAAATGGATAGCGGCCAGCAAAGGACAAAATAGACAGCCGCGACCGTGCCAAACACCATGAACGGGCTGAATGTTGCGTTGTTGATGATCTGTCCCTGTCGCGTCAGTTCTGTAAAACCGATGATTGCGGCAAGCGAAGTGCCTTTGATGAGCTGCACCAGAAAGCCCACCGTTGGCGCAACCGAAATGCGTGCTGCTTGTGGCAGGATCACGTAGCGCATGCGATTATAGTAGCGCAGCCCCAGTGCCGTCGCCGCTTCACGTTGGCCGGGCGGCACTGCATCAATACAGCCGCGCCAAATCTCTCCGAGAAAAGCGCTCGCATGCAATGTCAGCGCGATTGTCGCAGCAATCCATGGATTGATGCCCAAACCGAAAATATTGAGGCCGAAGAACACCAGGAACAGCTGCATCAGAAGCGGTGTCCCCTGAAACAATCGTATGAAGCCAAGCGCTACGTAACGGGGAACGCGAGCCTCGGAAACACGCATCAGCGCGACAATCAATCCTCCAATACCGCCGCCAACAAAGGCAATGGCAGAGAGAGCAATGGTCCACTGCGCCGCATAGACGATGATAAGAAATTCGTTCCAGCCGAAAGGTCTGATCATGGTCTGCTCCTATCGGCTCAAAGGGTATTTGAATGCCAGCTTCTCAATCAGCGCGAAAATAGCCGAGAAGCCGATGGACATGACAAGATACATGAGGGTGATTACGATATAGACCTCGAAACTCGCAAAAGTCGCGGACTGCAGATCGTTACCGGCAGCTGCGAGTTCATTTGCCGAAATCACCGAGACCACACTTGAAGTCAACATCAGGTAGATGAACTGGCTGGTAAGCGATGGATAGACGGTGCGCAAAGCCGGTTTCATGATGACATAGCGGAAGACCTGCAATTTGGAGAGACCGAGTGCGGTCCCTGCTTCGACCTGACCTTTGTGAATGGATTCAATACCAGCCCGAATAATCTCCGTACCGTAGGCACCGAAATTCACGACCAGCGCAAGCAGCGCTGCGCTGTTCGGCGACATACGCAGTCCGGCGGACGGCAACCCGAAGAAGATGAAGAAAATCTGCACCAGAAACGGCGTATTGCGGATGATTTCGATATAAGCATCGATGATAAAGCGCACCGGCTTTGGTCCGGAGGTCTTACCCACCGCACAGATAATCGAGACGATCAGACCTAGCACCATGGCAGCGCATGAAAGCTCGATTGTTTGCCATGCGCCAACAAGCAGCTTATCCATCGACGCGAAGACAGGCGCGAAGTTGAAATTATACAATGCTGAACCTCCCGGTACGCGAATTTTGCCGACTTTTCCTCCCGGCGGCAATAAATTTAGATCGATCTAAATGCGTTTAACCTCATTCGTCAATCATTAATTCGGATTAGACGACGGAAGTTTTTACCGGTCCACAGGACTGTCTAACCTGTAAATATGTTTCACTGACGATCCGTTGCGCCTGCTTTTCGGGATTTGCCAAACGCGAAAGAAGCAATGTGGCAGCATTCTGGCCAACTGTAACAGGTCGGGTCGATACGGAACTCAATCGCGGGCGCGTTGCTTCGGCATCGCTTACATCATCGAAGCCGATAAGAGAAAAATCATCACCAATTTTCCTCCCACAATCGTAAAGACCCGCCGAAAGGCCTAGCGCAACCACGTCATTAAAGCAGATCGCAGCTGTCGGTTTCCTACCATCTTGAAAGAGAAGCGGAGCAGCACTGGCAATTTCCGGCATCGTATGCGGCAAGCGAACGATCATCGCAGGATCGAGACCTTGCTGTTGCATCGCATCGCGAAAACCTTCGACACGCTCGCGATATGCTGAGTGAACCGGGCCATGCACAGCGAATGCGATTGCCTTGTGTCCGAGCATGGCCAGATGATTGACCGCCTGCCGCATGCCACCGGCATAATCAACACCTGCATAGTCAACTCGATCTGTCACATGACGCAGCACCTGCACGACGGGCAAACCCCAATCGGCGATCTGTTCGATGAACTCCGGTGCCGTTTCTGCCGTCAGCGAGATAATCACACCATCAACACCATGCTCGCGCATACGCTGCATGAGGGTGCTTTGGTTCACGAAATTCTCGTGACTGTTTGCAAGGAGAACAACCATTCCCGCTTCACCAACAACACCGTCTATTCCTGAAAGCAATTCACCGTAGAACGGATTACCGAGTGTCGGTACGATAACACCAACCGTATTCGACCGCTCTACACGGAGACTGGCTGCGCCCATATTGTAGACATAGCCCAAATCCCGCAGGGCCTTCTCCACCTTCTCGCGTGTTGCCGCGCCCACCAACGGACTTTTGCGTATGACAAGAGAAGCCGTCGCGCGTGATACATCTGCATGGCGCGCCACATCCAGAAGCGTAACGCGACTTTTCTTGCGATCGTCACTCGGCATAAATTCACCTGTCAGCAAGTTGGGAAATGTGAGGTACAGTCACGGCAAATAATCCAAAAAAACCGCCGACCAGATTCGAAGAGCGTATATTCAATTCAGTCTTGTGCATTGGTCAATCCACCCGATCCCGAGCTTCAAATATCATATGATGATGTAGTAGGGAGGCATTCTTGAACCTTCGACTATTCACATGTTCTCCCCACGATTATCACTTGCCTTTCGTTTTTTTTCATTTTGAACGCTATCGTTTTCGAATTTATTCTGCCATTGGAAGAATCGAAGGTTGATCCTTTGACAAAAATTGCATTCATATAAGTGCAATGAATATAACGCAGATGTCGGAACTTTGAGCCACTCAAAAGGAGAGCTCGAATGTTCACGCAATCTCACACTCGAGGAGGAAACATGCTTATCCGTCTGATCACGACTTCGGCGCTGACAAGCGCCCTCGCCCTCACCATCGGTTCGCAGGCATTCGCCCAGACGGAACTGGCATGGTGGCACGGCATGACCGGTGCCAACAACGAAATGGTCAATGAGCTTTCGAAAGAGTTCAACGAAAGCCAGAGCGAATACAAGATCGTTCCTGTTTATAAGGGAACCTACCCTGAAACGCTGAATGCCGGCATTGCCGCGTTCCGTTCGAAGCAGCCGCCAGCAATTCTTCAGGTATTCGACGCCGGTAGCGGCGTGATGATGGCCGCCGAAGGTGCGATGGTTCCGGCCGCTGAAGTTTTGGAAAAGGGCGGTTTCAAGTTCGACAAGTCGCAGTATCTGCCCGGCATCGTCGCTTACTACTCGAAGCCGGATGGCACCATGCTGTCCTTCCCGTACAATTCTTCGTCGCCAATCCTTTATTACAATAAGGATGCCTTCAAGAAGGCTGGTCTCGATGAAAACAATC
Source organism: Ochrobactrum vermis (assembly GCF_002975205.1). Lineage (NCBI taxonomy): Bacteria > Pseudomonadati > Pseudomonadota > Alphaproteobacteria > Hyphomicrobiales > Brucellaceae > Ochrobactrum > Ochrobactrum vermis. The sequence goes on along the minus strand of NZ_PCOC01000002.1, from coordinate 1,078,664 downwards.
CGCCAAAGACGTGGCCGGAAGTTTTCGAGGCTGCCAAAAAGATCAAGTCCAGTGGTGCAGCGCCGTGCGGATTCACGTCTACGTGGCTGACCTGGATTCAGACCGAAAACTTCGCTGCATGGAACAACGTTCCTTATGGTACGAATGAAAACGGTCTCGGCGGCACCGATGTAAAGCTTGAAATCAATTCACCACTTTACATACAGCACTTCCAGTCGATCGCCGATCTCGCGAAAGACGGTACGTTCCGTTACGGCGGCCGTACGTCAGAAGCCAAGCAGCTTTTCACCTCGGGTGAATGCGCTATGTTGACTGAATCATCCGGCGGTCTCGGAGACGTCGTGAAGTCGGGCATCAATTACGGCATTGGCCAACTGCCTTACTATGAAGGCCATGGTCCGCAAAACACGATCCCCGGCGGCGCGGCTCTGTGGGTCTTCGCCGGTCTTAGCGACGAACAGTACAAAGGCGTCGCAGAATTCTTCAACTTCCTCTCGCAGACCAAAATTCAGGTCAAACTGCACGAAAAGTCCGGTTATCTGCCTGTGACGCTGGCTGCTTACGAAGAAACCAAGAAGTCGGATTTCTATGAAAAGAATCCAGGTCGCGAAACACCAATCCTGCAGATGATGGGCAAAGCCCCGACCGAAAACTCCAAGGGCGTGCGCCTCATCAACCTGCCGCAGGTACGCGATATTCTGAACGAAGAGTTTGAAGCCATGCTCGGCGGCAAACAGGACGCGAAGACCGCGCTCGAAAACGCTGTCAAGCGCGGCAACGATGCAATTGCCGCCGCTCAGTAATCGTTCACATTGATACAACGCCGCCTGTCTCTTCGGCAGGCGGCCTTGTCACCCACGAGGAAGCTCCCCGTGCAGAAAGTTATCTTTCCGAATAAAGTTTTGCCTTATTTTCTGTTGGCCCCACAGATCGTTCTGACTGCGGTGTTTTTCTTCTGGCCAGCCAGTCAGGCAATTTATCAATCCTTCATGCGTGAAGACGCATTCGGACTAAAGTCCACCTTCGTTGGACTGACGAATTTCACGACCGTTCTGGCAGACCCTAACTATCTTCATTCATTCAGAGTAACGATTGTCTTCAATATCCTGACCGCGCTGCTTGCAATGGGCGCAGCATTATTGCTGGCTACGGCGGCTGATCGCGTTATCCGCGGCAAGACATTTTATCGTACACTCCTGATCTGGCCCTATGCCGTGGCTCCGGCTGTTGCCGGCATGCTATGGCTCTTCATGTTCAATCCCGCAATGGGTACTTTTGCCTATATTCTGCGGCGTAATGGCATCGCATGGGATCCGCTGCTTGATGGTAATCAGGCTATGGGCCTCGTCGTCGTTGCTGCCGCATGGAAACAGATTTCCTATAATTTCCTGTTCTTTGTCGCTGGCTTACAAGCAATTCCTAAGTCGTTGATCGAAGCAGCGGCCATTGATGGCGCACGCGGATCACGGAGATTTTGGTCGATCATATTTCCACTTCTTGCACCGACTTCGTTCTTCCTGCTGGTCGTGAACACGGTTTACGCCTTCTTCGACACGTTCGGTATCATCCATGCCGTGACCGGCGGCGGCCCTGCCAGAGCTACCGAAACGCTGGTCTACAAAGTTTACAACGATGGCTTCGTTAATCTCAACCTTGGCTCATCTTCGGCACAGTCGGTTATTCTCATGGCAATCGTGATTGCCTTGACTGCTTTCCAGTTCCGCTTCGTTGAGAAGCGCGTGCATTATTCGTGAGTGAGGCGACAATGATAGAAAAACGCCCAGTCTCAAACCTGATCGGCCACCTGATCCTGATCGTAGGCATCATAATTGTCGCCTTTCCGATCTACTATACGTTCGTCGCTTCAACGATGACGTCGACGCAGATTATTCGCCCGCCCATCTCGTTGTTGCCCGGCGATCATTTCGTTGAGAATTACGGCGAAGCCATCTTTGGCGGCGTGGAACGCGTTGTCGGCGTAAGTCTGGAGCGACTTCTTTGGAACTCGTTCGTGGTCGCCATGGCTATCGCTGTCGGCAAGATCATCATCTCGTTCATGTCGGCTTTCGCGATTGTGTTTTTCCGCTTTCCGCTACGCATGTTCTTCTTCTGGATGATCTTCATAACCTTGATGCTGCCTGTAGAGGTTCGTATCCTGCCGACCTACAAGGTGATCGTGGACCTCGGCATGATTGACACCTATGCCGGGCTCACACTGCCATTGATGGCATCTGCGACGGCAACGTTTCTGTTTCGTCAGTTCTTCCTCACCATTCCTGGCGAACTGGTTGAAGCAGCGCGTATCGATAATGCCGGACCATTCCGTTTCATGCGGGATATCCTGCTTCCTCTTTCGAAGACGAACATTGCAGCACTTTTCGTCATTCTCTTCATTTATGGATGGACCCAGTATCTCTGGCCGCTGCTCGTTACCAATGATGCCAAGATGAACACAATCATCATTGGCCTGCGCCGCATGGTCGATTGGGCTGATGCGTCCACGCCTTGGAACTACGTCATGGTAACAGCCATTCTGGCCATCATCCCACCGATCCTCGTGGTGGTGCTGATGCAGCGCTGGTTCGTCAAAGGTCTCGTTGAAACGGAAAAGTAATGAGCAAAATTGTTCTTGATAACGTCCGCAAGAGCTATGGCGGCAATGTCGAAGTAATCAAAGGTGTATCGCTGGGGATTAACGACGGCGAATTTGTAGTGTTGGTAGGCCCGTCGGGCTGCGGTAAATCCACTCTCCTGCGCATGATTGCCGGTCTTGAAGGTATTACGTCCGGCACCATTGCGATTGGCGATCGCGTGGTCAACGATGTTGAACCTGCCGAACGCGATATCGCCATGGTGTTCCAGAACTATGCACTTTACCCGCATATGTCGGTGCGCGACAACCTTGCCTATGGCCTGAAGAACCGCAAAACACCGAAAGACGAGATCGAACGCCGTATCGCCAAAGCAGCCAAGGCGCTGGAGATTGAGCAGTTTCTCGATCGCAAGCCGCGCCAGCTTTCCGGTGGCCAGCGCCAGCGCGTTGCCATGGGACGCGCCATCGTGCGCGAACCGGCAGCGTTTCTCTTCGATGAACCGCTTTCCAATCTGGATGCGAAACTGCGCGTGCAGATGCGTGTCGAGATCAAGCGCCTGCAACGTTCGCTCGGTACGACCAGTGTTTACGTGACACATGACCAGATGGAAGCCATGACCATGGCTGACCGCCTCGTTGTGCTGAATGCGGGCCATATCGAACAGGTTGGTACGCCAATCGAGCTTTATGAAAAACCAGCCTCTACATTCGTTGCAACATTTATCGGTTCCCCGTCGATGAACCTGCTGCAAGGTGCCGAAAACACTGCCTGGAAAGCGGGTAGCGCGGTCAAAATACCTGCCGGGAACTTCACCATCGGCGTTCGCCCCGAAGATATCCGCATCCTGGAAGATGGCGAGCACGACGCCGATGGTTTCAACGCGGCCGTCCGTATCGAAGCTATAGAACTCGTCGGCGCGGAAAGTTACATTCACAGCACATTACCGGACGGCAAGCCGCTCGTCTTCCGCGTTGCCGGACGTTCGACACACAGCGTCGACGAAACCGTCAGAGTTGGAGCATTCGCTGGAAATGTGCATGTTTTCGGCAGTGATGGCCAACGTCTAAATGATTGACACGGAAGCGGGTTGCGCCCTTCAAAAGGGCACAACCCGCTATAATATTCGATTTCTGTTTTAGAGTTTATCGGCTACACCGGGGGAATATTTTTCCACTTGTGAGGAAATCCCGATAGATGACGCATCAGCAGATACTCTCCTTCGCGGTGATCATACTCATGATGGGGGCGTTTATCTGGGGCAAGTTTCGCTATGATGTAGTCGCACTCTGTGCGCTTCTTCTAGGCATAGCAGTCGGCGTTGTACCCTTCGATCAGGCATTTTCAGGTTTCAGTGACGACATCGTCATTATCGTGGGCAGCGCGTTGGTGGTCAGTGCAGGTGTCGCGCGCTCTGGTCTCATGCAGGCGGCGATTCAGCGTTTTCTGCCGGAAATAAACAGCGTGCGGCTCCAGCTTGCCGTTCTTGTCACAGTCGTCACTATCCTCTCCGCCTTTGTGAAAAATGTCGGCGCGCTGGCGATCATGATTCCGGTCGCCTTTCAATTCGCTCGCCGTTCCAATGTTTCCCCATCAACTTTCCTCATGCCCATGGCATTCGGTGCGTTGCTTGGCGGCTTGATGACCCAGGTGGGCACTTCTCCCAATATTGTTGTTTCTCGCATTCGCGGTGAAATGGTCGGCGAACCCTTCACCATGTTTGACTTCACACCGGTCGGCGCTGTGCTCTCAGCAGTAGGGCTCATCTATCTGGTATTTTTTTACTGGCTCGTTCCGCAACGCACCCGTGAAAATGTTTCGCTGGATGAAGCAATCAAGATCAAGAATTATGCTTCCGAAGCGCGTGTCACCAAATCTTCGACAATGCCCGGCAAGCGCGTGACCGATCTCATCAAGGCGGCTGAAGGCGAGGCGATGGTGACTTCCATTGTACGCAACGAACAGCGACTGACACCGCTTCCCGATACGATCCTCAACGAAGGTGATATAGTTCTTCTTGAAGGCGACCCTAAAGCGCTCGATGCGATCATAAGCGCCGGAAAACTCACCCTGTCTGAAAACCGCAATCCATCTGAGACCAGCGGTTCCACCGACATTGAGGCCGTCGAGGCTGTTATTGGCAAGAACTCGCGCCTCATTGGGCTAACCGCCCAACGACTTGCCCTTTTCGCGCGCTATGACCTGAACCTGCTGGCGGTGAGCCGACCGGGTGAACGCATTACCGAACGTCTCAGTGAAGTCATTCTCCGTTTCGGCGACGTGATAGTGCTGCAAGGCAGACAGGCAAATCTTTCCACCTTCCTGCCGGAATTCGAGTTGCTCCCGCTTGCCCGCCGCAAACTGATGCTCGGTAGCGTCCGGCGCGGATTGATCCCGCTTGCCATTTTGATTGCAGCCATTGGAGCAACCGCTTTAAGCCTTGTACCAGTTGCGGTCGCCTTCTTTGCCGCCGCAGTCGCTATGCTACTGTTCAAAGTGATACCTCTCAACGAGGTCTATGACGAAATTGATGGCCCTATTCTCGTCATGCTAGCTGCACTCATCCCGGTTTCGGATGCTCTCAGAACAACGGGAGGTACCGATCTCATAGCCGAAGGGCTCGCTACAATCGGCCACCAATTACCGCCAGCCGGAGCTCTGGCGCTGATTCTTGTAGCCGCGATGATGGTGACACCATTTCTCAACAATGCTGCGACAGTGCTTGTCATGGCTCCCATCGCGACAAGTTTTGCCTCCGGACTTGGTTTCAAGCCGGAGGCCTTTCTGATGGCGGTCGCAATCGGCGCGGGATGTGATTTCCTGACGCCAATTGGTCATCAGTGCAATACCCTGGTTATGGGACCAGGAGGTTACAGATTCAGTGACTATCCGCGCCTGGGATTACCCCTATCAATCATTATAGCGATTGTGACTGTTCCAACATTGATGTTCTTCTGGCCGTTGAAATAGCGCTAAAGCTCAACCGAGCGTATCCAACCGAGCGTGTCGGAGACAATCTTTTCCACGGTTTCGGCGATATCTGCGCGGAATACCAGAGGTTCTCCCACAGGGCTCTCAAGCGTAGCAATCTGGCTTTCCAGCATTGTGACGGGCATGAAATGGCCTGTGCGATGCCCCATGTGCTCGTGCAAGACTTCAAAACTACCGTCCAGAAAAACAAACATCACCGGCGCACCGGCAGCTGAACGAAGGCGATCACGATAGCTCTTCTTCAGCGCTGAACAGGAAACAACAATACCGTCAGTCGAGGCGGCAAGACGTTCACCGATTCTATCGAGCCAGGGCCAGCGATCCTCATCCTGCAAAGGGATGCCGGCTGACATCTTGTCGACATTGGATTTCGGGTGCAGGGCGTCGCCTTCAAGAAACGGGAGAGCTAATGCATCAGCAATCTTCTCGCCCACGGTCGACTTTCCAGAGCCCGAAACACCCATAACGATAATACGCAGCATCAATTCCTCATACACTCGCAGTCATGCCGCCATCGACGTGCAAAACCTGTCCATTGACGAAAGAGGAGGCGTCGCTGCTCAGGAAAACTGCAGCACCGACCAACTCTTCTACATCCCCCCAACGGCCGGCCGGCGTTCTTTTTTCCAGCCACGCCGTAAATTCGGGATTATCAACCAATGCCTGATTCAGCGGCGTCTTGAAATAGCCGGGAGCAATCGCGTTGACCTGCAAACCATGTCTGGCCCAATCGGTGGCCATACCGCGCGTCAAATTACGAATAGCTCCCTTTGTCGCCGTATAGGGCGCGATGGAAGGTCGGGCCAGTTCGCTTTGAACCGACGCAATGTTGATTATCTTGCCACGTCCTCGTGCAATCATGTAGCGCGCAGCCGCCTGCCCCGCATAAAAAGCGCTGGAAATATTGGTTTCCAGAAGCTGCTGCCATTTCTCGATCGGGAAATCTTCGAGCGGTGCGCGATACTGCATTCCGGCATTGTTGACCAGAATATCGAGCGTACCAATTTCCTCTTCGATAGCATCAATAGCCGCACGAACTTCTTCGGCATCCGTCACATCGAACGCAGACGCAAAGACCGTATGGCCCTCTTCTTCCAAGAGCGTAACGGCAGTATCCACCTTGTTCCGGTCGCGACCGTTGATGATGACCGTTGCACCATGTTCTGCAAGCCCCCGCGCCAATGCAAAACCAATGCCCTGGCTGGAACCAGTGACCAAGGCAATGCGCCCGTCCAGACTGAAGAGTTCGAAAGAAGAAGCCATTAGAAGGTTTCCAGTTTGAGGCCAACGCGGCTTGCTGCCTGCACAATGTGATGGCGCATCACTTCGCGCGCTTGCAACGGATCACGTGAATGAATGGCATCTCTGATTGCAGTGTGCTCATTGATGGTGATCTCGACAATCTGCTCAAGCACTGCGCGTGCGCGTGCAGCATTGATTGCCTGATTGATGCGTTCGGCAATGAAGCCGAGGACCAACGGAAAATATTCGTTATGCGTTGCGGAAGCGAGCGCACGGTGAAACGCCAGATCGGCAGCAATACCAGTATCAGTCCATTTTTTTGAACCGCTCATCTCTGCAAGCGCTTCGTTCAGTTGCATCATGTCGTGTTCATCATGGTGTACTGCGGCAAGCCCCGCCGCTTCAATCTCCAGCGCCATTCGCAATTGGAACAGACTTCGGAAACTATCGCGGTTGGCAAGCGTTTCAGGTTCTATACGGATGGCATGGCGCTTATCAGGTTCCGTTACGAAAGCACCGACACCCTGTCGGGTTTCGACCAATCCCTCGTTACGCAACTGGGCGATCGCTTCACGTACGACCGAGCGACTAACACCGAAGCTTTGTGCGAGATTATGTTCCGTCGGCAGCTTTTGCCCCGGCAGAAGACTACCTTCACCGATCTGCCGCGTAATTTCGGAAGCGATGCGTCCGGGAAGTTGTTCATTGCGCCTGATTTCGCCAAACAAAATGATAGAGCCTCCCTGATTATCCGTTCAAATTGTGTGTCGTCAGCATTTTGAAGAGTCAAGCGAAAGCTGGCAGCCGGGATTCATGATGTTGTCTGGATCAATGACTTGCTTGAGACCTTCAAGCAGTTTTCGCCTTGCAGGGTCAATGCGCTTCTCGAAATCTTCCCGCTTCAGGCGACCGATGCCATGCTCGGCGCTAATGCTGCCTGCATAACGATCCAGAACGGCATTGATCGTTTCCTTGGCAAGCTTGATCTTCTTGTCTTTAACCGCAATATCGAAATCGTTTCCAGGGATAACGTTGAGATGCACGTTACCATCTCCGACATGTCCATAAGAAACAGCAAGACAATCTGGAAGGACCTCAGCCAGTTCGGTTTCAGCTTCCGTGACGAACGACGCCAGTTTTGACAGCGGGACCGATATGTCGGTGCGTAGATGTTTGCCACGCAGCGCCTGCCCTTCGTTCATCGCCTCGCGGAACATCCAGAGATTTTGACCTTGCGTACGAGATGACGCGATGGTTCCGTCCAGAACAAGACCATCTTCCATTGCGCCTGCAAGAAACTGTTCCATCAAGGACGCTATATCGACCAGCCCGGAGCCCGAAATCTCCATCAAGACATAGGCAGGATATTGTCCAAGCGGCATGGCAAGATCCGGCATCGCCTCTTGCGCCAAGGTAAAAGCCACCGGCGGCATGAACTCGAAAGCGGACATCAGGTCACAGCACTGCACCCGCGCACGCCGATAAAGCGCAATAGCGTCAGCGAGTGACTTGAGTCCCAACAGCGCGATTTCCACCTTATCCGGCAAAGGCATCAGTTTGATTGCAACGCCGGTCACAACGCCCAGAATGCCTTCCGCGCCAATGAAAATCTGTTTCAGATCGATGCCGCGATTGTCTTTCCGCAACGTTGAAAGACCGTTGAATATCGTACCGTCAGGTAACACGACCTCCACCCCCAGGACCAACTCACGCGTCATGCCATAACGCAGCACGTTGACGCCTCCGGCATTGGTGCTGACATTACCACCGATACGGCAGCTTCCCTGTGCGCCAAGGGCCAGTGGGAAAAACATTCCTTCAACCGCCAGTTTGTCTTTCAATTCGGAGAGAATGCAACCGGCATCAACAACCGCTGAAAAATCATCCGGGTCGACCTTTCGAATACGGTTCATCCGCTCAAGGCTTAGAATGACGAGATCGTCGCGCCCATCCGGTACACCGCCTTGCACAAGACCGGTATTTCCGCCCTGCGGAATGATGGACAATCCCAGTGAACCGCAAGCTTTAACCGCAGCGGAAACGTCCTCTGTCGAACGCGGACGGATGACAGCAACCGCCACGTTCTCCACATCACCAGGCCAGTCACGACAATAGCGGAGCATATCGCTTCTATCGGTCATAACCAGATCATCGCCCAAAAAAGCGATAAGTTCTGCCTGCTTGCTTCCGGTCATGTCCCCCGAGCCGTACATAATATCCTCTTGTTCATAGACGTCATTGATGCGTAATCGGCTGCCGCAGATGTACGACAGCTTGAGGAATGCAACAGGCTTTTCCGTTTCATTCCTGTGGCAAGATCGAGAAAATTGTTTTCAACGCCTACATATAAGGTTATCAGACAACCCTACAACATAAATCTGGTGGGAGACTGGTTAAGTGTTGTTATGGTAGCCAACACCGCGCTCTGGGTTGCAATGGGCTACAAGATTGGGAGGAGGCTTACAAATGCATATTGCTATCATCGGCGCTGCGGGCATGGTCGGATGCAAGCTGACGCAACGCCTCTCAAAAGACGGTCACCTTGGCGGGAAGCCCATTGAAAAGCTGACACTTATCGACATCGTTGCTGCAGAACCTCCTGCCGGCTTTGCCGGATCTGTCGATACTCTGGCAGCAGATATCTCCACAATGGAGACTGCCCAAAGCATCGTGTCAGCGCGTCCCGACGTGATCTTTCACCTTGCAGCAATCGTATCAGGTGAAGCAGAACTCGATTTCGATAAGGGATATCGAATCAATCTGGATGGCACCCGCCATCTGTTCGATGCAATCCGGCTTGCGCACCTTTCCGATGGCTATAAGCCCCGCGTAGTATTCACTTCGTCCATAGCGGTTTTCGGAGCCCCGCTCCCTTGCCCGATCCCCGACGAATTTCACACGACCCCATTGACGAGCTACGGCACGCAGAAGGCAATCAGCGAACTTCTGTTGTCGGACTATACCCGCCGCGGCTTTTTCGACGGTATCGGCATTCGCCTGCCGACGATCTGCATCCGTCCGGGCAAGCCCAACAAAGCTGCCTCCGGCTTTTTCTCCAATATATTGCGCGAACCCCTTTCTGGGCAGGAAGCCATACTACCTGTTCCGGAAGATGTACGGCACTGGCATGCTTCGCCGCGGTCAGCGGTCGGTTTTCTGATCCACGGAGCAACCATTGATACGGAAGCCGTGGGAACGCGCCGCAATCTTTCCATGCCCGGTCTTAGTGCTACAGTGGGTGAACAGATTGAAGCATTGCGTCGCGTTGCCGGTGAAACGGCCGTGGACCTGATCCGCCGTGAACCAAATGAAATGATCATGCATATGGTTGCCGGTTGGGCACCCGGCTTCGAGGCAAAACGAGCCCAGGCTCTTGGCTTCACCGCAGAAACGTCTTTTGATGAGATCATTCGTGTTCACATCGAAGATGAGATGGGAGGCAAACTTTGACGCGCAGGATCGCATTTCTTGGGACTGGCCTAATGGGCGCGCCGATGGCTGGTCGTCTTCTTAATGCCGGCATCGACGTAACAGTCTGGAATCGGAACAGCGCCAAGTCAGCCCCTCTTGCTGGAAAAGGTGCCAAACTCGCTCAAACCGCCGCCGAGGCAGTACAGAATGCCGATATAGTCATCACCATGTTGACCGATGGCCCGGCAGTACGCGACGTTCTTTTCGACCAAGGGGTTGCTGCCGTCATGAAAAGGGGCAGCATCCTCATTGATATGAGTTCGATTTCGCCAGACTTCGCCCGCGAGCATGCTCAGCGTTTGCAAGCTATTGGCGTCGATCATATCGATGCGCCGGTTTCAGGTGGCGTAGTGGGTGCGCAGGAAGGCACACTTGCCATCATGGCTGGAGGCGATGAAACGGTCATTGCCAAGCTTTCCGATGTTTTCAAACCAATGGGACGCCTTACCCGCGTTGGCCCATCTGGTGCCGGTCAACTGGCAAAACTCGCCAATCAGCAGATTGTTGCCGTGACCATTGGAGCGATTGCGGAGGCAATGGTTCTCGTCGAGAAAGGCGGCGGTTCGCGCTCAGCGTTCCGCGACGCCATCCGCGGCGGCTTCTGTGAAAGCCGCATTCTCGAATTGCACGGCAAACGGATGATTGATCGTAATTTCGAGCCGGGCGGCACATCGCGTATTCAATTGAAAGATCTCAATTCGATCCTCAAGACTGCGGGTGACCTATCGTTGAGCTTGCCGTTGACCGAGGTGGTACGCGATGCTTTTGCCGCTTTCGTGGAAGAAGGCGGTGGCGAAAAGGATCATAGCGCCCTGCTCCTTCATTTCGAAAAACTCAATGAAGGCGGAAAGAGCTAGTTCATACGCAATCGGATCGCATTGGGAGGTGCAATGAAGATTATCGCTGTCGAAACGATCCGCATAGCCGAACGACCAAACCTGTTGTGGGTCGAAGTGCATACGGACGAAGGAATTACCGGGCTCGGCGAAACTTTTTTCATGTCCGAGACGGTCGAGTCTTATTTGCACGAATATGTGGCACCGCGTGTTCTGGGTCGCGATCCGTTGCAAATCGATCTGTTGGCCTCTGACCTTGTGGGTTATCTCGGATTCCGTTCAACTGGCGCCGAAGTACGTGGGAACTCCGCGTTCGACATCGCCTTGTGGGATCTTTACGGTAAAGCTGCCAACCTTCCGATCGCTCAGTTGCTCGGCGGCTTCAGCCGTCAATCCATCCGCACCTACAACACATGTGCCGGAACGGAATATATCAAGAAAGCAACGGGTCAGCAGTCTGCCAATTATGGCCTTGCAAGTGCAGGAGCCAATTATGACGATCTTAATGGCTTCCTGCACCGTGCAGACGAACTTGCGCTCTCGTTACTGGACGAGGGCATAACGGCAATGAAAATCTGGCCATTCGACATGGCAGCGGAGAAAACACGCGGGCAGTATATTTCCCAGCCTGATCTGAAGGCGGCGTTACAGCCTTTCGAGAAGATCCGTGCGGCCGTCGGTGATCGCATGGATATCATGGTTGAATTCCATTCCATGTGGCAGCTTTTACCGGCCATGCAGATTGCGCGAGAACTCGCACCATTCAAGACTTTCTGGCACGAAGACCCAATCAAGATGGACAGTCTTGGCAGCCTCAAACGTTATGCAGAAGCAAGCATTGCGCCAATCTGTGCCTCCGAAACCTTGGGAAGCCGTTGGGCATTTCGCGATCTGCTCGAAACAGGCGTCGCTGGCGTTGTTATGCTCGATTTGAGCTGGTGCGGTGGCCTGTCAGAAGCCCGTAAGATAGCGGCTATGGCAGAAGCCTGGCATCTTCCCGTCGCCCCGCATGATTGTACCGGCCCTGTCGTTCTGTGTGCTTCAACGCACCTGTCGCTCAACGCACCGAACGCGCTCATCCAGGAAAGTGTGCGCGCATTCTACAAGACCTGGTATCGCGATCTTGTTACGGCCTTGCCCGAAGTAAAGAACGGTATGATCACGGTTCCACCCGGCGCAGGCCTCGGGATGGAGCTCAATCCGGAAATGGACAAGGCTTACACTGTCAGTCGAAGAAAAACAGATCGATCTAATTTTTGAGTTTAACGCCGTCTGAAGGCTGGACTCGTCTCCAGACTGCTAATAATAATATTACTATTGTTGTCAGACATCCTGACAACATATGACCTGCGGGAAACGGTCATGCATTGGGAGGATATCTGTGCAAGACAAGCGTGAATTGAAAGCAACGGCAATTTTGCCTGAAGATAGCCAGTCTGCTGTTTTGATCGGCCGCGCATGGTCGAAAGCAGAAAACGGCCCCTGTCCAATACTGGTGAAAGACGGTTATCTGCACGATTTGTCCGGCTTGTCGGCTACCGTTTCAGGTCTTCTGGAGCGTAATTCGCTACTAAGCGAATTAAAAAGTACGGACAACTTCCAAAACCTTGGCTCACTCGACGATTTTCTTTCCGGTGATCGCGGAGAGCTGCTTGCCCCCATCGATTTGCAGTCTATCAAAGCAGCAGGCGTCACCTTTGCTGACAGCATGCTCGAACGCGTGATTGAGGAACAGGCAAAGGGTGATCCTTCCCGCGCTCGCGAAGTTCGCGAACGTCTCGCCCCCGTCATTGGTAACAGTTTGCGAGGTGTCGTGGCTGGCTCCGAGAAAGCAGCGGAAGTCAAGGCGCTCCTACAGGAAATGGGGCTTTGGTCTCAGTATCTGGAAGTAGGCATTGGCCCAGATGCAGAAATCTTCACCAAATCCCAACCGATGTCCGCCGTCGGATGCGGTGCAACTGTCGGTATTCTACCAATTTCGCAATGGAACAATCCCGAACCAGAAGTCGTACTGGTCGTTGCTTCAGACGGACGCATCGTTGGTGCAACTCTCGGCAATGACGTCAATCTTCGGGACGTCGAAGGGCGCTCGGCTCTCCTGCTGGGCAAAGCGAAGGATAATAACGCATCCTGCGCTATCGGCCCATTCATTCGCCTGTTCGACGGTGAATTCACCATGGACGTGTTGCGTAAGCTCAAGCTGTCGCTGACGGTCCACGGAGTTGACGGCTTCGAAATGACCGGCGAAAGCCCGATGGAAGCGATCAGCCGCGCTCCTGAAAATCTTGCATCGCAAATGATGAACCGCAATCATCAGTATCCGGACGGCGCGGTATTGTTCCTCGGTACGATGTTTGCTCCCGTCAAGGATCGTCGTGGTGCCGGACAAGGCTTCACGCACGAAATTGGCGACCGTGTGGAGATATCCACGCCCAAGCTCGGACGGCTCGTCAATTGGGTCGACCGGACCGACAAATGTCCAGAATGGACATTCGGCATCAGAGCGCTGATCCAAAACCTGCAAGCACGCGATCTGCTCGATAAAGTCTGAGGGCGGACATATGACGAAAGCCATAGACCTCTTTTACAAGCTACTTGGCGCAATTCTCGTCTTCCTCCTCGCCGGCATGGCTATCATGGTCTTCGTCAACGTGATTTTGCGCTACGCCGCAAATTCCGGACTGACCGTATCGGAAGAACTTTCACGTTATTTCTTCGTCTGGGTAGCGTTTCTCGGCGCAGTTCTCACATTTCGAGAAAACAGCCATTTGGGTATTGAGTCACTCGTTGCCCGTTTTGGTCGACAAGGCCGCATTACCTGCATGGCAATCAGCTATCTGATCGTCATGTTGTGCTCGGGAATTTTCTTCTGGGGTACGTGGAAACAATTCGACATCAACGCCAGCATGGTTGCACCAGTCACCGGCCTTTCGATGATCTGGGTATATGGCGTCGGACTATTTACCGGCAGTGCAATGTTCATCATTGCCGCCGAGCGCTTCCTGCGAGCTGTCACCGGTCGTCTAACCGATGAGGAAATTGCCACTTTCGCGGGCGAACATTCGCTCGACCATCTTATGGAGTAGACGACATGACACTTGTAGTATTTGTCGGCTCGCTCCTCAGCGCCATGGCTATCGGTGTTCCGATCGCTTTCTCGCTTATGTTCTGTGGTGTCATTCTCATGCTGTACATGGGGATGTTCAATACGCAGATCATCGCGCAGAACATGATCGCTGGTGTAGACTCATTCACCCTTCTGGCCATCCCCTTCTTCATTCTCGCCGGCGAATTGATGAATTCGGGCGGTTTGTCCCGCCGCATCATTGATTTCGCCATTGCTTGTGTGGGCCATATTCGCGGCGGTCTCGGTGTCGTTGCAATCCTCGCAGCAATCATCATGGCCAGCGTATCGGGTTCGGCCGCTGCCGATACTGCAGCGCTTGCGACGATCCTCGTCCCCATGATGGCCAAGGCTGGCTATAACATTCCGCGCTCTGCCGGATTGATGGCAGCCGGTGGCATCATCGCGCCGGTTATCCCGCCATCAATGGCAATGATCGTGTTCGGTGTTGCCGCCAACGTATCAATCACACAGCTTTTCATGGCAGGCATCGTGCCGGGCCTGATGATGGGTATCGCCCTTCTCGTCACCTGGCAAATTGTCGTCAGAAAAGATAATATCAACGTGCTTCCGAAGCAATCCGGCAAAAATCGGCTGCAGGCAACTGCGCGTGCGTTATGGGCGCTCGGTATGCCGATCATCATCCTCGGCGGCATTCGAATGGGTGTCATGACGCCAACAGAAGCAGCCGTGGTCGCTGCAGCCTATGCTCTCTTTGTCGGCATGTTCATTTATCGCGAACTGAGGTTCGTCGATCTCTACGGCGTTTTCTTGCGCGCTGCCAAGACAACATCCGTCATCATGTTTCTCGTCGCCTCGGCATTGGTTTCGTCATGGCTGATAACAGCCGCAAATATTCCGGCTGAAATCAGTAGTTATATCGCACCGCTGATCGATAGTCCGAAACTATTGATGTTTGCGATCATGATCCTGGTGTTGATTGTCGGGACTGCATTGGACCTCACGCCGACAATTCTCATCTTGACGCCGGTCCTGATGCCGATTGTCAAACAGGCAGGCATCGATCCGGCCTATTTCGGTGTCCTGTTTATCATGAACAACAGCATCGGACTTATCACTCCGCCAGTTGGCGTAGTGCTGAATGTGGTGAGCGGCGTCTCAAAGGTGCCGCTCGGAAAAGTGGTCGCCGGTGTCAATCCGTTCCTGATTTCACAGGTGATTGTGTTGCTATTGCTGGTTCTGTTTCCAAGTCTGGTACTCGTACCCATGAACTGGCTTCATTAGGATTAACATCAACTCTGGGAGGAGAGTTCAATGAAAAAACTGATTATGCTGGCAACGACCGCCCTCGTGGCGGGAGCGCTTACCGTCCCTGCATTTGCCGAGTTTCAGGATCGCAACATCCGCGTCTCGAACGGCATTAATGAGGATCATCCCGTCGGTAATGGCATAAAGGCCATGAATGAATGTCTTGCTGAAAAGTCCGGCGGCAAGATGAAGATAACCGCTTTCTGGGGTGGAGCGTTGGGTGGCGATTTGCAGGCGACGCAGGCGCTACGTTCCGGTGTGCAAGAAGGTGTGGTTACATCGTCGTCACCGCTCGTCGGAATCGTACCGGCACTCGGCGTTTTCGATCTGCCGTTTCTCTTCGCAAATGATGAAGAAGCGGACGCTGTCGTCGACGGTTCGTTCGGGAAGATGATGGACGAAAAGCTGGCAGCTGTCGGCCTCGTCAATCTTGCCTATTGGGAGAACGGGTTCCGGAATCTTTCGAACTCAAAACATCCGGTCAATAAGTGGGAAGACTTCAGCGGTATGAAAGTCCGCGTGATGCAGAACAACATCTTCCTCGATACGTTCCAGAATTTCGGTGCCAATGCCACCCCTATGGCTTTTGGTGAAATCTTCTCAGCACTGGAAACAAAGGCTATCGACGCACAGGAAAACCCTTACGTAACGATCGATACATCAAAGTTCTACGAGGTACAGAAATTCGTCACGGAAACGAAACACGCCTACACGCCGTTTCTCTTCCTGTACTCCAAGCCGATCTTCGACACATACTCACCGGAAGAACAGGCCGCTTTGCGTGAATGCGCCGTCATCGGACGGGATGTCGAACGCAAGGTTATTCGCGAATTGAACCAGAAGTCACTCGAAAAAATCAAAGAGGCAGGTCTGGAAGTCAACACGCTTTCGCCCGAAGAACATGCCCGTATGCTTGAGAAATCCCAGCCCATCTATGACAAATACAAGTCCCAGATCGGAGAGGATGTTATCGACACGGTGCAGAAGCAGCTTGGTGAAATCCGTAAATAGAAAAATCTGTAGCCATCGGAGCGCATCTCGGAATGTGTGAAACGGTTTTCGGATAAGATGCGCGTCAAAACAAATAGATAGAGTACCGATCTGATTCAATCGGATCGAAACGCGCTCTAGAATAGGCCGCGCTCATCGCGCGGCCTATTTTATTTCAATCAGGCAGCTTTCAGGCGATTGTTAACCCGTTCAGCCAGCTTGCGCGCACGTGCAAGACTATCGGCCTGTTCGGTACTGAAACGATCTTCTCCTATTTCCATGATCAGGAATGTATCGGGCAAGAACGTCAGTTCGTCGAAAATTTCTTCCCACGGGATATCGCCCCATCCCACCGGCAGGTGCAGATCGCCAATACCAAGCGCTGTTGCCTCGGCAGGATGATAAAACTTGGTCATCGTATAAGAGCGGCCAAAACTGTCGTGAACATGCAAATGTCCAGTCACGGGAGCCATGGCACGAATTTGCGGACGCCAATCAAGCCCCAGACGCGTACATTCGATATAAGCATGGCTGAAGTCGATCAGTCCGCAGACCGAAGGATGACCAACTGCAGCTACGGTTTCAGCGACCTGAGCCGGTGTCTGGCGATATTCCGCGTCGCTCATCGCGAAAATATTCTCGAGTGCTATCCGCACACCATAGGCTTTTGCAAGTTCTGCCATTTCGGCGAGCGCATCCTGTTCCATCTTGTCGAGGTCAGGAATAAGAGAAGGTGCGGGCATTGGCGCATGCCCGGAGTGATGAACCAGAATTTCTGCCCCGACACGGTCGCAAAGTTCCAGCATCGCCCGAACAACCGCCTTTTGATACTCCAAATGCTCGCGATCCATGAAGTTGGAAACGATCTGTCCGTGGACGCTGTAGCGGGTATCAAATTGTCTGGTGATATTGACGAGACGATCCACGCGGTGCGGGATGAGACGACCGCCGGAGATTATTTCCTCGCCATAAAGCGACAGTTCCACAGCTTCCGAACCGAGTTCGACGATGTTGCGGATTGCGCCTTCAAGCGTACTGAAATTACCGTCACCCGTCGGGGTACAGAAGCCAATCGCTGATACTATGTGGTCAGAGGTCATGATGCTCGTCCTGTCAGACATGAAAAATAAGCGAACCGGATATCCGAGATCGCGCATCTCCTCTGGCACGAGCCTATTTCAGGCATATGACCGTAAGAAACAAATTCCCCTCAATTGAGAGGAATGGCGTTTCCATCTTTGCTGGCCTGATATGTACAGGACAATTCATCATATTTGGCGAAAATGGCGTCAAGCCTTTTGCCTAGACGCGAGCGGTCGGCGTCCGGCAGAGATGCAACCATTTTCGGAATCGAATGACTATGCCAGAAAGCATTATCGCGGTTGTATCCGCCTGGCTCCAGCGTGAAGACTTCCTTGAGGATCTTCAAATCGTGCGGAATTGAAAAAGCATCTCGTGAATCTTCGTGGCTGAAGAGATAGTAGAAATTATCGAAACCGCTCCATGTTATGGCTGAAAGACACATGGAACAAGGCTCGTGGGTGGAAAGAAAGACCATATCTTTCGGGTCAGGACGTCCGTTCTCCGGCATCTCGTAAAAGCGCTTCAAAGTATGCACTTCGCCATGCCAGAGCGGATTTTCCGTCTCATTGTTGGTTTCTGCAAGAACAAGAGATAGATCTGATTTGCGCAGCAAGGCCGCACCGAACACCTTGTTACCTTCCGCAACGCCTCGTTCAGTCAGCGGAATAACATCCTGCTCGATAACGTCGATCAGTTTTTCCAGTAGTTTCAGTTCATCCGTTTGCACAGTTCTATTCCTCCCGATATTGCAAAACGAGCGCCGGACCATTTCGGCCCGGCGCTTTTACTGTCACTCAGCAAAGAATGCGAAGCGGATGACAAAGAGTGCGGCAACCAGCCATGTGGCGAGATGGATGTCCCGCGCCTTGCCAGTGAAGGCTTTGAGAACGACATAGCTGATGAAGCCGAAGGCCAGGCCGTTGGCAATCGAGTAGGTGAACGGGATGGCCAAAGCCGTCAGCGCCGCGGGTGCCGCTTCCGTTACATCGTGCCACTCGATCTCGGTCAGCTCACGCATCATCAAGCAAGCGACGTAGATCAGAGCCGGTGCAGTCGCATAAGCCGGAACCGAACCGGCGAGCGGCGAAATGAACAAGGCTGCAAGAAATAGAAGTGCGACAACCAAAGCTGTGAGGCCCGTACGGCCACCAGCCTGAACACCCGATGCACTTTCAACATAAGCCGTCGTAGAGGAAGTACCGAGGAGCGAGCCGCCAAGAATTGCAGTACTATCGGCAAACAGCGCACGTCCGAGACGGTTGGGTTTACCGGGTTCGATCAGGCCGCCACGCTTCGCCACACCAATCAGCGTACCGGTAGCATCGAAAACCTCAACCAGGACGAAAACCAGAATGACATGCAGAATGCCGGTATGCAGAGCGCCCATCACATCAAGCTGAAGAAACGTTGGCGCAAGGCTCGGAGGAGCCGAAAAAACACCACCAAACTGGCTGATGCCAAGAGCGATCGATGCCACTGTGACAACAAGAATACCGATGAGGATCGCACCGCGAACTTTCAAAGCGTCGAGCACGGCGATGATGAAGAAACCGGCTATAGCCAGCAGTGGACCGGATTTTGTCAGATCCCCAAGTCCGACCAAAGTTGCTTCATTGCCAACGACGACACCGGCGCTTTTCAGGCCGATCAGGGCCAGGAACATGCCGATACCTGCCGCGATCGCACTTCGTAGCGAATGCGGAATACCTTCAACCAGCCAGCGGCGTATGCCGGTCACGGTCAGGAGAAGGAAGATAATACCGGAAATGAAAACGGCACCCAGCGCCTGCTGCCAGGAAAAACCCATCGCCCCGACAACAGTGAACGCGAAGAAGGCATTGAGACCCATGCCTGGCGCCATGCCGATAGGCCAGTTCGCAACGAGCGCCATGATGATCGAGCCGAGAGCTGCCGCTAGGCAGGTGGCAACGAAAACAGCGTTTCGATCCATACCTGTGGTGGATAGAATGTCCGGATTTACGAAGATGATGTAAGACATCGTCAGGAAGGTCGTCACGCCGGCAATGATTTCAGTTCTCGCCGTAGTGCCGTGTTCCTGCAATTTGAACAGCTTTTCGAGCATCGTCC
This sequence comes from Ochrobactrum vermis, assembly GCF_002975205.1. NCBI lineage: Bacteria > Pseudomonadati > Pseudomonadota > Alphaproteobacteria > Hyphomicrobiales > Brucellaceae > Ochrobactrum > Ochrobactrum vermis. The sequence goes on along the minus strand of NZ_PCOC01000002.1, from coordinate 1,058,979 downwards.
CTCCAAGGCAAAGCGCCCGTCAATTGGCACCTCAGTTCGCGTGAAATCACGACGCGCAAACTGTTGCGCTTCGCAAAGTGTCGAGCCGAAGCAACCTATGCGATTGCCATAATGTTAGTTGCCGCTGCAGATTTGCAGTCGGACATGTTCCCCATACACCCATCACGGACAAAAGCACAGTTCTGCCGTGTGTATGCCAGTTTGTTGACATGATTTAGTGTGGACTGAGATCTCGCCATGCGCCAGCCACTCATTTGTCGGGAAATGTTTGAAACAGATTCAAAAAAGACAGTTTGCGAGAACGTGTTCTATTTTTCTAACCGACTGATTGAAATGGGCTTTGTAAGAGCAACGCCGTGCCATACATGCCCAATGCAAAAACCGTATGCGCAATCAGGTTGAGGTAGCGGACATTACGAGCATTGGGCAATTTGGATGCCGCCCAACCGATTCCCAAGCCCGGTTGCAGCAAAAACCACCCTGCCGCCACTGTCAGAATGCCAAAAATCCAGACCGGTAGAAATGCGGGGTCTGAGAACCATTCCGAGCCACCGTAAATGGCAAAGACGACTCCGTAAAGGATACCCACCGCATAATGTCCGATCCACCCAAGCGCTACTTCATGCTGATAAGGTTCAGCATTGGAAATATTATCGTGAAAAATTTTCGCGTGGCGAAGATGCCAGAACCAGCGGCCAACCAATCCCCAATTGGGGCGTGTCTGCCCTGGCATTGCAGCTAGCAAAAGTGCCCACAAGTCCATAACGACCGTTGCGCCGATCCCAATCAGAATCCCACGCCAGATAATGTCCATGATGTATCTGCCTTTGCGTCATCGGGTGGCCAGATAAGCCGGAGACCACCCGATGCGCAAGAGGTAGATTTACGTGCACTCCTGCATTTTTCACAATGCCTGTAGCAATCATTTCAGATAATAAATGCAATAAATTCCAGCAATAGACATCGCTATAAAATAAGAGGCGATGAAGTTCGGCAAATTAGCCGTAGTTACAACGGAAGAACCCATCCTCATCGCCTGCTCCCGCAGATATAAGCTGACGGAAAATTGGCCCGACGACAATTGCCGTAACCGCCCGATTGTTACCGTGGAGAATATGTATTGATGCGCGCGACGATTTCTTCGTCATCGACAAAGCATTCGAGGAATTCCTGCCATTTTTCGGCTGATTTACGTGCGTCGGCCAGCATCTGTCTGAGTTCATCGATGCCGTCGTCCGTCAGGGCGCTCGTAGTCTGGTCGTCGCCGGTTACGACGGTGATGATATTGCCATAGGTCAGGTTGTCGTCATTGTAGATGATCGCTTGAAGAAGATCGACATCCTCTTCGAGCATTTCAGCGACATAGTCGAGCGTGTAAACAAATCTGACCGTGGCCATCAGGCTGCCTTTGCATGTTCAGCTGCGAGGGGCTTCCAGTTCCACGGCAGCAACTCATCGAGTCGATTGATCTTGTGGTCGTGAATCCGGTCGAGCACATCGGCCAGATAAGCTTGCGGGTTGATGCCGTTCATCTTCGCTGTTTCAATGATCGTCATGGCGCGTGCCAGAGTTTCCGCGCCGGTGTCAGCGCCTGCGAATAACCAATTCCGGCGTCCTACTCCTATTGGTCTCAGGGCCCGCTCCGCAGCGTTGTTGTCTATGGCCACGCGCCCGTCCTCCAGGAACAGGCAGAGTGACGGCCATCTGCTCAGCCCATAGCGCAAAGCTTTCGCCAGCTCGCTTTTGCCAGGAATGCGGAGCAACTGCTTTTCCGCCCATGCATGCAGTTCCTCGACCTTCGGCTTGCTGTGCTTTTGACGCGCGGCAAGCCGTACATCGGCAGGCTGCCCCATAATACCCCGTTCGATATCATACAGCACTCCGATCCGGTCGAGAGCCTCGCGCGCAATCCCGGATTTGTTTGCAGTCCAGATGTCATGAAAGTCACGCCGCCAATGCGCCCAACATGAAGCCTCCCGGAACCGGGGCTTCCCGTCCGATCCCGGCTCATATAACTTCGCATAGCCTTTGTAGCCGTCGGCCTGAAGAATGCCACTCGCCTTTTTGAGATGGCTATGAACGTGCTCTTCCTTCCAGTCGGGAGCGAAGTAATAAACAGCACCTGGTGGTGCACCACCCGCCCATGGACGCTGATCGCGGACATATGTCCAGATCCTGCCCTTCTTCACACCTTTGCCCAATCCCTTGTCGCGCAATGAGCGATCCAGCACCCGGATCGGCGTATCGTCAGCATGGAGGAGATCGCTTTTCATGATCTCGGTCTCAATGCGCTCGATCAGCGGCCGAAGCACCTGCATGGCACGACCGCACCAGTCCACCAGTGTGCTGTCAGGTATATCGGCACCCATCCGCGCGAAGATCTCGTTGAGGCGATAGAGCGGCAGGTGATCGTCGAACTTCGAGACCAGGATATAGGCCAGAAGCCCGGCACCAGCCATACTGCCGGGTATTGGGCGGCTGGGAGCAGGAACCTGCACCATCTTCTCACAGCAACGGCACGACTTCTTTGGTCGGGCGATCTCAATGACCTTCATCGTCGCTGCGACCATGTCGAGGATTTCGCTGACATCCTCTCCGACAAGGCGCAATTCTCCGCCGCAGGCAGGACAACAATGACCGGGATCCAGTTCCCGGCGTTCGCGAACGGCATTTTCCGACACACGCGGACGCCGACGCAGTGGCCGGGACTGTGAAGTTTCATCCGGAACGCAAGCCGTATCGTTTTCAAGCTCCTCGACGGGCGCGGTCTCGTGTTCGGCACTGGCAATCAACAGATCCTCCAGAGCCAGTTCCAGTTGCGCAATTTCCCGCTCGATCTTTTCAGAAGACTTGCCGAAGATCTGTTTCTTCAATCGCGCAATGCGTAGCCTCAGACCCTGGATCAGGTGATCGTGCGCTTTCAACGCCGCCGACATCTTCGCATTCTCCGCCTGCAAGGCGGTGATCATCGCCTTCAGAAAGGCTGGATCATCAGGAAGAATTGAGCTCGCATTCGACATGATCCTGACTAGCATAAATCAGGACAGGGCACCATAAAAACAAGTAGTTTCAGTAAGATAAAATCAACCGACACGTGCCGGCGGAGCACCCCAGTCCGGACGCCTCCAGTCTATTCCTTCCCATAACATCGCCAGTTGCGCTGCTGTCAGTCGAGCCGTCCCATCGGCCGCCGACGGCCAGGGGAAACGGCCTTTCTGCAGGATTTTATAGTAAAGGCAAAATCCCTGGCCATCAAAATAAAGGAGCTTCACCCGATCGCCACGTCGCCCGCGAAAGGCGAAGACTGCTCCTCCTGTCGGCTTTTGACGCAAGACATCCTGTGCCAACATTGAAAGCCCCTCAATGCCCTTCCTCATATCTGTGACGCCGCAGGCAAGGTAAACCCGAACGCCGGTGCCCGGTCCAATCATGCCTGTTCCACCACCCGGATCAGCCGCGTCAACACCGCACCTTCCACTTGGCTGTCAAAACAAAGTCGACGGCCGCAGCGCAATTGCAATTCAACCATTGAGCATGAAGCATCGACAGAACTGTTCGCCTCAGAACCGAGCGGAGCGGCAGTCATGTCAACGGGAAGAAACAAGGGCTCCGGCGAGGAAGGCAGAAGCCCCTTCCTCTTCAACTCGCTACGCCACATATAAATCTGCTGCCGCAATACATCGTGACGGAGCGCAACTTCTGTGACTGTCGCGCCATCAACCCCAACCGAATTGACTATCGCAAGCTTCTCTTCGGCTCGCCACCGACGGCGGCGTTCATGGCCCAGTATCTCCATCCGCATCGTCCACCTCAATCTCAAGACACGTCATTAACGACGTCGCTAAAGACGTGTCTTACGTCACGAGGCCTTGTTTCAACAGGCGGTAGCAATCGGGCGGTTACCAATTGCCATCTGTCCCAAAATGGTACGAATTACGTCTCATTAGCAGAGAGCAAGCGAAGAATGAGTAAGCAAGGATTTCGAGCAGATGCTGGAATATAAAAAGAGGCTTTAAGCGACTGGAAGCTGAAGACTTCTGATCAAAAAATTAATTATATGAGTAATCCATAAAACAAAAGCGCCGGGACTGGAGACCGACGCTTTGTTACTTTATTCGATTTATACTTACAGGGCGACCCTTCGAGAGACACGCCATAAGTTATTACTTACCGAAAACGGCGCTATGAATCTGCGAACGCGAAACACCGATGTCGGCAAGAAGATGGTCGTCCATAGCACCAAGCTCACGGATAGCGCGGCGGCGGGATACGAACTGCTGTACTTTCTGACGAATGTTCATTTGCTTTCTCCTCGTTTGGATGATTGTTAAATAGGCGTTTGCCTAAATTTCCACCACGGATATGATTGCAAATGAGGCATGCGTTTTTGCTTGAGCTCACAACCTTGAAAAGGTCGAATTTACTTCTCTTCGAAGCAATGGTTCGTTTATTGACTTGAATGCGGAATTTCCGAAATGTCTTTTGCCAATAGGCTTCTAATCGATTAAGGGAGCGTTCGGAGCGAACTCCTCCCCCCGTTTCTTTCGGACATCGTCATGCTTTATGGTATTTTTCTCGCATTTGCGTCCTATGCGGCGTTCGCTGTCAGCGACGCCTGCGTCAAGTTTCTTGATGGCACGCTGTCGCCATACGAAGTTGCATTCTTCGGCGCTGTACTTGGTCTACTTGCTATTCCCTTTACAAAAAAAGCTGACGATGTCTGGCTCGATATGTTTCGCACAACCAATATCAAGATGTGGCTACTGCGCACCGTAACGGCTGCCATGGGAACGATAGGCAGTGTTACGGCATTCACGCATCTTTCCATGGCGGAAGCCTTCGCACTCATTTTCCTTCTCCCCGCTTACGTGACAATACTTTCAGTGGTGTTCTTGAAGGAGCAAGTTGGCTGGCGGCGATGGTCCGCAGTTCTGATCGGCTTTGTCGGCGTTCTAATTGTACTCCGCCCCGGCTTCAGGGAGCTCTCGATCGGCCATCTCGGAGCGCTTGCCGCTGGCATAGGTGGCGCTATGAGCATCATTATCTTCCGTGTCATGGGCAAGCGCGAAAAGCGCATATCGCTTTATACGAGCGGACTTATCGGCCCCATCATTATCTGCGGGGCTTTAATGACCCCGTCCTTTGAAGCGCCGAATACCGAACAATGGGTTTATCTTGCAGGCTATGGCCTTCTCGCTGCCCTTGCCAACATCCTGTTGATGCTTGCAGCCCAACGCGCACCTGCGAGTGCGATAGCCTCCCCACAATATAGCCAGATGCTCTGGGCGATCCTTTTCGGATATTTTGTCTTCCATGATCACATAGACACGCCGATGCTGATCGGCATCGTTCTCATCACAATTTCCGGGCTCTTCACCTTCATTCGCGAAAGGCAACGGGGTGTCGAAGGTCCTCCTGCTGTTGCTACATCGGAACCGACTCCCGCACTTGTAGAAGACAAAATGGAGCAATCTTGAAAGCAGGTAGTGACAACTTCGCGCTTGTCTCCGGCTTTGCCTCCTCCTACGATATAAGTAGCCTGTGCAAGATCGATGAAATTACGTTTCAAATAGAAGCGCTTAGAATATCTATCTGATCCAATAATGTCGAAACGCGTTCCGAGCATTTTTCCATAAGCATCTATGTTTGAAAGCGCCCTGGCGCAGGCAGAAACATGAGAAATAATATTGTCAAAGGACTAGGGAAATGACCGATAATCGGGCGATGTGGACCTACTACAAGGGCGAATGGCGCGAAGGCGACGTCCGGATCCTGGGTGCAGCCTCACAGGCAACCTGGCTTGGTTCGCTGGTATTTGACGGCGCGCGCCTCTTTGAAGGCGTAACACCGGACCTTGATCGTCATTCTGCACGCGCCAATGATTCAGCCCGTGCTCTGGGCCTGGAACCGACGCTTTCCGCCAACGATATCGAGGCACTCGCACGCGAGGGCCTGAAAAAATTCACGCCGGGAACAGACGTGTATATCCGTCCCATGTACTGGGCAGAGGAAGGTGATAGCAGCACTGTCGCGCCCCTTGCATCGTCCACGGATTTTGCGCTCTGCCTTGAAGCAATCCCTATGGTCGAGCCAAAGGGTTTTACCATCACCACGACATCATTCCGTCGACCGTACCTGGAAGTCATGCCGGTCAATGCCAAGGCCGCCTGCCTTTATCCAAACAATGCGCGAATGCTGCGTGAGGCAAAAGCAAAAGGCTTTCACAATGCATTGGTGACCGATGTCCTAGGAAACGTTGCCGAAACTGCAACCTCGAACGTCTTCATGGTACGAGGCGGCGAGGTCTTTACACCAGCTCCCAATGGCACATTCCTGAACGGTATCACTCGTCAGCGTGTACTCAATCTGTTACGCGAAGCAGGCATTTCAGTTCACGAAACCACTTTGAAAATTGAAGATTTCCGCGAAGCAGACGAAATCTTCTCTACAGGCAATATGAGCAAAGTCGTGCCGATTATCGGGTTTGATGATCGCAAACTTGAATACGGAGCGCTGACGAAACGCGCTCGCGCTCTTTATTGGGAATGGGCGCACGCCTGACATCCAAACAAAACATCTCCGGCCAAACGACCGGAGATGTCTTCCCCGCCCCCCAAAAAAAGCTGACCTCACTATCACATGATCGAACATACGCCCCTGTTCCTCGCAATCGCAGTGATTGCAGCATTTCTCGTCGGGCTTTCAAAAGGCGGATTACCATCGGTCGGTACGCTTGCCGTTCCCTTGATGGCACTTGTCATATCTCCAGTCACGGCAGCCGCACTTCTGCTCCCGATCTATGTCATCAGCGACATGTTCGGCCTCTATCTTTATCGCCATCACTTCTCCGCACGCAATCTCGCGATCCTGACACCAGCGGCAATACTCGGCGTCGGCATTGGCTGGATGTTCAGCGCGCATCTGTCTCCCACATTCATCGGAATGCTGGTCGGATTGGTTGGTCTCCTTTTCTGCTTCAACGCCTGGTTTGGTGCACGTTACCGCAAACAGGCGCGAAAGGCGGATGTTCCCAGTGGCGTCTTCTGGGGTGTGCTTACGGGTCTAACCAGTTTTGTCTCTCACTCCGGCGCACCACCGTTTCAGATGTATGTACTGCCGCAGCACCTTCAGAAACTGGTCTTTGCCGGCACCTCGACCATTCTTTTTGCCATCGTCAATGCCGTAAAGCTGGTGCCTTACTGGCAGTTGCAGCAGTTTTCCAATCTCGATACCTCACTCGGTCTTTGGCTCGTCCCTGCCGCAGTCATCGGCACCTTCGTCGGCGCCAAGCTGACCCGGATCATGCCGGACGGCCCATTTTTCCTATTGGTGCAGCTGACCTTGTTCGGACTTTCTATCAAGCTGATTGCCGATTGGATCATGCCGAATTTCTTCGGTTGACGACGTGGGACCCCAGCTTGCAACACATCACCCCTTCAGTCACGATGCGATCATCAAACGCTTTTTGGGAGAGAGGAAGCGGGGATGGAGGATGCAGATGCGATTATCATTGGAGCAGGATTAGCCGGACTTGTCGCAGCGCATGAACTTGCCGCTGCTGGACGCAAAGTCATTCTTCTCGAACAGGAAGGTGAGAATTCCATTGGCGGACAAGCGTTCTGGTCACTCGGCGGACTGTTCATGGTCGACAGTCCTGAACAGCGTCGCCTCGGCATAAAGGACAATATCGATCTCGCGCGGCAGGATTGGTTCGGGTCGGCTCAATTTGACAGGCCTGAGGATCATTGGCCGAAGCGCTGGGCCGCATCCTATCTGGAGTTCGCCGCCGGCGAAATGCGACCCTGGCTGCATAGTCTAGGCATGCGTTGGTTTCCTGTTGTCGGCTGGGCAGAACGTGGCGGGGCGAGAGCAGATGGTCACGGCAACTCAGTACCACGTTTTCACGTGACCTGGGGCACAGGGCCCGGTGTGGTGGCTCCATTCGAGCGATCGCTTCGTGAATCTATCAGCAAAGGGCTCATAACCTTAAGATGCCGCCATAGGGTCAATAGTATCGCAACCACCGGCGGACGAGCCAGTGGCGTTTACGGCGAAGTGCTGGCCCCCTCGACCGTTGAGCGCGGGCAATCTTCATCGCGGGATATCGCGGGAGAGTTTGCCTATTTCGCTGACTGCGTAATTGTCACATCTGGCGGTATAGGCGGCGACCCGGATAAGGTTCGAAGAGCCTGGCCACGCGACAGGCTCGGCAATCCACCGAAAGAAATGGTGTTGGGTGTACCAGCCCATGTCGACGGGCGAGGCATCGATATCGCCGTAGCTGCAGGCGGTCACGTCATCAATGCCGACCGCATGTGGCACTATACCGAGGGACTTCGAAACTGGGACCCGATCTGGCCGAACCATGGTATTCGCATTCTACCGGGACCATCCTCAATGTGGTTCGACGCCAAGGGCGATCGTCTTCCCGCCCCCTATCTCCCGGGATTCGATACGCTTGGTACGCTCAAGCACATTCTTTCGACCGGCTACGACTATTCCTGGTTTATTCTGACTGAGAAAATCATCCGCAAGGAATTCTCTCTGTCCGGATCGGAGCAAAATCCAGATCTTACCGGCAAAGACTGGAAGCTCTTGCTGAAAAGCCGCCTCGGCAAAGCGCCGCCACCACCAGTCAAGGCATTTCTGGAAAACGGAGCAGATTTCATTGCTGCCGGAACCCTGCAAGAACTCGTTGCAAAAATGAATGGCTTGACGGGAGAACCGCTTCTCAAGCTTGACCATATTCGCGATCAAATCGAAGCACGGGATCGCGAGATAGTGAACCGTTATTCCAAGGATGCTCAAGTGATGGCGATCCACAATGCCCGAGCTTATATCGGTGATCGTCTCACGCGTGCTGTGCCACTACATCCTCTGCTAGAGCCTTCAAACGGGCCACTTATAGCCGTCAAGCTTCATATTCTAACGCGCAAGACACTTGGCGGGTTGAATACCGACTTGGACGCACAAGTGCTGAACGAGGCAGGCGAAAAGGTACCCGGTCTATATGCGGCAGGCGAAGCTGCCGGCTTCGGTGGCGGCGGCTACCATGGTTACAACGCACTTGAAGGAACATTCCTTGGTGGGTGTATCTTTTCCGGTCGAATGGCCGGTCGTGCAGCAGCCGCGGCAACGTCGCTCTAATTCCTGGACAGCCCGAGGCGCAACGTCAACTCAGGCCGTCCCTCTTTTGACCGCATTCCATATATGAGTTTTTTATTTTTTTACGTCGTGCCTGCTCTCGAAACCCTATGCGGTGCGGCAACATAATGCCCCTGTAAGAAACAGGGAGCCCTTTCGGGCAATTCAGGCATGACTATGGATTTCGCCGTCCTTGCAATTGGCATCGGCTTTTTTGCGCTATTGTTCGGCTATCTGCGCATCTGCGAAAAGCTTTGAGGCACGCCATGATGATGGAATACATCGCTGGCGCTTTGGTTGCAGTCATCATAGCCGCCTATCTCCTTTACGCGCTCATACGACCGGAGCGGTTCTAAGCCGGTCTCCGGCCAACCCCGCGTAACCGGCAGGCATTCAGGCCTCGGAAAAAACCATGACACTTAATGGATGGATTCAGATTCTCGTTTTTTGCGGGATTATCATTTTGCTCGTCAAGCCGCTCGGCGGCTACATGACGCGCGTTTTCAGCGGTGAGCGGACCTTCCTTTCACCTTTCCTCGTTCCCGTCGAGCGTGGGCTTTATCGCGTCGCAGGCACAAGCGAACGAGAAGAACAGCATTGGACGACTTACACAGTCTCCCTGCTGCTATTCAACCTTGCCGGTTTTCTGTTGCTTTACATGCTGCAACGGTTTCAGGGCTCCCTGCCCTTCAATCCGATGGGTATGAGCAATGTTCCGGCAGATCTCGCCTTCAACACCACTGCTAGTTTTGTCACCAACACCAACTGGCAGAACTATGGTGGAGAAAGTACCATGTCCTACCTGACGCAAATGGCAGGGCTGACAGTGCAGAACTTCGTTTCGGCTGCAACGGGCGTTGCCATCGCCATAGCGCTCATTCGAGCATTCTCGCGCAAATCCATGAAGACACTCGGAAATTTCTGGGTCGACCTTACACGGTGTACGCTCTACCTCCTCTTGCCCTTGTGCATTATCCTTACCTTAGCTTTCGTCAGCCTTGGCGTGCCGCAAACAATTGGCGCTTATGCCGAAGCAACGACGCTGGAAGGCGCAAGACAGGTGATCGCACTCGGGCCAGTTGCTTCACAGTTGGCCATCAAGATGCTTGGTACCAATGGGGGCGGCTTCTTTAATGCCAATTCCGCACATCCCTTCGAAAACCCCGACGCCATCTCCAACATGATCCAGATGGTTGCGATTTTCGCTATCGGCGCTTCACTGACCAACGTCTTCGGGCGAATGGTCGGCAACGAGCGTCAGGGATGGGCGATCTTTGCTGCCATGGGCATATTGTTCGTCGCAGGCGTAGCAATCTGCTACTGGGCGGAAGCGGCTGGTAATCCCCTGATCCATGCGCTCGGTATTGATGGCGGCAACATGGAAGGCAAGGAAACGCGCTTCGGCATCGCAATGTCCGCGCTTTTTGCTGTTGTCACAACCGCTGCGTCATGCGGTGCCGTGATCGCCATGCATGACAGTATGATGGCGCTGGGTGGAATGATCCCGATGATCAATATGATGCTGGGTGAGATCATCATCGGCGGTGTAGGCGCAGGCTTCTACGGTATCATCCTGTTCGTTGTCGTTGCCATTTTCGTGGCTGGACTGATGGTCGGGCGCACCCCCGAATATCTGGGCAAGAAAATCGAAGCCAAGGAAGTGAAAATGGCGATGCTCGCCGTTCTCTGCCTACCATTGTCCATTCTGGGCTTCACGGCCATCGCCTCGGCTCTTCCGACGGGCCTGGCGTCCATCGCCAATCCCGGACCGCATGGCTTCTCGGAAATTCTCTATGCCTATACTTCAGGCACGGCGAACAATGGTTCAGCCTTTGGCGGCCTCTCAGGCAATACGCCCTGGTACAATATCACCATCGGCCTTGCCATGCTGATGGGTCGGTTTCTCGTGATTGTTCCAGCACTTGCGATAGCCGGTTCGCTTGTCGCCAAGAAAGCGGCCCCACAATCCGCAGGTACATTCCCGACAACCGGACCGCTTTTCGTCGGCTTGCTGATCGGTGTCATTCTTGTGGTTGGAGGTCTGATCTTCTTCCCGGCACTAGCGCTTGGCCCGGTTGCCGAACACCTCGCGATAATTGAGGGGCAGATGTTCTGATGCTCAGGCCTTCAAGCTGCATTCTCTCGATCCTTCTGGTAACGACCGCCCTCCTTCTCGCGGTTCAGCTTGCCGGACTGATCTAAGTTTTCCGAACGAAAACGTATTCTCACTGGAGCCTCTGTTATGAGCCAGTCCAAATCCGCGAGCATTCTCGATGCCCGCATCCTTCTACCCGCCATTGGCGATTCCTTTCGCAAGCTCAACCCCAAGAGTCTTGCACGCAATCCGGTGATGTTCGTGGTTGCAGTTGTTTCACTGCTGACGACTTTACTGCTCCTGAAAGATGTCGCCGCTGGGAATCCTGATGTCGGTTTCTCATTCCAGATCGTCCTATGGCTGTGGTTCACCGTGCTGTTTGCAAACTTTGCCGAGGCCGTCGCCGAAGGCCGCGGCAAAGCACAAGCGGATTCATTGCGTCGGGCTCGGACGGAAACGCAAGCCAAACTTCTGGACAAACCAGAAGGGCCAAGCTGGAAAAACGTACCGGGAACAAGCTTGAAGGTCGGTGATGTCGTTCTGGTTGAAGCCAACGACATCATCCCTTCGGATGGCGAAGTCATCGAAGGGGTCGCATCCGTCAATGAAGCCGCCATTACCGGGGAGTCTGCACCCGTCATCCGCGAATCCGGTGGAGACCGTTCTGCTGTTACCGGTGGAACACAGGTTCTTTCAGACTGGATCAAGGTTCGCATCACTGCGGCACAAGGCTCAACTTTCATCGACAAGATGATCAGTCTAGTGGAAGGTGCCGAACGTCAGAAAACACCGAATGAAATAGCGCTCAACATTCTGCTTGCAGGCATGACGCTGATTTTCGTTTTAGCCGTTGTTACCATCCCGAGCTTTGCGACCTATGCAGGTGGTTACATTCCTGTAACGGTGCTGGTTGCACTCTTCGTCACCCTGATCCCGACCACAATCGGCGCCTTGCTTTCTGCTATTGGCATTGCAGGCATGGACCGTCTCGTTCGCTTCAACGTACTTGCCATGTCCGGTCGTGCAGTCGAGGCGGCAGGTGACGTCGACACGCTTCTTCTCGACAAGACGGGTACGATTACTCTCGGCAACCGTCAGGCGACTGCGTTTGTACCTGTGAGCGGCGTAACGGAACAAGCCCTTGCCGACGCAGCACAATTAGCCTCACTTGCTGACGAAACACCTGAGGGCCGCTCCATCGTTGTTCTGGCCAAGGAAAAATACGGGTTGCGTGGGCGCGACATGCAGGGGCTTCACGCACATTTCGTGCCTTTTACCGCACAAAGCCGGATGAGCGGTGTCGATATTGAGGATTCCGTCATTCGCAAAGGCGCTGTTGATGCTGTGCTTGCTTATGTAGGCCAGAATAGCCGCGCCGATGACAAAACATTATCGGAACTGCAATCTATCGCTGACACAATCGCCAAAGCGGGTGGCACGCCGCTTGCAGTTGCCAAAAATGGACTTCTTCTCGGTGTCGTGCATCTGAAAGACATCGTCAAAGGCGGGATCCGTGAACGCTTCGCAGAGTTGCGTCGCATGGGAATCCGCACGGTCATGATTACCGGTGACAATCCGATGACCGCAGCAGCCATTGCTGCCGAAGCTGGTGTGGACGACTTTCTCGCGCAGGCAACACCAGAAAACAAGCTGTCGCTGATCCGCGAGGAACAGGCCAAGGGTAAACTTGTTGCGATGTGCGGTGACGGCACCAACGACGCCCCTGCTCTTGCGCAGGCCGACGTCGGCGTGGCCATGAACACCGGTACAGTTGCTGCGCGAGAAGCCGGAAATATGGTCGATCTAGACAGCGACCCTACCAAGCTCATCGAAATCGTTGAAATCGGCAAGCAATTGCTGATGACGCGGGGAGCGTTGACGACCTTCTCCATCGCCAATGACATTGCAAAATATTTTGCGATTATCCCGGCTATGTTTCTGGCTTTTTATCCCCAGCTTGGCGCACTCAATATCATGGGGCTCGCCACGCCACAAAGTGCCATCCTGTCGGCCATCATCTTCAATGCCTTGATTATTGTGGCCCTGATCCCGCTTTCGCTGAAAGGTGTCACCTACAAGCCGGTAGGCGCAGGAGCGCTCCTTTCACGTAATCTTCTGATCTATGGCCTCGGCGGCGTCATCGTGCCGTTCGTCGGCATCAAGGCCATTGATATGGCAATTATGGCTCTTGGCCTCGCATAAGGATTTACAAAATGCTGAAACAGCTTCGTCCGGCGCTTGTCATGATCGTTTCGCTTACTGTCATAACCGGACTGCTCTATCCGCTTGGCATGACAGGTATAGCCCGAGCGATCTTTCCAGCCAGCGCCAATGGCAGCCTGATCGAAAAGGACGGCAAAATCATCGGTTCCGAGTTGATTGGCCAGAATTTTACCGGTGGACGCTATTTTCACGGTCGCCCATCTGCCGCAGGGAAAGACGGGTATGACGCCGCAAGCTCCGGCGGCTCCAATCTTGGCCCAACCAATTCAAAACTCATCGAACGTATTAAAACCGACGTTACCGCTTTAGCGCAAAGCGAAGGCTCCGCGCCGCCGCCGATCGACCTCGTAACATCATCTGCTAGTGGTCTCGATCCGCATATTTCACCTGAAGCCGCATTCTATCAGGTGCCGCGTATCGCAAAAGCGCGCGGGGTTGATGAAGCCGCGCTGCGCGAAATAGTTGAGCAACAGGTTGAAGCCCGTGAGCTTGGTTTCCTCGGAGAGCCGGTGGTCAACGTTTTGAAGCTGAACCTTGTTCTGGACAGGACTGGCACCAAGTAGAATAACTGGCGGCGGCATGATTTGCCGCCCCTTCCTTTCAGGAGCTTTGCTTGACATCGGATTCCCTTCGCTTTGGCGATAACAGACCTTCACCCGATGCTCTGCTTGAACAGGCGGAACGCGAGACGCGTGGCCGCCTGAAAATATTTCTCGGTGCCGCGCCAGGTGTCGGTAAAACTTATGAAATGCTGATGTCCGGTCGCGCACGCAAAGCTGACGGTGCAGATGTCGTCATCGGCGTAGTCGAAACGCACGGACGGGTTGAAACCGAAGCCCTAACGGACGGGCTTGAGATCGTCCCGCGTGCACAGGTAGCCTACCGCGGTCATCTTCTCGATGAGATGGATATTGACGCGGTGCTCGCCCGCAAACCGCAACTGGTTCTAGTGGATGAACTTGCACACACGAACGCGCCGGGCAGCAGGCATCCCAAACGCTATCAGGATGTCGAGGAAATTCTGGCGCGCGGAATCGATGTTTATACAACGCTCAATATCCAGCATGTCGAAAGCCTCAACGACGTTGTGGCGCAGATCACCCGCATCCGCGTGCGTGAAACGGTGCCGGACAGCATCATCGACCGTGCCGACGATATCGAACTGATTGATCTCACGCCGAATGATCTCATCAAGCGTCTCAATGAAGGCAAAATTTACCTTCCCAAGACTGCGAAACGGGCGATCCGCAATTACTTTTCACCCGGAAATCTGACAGCGTTACGAGAGCTGGCACTGCGTCGTACCGCCCAGCGTGTGGACGAGCAACTTCTCAGCCATATGCGAGCCCATGCTATCGAAGGGCCGTGGGCCGCTGGCGACCGCATACTGGTTGCCATCGACGAGCGTCCCCGCAGTGTATCGCTGGTTCGTTACGCGCGTCGGCTTGCAGATCGTCTTCGTGCACCATGGGCAGCCATCCATATAGAAACGGCCCGGTCTGCAGGACTTACCGAAGAAGCAAAGGACAGGCTTGCAACTGCGTTGAGGCTTGCCGAACAGCTTGGCGGAGAAACGATCATCATTCCCGGCCAAACGGTCGCCGAAGACATTGTGCGCTACGCCTCCACCCACAACTTCACCCAGATCGTCGCCGGAAAATCAATAAAATCACGCTGGCGCGAGATGATTGACGGCTCAATAGCTCGCGAACTGGTCCGGCTGTCCGGCGCTATCGATATTCATATAACGGCGGGTGTCGACCATGAAAACGGAGCACCCACCCGCAAGATAAATACGGCCAGTCAAAGGACAACACCCGACATCGGGCCTTATCTGATCGGCATCATAATGACAGGCATAGCGCTCGTTGCAGGATTGTTGCTTGAACAATTTCTGGACGTGCGCAGTATAGCACTGGTGTTTGTTGTTGGCGTGCTTGGCGTCGCGGTTACTCTCGGTCTCTGGCCAGCGCTTTTTTCATCCGTTCTTAGCGCATTTGCTTATAATTTCTTCTTTCTTTCACCACTCTACACGCTTTCCATCGCAGATCCCGAAAGTGTCGTGGCGCTGATTTTCTTCCTGTTTGTGAGTTTCATTGCCAGCAACCTGGCAAGCCGGGTCCAGCGTCAGGCCGCAGCGGCGCGACAGCGTGCACGAACCACGGAAGATCTGTATCTTTTCAGCAAAAAGCTGGCAGGAACCGGCTCACTCGATGATGTGCTATGGGCCACCGCATTCCAGATCGCATCGATGCTCAAGGTGCGGGTCGTGGTCCTTTTGCCTGAAGGAAGCAGCATCGCGGTTAGGGGCGGCTATCCGCCGGATGACACTCTGGATGACGCCGATATCGCTGCCGCACACTGGACCTGGGAACATGATCTTCCAGCAGGGCGTGGGGCAAATACCTTGCCGGGTGCCAAACGCCTCTATCTGCCTCTCAAAACCGCAAGGACGTCGGTAGGCGTCATCGGTCTCGACAATGATCGTGCGGGCCCTATCCTCACGCCTGAACAACAACGCCTCTTCGAAGCTTTGGCCGATCAGGCCGCAATTGCCATCGAACGCGTTCAGCTCGTCGGTGATGTTGAGCGAGCGAAACTTGCGGCAGAAGCTGACAAGCTGCGTTCGGCCCTACTCACATCGATTTCACACGATCTGAAGACTCCCTTGGCAGCTGTTCTGGGTGCAGCGACGACGCTGCGCGACTATTCTGCATCATTGCCGGATGCCGACCGCTCTGAACTGGTGGCAACAGTAGTCGACCAGTCAGAGCGCCTGAACCGCTTCATTGCCAACCTTCTCGATATGACACGGATCGAAGCGGGTGCTATGAAGCCCAATTTATCATTTCATTACATCGGTGACCTTATCGGAGCCGCGCTCAATCGTGCAGCCAAAATGCTGGCCCATCATCAGGTGAACGTTGTCGTTCCAGCCAACCTGCCAATGATTCAGCTTGATGCAGTTCTGTTCGAACAGGCCTTGTTTAACCTGTTCGACAATGCTGCTAAATACGCGCCGCAGAATTCCCCCATTACAATTGCAGCTCACGCCGATCCGTCTCGTATCACGCTGGAAATCAGCGATCAGGGTCCGGGTATTCCGCCGAGCGATCTGGAGCGCGTGTTCGATACGTTCTATCGTGTGCGTAAAGGTGACCATGTGCAGGCCGGCACTGGACTGGGACTCCCCATCGCTCGCGGTTTCATCGAAGCGATGGGTGGCTCCATCCGGGCAGGCAATCGGCATGAAGGTACTGGTGCTATATTTACAGTCACGCTGCCAGTCCTCGTTGACGAAATTGAAAGGAACTCATGAGCGATCAGAAATTGAAAATTCTTGTCGTGGACGATGAACCAGCCATCCGTAAACTGTTGCGGGTGGGGCTAACGACGGAGGGCTATACCGTCGTTGAAGCGGTGAATGGCGGTGAAGCCGAGCAGCGCATAGCGACAGAAAAACCTAATATTGTTCTCCTCGATCTCGGACTTCCCGATACCGACGGGCATGCGCTGCTGCAACGCTGGAGAGAAAATGGCATAGTTTTGCCTATTCTTATCCTCTCAAGCCGCACCGACGAAACAGGAATCGTCCGCGCGCTGGAAGAGGGAGCCGATGATTACGTTCCAAAACCTTTTGGTATGAAGGAACTTGCCGCGCGCCTGCGTGTCGCCTTGCGTCACCGACTGCAACAGCAGGGAGAAAGACCGCTTTTCCAGAGCGACGGTCTGACGGTCGATCTTGTGCGCCGCATTGTGAAAATAAACGGTGAAGAAATTAAGCTGTCGCCAAAGGAATACGATATCCTGCGTCTACTTGTACAGCACGCCGGAAAAGTGCTGACACATCATTATATTTTGAACCAGGTCTGGGGACCGGCAGCTGACGTACAGTATCTGCGCATCTACGTCCGGCAGCTGCGGCAGAAGATTGAAAAATCCCCAGATCAGCCGCATTATATTCTAACTGAAACGGGCGTTGGCTACAGGCTGCGCGAAGCTGATCCAGCTCCCTGAGACAGCCGGAACCAAGGCTTTGCATAAACGTTGTTTGCCAAACAACCAAGATGACGGAGGCAAGCGTGGTAGAGCTGGTCAACAATATCGGGAATTTGGAATTTATAATCGCCAAAGCCCGGGAATATGATGTTCAGGTTCCCGCAGTTGATGAAGAATCCGGATCTAATGCTAGCGATGACAGTGAAGTTGACATTCTCGACGCTTCACTGGCCAATCCTACCCGCAAAGAGCTTTTTGCCGCCATACGATCCCTGAACATTGATGAACGGCAGGAGTTACTGGCACTCATGTGGGTGGGGCGCGGCGATTTCAGCGCCGAAGAATGGGACGAAGCCCTCTCAACTGCTGCTGATCGTGACAATGGCCGAGAAGCCAAATATCTCATCGGCACGCCGCTTCTCGGCGATTATCTCGAAGAAGGTTTGGTTGCTCTCGGTTTCGACGTCGAAGCCTACGATAATGAATAAGAAAAATTGATGTTTCCATGTACCCTTCTGTTTTGACGCTGCTGTATCCGGGCATTAGGGTTGGACGCAAATCGGGTTGGCTTATGCTGACCCTGAACAGTAAGCGCGACGGAGGACGGCACGATGCTTCAGAAAAACCTCACCCAGAAAACAGACTTCTATATCGATGGGGCGTGGCGCGCTCCAATAGAAGCCAAGTCCATCGAGGTCATCAATCCTGCCGATGAAAAGCCTTATGCCGTCATCTCGGCAGGCTCTGCGAAAGACATAGATCTGGCGGTGGCTGCTGCACGCAAGGCTTTTCCATCCTGGAGTGAAACACCGGCAGTAGAACGCGTTGGCTATATCCGTCGTATCGTGGAAATTTATGAATCTCGTCTGGACGAGATGGCCAAGACAATTTCACTCGAAATGGGTGCGCCAATTAAACTCGCACGGGAATCGCAGGCTGCGGCTGGCCTCTCGCATACAAAAGCCTTCATCGCCGCGTTTGAGAACTTTGAATTCGAAGAGATACTTTCCCCGAAGCATCCGAACCAGACGGTTGTGCGCGAACCAATTGGCGTTTGCGGCCTCATTACGCCGTGGAACTGGCCAATGAACCAGATCGCGCTGAAGGTTATTCCTGCGCTAGCGGTCGGTTGCACAGTCGTGTTGAAGCCTTCGGAGATTGCACCTTTATCGGCTATGCTCTTTGCAGAATTTGTGGATCAAGCTGGCGTTCCAAAGGGTGTTTTTAATCTCGTCAATGGCGAAGGCGCTATCGTTGGCGAAGCTCTGTCACAACACCCGGATATCGACATGATGTCGTTCACCGGTTCCACGCGCGCCGGAACAGCGGTTTCCCGCGCAGCAGCAGCAACGGTAAAACGGGTTTCGCTGGAACTCGGCGGTAAGTCGCCAAACATCGTTTTTGCCGACGCTGACCTTGAAAAGACTATCGCGCGCAGCCTCGCTCACTGTTTCGAGAATACCGGACAGTCCTGTAATGCACCGACACGCATGCTTGTCGAACGATCAGTTTATGAGAAGGCGGTTGAACTCGCCAGGAAGGTGACTGAAGGCACGAAGGTCGGCGATCCTGCACAAGAAGGCGATCATATCGGCCCCTTGTCCTCATCGATCCAGTTCGAGAAGGTTCAAACGCTGATCCAGAAAGGCATCGATGAAGGCGCGCGACTTGTGGCAGGCGGCACCGGTCGCCCAGCTGGCTTCTCCGAAGGTGATTTCGTCAAGCCGACTGTCTTTGCTGACGTGAACAATGATATGACGATTGCCCGCGAAGAAATCTTCGGTCCAGTACTGGCCATGATCCCGTTCGATACAGAAGAAGACGCAATCGCTATCGCCAACGATACACCCTACGGGCTTGCAGCTTATATCCAGACCGGAAGCCCGGAACGGGCAAAGCGTGTGGCCCGCAAGCTGCGCGCAGGTATGGTGCAGATCAATGGTACCTCGCGTGCGCCGGGCAGCCCGTTTGGCGGCTACAAGCAATCGGGCAATGGTCGCGAAGGCGGAAAATGGGGTCTGGAAGATTTCATGGAAGTAAAGCTTATCAGTGGCTAACCAATAAATTGACAATAAAAAGCGCCGTTTAGCGGCGCTTTTTAGTCTTTCACTCGAAGTCAAGCTTTCTTAATAATGCGAATGCGCTGATCGCCGCCAATATCGATGAACTGCGTCGGCGGCGGCACTTCATGAACGTCGTGCGTACCGAAGCTTTCGGGGTAAAACGCGTAACCGTCTGGTGCACGAGGCGGGTTGGTGTCATCGATTAGACGACCGCCTGTCAATTCCGTCATCGGATCCGGAATGGCCGCGATCAGGCGACGCGTATAAGGATGCGTTGGATTCGAGAATATCCGATCCCACGGACCGCTTTCAACAATCTGTCCGAAATACATCACCGCTACGCGGTCGCTCATGTGCTCTACGACACTCAGATCATGGCTGATCATGATATAGGAAAGACCAAGCCGCTCTTTCAGCTCCAACAGCAGATTGATGATCTGCGCCCGGATAGAAACATCAAGGGCTGAGACAGGTTCATCCAGCACGATGACTTTCGGATTGAGCAGCAAGGCGCGCGCAATCCCAATGCGCTGGCGTTGACCGCCGGAAAACTCATGCGGAAAACGCTTTGCCTGCTCCGGTTTCAAACCGACGAGACGTAGAATTTCCTCAACGCGTCCATCAACTTCGCTGCGAGATGTCACACCATGAAGCCGTAAAGGCGCGGCGAGCGATGTGTAGACTGACTGGCGTGGGTTGAGTGACGCGAATGGATCTTGAAAGACCATCTGCGCCATCTTTGCCCGTTCCAGTCGCGAGGGCTCATTCTTGCCAGTGATCGGGCGCCCCTCAAAATAGATCTGTCCGCTGGTCGGCTTTTGCAAGCCGACGATGGAGAGCGCGAGTGTAGATTTTCCACAGCCAGACTCACCCACGATGGACAAGCATTCACCTTTGTTGAGGGTCAGACTGAGATTGTTGACGGCGCGCAGCAATTGATTGGAGCGACTGAAGATGCCGCCGCTCACAGGAAAGTAAACGCAGACGTCATCGATACTGACCAGCGGCTCTGCCAATTTGGTCGAATGCATATCATTCATGATGGAAACACCTCACCACACCGGCATCCTCAAGTGGCGTCCAACCCGGCTTTTGCGCGCGGCAAATATCGGTGGCACGCGTGCAGCGCGGCTCAAACCGGCAACCCGCAGGGAAAGCGGAAATGGAAGGCACGACACCTTCGATTTCCTGAAGCCGTAACTGACCTTCTTTCTGACGCGATCCAAGCTGCGGGAGCGAAGCAAGAAGGCCATGCGCATAAGGGTGCGCCGGATGGTGGAAAAGGCCCGACGTTATCCGCTCTTCGACCAGATGTCCGGCATACATGACACCGACGCGACGGCACATCTTGGCAATAACACCTAGATCATGACTGATCATGAGTACAGAGGTTCCCCGGGCTGTACAGAGCTCCTGCATCAGACGCAGAATTTCCGCCTGAACCGTCACATCAAGCGCTGTTGTAGGTTCGTCAGCAATCAGCAGATCAGGATCACACGCAAGCGCGATAGCAATCATCACACGCTGGCGCATGCCGCCCGACATCTGATGCGGATAGTTCTTCACGCGTTGCTCTGGCGCGGGCACCTGAACGCTGGCAAGCGCTTCGACCGCCTTGCGCTCTGCCTCGTGCCAAGTTGCACCCTGATGCAGCACAAACATTTCTGCAATCTGCCGCCCTACGGGTGAAAGCGGATTGAGTGCGGTCATTGGCTCCTGAAAGATCATCGCGATACGATTGCCGCGCAGCCTTCGCATTTCGCGTGACGACATGGACCGTAGGTCCTGTCCTTTGAAGCGTATCGCTCCACCGGTTATCGTCAGCGGTTTGCGCAGCAACCCTATCATCGATAAAGCGGTGATGCTCTTTCCGCAGCCGGACTCTCCAACCAGCCCGAATGTTTCACCGGCGCCAATTGTAAAGGATACGTCTTCAACGACATTATGCTTCGTCGAACCGGAAACAATGTCGATCCGCAGGTTTTCAACCTCAAGAAGTGTTTGCTCGCTCATACCTTGCGTGTCCTCATATGCGGGTCGAGCCAGTCACGAAGACCATCGCCGAACAGATTGAGCCCAAGCACCGTGAAGAAGATGGCAAGACCGGGAAACACGGCAGCCCAAGGCGCATTCACGATCAACTCACGTGCATCGGTGAGCATGTTGCCCCAACTTGGATCTGGCGGACTGATACCAAGACCAAGATAGGAAAGTGCAGCTTCTGCGAGGATAGCGTCCCCCATTCCGAGCGTGCCGATCACAAGAATAGGCCCGATCATATTCGGCACAATCTGCGTAATCATGATGCGAATATCGCTATAGCCCAGCATCTTGGCGGCCTGAATATACCCCTGCTTCTTGAGTGAAAGGGTGGAGCTGCGGGCAATGCGGCAGGTCCAGGACCAGTTCGTGAGACCAAGTGCGAGCAAGAGGCTCGGCAGACCGGGCCCGAGAACCGCCATAATCGCCAGAGCAAAAATCAGCGACGGGATTGCCAGCATAAGGTTAGTGAGGCCGTTGACGAAATCATCCCACCAGCCGCCGAAATAGCCAGCAGAAATTCCAAAACAGAGGCCGATGACCGTGTTGATGCATTGCGAGACCACACCAACAGTCAAAGAGACCTGCGCGCCATAAAGGATGCGCGAATATACATCGCGGCCTTGTGCATCGGTGCCGAACCAGAATTGTGCATCGGGCGGAAGTTCTGCATTCATCAGATCGGCATCGAGAACCGGATTATAGTGCGCCAGCAATGGCGCAAAGACGGCTGCGGCCACGATAACGATGCACACGAATCCGCCGAATACAAGATTGAAACGCAGTTTCATGGGCTTACTCGTGGCTTATGCGCGGATCGATAACCGCATAGAGAATATCAACGATCGTATTGATGACCAGAAACCACAATACGATCACGAGAATTGCCCCCTGCACGACGGGGATGTCGCGCAGCGAAACGCTATCAATCAGCAATGAACCAAGGCCCGGCCAGGAAAACAGCTTCTCAACCACCACGGCCTGCCCCATCATCGACCCGAATTGCAGGCCAATTGTCGTAATGATCAGTACCAGCGCATTGCGCATGACGTGCCATTTCACCAGCCTGAAGCTGTTCATGCCCTTTGAGCGAGCGGTGCGGATAAAATCCGCGCCCATCACCTCAAGCACGGCCGCACGTGTTGTCCTTGCGAGCAACGCCAGAGGCGCAACACCCAAGGTCAGCGCCGGTAGAATGATATTCCTTATGCCACCATCACCGTAGCCGAAACTCGGCAACCAACCGAGTGTCAGCGCGAAGAGATACATCGCCAGCAGACCTAGCCAAAATTGCGGTAAAGAGAGGCCAGACACCGCGCCGATCATCGTGACGCTGTCGAGAATGCTTCCAGGCTTCAGTGCTGCTATAAATCCAAGCGGCACACCGAATAGGATCGCAAAGCCCATAGCCGCGAAAGCAAGCTTCAGCGTTGGCCACATACGCTCCTGAATAAGCGAAACAACCGGTTGTCTCGAACGATACGAAGTTCCGAGATCGAACTGAGCCAACTGAACCAGATAGTTGCCGAAACGCACGTGAACAGGCTTATCGAGCCCAAATTCCTGGGTAATTTTTTCGACCATCTTCGGATCGTTCATGCCCTTGCCATTGGCAATAAGGCCGGAAGCGATGCTGCCCGGAACAACACTGAAAATGATGAAAATCAGCAGCGATACCGCGACAACCGTCGGTATCATCTGCAGGACGCGCCGGAAAATAAAGTAAAGCATATGGTCCTCCTTTCGGATCAGCGTAGATTACGCTGGAGCAAAGGGGATCAGTGGCCCGCCCGAAACCGAGCGGGCCGATCCAGATCAGCCGGAATTAGCGACCGGACGGAACCGTGTCGTCGACCCAAAGCTTTTCATAGGACTGGACTGCGAGTTCTGCCGAGTTTGGCTGCAGACCATGCAGCCACGGCTGATGCGCCATGACAGCCTTGTTGTAGTTGAAGAACCAGACCGGCGCTTCTTCCTGCAACAGGTTATTGGCCTTCGTCAGAAGCTCGTTCTTCTCTTCCTCGCTTTTAGCCAGTTTTGCTGCGTCGACGATCTTGTCGAATTCCGCATTGGAGAACTTCTGATAATTACATGCAGATTGCGGCGTCGTGGAATAGAAGCACTGCATCGCTGTCAATGCATCTGGACCGCTTTCAAGCGACCACATATAGGCCTGGAAGTTGCCAGCCGGAACCACATCGGCAAGAACAGATGCTTCCACCGGCTTTGCCTTCACCTTGATACCGACTTTCGCAAGCATCGGAATGATTGCCTGAACGATGGTCAAGCCCCAGCTTTCGTTCTGCGTTGCCGTCAACTCAAACTCGAAGCCATCAGGATACCCAGCTTCTGCAAGCAGGGCTTTTGCCTTTTCAGGATCATATGGATAAGGCTTCGCGTCCTTATCGAAAGCTGGAGATGAGTTTGGAAGCCAGCCGACCGCACGATAAGCCTTGTCTTTGACGAGGCGTTTAATGATGAGATCGCTATCGATAGCGTAGTTGATTGCCTGACGGACGCGCTTATCCTGGAACGGCTTGAAATCCGGATTAAAGCCGACGGCGCGTGTATAGACCTCGGCTACCTCGACCATGTTCTTCGCAAGTTCAGGATCGGCAAGATAGGCAGTGTACTGTGCCGGTCCGAGCACTGCCACGTCGATTTCCTTGTTGCGGAACGCAACGTCACGCGCAGCAGCATCGCCCATGATCATGATATTGATCTTGTCCGCGTATGGCTTGCCCTTTTCATAATATTTGTCCCACTTCTCGACCGTCAAACGGGAGCCTGGAACATACTCGGCAAACTTGTAAGGTCCGAGACCGATCGGATGGCGCTGATACTCTTCGCTATCGCCCTGACCGGCAGGATAAATCGCAGTGTTGTTGCGCATGAACTGATAACCGGGATCGATTGGCTGCTTCAGCGTGATCTCAAGCGTATGATCATCGATCTTTTTCAGTCCGGAAATTTCCTTCGCTTTGCCCTGTGTATATTCATCGGCACCCTTGATTTCGGCAATATAACGCGCTGGCGGGAAAGCCTTCTTCGGGTCCATGATGCGGGTGTAGCTCCAGATAATGTCGTCAGCCGTTAATGGCTTGCCATCATGGAAGAATGCATCCTGGCGCAGTTTATAGGTGTAGACGAGCTTATCATCAGAAACGCTTACATCCGTTGCCAGACCGAGAACTGGCTTGTTGAGATCAGCATCCCAATCGTAAAGTGTGCGGTGGATTGCCTTCGCGTAAAACTCGTCCTGCGTGGCAGGCGAAGCCTGAATGTCGAGTGTCGAGAAGCTGTCACCATAAGGTGCGACGAAATTGACGACACCTCCCGAACGCGGCTCGTCCGCAGCATAAGCTGCTGTTCCAGCCAACAGAACTGCGGACAGTGCCGCCAGCATTGCGAATTTTCTCATATTGTTCCCCTTCATAAATGTAATTCTTGCGATTCAATCGAACCGTCCGTCGGGCAGCTTAACCGAAAACTAGCTGCCCGAAATTGCCCCGAAGCGTTTGCGCTTCAATTCTTTTTATCTGCCCCCGAAACATCGGGAGCATATGTATCAGGATCGTTCGAAAACGACCTCTCCATCGCGCATGGTCAGAACACAGTGCGTGTCGTTGAGAATTTCCTCCGGTTTTGCCGTGAGCATATTGCGTGAAAAGACTGCCAGATCAGCAACCTGTCCCGGTATGAGCTTGCCCTTCACATTCTCCAGCTTCTGAGAAAACGCGCCAAATTCCGTATAGACCTGAAGAGCCTCTTCGATAGTCACGCATTCGCGGGCATCCATCACCGTTCCTTTGCCCGTTTCACGCGTCAGCATCGAATAGATATTCGGGTAGGGATTCGTGTGACAGACGGGTGAATCGCTACCGGTCGCAGGCTTGAAGCCGAGATCTTTCCAGGTCTTCAATGGGTAGCTGGAAAGTGCACGTTCCTCGCCAAGAACAGAGATATATGCATCACCAAAGTCGTAGATGAACACCTGCTGCGGGCATGGATAGATGCCAGCTTTTTTCATTCGCTCATGTTGCTCCGGCGAGGAGAAGCCGCAGTGCTCGATGCGATGACGGCGGTCGGGGTCAGGGTGCGCTGTGAGCGCCTTTTCATAGGCTGTGATCAGCTGACCGATTGCTGCATCGCCGATTGCGTGACAGGCAAGCTGATAGCCCTTCTTATGGGCATCAAGCACCAGCGCTTCCAGTTCCGCATCCGGCAATATCTGCACGCCGATATTGTTGTCATCACCCAGATATGGCTTGCTCATCCAGGCTGTCCGCCCACCTGCCGAACCATCAAGGAAAATCTTGACGGCGCCCACGGTCAGCATGTCGTCGCCAACACCGGACACCAGCCCGGCCTCATAACATTTCTCGACAATCGACGGACCGGGATCACCCAGCAAGACCAGCCAGGTGCGCACCGGCAACCGCTTTTGAAGCTTCGCAACATTATAGGCGCGAATTTCATCAAAGCCCGCAACCTGCCCGACGGCTGCATCCATGACGCTGGTAATGCCATATGAGAGCAATAGGTTGCCCGCAGCCTCTATGGCCTCGATCATCTCTTCGGTCGTTGCCTTTGGAATAGCCTTGCGCACTGCACCTTGTGCATTTTCGGCGACCATTCCTGTCAACATTCCATTTCGCTGCTCGATCAATCCACCATCCGGCACTGGCGATTTTTCATCAATTCCCGCCAGCTCAAAGGCTTTGGAGTTGAAAATAGAAACGTGGCCACAGGCGCGCACCAGCATGACTGGGTGGTTTGGTGCCACGGCGTCGAGCTCTGATTTATGTGGATGGCGACCTATATCGAGCTTGGTCTGGTCGTAACCGCGCGCTCTGATCCATGTTCCCGGAGGGGCCGAAGCAGCCGTATCCCGAATGGCTTCTAGCAAGCTTTGCAATGTCGGCGCTGCCTGAGGCGTCGCGTCGATCCATTTGAGTGTCAGTCCGACGGAAATTAGATGCAAATGAGCATCGTTCAGTCCGGGCGTAGCAAAGCGCCCTTTCAGATCGACCAAATGCGTATTTTCGCCCTTCAAAGACCAAACTTGGTCCTTTGTACCCGTTGCAAGCACCTTGCCTTGCCAGATGGCCAGGGCTTCAACTGTACCCTCTTCATATCCACACCAGATCGTACCGTTATAAACTATGGTATCGGCACACAATTCGGGCATTACAGGCATTTCAGCGATCCCCTCCCTACGTCACGCTTTTTATAAGTGCAGGGAGATTTCCATTGTTGCTTCGAACGATCAAGCCGTGGATTTGTTAAATTTAGAGGGGCAAACTGTTCAAAATGACAACTGCACGGTCAATTTGCCGAAATTTTTGCAAAAGGGAGCCTAAATTTACTGAACAAAACGACAAAGGTCACCACCAAAATGACAGTTCCGTCTCTCCTGCCAGTAATCGCAGCTTATAAATGTCAACGAACAAGCGAAGTATGAACGGCGCTCACTCGTCAGAGTGTCGCACGATCCAGAAAATCTGGATTAACGGCATACCCTGAGCCCATTCCTTGGCTACTGATGAGACCAGCGCAATTGCCGTCAAGGGATGGGGAAAAGGCGTCCCGGTCGACATGACCGCGACGCCGTGAAAACCGCCGATCAATCCGTCAATATGCTGATCCGGGCAACCGCTCAGCCAGTTGCTCAGGCGTTAGCAAATCCGCATGATGGGCGCGCGCAACATCTGGATGCGACCGGAGGCGACTTTTGAGATTGTTTGCGCCGACTTCACGGAAGATCGGATTCAGAGCATCGACAGTCACCCCACGTTCCTTGGTCTTCAATTCATCCGGTAAGTCTATCACCGGGATCGTTGCATCATAACGTGCACCAAGGAAAAAGGCGACAGAGAAGCGCTCTACGCCTGCTGGGGGAGCGACGACACCATGCACATCCGCTCGCACAAATCCATTGGTGGCAAGCTCAAGCAGTTCCCCCGTATTGACGACAAACGTGCCGGGAACCGGAGGTGCGTCAACCCACTCGCCATCTTCCCGCTGGACGCGCAGGCCGGGAACGACGTCTTGCAGCAGCACCGTTACGAAACCCCCGTCCTTGTGGGCTCCCACTCCCTGCTCGCTTTCCGCTACATCACGCCCCGGATACCGGATAATCTTCAATAGCTGGGATGGATGTGGTTCGTAAATCTGGGCGAAGAAATCTTCCGACTGCCCAAGAGCAGCAGCGATTGCTTTCAGAATATCGATACCGACACGTGTTACTTCGGCCTGATAGGCAAGCAGCAACGACTTGAGTTCGGGCAATGCTTCCGGCCATTGGTTTGGACCGATCAGACGCTTCCATGCCGGGCTATCGGCACCAATCGTAGCCGGTTCCGATTCAGTGTTGATATCAAGCTGCTCGCGCCAATCCTGCTGACCACGCGTCCGTTCAAAACCAGCGCGGTTGTAGCCGCGAAAATGTGCCGACTTCACCATTTCTATCTTGAGTTTTTCTTCAGCAGGAAGTGCAAAGAACTTCTTTGCCGTGGCAACGACGTCTTCCACGAGCTTTGGGTCGACGCCATGCCCTGTAAGATAGAAAAAGCCATGGTCATGAAGCGTGCGGCGTAGCTCTTCAATAAAGTTGCCACGCTCTTCGGCAGTTCCATTGAAACGCGACAAGTCGAGCAAAGGCAGATTGATCGGGGTGGTGTGTATGGACATTGGTTTCTCCTGACGAATTCCTAGCGCGAGCGACGGCTGCGTACTACGCGGTGATTGACGAGACGAGCGGCATAGTCGCCCGTGATCTGGATGGATTGAACGATAGCAACCAGAATGATGACGACAGCAACCATGACTTCCGGCATGAACCGCTGATAACCGAAACGAATTCCCAGATCACCTAGACCGCCGCCTCCGACGGTTCCAGCCATCGCCGAATACCCGACAAGGCTGACAAGAGTAACCGTTTGCCCCGCGATGATACCGGGTAGCGCCTCAGGCAAAAGCACCTTGAAAATGATCTGAATTGGCGTTGCGCCCATGCTTTCAGCAGCCTCGACCAGGCTTTGGTCTACTTCCCGCATCGCTGTTTCGGCGAGCCGTGCATAGAGTGGGGTGATTGCCGCCGTCAGCGGAACTATGGCCGCATAGGTGCCAACGGTTGTTCCGGCGATCAGACGCGTTAGTGGAATGATCGCCACCATCAGAATAATGAATGGTGTGGAGCGGACCA
Organism: Ochrobactrum vermis; assembly: GCF_002975205.1. NCBI lineage: Bacteria > Pseudomonadati > Pseudomonadota > Alphaproteobacteria > Hyphomicrobiales > Brucellaceae > Ochrobactrum > Ochrobactrum vermis. Next base: position 1,030,208 of record NZ_PCOC01000002.1, on the reverse strand, counting down.
GATTGACAGCCGTCCCCGCCACGCGATTGAAGACCGGTCGCTCAAGAAACTGACCCTGGCTGGTCACGACCAGTGCAACACCCAGCGGCAGACCTATCAATGTGGACAAGATGGCAGACGCAGCCACCATAGTGGCCGTCTGCCTCAGCGATTCAAGCAATAGCCCTACGAGCGCCGTCGGAAACAGTTCGGACAACATGACCGATAACCTCTCCATGAAGGTTGAGTGAAGAAAGATAGCTGCAGACGTCCGCAAGATTGGCCGGTGCCCCTTCAGCAACGAGTGTCATGATGCCCAAAGGTTGCCCACCAATATAGTCTATGCGTCCATGTAGTATGTTCGGATTGATCCCAAAGCGCTGCACCAACGTTGCAACAACCGGTGCGTGCGCAGCTTCGCCGGAGAAAATGATGCGGAGAACCGGGTCTGACCCGGCAGCCGGTTCCCGAAGCAGTCGCCGCGACACTTCCGACGGCAAATCGTGGGCGACAATACTTGCCAAAAACGACCGGGCGATAACGGATTGCGGAAAGGCGAAGACGTCGAAGGTCCCTCCACTTTCAACAACTCTTCCGGCATCAAGAACCGTCACATGGTCTGCGATCTGGCGCACGACGTCCATCTCGTGCGTAATGAGCACGATCGTCAGCCCTAACCGTCGATTGATATCTTTCAAGAGAGAGAGGATTTGTTCTGTCGTTTCAGGATCAAGAGCTGATGTAGCTTCATCTGACAACAAAACGCTTGGTTCCAGAGCCAATGCTCTTGCTATGCCCACACGTTGTTTCTGGCCACCTGACAATTCTGATGGATAGGCATCAGCCTTTCCCTTGAGGCCGACCAGATCCAGTAGGTCGTTTACTCGGTTGCTTATGGTGCTGCGATCCACACCTGCCAATTCCAGAGGCAGAGCTACATTTCCATAAGCTGTTCGAGAAGAGAGAAGGCTAAAGTGCTGAAATATCATCGATACGTCACGCCGAAGTCGTCGTAACTCGTCTTGTCCAAGCGTTGTAATCTCACGCCCCGCGACGAATATCTCTCCGCTGTTTGGACGCACCAGGCCATTAAGGCAACGTACAAGCGTACTTTTACCAGCGCCTGACCGACCAATGATACCGTGAATGGTTCCCTTATCGATTTGGAGCGAAACATTGTCGATGATCGGACCAGCCTTCACATCATAAGTCTTTGTCAGCGACCGTATGTCGATAATGGGCTGCAACGGCGCCCTCTCGCGTGGTACGGCGTTCGACACTGGTTCGCTGCGCACGAGCACGTTCATCTCACCAACCCGCTATAATGTTGCCGCCGAACTTCGTCTCGATGAAGGCTTTGACGTCGGGAGACTTATAGGCGTCGGCAAGCGTCTTGACCCAGGGCGCATCCTTGTTTTTGTCGGCAACAGCAAGCAGGCAAAAATAATCAGAAAGCTGATCTTCGATCAGAATCGCATCACGGCTCGGCACCAGCCCGGCGCTCAACGCAAAGTGTGAAGTGATAACCGAGAAATCCACGTCCTCCAGTGATCGCGGAAGCTGGGCCGTCTCCATCGGAATGATTTTGATCTTCTTCGGGTTATCGACAATATCGAGTTCAGTTGCGTTGAACGTCACACCTGGGGTCAGCTTAAGGAGACCGCCAGTTTCGAGCAGCTTCAAGGCGCGGCCCGCATTGCTGGGATCGTTGGGAATGGAGACTTGCGCCCCTTCCGGTAGTTCATCGAGAGATTTGTATTTGCGTGAGTAGCCAGCCATCGGCAACAACACGGTACGCCCTCCCACAGCAACGAGATTAAGGCCCCGATCCTTATTCTGCTGATCAAAGTAAGGTGTATGTTGAAAACCATTGGCATCCAGATCGCCGTCATTCGTGGCTGGATCGATCAGCGCACCATCGGAAAACTCCACAATCTCAATCTCGAGCCCCTTTGCTTTGGCGACAGGCGCAAGCGCCTCGGCGATTTCCGCGTGCGGCCCGGACGTCACGCCAAAACGGATTTTCTCCGCTAATGAAGGTGAAGCTGCGAGTACGGAAAGGAGTGCCGCTGAAACAGCACTGCGCAAGAATGAAACTGAATGCATACTGATTTCCCTGTAGTGATATCGAAAGACGCCTAAGACGCGGCACGCCAATTCCGTTTGTTGTTCCACTTGGCCAGTCGTGAAACGGCATCGCGCAGCGTTTCGTCACGTTTGGCGAAACAGAAACGCACATGGCTGCGTACATCACGCGCGCCGTAAAAAGATGAGATCGGGACAGGAGTTACACCTGCTTCAAGCGTCAGCCGTCGGCAAAAATCGAGATCGTCGTCTCCGGGATCAAGCGGCCGTATGTCGGCCACGGCGAAATAGGTAGCTGGCACAGCGGCGACCTCAAACCCGGCAGATTTCAGGCCTCCGACCAGCAAATCCCGCCGCGATGCCAAAGTAGCGCGCAGATCGAGAAAGTAGCTATCCGGCAACGTCAAACCAATCGCAACCGCCGATTGCAACGCTGGCGGCGTGGTGAAGGTGACATACTGATGTGCACGAGCAATCGGTGCTAGCAGCCTTTCGGAAGACGTCACATAACCGACCTTCCAGCCTGTCAATGAGAAGCTCTTTCCGGCAGAGCCAATTCGTACGACACGGTCGCGGATTTTCTCAACACCCAACAGAGAATGAAACGACCCATTGTCGAAGATCAGATGTTCATAGACTTCATCCGAAACGATCAGAAGATCATGCTTGATCGCGAGTTCGGCGAGAAAATCCAGCTCCTCTAGATCGAATATCTTCCCGATGGGATTCATCGGCGTATTGACGACAATGAGTTTCGTCCGTGAAGAGATCGCTTTTATCAGCTCTTCTTGCGGCAATTCCCAGTGAGGCGGTTTCAGCCGCACCGGCACGACTTTCCCGCCCGCGCGGCGGATAAGCGTGGCATAAGCATCATAAACAGGTTCGAACAGGATAACTTCGTCACCCGTATCCAGATGCGCCAAGAAAACATCAGCCAGAGCTTCCGTAGCGCCGGACGTGATCAGAACCTCTTTTTCCCAGTCAACATCGAGACCCAAAAAGCGACTGGCATTCTCGGCTACGGCCCGGCGAAGAACCGGTAATCCCATCATCGGCGGATATTGTTGCGAAGTTTCGCGAAGAGAGCGGGCAGCCACGTCAAGCAGCTCTGCTGGTTCAAAGCCTTCTGGAAATCCTTGCCCCAGATTGATGGCCCCGCATTCGACGGCAAGCTGCGACATCGCCTCGAAAATAGATGTTCCCACCTCACCGAATATCGGATTAACCACCAGCGCTCCCTTTCTCAATCGAACTTATGGGGAGCAAGATAAAGCCTATAAAATTAGTGGACAAAGCATGGACTTGCCATCGTCGAGCGAGCGAGAGAAAGCTTTTTCAAATTTTGCAGAACGTAAACAGTTTTACATTCCGCAATCGCAATCACCTCTGAATCACGCCGTTCGTCCGTGACGGTTGCGCCAGAACTCTTCAGCTTTCTCAAAGAACTGCGCATAACTTTCGTTATCTGCAGACGCCGCCGTCATCATCGCCATGGCAGCTGTTGCCACGATTGTATTTTCTGCTCGTTTGTCCACTGCGGCACCGGACCAGACACCGGACCAGTACTCGAATGAACTAAAGTTCGAATGCCTGTCACTGCTCTCTTTGGAAAGTATCGGGAGCAACAAATCCGTTTCACGCCCATCGATAAGCCTGTGGATCGTATGCGTTCGGTGCGGAACCAGCTCGGCAACATCGCGACTGGTTGAAACTACGGAAATCGACGAGATACCAAGAAGCGCACCCGCATCGCGATGTAATTCGCGATATGTAGGTTGAGTAACACCCAGAAATGATGCCTTGAGACACATCGGATTGAGAAGGTGAACAAGGCTGTTCATCGACGAACGCGAATCAAACAAAGGATAAAGTGCCATCAACGCGTGAATCTGAGGAGCAAAACCTGCCATCGGCATGAAACAGATACCATGTGCTCTCAAAGCACTTTCAGCCAGGGAATGGGACGTTGCAATCGGCAGATTGATAGCTTCAGCCGCTATCTCAAGTTTGCCCGAGATTTCACCTGTACCGCAGTTGCCATGCATGAGGACCGGATAGCCGGCTCGGGCGACCAGCAAGGCCGAAAGCATGAACCATGGTGACTGCATGGAATTGGGTGATAGATAGGCTGGCCAGTCCAGGGCCGGTATATTCAACCCTGAGTCTACAGAATAAATTCGTCTCGCCGCACGCACCATGCCTGCAAGTTCGGGAGCGGTTTCTCCGCGATAATGGATAAGCCGGAGCAAGGCGCTGATCTGCATCGGATCGGCATTGCCTGTAAAAATCGTCGTGAATGCATCTTCGGCCTCGGACATTTCGAGAGGTCGGGTGTGCCCGACCTTCCGTCCTATCACGGCAATATATTTTGCAAGTCTCCTGACCGGGTCGTTTTCGCCCTGAATATTGGCGAATTGTGCAGCAAGCTGCTCCGGTGTTGGATGATTTTCAAGTTCGACAACCTTGCGGATACCAAGCGGCGGCGGCGCTACAATGGCGCTTCGCTTCCACCCATGATGCCCGGTGCAATTCGATTTCGGCAACTCAGCAAGGTTCAAACTCAATAGCGTTTCAGCTTCACTCGCCAGCCGCCGCAGCCGTCCACGCAACGCTTCTGCTTTCGGGGTTGCCACCATGTTTCGGCCAGAACGAACCAGGATGGGATCGTTGAACTTCTCGCGAATCTGACCAAGCAACCGGCTCATGGCTGCGATGCTCAATCCCATCTGTTTGGCAGCACCGCCAACACTGCCTTCCACAAGAAGCGCATCGAGAGCAACCAGCAGGCGCAATTGCCCCAAACGAAGGCTTTCATTCTCACCTTTCTCCGTTTGTTGCTGGGATTTCGCCTGCTTGCCCGACATCGCTCTATTGCCCGTTCATTTGCGGTTTTTGAAATTTGGAATGCTTATAAAACATGACGATTGACGTCACCTTGTTGCCATACATAAGGAGACCTGAAAACTCAACTTTAAACGGTGACGAAAATGACCAGCTTGTTTCGGGGATTGTGGGCCAACGGTACACAAGACAGGCGTTTGGCCAGCAAATCGCTCATTTATCGGGTGATCCTTGCAGGGACCTGCCTTTCCACAGCGCTACTTCTGAGTGAAACGTTTGCGATCGCCCAAACCGCGAACAACACTACAGAAGAAGCAACTTCAGATGAAGCTGACGCAAAGAAGAAACAGGCGCCGGCAACGGAAGCAGGCATCGAAACGACCGCTGACGGAGCCGTCAAGCTCAATCAAATCGTGGTCACAGCAACTGGCTTCGAACAGAACATCACTGACGCTCCGGCAAGCATCACCGTGGTCCCTGGTGAAGAGTTGGAGAAGGGTGCCTATCGCGACCTGACCGACGCTTTGAAAGACGTTCAAGGTGTAGCTGTCACGGGTTCGGCTGCCGAGCGCGACATATTCATTCGTGGCCTCCCCGGTTCTTATACTCTTCTGCTCGTCGACGGAAAGCGCCAGAGCACACGTGATGCACGTACCAATGGAAACTCCGGTTTTGAACAGAGCTTCCTGCCGCCGGCGCACGCGATTGAACGTATTGAAGTTATTCGTGGTCCTATGTCGTCGCTCTACGGATCGGATGCGATGGGCGGCGTCATCAATATCATCACCAAGAAAGTCTCTGACACGTGGAGCGGCTCGTTCACGGTAGATGGCACGGCGCAGCAACACTCAAAGTTCGGCAATTCGCTTCAGGGCTCGTACTATATCACAGGACCACTCGTTCCGAACCTCGTCGGCGTGCAGCTCTGGGGTCGCGGACTGAAGCGTCAGGAAGATAAGATCATCAACGGAACGCCGGAGCAGCAAGATATTGACATCACCGGGCGTGTCACGATCACGCCGAATGAAGATCACGATATCATGCTCGAATTGGGCAAGACGCGCCTTCGCCGTGATTCAAGCGTCGGCAAGAATATCGACCCAGTTCCCACCCGGGGAACCGCTCCTGTTGATACTTACAACTACAATGATCGCGATCATTGGTCGATCAGTCATACCGGCCGCTGGGGACCGACGACCTCAGAGTTCTCCTTCATGCAGGAAACCGCCAGACGCAGCAGTTTCTCATGGGACAAGAAAAGCGGCAGCTTTGTTGAGGCAATGCGCTCGCCGCATATTCGCAACTCCATACTCGATGGAAAATTCACCACACCTTTCGAACTCCATGGCAATCATACCCTCGTAACAGGTGGTCAATTCATGGATTCGGTTCTGACCGATCAGAATCCAGGCCGTCGCAGCGGACTTGACGAAGAATTTGGTATCAAGCAGTGGGCACTCTTCGCCGAAGATGAGTGGTGGCTAACACCGGACTTTGGTTTGACCGGGGGTCTGCGTATGGACCACCATGAGATTTACGGATCGCATTGGAGCCCACGTGGATACGCCGTTTGGCACGCGACAGAGCAACTGACCCTTAAGGGAGGCATTTCGACCGGCTTCCGCGCTCCTGAAATCCGCACCATTGCACCTGGCTATGCTTACACGACGGGTGGCGGCAATTGCACCTATGGCCCCAACGGCACTTGCGGTGTAATTATCGGCGATCCTAACCTGCAACCCGAAAAAAGCACTAGCTACGAAGCCAGCGCTCTTTGGGATAACCAGGAAGGTCTTCGTCTGGGTGCAACCTATTTCTACACGAAGTTCACGGACAAGATCGCCAGCAACATCCAGTACGATCCAGTGACCGGCGAGCCGCGCCGCTGGGATCAGGATCCAAACTATATTCTCTACTACAGCTACAACATTGATGAAGCTGTTTTGCAGGGTGTGGAACTGACAGGTGAATGGGAAGCCACTTCGACCCTGAATTTTCGTGCAAGCTACACCTATACGGATTCCGAACAAAAGACCGGCGAATATGCCGGGTTGCCACTGGCCCGCACACCAAAGCATATGGCAAGCATCCGCGCGGACTGGATCACCCCGGTCGATGGGCTGAAAGCCTGGGCTTCGGGGAATTATCACGGCGCAGAAATCAATGCAGGTTTGCGCATCGGCACCGTGGGTGAACCTTATGCCTATAACGACAAGGGCAATGTTATTGCGCGCAAATACAAGGCTTATACGACGTTCGACGTCGGCGGTTCGTACGATTTCAGCGAAAATGTAACCCTCAACGCCGCCGTCTATAATATCTTCGATAAAAAGACGACAGTCGACGAACTCAACAATGTTGTTGAAGGACGCCGCCTCTGGGTCGGCATGACCTCCCGCTTCTAGTATCTCAACAACAAGGCGCCTGCCCGCAACGGCGGGCGTCTTTCCATGATTGGATGCTCTTATGAGCGTACTGATGAATATTATACAAAAGGTGTGCCTGATGATGGCAGGGATACTAATGGCTTCCGCTGTCCAGGCTACTGAGTCCGTCACCTCCTCCTTTGACATGGAGGCCAACGGCATCGCCTATCGCATATTCACCGCCGTCCCCAATGAAGCGGCGCCCAAAGGCGGCTATCCGGTGATATACATGGTCGACGGCAATCGCATGTTGCCGATTGCAGCAAAACTCATGGCAGAAAATGCCGCCTTGAAAGCTGTCTTTGTCGGCATTGGCTATCCGACCGATAATCAGGATGAAATTGTTCGCCTGAGGTATTTCGACCTTACGCCTCCCACGCCTGACGATCTGATCCCGGTTCACTTCAATGTGCCGAAGACCGGAGGACGGGACGCTTTTTTCGACTTCATCGACAATCAGGTAAAGCCTGAAATCGAAAAGCGTTTCGACATCAATAAAGAACGACAGGCCCTGTTTGGTCACTCGCTAGGTGGACTGTTCACACTTTATGCCCTGTTCAACCATACCGATTCTTTCCAGAGTTACAGCGCAGCCGACCCATCGATCTGGTGGAACGACCGTTCAATTCTGACAGACAAAGATCAGTTCATCTTCGCCTTCAAAAATGTACCTCAACCGATCCGTTTGCTTATAGAGACCTCCGGCAAGCGCGGTAGCCGCCCGGGCCAGACGAAACAGGACGACGATCGACTGAAAACACTGCGCGGCGGACCTACCGGTTCGGATGTCTTCAACGAGCTTTCCAAACTTCCGCAAATGGACGCAGTCTTTCACCGTTTCGAGGATGAAAGCCACGGCTCAATGATACCGTTGACGGTAGAAGACAGCCTGAGTTTCATTCTGCTCAAACAAGCCCCCCAGCCAAAAAATAACTGAATCTTATCTTTCGGTCTTTGACTGAGATGATACTTGACTGTAAAGCGCAAGATTGATGAAAGGATCGATACCATGCTGAATATCGCTCAACATGTTACACGCTTGTGTGGCGCTGCCATTGTGGCGCTGGGCATCGCTGCAACTGCAAATGCTGCTGATCTCACAATCAAGCATGCTCAGGGTGAGACAGCAGTTCCAGCCTCGCCGGCAAAGGTTCTGGTTTTCGATCTCGGCACTCTCGACAATCTTGATCGCCTCGGCGTCAAGGTGACTGGCGTGCCCAGCGGCATTTCATTTCCCGAGTATCTGAAGAAATATCAGGGCGATGACTATGTAAATATCGGCACATTGTTCGAGCCTGACTACGAAGCTGCTAATGCGGCGGAGCCCGATCTTATCATCGTAGGAGGGCGATCAGCCTCAAAATATGCTGAGCTATCGAAGATAGCTCCCACCGTTGATCTGACGACCAATGCGAAGAATTTCATCGCCGATACGGAAGCCAATGTCGAAAAGCTTGGCCAGATTTTTGGAAAGGAAGCTGAAGCGAAGGACGAAGCAGACAAGCTTAATGCAGCGCTTGCTGCGTTAAAGGAAAAAGCTGCCAACAAAGGCACTGGCCTTCTGATCCTCACCTCTGGCGGCAAGATCAGCGCTTACGGCCCCGGTTCGCGCTTCGGTGTTCTGCACGACAGCTTCGGCGTTAAGCCTGCAGCCCCTGACCTGTCGATCGGCAACCATGGCCAGCCTGTCAGTTCGGAGTTCATCCTTGAAACCAATCCTGACTGGCTTTTCGTCATCGACCGCGATGCTGCCATTGGGCGTGAAGGCAATTCGGCCAAGCAGGTCCTCGACAATGAACTCGTGCGCCAAACCAATGCATGGCAAAAGGATCAGGTTGTCTATCTGAACGCTCAGAACTGGTATCTCATCGGTGGCGGTCTCGGTGCGATTCATAACACGATCGACCAGCTTTCCCAGGCTTTCGACAAGGTAAAGTAACAACTTTCCTAAACCAAATCCGGTCGGGTCACCTATCACAGCAGGTGGCCCGAAATCGTGATCAGGCAACAGAACAGGACATGAGCGTGAAGGGACTTGCAGCAGCCATAGCCGTTGTTGCCGTACTGGCTGTCATCAGCCTGTTTATCGGCGTCAGCGATGTGTCGCTAGACACGCTTTTCGGAGCTGGCAGCACTGATCGTGCGACCGAAATTCTTCTTATCAGCCGCATCCCACGCACTCTCGCAATCATTCTAGCGGGCATGTCCATGGCCGTTTCGGGCATGATCATGCAAATGCTGACGCGCAACCGTTTCGTTGAACCATCGACAGCAGGCACGGTGGAATCTGCCAGTCTCGGTATACTCCTCGTCATATTGTTTGCACCGGAAACGCCCGTAATCGGCAAAATGCTGGTTGCGTCTGCTACAGCCCTTGCTGGAACCGCCCTGTTCCTTCGTATTCTTCGCGCAATTCCGTTGCGGTCTGTTCTTGTGGTGCCGCTGGTCGGCATCATGCTTGGTGGCGTCGTCAGTGCGATAACCACTTTCATTGCTTATCGCTTCGATCTACTGCAATCGCTCAATTCCTGGACAACCGGCGATTTTTCAGGCGTCCTCCGCGGGCGCTACGAGCTCTTGTGGCTTGCATTCTTCCTGACCGTAGTCGCCTACATCGCTGCGGACCGCTTCACAGTCGCGGGTTTGGGAGAGGATTTTACTACCAACCTCGGCCTCAATTACCGCCGCGTGGTTACGCTCGGCCTCATCATTGTGTCGATGGTCAGCGCATCGGTCGTCGTGACCGTTGGCATGATACCGTTTCTCGGCCTTATCGTTCCAAACGTCGTCAGCATGTTCATCGGGGACAATATGCGGCGGGCGGTACCATGGGTTGCGGTACTCGGCGCCGGGCTTGTTCTTGCGTGTGACATCGTCGGGCGATTGGTTCGTTTCCCGTACGAAATCCCGATCGGCACCATGATGGGGGTCGTAGGAAGCGTCATCTTCCTCTACCTGCTGTTACGGCGAGGTTCTCGCCTTGCTTAAGCGCCCTACCCTGATCCTCTCGCTGCTGTGCGTACTCGCTTTGCTTGCAGTGGCGGCATTCATGACAATCGGCGCAAAAGGAAGCTGGTCGTTTATCCTGTCCTTCCGCGGTACCAAGCTTGCGGCCATGATACTGGTTGCATATTCGGTTGCCGTTTCAACGGTATTGTTTCAAACCATCACAAACAACCGTATCCTGACCCCATCGATCATGGGGTTCGATGCGCTTTATATCCTGATCCAGACGTTGGTGGTCTTCTTCTTCGGTGTTGTTCATATCGACTGGCTTGGACCGAATATTCGGTTTCTAGCTGAAACATCCATCATGGTGCTTTTTGCCGGCACGCTCTATTACTGGCTTTTCTCCGGAGCAACACGCAGCCTGCATCTCATCATGCTTGTCGGTATTGTCTGTGGTGTCTTTTTCCGCAGCATTTCCAACCTGATGCAGCGGATGCTCGACCCAAATCTTTTTGCTGTTCTGCAAGATCGTTTTTTCGCCAGTTTCAACACCATCAATACCGACATTCTGATCATATCGACAGTCATTGTCGCTGTGGTTTCGCTGTATGGTCTGCGCTTCTTATACGTTTTTGATGTCCTGTCTCTCGGCCGAGACCCGGCGATTAATCTCGGTGTTGATCATCAGCCCATCGTGCGCAAGATCCTGTTCATGGTCACAGTGCTGGTTTCCGTGTCCACCGCATTGGTAGGGCCTATCACCTTTTTCGGTCTGCTCGTCGCCAATCTGGCCTACATGATCGCCGGTTCGGCGAAGCACAGGTTTGTCCTGCCGGTGGCTGTGTTGCTCGCGATCCTCTGCATTGTCGGCGGGCAAACCATTCTTGAGCGCATCTTCTCGTTCAATACCGCACTGAGTGTCATCATTGAGTTTCTGGGCGGCCTTGTCTTCATCATCCTTCTCGTCAGGGGGCACGCGCGTTGATAGAAATCAGCCAGGTCAGCAAATCCTATAACGGTACACTTGTCGTTGATGATGTAACCCTGAAATTGCCTGCTTGTGGCATAACCTCGATCATCGGGCCGAATGGGGCGGGGAAATCCACGTTGCTCTCGATGGTGAGCCGTCTCCTACCGATGGACAAAGGGCGCGTGACGGTAGACGGGCTCGACGTTTCAACGACATCCGGCGATGTGCTGGCAAAGAGGCTCTCAATACTACGGCAGGAAAATGCGATTAACGCCCGCCTGACCGTGCATGATCTCGTAACCTTCGGTCGTTATCCCTATTCCAAAGGCCGCCCGAACAACGATGATCGCAATCATGTCGAACGGGCCATCGGCTATCTTGGCCTTGACGACCTACGTGGACGTTTTCTGGATGAGCTTTCCGGCGGGCAGCGCCAGCGTGCATTCGTGGCAATGGTGCTGTGCCAGGACACGGATTATGTGCTGCTCGACGAACCGCTCAACAATCTTGATATGAAGCATTCCGCCTCAATGATGAAGCTATTGCGCCGAGCTGCAGACGAACTTGGAAAAACTGTAGTTCTGGTTCTGCACGACATTAATTTCGCGTCGTGCTATTCCGACCATATCGTTGCCATGCGCCACGGCAGGGTAGTCCATCAGGGAAGTCCGGCTGAACTCATTCATCCGGAAATCCTCGGCGACATTTACGAAATGGAGATTGCCGTCGAGATCATCGGCGGCAAGCGTATTGGTGTCTACTACCTTTAAACAACGATGTCCGCAGGAAACAGCGCCTGCAAGGCATCGTAGGATGCCAGCACGGTTTCCATTTGCGCGGTGTGTCCCTTGACGAAAGCATCGCCATAAACCGTCTCATCCGGATATTCGGTGATCAGCGTCAATGGCACCGTATGGCGGTCATCGACGCCGACAAGACACGGGAAGCCGTTGATGATGCGGAAGCCCGTTTCGCCTGCATGTTGCTCGAAAAGCTTGATCTGCGCGTTGTTATAGGCAACCAAGCCGTCAATGGCGGCCAGATGTTTCGTCACGCGGTCGATCAGTTCTTCTGCTTCCTTTTCCCAGGAGGCATGGTGGCGGATGATCAGGAAAAAGCCCTTCGGCAGCGTCCACATGGCAAAGGAACGCGGCACATAGCCGGAGAGCGGGCGCGTCCATTCATGCGACGGATAGCCGTGCAGATTGACGTGTAGTTTCGCGTCCGTCCGCTTTTCCGCCTCGACGCGAATGGCCTTTTCGTAAAGCCCCTCGCCGCTGCGATATTCCAGATCGTCACCAAGCGCCGTATAACGCGCCGCATGATGCATATGATGCGGCTGAAATGCGCAAAGCCGCTTGTGTATCTCGTATCCGTCCGGATTTTCCTGCGGGGAGATCGTGAAATGCGCGCCTTCCCGCGCCGCAAGCCGGTTGGCCGCCCGCAACGCGCCGACAACACCCGTCGTTTCATTGGCATGCTGACCGGCGCTGATCATCATCGCGGCATCGCTGCCCTTGTGATAAGTCGCGCGCACCGATCTGCCCGAACGGGTCTTTGCCTCGAACGGCTCGCCGCCCAGTCTGGCGATTTCACGGCGGATCTGATCGGCGGAAAGCGGCGCTTGCGCCGTCTCCAGAACCTGTTCTGCCGTCAGTGCATCATCGGTTGAAAGCGGGCGTGTCTCCACTTTGACCGAAGGTTTGGCATCACGAAAGCGGACTTCCGGCACAATCTGGCCCGGTTGTAAACCACGGTCGCCAACCGGGCGACCGGACTTTTTCTGGAAGACTTCGAGCAGCGAGAAATAGATATCCTCGTGCATGGCTTCGGTGAGGCTCAGCGTTTCCTCATCATAAGGCAGGCGACGGTCAGTGATCGGTAGGCTGACCGCGATGTTCAGCTCATCGAAATAGGGTTCGCCACGCTTCCAGTCATGCGCCGCGATAGTCGAAACCGTGTCCTGAAACAGCTTTTCATAGGATGTCTCATAGCGCGCGCTTTCAGTCTTGCTGTGTTGCGTGACCGTCAGCCAGCCGGTTGGCGACACCAGCGTTTCGCCGATGAAATCCACATGCACGCGGTTCGGTGCAAAAACCCGATGTCTCTCGCTATGGCCATCGGAAAAGACCAGATCGACTTCATAATGAAAATCGTCTTTGCCCGAAGCTGCGAAAGTCACTTCCGTGTCTGACAGAAGCGCCGATAAGGGATAGGTTTCGAGCAGGAAACGGTTCTGCACGCAGGCGTCATGACGCGGATAGCGGATCGCAGCTGACTTCAGCGCCAAGCCATCGACTTCTTCCAGAAAGAAATGCAGGAGCGGCTTGTAAGCCGAGCGCAGGCGCGCCTCGACGCCTGCCTCGCGCAGCTTCGTTTCCGCGGCAAAGCGGCTCGGCTGGTCATCGAACAGCCAGGCTTCCACCTTCGCGCCGCGCATTTCCGGTTTCAGAAAATGATCGACAAGCGCATGAACGGTACGCGGATAGGTTTTCTCAAAAAGCACGCTCATCGGGAAGTCCTGCCGGTTGGATCGAGGCTGTCGCGCAGCCAATCGCCAAGGAGATTGAGGCCAAGCACGGTGAAGAGAATGGCGAGGCCGGGGAATATGCTCACCCACCATGCGGTCTGGAGATAGGTGCGCCCATCGGCCAGCATGCCGCCCCAGCTTGGAATGGTTGGATCGACACCGAGGCCGAGGAAGGTCAGGCTCGATTCCAGCAGAATATTATTGGCAACATTGAGCGTCATCAGCACGATAACCGGACCCAGCAGGTTCGGCAGCAGGTGCTGGAAGATAATGCGCCAGTCCTTCACGCCAATAGCGCGGGCCGACAGGATGAATTCGCGCTCGCGCAGCGACAGCACCGAGCCGCGCACCAGTCGCGCATATTGCACGCTTTGCGAGACGATCAGCAAAATGACGGTGTTGAACAGCCCGCCGCCCAGAATGGCCATGACGGTGATGGCAAGCAGGATGAACGGCATGGCCAGTTGCACATCGACAAAGCGCATCAGCGCCATGTCCCAGAAGCCACGGTAATAGCCAGCGACGAGGCCCATGATCGTGCCGATAACCACAGAGCCGATCACCGAAACGAAACCGACAAACAATGAAATCTTGCCGCCAGTGACAACACGCGCCAGCACGTCACGACCCAGCGGATCGGTGCCGAAAACATGGGCCGGATTGACGAATGGCGGCGTCAGGCGCGCCAGAAGATCAATCTTGTTGGCGCCACCCGGAAACAGATAGCCGGAGAAAATCACCGCCAGACAAATGCAGCCGGTCAGCACCACACCGACGATGAATTCGAGGCTCGCAAAACGCGAAAACAGAACGGATGAGGTCTTGGTTGCCATGGGTCCTACTCCGTGCGGATACGCGGATCGACAAGGCCATAGGCGATGTCCACGAGAAGATTGACGCCGATGATCAGCATGGAAAGGATCGCGATGGTGGCCTGCAGGACAGGATAATCGCGTCCGGCCACCGCGTCGAAGGCAAGCGTGCCCATGCCTGGCCAGTTGAATACACGCTCCACCACCACGATACCGCCGAGAAGGCCGCCGAACTGGAGGCCGAGATAGGTGATCAGCGGAATGGCGCAATTGCGCAGTGCATGCTTGTAGAGAACCTTGTTCTCGCTCAGCCCCTTGGCGCGCGCCACCATGATGTATTGCGATTGCAGCGTTTCCAGCATCGCCGTGCGCACAAGACGGACATTGGTAGCCGTCAGGATGATGCCCATGGTGAGCGCTGGCATGATGAAGCTTGCAATGCCGCTCATGCCGCTTGGCGGCAGCCATTGCAGCGAGATGCCGAACAGCAACACCAGCATGGTCGCCAGCCAGAAGTTCGGAAAGGACAGCCCCACCAGCGAGCAGATGCGGATGAGCTGATCGGCCCATTTACCACGCGACACGGCAGCCTTGATGCCGAGCGGCACGGAAATCACGATGGAAACGAACAGCGAGGCAAAGGCCAGCATCAGCGTGGCAGGCAGAGCGCCAGCGACGAGCGTGGATACGGGCGTTCCGCCAAGAAAACTACGCCCCAGATCCATCGTGAACAGTCCCTTGAGGAACTGCCAGTATTGAACGAAGAACGGCTGGTTGAGACCCAAGCCTTCACGGATACGCGCGAGATCGGCTTCGGTGATACTGCCTGCACCTTGCGTCAGCATCAATGCCGGATCGCCTGTCAGGCGGACCGCGAAAGCGACAAGCAGCGTCATCGCGACAAGCACGAACAACGCCTGCAAAATTCGTTTGATCAGAAATCCGGCCACCAGTGCGCCTCCGAAATGCTGCGGCAAGCCGGGTTTGAACGGCTTGCCGTATTGTCATTCTTGCTTACTCGACAGTGACGTCCGTCAGACGCAGGCGGCTATCTGGAACCGGCACGAAGTTCTTCACGCGCTTGTTGACGCCGAAGATTGCCTTGAGATTGTAGAGCGGCATTTCGAGTGCGCGGTCGGCGGCGTAAACCGCGATTTCCTGCAAGAGCTTTTCGCGCTCGCCGCGATCAAGAACTGAGCGCTGTGCTTCCAGCATCTTGTCGAGCTTTTCGTCCTTGTCGTACGGGTTCCACTTTTCACCGGAGTGATACATGGAATAAGCCGTGTTATCGTAGTCGAAGGTCCAGCCGCCCCAGGCCTGCTGGAACATCGCGCCGGTCTTGCCCTGCGGGATGATGTCGTTCAGCAGGACATTGGTGTCGTAAGGCTTGATGGTGGCATTGATACCGACCATTTGCAGAAAGCTTGCGATAGCCTGCGCCACTTCATTGAAGCTTGCATCCTGACCGCGCACGTCGATCTGCACCGTCGCGCCGGGCTGAACGCCCGCTTCTTCAAGCAGCTTCTTCGCGCCTTCAGGATCGTAAGGCAGCGGCTTCATGTTCGGATCGAAGCCGAAGGACAGCGAACCCTGGAAGCTTGCAATCGGTTCTGCCTGACCAGCCAGAATGGACTGGATGATCGCGTCGCGGTCAACGGCCATCGTCAGCGCCTTGCGAACGCGCTCATCCTTGGTGATGCCATCAGCCGTGTTGAAGCGCAGGGCATAAACGGTCGGACCTGCCGTCGTGACGAGTTCCAGCTTCGGGTCGCCCTGAATGGTCGGGATCATGCCAATCGGAATGGTCGGCGGAATGACCAGATCGACGCGCCCGGCCTGAAGTTCGGCAACGGCGGTCGAAGGCTCGGTAATGAAGCGATATTCGAGTTCGGAAAGCTTTGGCGCCCCCCCCCAATGGTCTGCAAAGGCCTCAAGCTTGATGTTGACCTTCGGCTCATAGGACACGAATTTGAACGGTCCGGTGCCAACCGGATGCGTGTTGAAATAATCGTCGCCCTTTTCCTGAATATATTTCGGCGGAACGATCATGCCGCCATAACCGGCAAGCTTGGTGATCAGAACCGGGTCCGGTGCCTTCAGATGGAAATCGACGGTCTTGTCGTCGATGACCTCCACCTTCTCGATGGCGATATAGTTGGAACGCTGCGGGCCTTTTGCGCCTTCGTCACCGAGCAGACGCTCAAAGGTGAACTTAACGGCTTCAGCGTTGAACGGCTCTCCGTTCTGGAACTTCACATTCTCACGCAGATGAAAGCGGATGCGCTTGCCTTCGTCCAGCTCTTCCCACGAGGTCGCGAGCGCCGGAACGATCTTGAGATCCGGTCCGCGATAGACGAGACCGTCGAAAATATTGGTGGCGACAGAAGCCCAGTTGACGAGGAAAGTGTCGATCGGGTCCCAGCTGCCCGGGTCCTGCGGCGACGAAACGGTCAGCTTTCCGGCAGCAAAGGCCGGAGCAGATGCAAACACCGCCGCCGAAAGAGCGGAAGCCATGAGAACGGCTTTAAGTGTTTTCCTTATCATTTTTTTCCCCTTTGGGTTTCTGTTGAACTTTATGCGTCAGGCGGTTTCGGCCACGAAATGCCCGGCTGCGACCTCGCGATGACGATAGATCGGCGGCTTATCGTCGATCCGTCGCGTCGTGCTTGGAATTTCACCTTCCAGTGCGGGCCGGTTGGTGCGTGCCGACGGATCGGCAATTGGCACCGCCGAGAGAAGCCGCTTCGTGTAGTCATGCGAAGGCGTTTCGAAAACCTGCTGCCGCGAGCCGAGTTCCATGATCTGGCCAAGATAAAGAACTGCAACGCGGTGGCTCATCTTCTCGACCACCGCCATGTCGTGGCTGATGAAGAGATAAGCCAAATCCTGCTCTTTCTGCAGGTCCATGAACAGGTTGATGACCTGCGCCTGAATGGAAACATCGAGCGCCGACAGGGCTTCATCGGCGATGATTAGCTTCGGCTTGGAGGCAAGTGCACGCGCAATGCAGACGCGCTGGCGCTGGCCGCCAGAGAACTCGTGCGGATAGCGCTTGGCGTGTTCCGGACCGAGGCCGACGCGCTCCAGCAATTCCGCCACACGCGCATTGATTGCCTTGTCATTGTCGAGAAGGCCATGCGTACGGATCGGTTCTGCAATGGAAAAGCCGACCGTCTTCCGTGGATCGAGCGATGCAAACGGGTCCTGGAAAATATACTGCACTTCGCGGCGCATGGCATAGCGCTCAGCGGCGCTCATGGCCGAATAGGCCTTGCCCCTGAAGCGAATATCGCCGGAAAGCGGCGTCTGCAATTGCTGGATGGTGCGCCCTATGGTCGATTTTCCCGAACCGGATTCTCCGACCAGCGCCAGCGTTTCGCCCGGATAAATATCGAAGGCAACCTTTGACACCGCGTTGCAGACATGCGTGACCTTGCCGAACAGGTTCTTCTTGATCGGAAAGCGCACATAAAGATCGTCCACGGAAAGCAACGGCTTGTCGCCATAACGTGCCGTGTCCTGAATGCGCTCCTCGCCGGTCAGTACCGGCACACCGTCACGCATGGTCATGACCGGCATCCGCTTGGGAAAGGCTTCGCCCGTCATGCTGCCAAGCTTCGGCACAGCCGACAGCAGCGTCTTGGTATAGGCATGTTCGGGCTTCGAGAAAATCTGCCCAACCGGGCCTTCCTCGACCTTCTTGCCCTTCCACATGACCACGACATCGTCGGCCATTTCCGCTACGACGCCCATATCGTGCGTGATAAAAATCACGGCCATTTCAAGCTCTTGCTGCAAATCCCTGATAATGTGCAGTATCTGGGCCTGAATGGTCACATCGAGCGCAGTGGTCGGCTCATCGGCGATCAGCAGTTTTGGGCGGCAGGCAAGCGCCATGGCGATCATGACGCGCTGGCGCATACCTCCGGAAAGCTGATGCGGATAACGCTTCAACAGCCCTTCCGCATCCGGAAGCCGCACCATTTCCAGAAGACGCTTTCCCTCGGCAAGTGCTGCCTGCTGGGTCATTCCTTCATGTAGCATCAGCACTTCGGATATCTGATTGCCGATGGTGAAAACCGGATTGAGCGATGTCATCGGCTCCTGGAAGATCATGGCGATCTCCTTGCCGCGAATGCTCCGCATCGTCCTCTGATCGGCTTTCAGCAGATCGCGTTCGCCGAACAGAATGCGGCCGGACGGAAATTTTGCGCCGCTCATATCAGCAAGCCGCATGATGGAAAGCGACGTGATGGACTTGCCCGAACCGGATTCGCCCACCACCGCCAGCGTGCGACCGGGATGGACCGAGAAACTCAGATCGTCAACGACACGGCTCGCGCCAAATTCGACACTGAGGCCATCGACGGTCAGCAGAGGTTTTGAAACTGGTGCGCTCAACTCGGTTCCGCTCAAACTTCCAACCCTTTTACAGTGTGATGGCAGACCGCGTGGCCTGATTGAATGCGCCGGACATGAAGCGCAAAAGCGCGGCCACTTCCGAAAGCGTTTCTTCCGAAGGGCGCGCATTGGCGGTGGAATCGACCAGAAGGCGTTCGCGAATCTGCGCATAGCGCGCGCAGGCATCGGCGCCCTTGGCGGTGATCTTCACCGTCTTTTCCTTTGCCGCCTTGCCAGTTGTCAGCAAACCGGCATTTTCAAGCTTGCGGATGGCATAGGTGGCAATATGCGTGTCTTCAATATCGAGAACGAGGCAGATATCGGCAAGTTTTTTCTCGCGATCACGATGGCGGATCGAATGGAGAATCAGCACTTCGATGGGCGAAAGCCCGGGCAATCCCGCCGCAGCCATACAGCGAACCATCCAGCGCGAAAACGCGTGCGATGCGAGAATGAGGCCATATTCGACCTCGGACATGCCGGGCGAACCGCCCTCGGCAAGATGTGCGGACGAGACAATGGGGCCGATCGAGGCAACCGGGCGCAAGTGCTTGGGCAGCGTGACTTCATCGAAGCCAGCCTCCTGCATTTCGTCTCCGGTCCTAGGCTCTTCCTCAAAAGCCTTATCTTTACCCATTTCGACGCTCCCGTTTTTATGTGAATTTTATGTCACCATCTTATCGACATTTTGTCAATAAAATGTGACTATCAATTTCAGAAGTGTTTTCAGAATACACAACTCAATGCATCTGGAATTTGTGTGAGGGAGCCAGCGATGAGCGGAACGGGACGCGGAGTATGGGACTTCTGGATCGACCGCGGCGGTACGTTTACGGACGTCATCGGGCGCGATCCGCAAGGCCAGCTCCATGCACGCAAGGTTCTCTCCGAAAACCCGTCTGCCTATAAGGATGCCGCCGTTCACGGCATTCGCCTGCATCTGGGCCTGAACACCGGTGAACCGATTCCCGCCGGCACCATCGGGGAAGTTCGCATGGGCACGACGGTCGCCACCAATGCGCTTCTGGAGCGCAAGGGCGAACGGCTGGCTCTTGTCACCACCAAAGGTTTTCGCGACGCGCTGCGTATTGGCTATCAGGAACGCAAGAACATCTTTGCGACCGAGATCATCAAGCCGGAAGCGCTTTATGAAATGGTCGTGGAACTGAACGAGCGCGTTCAGGCCGATGGCACGGTTGAAACGGCTCTCGATCCCGCCGAGGCCGAATCCGCGCTGGTTGCCCTGAAGGAACGGGGGTACAAATCCGTCGCCATCGCCCTCATGCATGCTTATAAGTTTCCCGCGCATGAGGCTGAAATTGCTCGCATTGCGCGCGGTCTCGACTTTGAACAGGTCTCTGTCAGCCACGAGGTTTCACCGCTGATCAAACTGGTCGGTCGTGGCGATACCACCGTCGTCGATGCCTATCTGTCACCGGTTCTCCGCCGCTATGTTGCGCAGGTCTCCAATGAGCTGGATATCGAGCGCACCGGCGCGCGCGTCATGTTCATGATGTCGTCGGGCGGTCTCACCGCAGCCAATCTGTTTCAGGGCAAGGATGCGATCCTGTCCGGCCCGGCAGGCGGTGTCGTCGGCCTCGCCCGAACCGGCGAAACGGCTGGTTTCCCGAAAGTCATCGGCTTTGACATGGGGGGCACCTCCACGGACGTCGCGCATTTCGACGGCGAATATGAACGCGCTTTTGAAACAGAAGTTGCCGGCGTGCGCGTTCGCGCGCCGATGATGCTGATCCACACCGTTGCCGCAGGCGGCGGCTCGATCCTGCATTACGACGCCGGGCGCTTCCGCGTCGGCCCGGACTCGGCAGGCGCCAATCCCGGCCCGGCCTGCTATCGCAATGGCGGACCGCTCGCCGTCACCGATGCCAATGTCATGTTGGGCAAGCTGCTGCCGGAATTTTTCCCGGCAATCTTCGGTCCAGAACAGAACCAAACGCTCGATGTGGAGCGGGTGCGTGAACTTTTCACCGCGCTCGCAACCGAAATTGGCGATGGTCGCTCGCCAGAAGCGGTTGCCGATGGCTTCATCCGCATCGCGGTGGCCAACATGGTCGAGGCCATCAAGAAAATTTCCGTTCAGCGCGGCTATGATGTGACACGCTATGCGCTCAACTGCTTTGGCGGTGCAGGTGGTCAGCACGCCTGTCTCGTAGCCGATGCACTTGGCATGAAGAATATTCTCCTCCATCCAATGTCCGGCCTGCTGTCCGCCTATGGCATGGGCCTGGCCGATATTCGCGCCACGCGTCAAAAGGCGCTGGGCGTCGCGCTCGATCCGGCAGCGCCGGAAGCACTGAAGGAGCTGGGCGAAGAATTGGCGCAGGAATGCGTGGCCGAACTTCTGGCTCAAGGCACTGAGGCCGCAGCCGTGCAACGTCATCTGCGCGCCCACATCCGCTATGCGGGCACCGACACCGTGCTCTCCATAGAAGCCACCTTCCCTGCTGAGGACAATGCCGACCGTCTTCGCGCCGAGTTCGAGGCGGCGCACAAGCGCCGTTTCGGCTTCATTGCGGAAAACAAGGCTCTCGTTATCGATGCTGTGGAAGCCGAAGCCGTGGGCGGTGGCGCGGGCGAAACCGAAAGCGCCCAATCGCTCGACAGCGATCTGGAAGCGGAATCCGCCAAACGAACCCGCTTCTTCTCGCAGGGCGAGTTGCACGATGCGGGCGTTGTCTTGCGCGAACAGATGCAGCGCGGCCAGACCGTCACCGGCCCAGCGATCATCATTGAGAAAAACCAGACCATCGTCATCGAAGATGGCTGGCAGGCCCGCTTAACCACGCATGACCATGTGGTGCTGACGCGCATCAAGGCGCTGCCTGTGCGCACGGCCATCGGAACGGAAGCCGATCCGGTCATGCTGGAGATTTTCAACAATCTCTTCATGTCCATTGCGGAGCAGATGGGCGTGACGCTTCAGAACACCGCCTATTCGGTGAATATCAAGGAGCGCCTCGACTTTTCTTGCGCGGTTTTCGACGCCGCAGGCAATCTTGTCGCCAATGCACCGCATATGCCGGTGCATCTGGGCTCCATGGATGCATCGGTCGCCACCGCCATCCGGGAAAACAGCGCCATCAAGCCGGGCGATGTGTTCCTCATCAACGCGCCTTATAATGGCGGTACTCACCTACCCGACCTCACCGTCTGCACACCGGTTTTCGATGACGACAATCGTGAAATCCGCTTCTGGGTGGCAAGCCGTGGTCACCATGCGGATATTGGCGGCATCGCGCCGGGCTCCATGTCGCCGCTTGCGGTCAATATCGAGCAGGAAGGCGTCTATATCGACAATTTCAAGCTGGTCGATCGTGGCACATTCCGCGAGGAGGCGCTCGCCGCTCTGCTGACTGGCGCCACCTATCCTGTCCGCAACCTGACGCAGAACGTCAATGACCTGAAGGCGCAGATCGCCGCCAACGAAAAGGGCGTGGCCGAGCTGAAAAAGATGATCGGTCTTTTCGGCGAAGATGTCGTGAAAGCCTATATGGGCCATGTTCAGGACAATGCCGCCGAAAGCGTGCGTCGCGTGCTCGACAAGCTGCCCAACGGCCATTTCACCTATGAGATGGACCAGGGTTGCCAGATCGAGGTGCGCGTCACCATCGACAAGGAAAAGCGCGAAGCGACGGTCGATTTCACCGGCACGTCGGAACAGCGTTCCGACAATTTCAATGCGCCGGAACCCGTCACCCGCGCGGCTGTGCTTTATGTATTCCGCGTGCTGGTCGAGGGCGATATTCCGATGAATGCAGGCTGCCTGCGACCGATCAGGATCGTTGTGCCGGAAGGCTCGATGCTCTCGCCGCAATATCCGGCGGCAGTCGTGGCAGGCAATGTCGAGGTCAGTCAGGCTGTCACCAACTGCCTGTTCGGCGCGACCAAGGCCATGGCCGCAGCGCAGGGCACGATGAACAATCTGACGTTCGGCAATGACGAATATCAGTATTACGAAACCATTTGTTCCGGCGCGCCCGCCGGTCCCGGTTTCAACGGCACTGATGCCGTACACACCCATATGACCAATTCGCGCCTGACCGACCCGGAAATTCTGGAAACCCGCTTCCCGGTTTTGCTGGAAGATTTCCACGTCAGAAAAGACTCCGGCGGCAAGGGAAAATGGCATGCGGGCGACGG
The DNA here is from genome assembly GCF_002975205.1 of Ochrobactrum vermis. Classification (NCBI taxonomy): domain Bacteria; kingdom Pseudomonadati; phylum Pseudomonadota; class Alphaproteobacteria; order Hyphomicrobiales; family Brucellaceae; genus Ochrobactrum; species Ochrobactrum vermis. The sequence goes on along the minus strand of NZ_PCOC01000002.1, from coordinate 1,007,054 downwards.
CACCAAGCGCACGATCCGCGCGCTGAAGACGCTGGAATTCGCCATTCTCTCCGGTCATCGCCGCGTGGCGCCTTTCGGTCTGGAAGGCGGCGAAGCCGGTCAGACCGGCCGCAACGAAGTGCGCCGCAAGGACGGTTCCATCGACGTGCTTGGCAATTGCGACCAGACCGTTCTGGAAGCGGGCGAAGCCTTCACCGTCATCACACCCACCGGCGGCGGATACGGTAAACCCGAATAATCGTCCTGAATAATAACAAAGCAAACGCCGCCAGCTGAAACTCTGGCGGCGTTGTGCATTCAAACGGGATAAAATCGAATAAAAGCAGCGCATGACGACGAGCAAGCGAATGCTTTTTCCGCCCTTCCGATCCACACTGGAAAATGTTAGAACTATCCACTCAAATTCGTGAGATAATTAGGAACTAATCCTAATAATAGTGCCTTAATGGTCGTTTTGGACGCATCTTTAGAATTAAATTTCTGCGATCAATAGAACATCAACCAGTTCACGGATACCGAAAATGAAATTCGCTCAGATCATCGCTACGGCAAGTATCATTCAGGCAGCTCTCTTCACCGGCGCAATGGCCGGAGAAAATCTCGACGCCGTCAAATCGGCGGGCGTTCTGAAGATCGGCACGGAAGGCACCTACGCGCCTTTCACCTATCACGACAAAGACAACAAGCTCGTCGGCTTCGATGTGGAAATCGGTGAAGCCGTGGCTGCCAAGCTCGGCGTCAAGCCGGAATTCGTCGAAGGCAAATGGGACGGCCTGATCGCCGGTCTCGACGTCAACCGTTACGATGCCGTTATCAATCAGGTTGGCATCACCGAAGAGCGCAAGAAAAAGTTCAACTTCTCCAATCCTTACATCGTTTCCAAGGTTGTTCTGATCGTCAACGACAAGAACGACACGATCAAGGATTTTGCCGATCTGAAGGGTAAGAAGTCGGCACAGTCGCTGACCAGCAACTACGGCAAAATTGCCAAGGAAGCGGGTGCGGAACTCGTGGCGACCGACGGTTTCGACCAGTCGATCCAGCTCGTTTTGACGGGTCGCGCCGATGCGACGCTCAATGACAGCCTTTCCTTCCTCGACTTCAAGAAGCACCAGCCTAAGGCTCCGGTCAAGATCGTGGCCGAGAAGGAAAATGCCGACGCCTCGGGCATCATCGTTCGCAAGGGCGACGACGACCTCGTCGCAGCCATCAACAAGGCGCTGGACGACATCAAGGCCGACGGCACCTACGACAAGATTGCGCAGAAATATTTCGGTCAGGATGTTTCCAAGTAAGCGTCTTACTAGACTCATGTAACGAAGCCGGAAGCTAATTCCGGCTTCGTTTTATTGTGATCGTAAAAAACTATTCCCAAGACATGAGTGCCAGACCGTATAAGATAACATCGCGCAGGTTCATCAGCGCAAGTTCATTTCAGTCTGACCTTATGCGTTGTTAAGGAGCCGAAAAAGTGCCCGATTGGCTTCAATTGATGGTGGAAGCCCTGCCTACTCTTTTGTGGGCGGGATTGATCTTCACCATTCCACTCACCCTTTTGTCCTTTGCGTTCGGCCTCACATTGGGGCTCCTGACAGCGCTCGTGCGATTGTTCGCCCCGCTTTGGCTTTCATCTATTGCGCGTTTCTATGTCTGGATATTCCGCGGTACACCTCTGCTCGTGCAGCTGTTCGTAATTTTTTACGGCCTGCCAAGTGCAGGCATCTATCTTGATGCATTTCCCGCAGCAGTAATCGGCTTCTCACTCAGTGTCGGCGCTTATAGTTCTGAAATTATCCGGGCGGTCATATCCGCCGTCCCGAAAGGCCAGTGGGAAGCAGCATACTCCATCGGCATGAGCTGGCGTCAGGCTCTCGCCCGTACAATTCTGCCACAAGCGACCCGTACAGCAGTGCCGCCACTTTCCAACTCCTTCATTTCTCTGGTCAAGGACACATCGCTCGCTGCCGCAATCACTGTGCCAGAGCTTTTCCAATCCGCACAACGTATCGTCGCGACCACTTATGAGCCTCTTATCCTCTATATAGAAGCAGCCTTGATTTATCTGGTGATGAGCTCTGTTCTGTCGGCGCTACAAGTGCGACTTGAAAGGCGCTTCGGACGTTATGGCGGCACGCTGGAGACAAACGCATGATCGAGCTGCAGCACATCGTAAAGCGTTTCGATGACGCGGTTATTCTCAACGATATCAACGTTGCGATTGCAGAGGGAACGGTAACGGCACTCGTCGGCCCGTCCGGTGGTGGCAAGAGTACCTTGCTGCGTTGCATAAATCTGCTTGAGATTCCGACATCAGGCACTCTCGTTCTGGGCGGTCAGAGCCTCAGCTTCGAGCCTGATCGCAAGCCAAGCTGGCAGGCGATCCAGTCTATCCGCCGCCAAACAGGTATGGTGTTTCAGAATTTCCAGCTCTTTCCTCACCAAACCGCCATCCAGAATGTAATGGAAGGTCTTGTTACGGTCCTCAAATGGCCTAAGGACAAGGCAAAAGAACGTGCGATGGAACTGCTCACGAAGGTGGGTATGGTGCACAAGGCGGATGCCTGGCCTTCAACGCTTTCCGGCGGGCAGCAGCAGCGCATCGCCATTGCACGAGCGTTGGCACCCTCACCTCGTGTGCTATTATGTGACGAACCCACCTCGGCACTTGATCCAGAGCTTGCCTCCGAAGTCGTTGATGTTCTGAGCAAACTCGCCAAGGAAGGCACCACCATGGTGATTGCAACGCATGATCTGCGGCTCGCTTCCAAGATTGCGAAGAACGTCGTGTTTCTCGAGTCAGGCAATATCGTCGAAACCGGCTCTGCGCATGAAGTTTTCACGCGCCCGAAGCGGGATCGCACCAGGCAGTTTGTGGCAACCATCAACGCTGCGCACACCTACGACATCTGACCAATCATTTTGTCTTTTAAAAAAGGGCTTTCGCGTTTGCGAAGACCCTTTCGTTTTTCGCGTTTGCGCAATTCATTCGTTCTTTTCAAAATTTTCAGCCGAGTCTTATAGGCCTGCCCCTTGGTAAAAGAGACAACCGCTGTTACATTAAGGGCAACGTAGTAATTGAAGCGTCCTGCTTGCGTCCTCACGGTTCGCGCGGCGCTTATAAGGATCAGTACCTTGAAAAACCCCGAGGAGCGCCCCGTAGAAAAGGCGCATCAAGGGGCGTCCGGCGGACAATCGGGAAATGCTCAAGCCCGGAATCCGTCCCACAACGGCAAGCGGAAACCGCGTAAGGAAGCCGTTGCAGAAGCGGGTAATGCGCGTAGCGCACCCGATTCAGGACGCCCAAAGCCGCAAAGTGAAGCGGATGACAAGGGTTCCGGCAGCCAGCGCAAGCGTGCGCGTCGCCGTCACCGTGGTAAAGCGGCACGGCGACCGGAAGCGGCTGTCGCGCAGAAAGCTGTGGAAGAAACCGCTCTTCAGGAAGCCAAGTCCCCCGGCAAGATTTCGAATCGTCGCAGACGTGCCCGCAAGAAGAAGCAGGCGCAGCAGCAGACTAACGCCGCACCGCGAACAGTCGAACACGCCGCCAAGAACGGCCATGAAACCCCGCGCCGTGACAATCATGCGCAGGCGTCGTCTCAAGCCAAACGCCAAAACGGCGCGGTGCAGCCGCCACGCCACAACCACGCCGAAGCGCCGCTTTATGCAGCGCTCGACCTTGGCACGAACAATTGTCGCCTGCTGGTTGCGTCGCCGACAAGGCCAGGTCAATTCCGTGTTGTGGATGCATTTTCACGCATCGTACGGCTGGGAGAAGGCTTGAGTGCCACTGGCCAGCTCAGCGACAATGCGATGGACCGCGCCGTCGAAGCGTTGAAGATCTGCAGGGACAAGCTGGCAGGCAAAAAAATCAGACGGTCGAGGCTAATTGCGACGGAAGCTTGCCGTTCGGCATCGAATGGCGAGGCGTTTCTAGCGCGCGTTCATGCGGAAACCGGGCTTGAACTGGAGATTGTGGACCGACAAACCGAAGCCCGACTGGCCGTCTCTGGCTGCGGTACGCTGGTTACCCGCGAGACGGACGCCGTCGTACTGTTCGATATCGGTGGCGGCTCTTCCGAAATTGCACTGATCGATGTTTCTCGCCGCCGGTCTCCGCGTCTGGCTGAGCATATCATGGCATGGACGTCCCTCCCCGTCGGCGTTGTGACACTGGCGGAACGGTTCGGCGGACGCAATGTTACGCAGGAAAACTTCGATTCCATGGTTTCTCATGTGACCGATCTGCTTGCGCAGTTTGCCGAACGTCAGTGCCTCGGAAATTTGACTGCCAGTCCGCGCTTTCATCTGTTAGGTACTTCCGGAACAGTTACGACGCTGGCAGGAATTCATCTCGGTCTCGATCGTTATGATCGGCGGCGGGTCGATGGTATGTGGATGGGCGCCGACGACGTGACGCAAATGACCAATCGCCTTCTATCGTGGGATTTTGAGGCCCGCGTAGCGAACCCGTGTATTGGTGCAGATCGCGCCGATCTAGTATTGGCAGGCTGTGCTATTCTTGATGCGATACGCAAAGTATGGCCCAGCGAGAAACTACTCGTTGCCGATCGCGGTCTTCGCGAGGGCATTTTGACCGAACTTATGTCGCGCGATGGCGCATGGCGACACAATCGCGCGACAGGCGCTAAAAACAGGCACTGATAATGAGCAAGGCAGGCGGAAACAAAGGTGGAGTGAAAACTGGCGGTCGCGGTGGCGCGGGCTCCAGCAATCTGCAGGTGCGCGTGAAGAAGAAGGCGGGCACGATCAAAGAATCGTCGCGCCGCTGGCTGCAGCGCCATCTCAACGATCCCTATGTGCACAAATCGCGGCAGGACGGATATCGGTCGCGCGCGGCTTACAAGCTTATTGAAATCAATGATCGTTATGATTTGCTGAAGAAGGGGCAGAAGATCATTGATCTCGGTGCCGCGCCTGGTGGATGGTCGCAGATCGCGGCCAAGATCGTTGGTTCAACTGACGAGAACCCGCACGTCGTCGGTATCGACTATCTTCACGTTGATCCCCTGCCCGGTGTCATCTTGTTGGAAATGGATTTTCTCGACGATGAAGCGCCGCAGAAATTAATGGATGCGCTCGGCGACAAGCCAGATCTCGTCATTTCCGACATGGCTGCCCCTACCACAGGTCACCGCAGGACTGACCATTTGCGTACAGTGCATTTGTGCGAAGTCGCGGCTGATTTTGCCATCTCGGTTCTGAAGCCGGGTGGACATTTTCTCACCAAGACGTTCCAGGGCGGCACCGAAAATGAGCTCCTGGCACTGCTCAAGCAGAAATTCCGCTCCGTGCATCACGTGAAGCCACCGGCATCCCGTGCGGAATCCGTCGAGCTTTATCTGCTCGCCCGCGATTTCAAAGGCTGAGGCTTACTTTCCGGCAGAGGTGTTCGTGGCCTCTGCCGACGCATGCGCCTTGCTATGGTGTTTCACGACGGTGGGTGCAGCAAGCTCCTTGCCTGCATCCGGTGCGAGACGTGCAAACCAGAGAAAAGCCAAGGCTGAAACGCCAGCAACCACAAAGAAGCCGATGTGGAAGTCCACCAGCGCAAGATGGGCCCCGCGAAGCGACGTGCTGATTTCCAGAATACCGCCTGCTAGTGCCACGCCGATAGCAATGGAAACCTGCTGGGCAACGGCGGTAATAGGCGTCGCCTGACTGGTCTTCTCATCAGGGATCTCGGCAAAAGCCAGCGCATTGACACCAGTGAAAAACAACGAGCGCGCAAAGCCCCCTACCAGAAGAAAGCCGATGATGATCCAGTAAGGTGTTGTCGGTGAGAACAGGCCATTCACCGCGATGAAGCAGGCCGAGATCAGCGATCCGGCCATCAAAGCGCGTCGGAAACCGACACGAACAAAGATACGCTTTGCACCGAATTTCATGCTGATAGCGCCAATCGCCGAAACAAAAGTCATCATCCCGGATTGAAACGGCGTGAGACCGAAACCCAACTGAAACATCAACGGCAACAGAAATGGGATCGCGCCGATCCCGAACCGAAAGATGCTGCCGCCAATGACGGCGGAACGAAATACCTGGTTATCGAAAAGCTTAAGATTCAGCAGAGGATCGTCGACCCTCCTCGCATGTTGAAGATACAGAACCGTACAGACGATGCCGATTGCAAGGGTCGTAAACCCGACCGCAGGTGGCAAGGCCGGAAGACTGACCACCGACAGTCCGAAGACAACACCCGACATCGCAATCCCGGAAAGAAAAAAGCCCGTCCAATCAAGACGTTTCACAATGCGCTCATCAGTGTCCGGCAGGAAACGGGTTGCAAACCAGATACCAACGAGACCAATTGGTACATTGATCAGGAAAATCCAATGCCACGTCAGGAAAGTCGTGATGAAGCCGCCCACCGGAGGGCCGACAAGCGGTCCAACCATTGCTGGAATCGTCAGCCATGCCATGGCCGACACAAGTTCACTGCGCGGGGTTGAACGGATAAGAACAAGACGGCCGACCGGCGTCATCATCGCACCGCCCATTCCCTGCAAGAACCGGGCAACAACGAAAGCCGCCAATGAATTCGAAGCGGCACAAGCAACTGAACCGACCACAAATACAGCTATTGCTGTCCGGAAGACATTCTTGGCGCCAAAACGATCCGCCATCCAACCACTGACAGGAATGAAAACCGCGAGCGCAACAAGGTAAGCCGTCAATGCCAGCTTGAGTGCAATGGGGCTTGTACCAATGTCAGCGGCGATAGCGGGAAGCGACGTCGAGATGACGTTCGAATCCATCTGCTCCATGAACAGGGCTATAGCCAGTACGAGAGGAATGATGCGATTCACGGTAATATTCCGAAAGAACGGATATGAAAGAGCCGACAATCCTATGTAGCGCTGAGCTGATTTTTGCTAGCCATAACGGCGTCACATTGCAGTGAATATGCGATAAAATCAGTGATTTATCGCGATTTTGGCGCAACAGGTGCTCCGTCAGCCAAAAGGGACCCAGTCTCTCACGCCAGATTTCACTCATTCACATTTGCGTAAAACAGGGTTGCGCTTCCCGTAACAGCTTGTTACATTTCGTTACAGTTTCACGAGGCTTCGAACCGGGTGGGGGGCCGCTCCGGTTCAAGGAGGTAGGAAATGAACGATATTACAAGAACCGCCATCATCTATGGAATGATGATCATTTCACTCAATACTGCGCTTGCAGTTGGTCTTCTTGGGCTGGATTTCCTGCATTAAAGCGTGCGCCTAGACAAAGTTTTTTGCCCTCCAGGCATATACGAAAAAGAGCGTTTCCAAACCAATGGAAGCGCTCTTTTCGTTTCATGCAGTCTCCCTGCGTGCTTACGGAGACTGCGCAACAGACTTGATAGTCAGAGAATCCGACCTTGGCTGGTGGGATCAAAGAAGACTGACTTGTCCAGGTTAAATGCGAGCCGGGCGGGCTGCCCTGCCGCGATGCGGGCATCTGCTCGTAACCGCGCCACGACATGCTTACCGCCCAAACGCGTAACCGCAAACGTATCTGATCCTGCCGGTTCGACAACGTCGATCAGGCAATCCCCTTCCACAATCGCATCCGCATTGCGATCAGCTCCATCAGGGTCGGTAAGCGCCTCGGGGCGTATACCGAAAACGACATCCTGGTTGTCATAGGCAGCCAAGCCCTGTGGTGCATTCTTCAACGGCAACTTCAACAGATCGCCCTCACCTCGTCCAAGATTGATGGCATAACCCGAACCGTTCTTTTCTACCCGCACTGTCAACAGGTTCATTGCTGGCGATCCCATGAAATCGGCAACGAACATGTTGGACGGATTGTTATAAATCTCGGCCGGCGTCCCAAATTGCTGCAAGACTCCGTCTTTCAGAACGGCGATCTTGGTCGCAAGAGTCATTGCCTCGATCTGATCGTGTGTCACATAGACGATCGTGGTTTTCATCCGGCTATGTAGCCGTTTGATTTCGGTACGCATATCAACGCGCAGTTTGGCGTCGAGGTTGGAGAGGGGTTCGTCGAACAAGAACACCTGGGGATTGCGCACTAACGCACGGCCCATTGCAACGCGCTGACGCTGACCGCCCGATAGCTGGCTCGGTTTACGATTCAGCAGATGACCAATCTGCAGGATATCGGCAACTTCCTGAATAGCTTTGTCACGTTGGGCCTTTGGAACCTTACGAATTTCCATGCCAAAAGCGATATTTCCGGCCACCGTCATATTCGGATAAAGCGCATAGGACTGGAAAACCATTGCAATATCGCGCTGGGACGGATGCAGACCGGAAACAGACTTTCCGTTGATAGCGATGTCACCGGACGTGATTGGTTCAAGCCCCGCAATCGTGTTCAACAAGGTCGACTTGCCGCAGCCAGACGGGCCAACGAGGACAAGAAAACCGCCTTCATCGATCTCGATATTGATATCCTTCAAAACCGGAACGTTGCCGTAGGACTTGTAGAGATCGGATATTTTCAGAAAAGACATTTGCTACTTATCCCTTAACGGCACCGGACATCAGGCCACGTACGAAGTAGCGACCAGAAACGATGTAGACGATCAGCGTCGGCAGAGCTGCCAAGATAGCGCCCGCGAAATGCACATTGTATTCCTTGACGCCGGTGGAGGAGGACACGAGGTTGTTGAGCGCCACCGTCATAGGTGTCGAATGCGCACCGGAGAACGAAGCGCCAAACAAAAAGTCGTTCCAGATATTGGTGAACTGCCAGATCACAGACACAACGATAATCGGCCCTGAAGACGGGAGCAAAATGCGCCAGAATATTTGGAAAAAGCTCGCCCCGTCGATCTGGGCCGCCCGAACCAATTCGGTCGGGAACGCCTCATAATAATTGCGGAAATAAAGTGTCGTGAAACCGATGCCATAGACCACATGTACAAGGATCAGCCCCCAGATTGTGCCGGCAATGCCGAGAAAACCAAGAACACGCGCCATCGGAATGAGAACGATCTGAAACGGGATAAAGCAGGACAGCAACAGCAAGCCGAAAAAGATATTCGACCCGCGGAATTGCCACTTGGTCAGCACATAGCCGTTCAATGCACCGACGATGGTTGAGATAGCAACGGCAGGTACGACCATCAGGATCGAGTTGATGAAGAACGGCCTCAGCCCGGTAGGCTGCACTCCGATCTGCGCCGTCGACCATGCGGATAGCCACGGCTCGATCGTCCATTGCTGTGGCAGGTTCAACATGCCTCCCTGGCGGATTTCATCCAGGGGTTTGAACGAGTTTACCAGCATCACATAAAGCGGCAACAAATAATAGAAAGCAAAGAGCAGCAGTGCGGTGTAGATCAGCGCACGCGTCAGCTTTCCGCTGCTAATGGCATTGTCTTGCGACTGGGCGCTCATGACCGCGACCCTCCGCGAATTTCAGAGTAAAGGTAAGGGATGATGATCGAGAAGATCATCGCCAGCATGACGATCGCTGACGATGCGCCGATACCCATCTGGTTCCGTGTGAACGTGTAGGAATACATGAAAGTTGCCGGAAGTTCGGTGGCTTGCCCCGGGCCGCCGCCGGTCAGCGCGATGACGAGATCATATGCTTTGATTGCAAGATGAGCGAGAACCACAAAAGCAGACAGGAATACCGGGCGCATCAGTGGAATGACGATGCGACGATAGATCGTTCCTGTTGACGCTCCGTCAATCTGGGCCGCCTTGATAATCTCGTTGTCGACACCACGCAGCCCTGCAAGAAACATCGCCATCACAAATCCGGATGATTGCCATACGGCAGCAATCACAAGACAGTATATCGCCATGGTATTGCTCTTGATCCAGTTGAAGGAAAAACTCTCCCAACCCCATAGATGCATTGTGTTTTCCAGGCCGATACCGGGATCGAGAAACCACTTCCATGCTGTTCCGGTCACGATGAAAGACAACGCCATCGGATAGAGATAAATCGGACGCAGAACGCCCTCACCGCGGATCTTCTGATCAAGAAGAATGGCAAGAAACAGCCCGATAACCGAACAGATAATGATGTAGAGCGATGCAAAAATTGCCAGGTTGGTGATTGCACGCCACCAGTGAGGCAAAGCCCATAGTTTGGTATAATTCGTGAGCCCTACGAAGCCGTAAGACGGCAGCATTCGACTGTTGGTTAGCGAAAGAACACCAGTGTAAATGATGAAACCGTAGACAAACACGAGCACTATCAGAAAGCTTGGCGCGAGAACCAGCTTTGGCACCAGTTCCTGTATTCGGCTGTTACGCTGCATATTTGCGTCACCTTGTTCACGCCGCCCGGCCTTATGCCAATTATCAGGCAAAGTTCCAGACATCTGTTTGACCGGCATTCCGGCGCCTCCGCAACATGCGCGACCGAATGCACTTAATACGTTTAATTCCCTGCAATTTCCGATGGAAACATGCAGACCCTTATCAGGCAATCGTTGTTTTGATTTCTGGCCGTTGTTGCCAGCACTTTCAAAGGCGCCTCTTTCACCAAGGGCGCAGGTGCAAATAGCGTCCGGGAAAGACCCCGGACGCAATTTTCGACGTTACTTCGCAGCCTCAACAGCCGACACGAGTTCCTTGACAGCATCTTCCGAAGAGAGCTGACCGTTGAACTGGCGTGTTACGACGTCATAGATGGCGTTCTTGACAGCCGCCGGGTTGGCATATCCATGAGCCATGGAGCCCAGCATCGTGCCCTTCTGGCTTGCTTCCTTTTCGTCGGCGATTGCCTTCTTGCCGCAAGCATCAAAGTCGGTATCAGGCACATCGGTACGGGCTGGCGCTGAGCCCTTCACCACGTTGAAGGCCGACTGGAAAGTCGGGCTTTCAATCGCCGATGCCATTTCAAGCTGTGCCGGAATCTTGTCTTCCGAAACCTTGAACATGGCGAACATATCCGAATTGAAGGTGATAGCGCCCTGCGTACCTGGATAGCGCATGCAGACGAAGTCTTCGCCAGGCTTCTTGCCAGCCTTGATAAACTCGCCCTTAGCCCAGTCGCCCATGAACTGAAGACCCGCCTTGCCTTCAATCACCATAGCGGAAGCAAGGTTCCAGTCGCGACCGGAGAAGTTGTCATCTACATAAGACCGCAGCTTCGTCATGCGGTCGAAAGCCTGCTTCATCGTATCGCTGCCGAGGGTCTCGGGGTCGAGATCGATGAAAGCTTTCTTGTAGAAGTCCGTACCGTAAGACAGGACAACAGCATCGAAAATCGTTGCGTCTTGCCACGGCTGTCCACCATGAGCGACCGGAGTGATACCCTGTTCCTTGAACTTATCGAGTAGAGCGATCAGTTCATCCCAGTTGGCAGGCTCCTTGCCGCCAGCCTTTTCGAGCGCCGCCTTGTTGATCCACATCCAGTTGGTGGAATGAACATTAACAGGCGCTGCGATCCAGTGACCGTCATACTTGGCAAATTCCTGGAGAGGGGCCGGGATAACTTTTTCCCACCCTTCCTTGCTTGCTACCTCATCGAGATTGCCAAGAGCACCCTGCTCTGCCCAATCGCGAATATCGAAGCCGAGCATTTGCACCGCCGTCGGCGCGTTGCCAGCCGTGACGCGCGCGCGCAGCACCGTCATGGCTTCCGTACCGCCGCCACCGGCTACCGGCATATCGGTCCAGCTGATGCCTTTCTTTTCGAGGTCCTTCTTGAGAACGTCGAGCGCAGCGGCTTCACCACCTGCCGTCCACCAATGCAGAACTTCAACATTCTGCTTGTCCTGCGCATTTGCAACAGGGGCCATTCCGGCGAGCAAAGCACAGGCGGCCGTACCCATCGCAGCGAGCTTCAAAAGTTTATGCATGTCTACCTCCCGTAGAAACAAACGAAACTAAAACTATCGGATACCCGGCCAAGCTTCTGCTTATGCATAGTAATCCGTGTCGTCACTCTCATCCGCACCTCCTCGGTACAGACGTGAAACCGGCCGCTGCACACAGCCCGATCCTCCTATTCACTGCCGCAATACGATGCGAAAGCTTTCGCTTTCACCTGCGCCCCGGCCATCCCTTAGGACGTTTTTCCTGAATTCCTCCATTCCACTCATACGTCGCTTTCGCCCAATTGACAACGTTGTCTTTTATGGCAGCGAACCACCCACAGGACAAGATGTGGAGCATAGGATAGTCTCAAACCCGGCCACGGTGTCAATATCTCTCATAGGATAAAACAAACGAAATTTAATCGATTAAAACTGCAGCCAGAGTTAACATCCTGAAAAGCCAATAGAAATAATGCATTACCTCTCTGAACAAGCGCGATCTGCTGCGTATCCTACTCAAGCGATTGCCCTAAAATACTGAAGCCAAACCGAAATATCGGAAGCAGAAAATTTCCTTCTCCGCACTGGACAAACTTTAGACAAGCGCATAGTTTCACGCCGCTCGCATAATAGTGTGCGAGTTTGTTCTCGGGGCGGGGTGAAACTCCCCACCGGCGGTATGGAGTGTAAGCTTCGAGCCCGCGAGCGCCTGGATGGAAGCCGATTCGCTTTCAGTTCAGGGTCAGCAGATCCGGTGAGATGCCGGAGCCGACGGTTAAAGTCCGGATGGAAGAGAGCGATTGAGTGTCAGGATTGTGCCATTCAGGTACCGTCTTTGCGTTCTTTTGTGCGCCCTGATTCTAGTTTCGTGAGGAACCTATGAACCAGAGCTATCCGAACAAGACTTCATTCAAGATTGCATTCATTCAGGCTCGTTGGCACGCCGATATTGTCGATGAAGCCCGCAAGAGCTTTATCGCAGAATTGTCTGCGAAGACCGGTACAAACGTGGAAATCGATATCTTCGACGTTCCGGGCGCCTATGAAATCCCCCTTCATGCCAAAACCCTCGCAAAGACCGGTCAGTATGCGGCCATCGTCGGCGCAGCCTTCGTGGTGGATGGCGGCATCTATCGGCATGATTTCGTGGCAACCGCCGTTATCAACGGCATGATGCAGGCTAGTCTCGAAATTGAAGTTCCAGTACTCAGTGTTGTCCTGACGCCACATCATTTCCACGAAAGCAAAGAACACCACGGCTTCTTTCACGAGCACTTCAAAGTGAAGGGTGTGGAAGCGGCAAACGCGGTATTACAGATCGTTGGCGAGCGCAGCCGTATTGCGGCACTTGCACAATGATGGGCTGACCGGCCTTGCAAAAGGCCGGTCATTCTCCGACGATACGTTCTCCATGGGTATAAACGTCGAACTCATCTCCCCGTACCAACGCAACAAGCGTCAGATTAGCTTCTTCAGCAGTTCGGATGGCGAGAGCCGTAGGCGCAGAAATGGCCGCCAGAACAGGCGTGCCGAACATGACAGCTTTCTGTACCATTTCGACCGAAACGCGACTGGTGATCGCAACAATCCCCTTTTTCGGTGAAGTGCCTATACGCGAGACAGCGCCGACAAGTTTATCCAGTGCATTGTGGCGCCCGACGTCCTCGCGCACGGCAATGAGCCCCTTGCCTGGCACATAGAAACCAGCGGCGTGAACTGCATGGGTTTCAGCATTTAGCTCCTGCCCTTCGGCAAGAGATTTAACAGCCATAGAAATATCATGGGAGGTGAATTTTCCACCATCTCGATCCAGTGCCGTAAGCGGCCGCAAGGCGTGATCGATTGAATCTATCCCACAAAGTCCACAACCGACAGGCCCGGCCATAAATCTGCGTCGCGCAGCAAGCCGCTGTTCCGGGCGCTCCGACAGCCTGATCTGCACGTCGATTCCTTTCTCAAAGGCTACGACCTCAATCGCTTCTATCTCGGAAATATGGTCAACGATATTCTCAGTAAGAGTGAAGCCAATCGCAAAATCCTCAAGACTGTCGGGGGTAGCCATCATCACGGCTTGCGTTGAACCGTTATAGCTCACCGCCACAGGTACTTCTTCCGGCACCATTCGCGTGCCTTCATGAAAGGTCGACACACGATGCGCGAGACGTGTAGCACTCCGGCTAATCTTGTGGATCGTCATCTTAATCGCTCGCCTGCCATCGCATCCATTCTCCCAACAGTTTCATGTGGCATGAAAACAACTTTAATGTAAGTTGCCACCGGACAAGCCGCCGCGATTTGAACGGCAAGTGAGGAAAATATGGATATTCGCCAGGTAGACGACAATTATTCGGTCTCGGGCCAGATCGAGCCCGACGATATACGCGATATTGCGGCGGAGGGGTTTCGAACGATTATCTGCAATCGACCAGATGGCGAAGGCGGGGCCGAACAGCCCGAATTTAGCGAAATTGCACGGGTCGCTGAAAAAGCCGGGCTTGCCACTTATTACATCCCGGTTGTCGGCGGACAATTGACGCAAGAAGATGTCGATGCAATGGCAGCAGCACTTGATGAAGCTGAAGGCCCCATTCTGGGCTACTGCCGGTCAGGTGCCCGATCTACGAATATTTACGGGATCGTGCAGCAGCAAAAGCGCGGATAAAGAACGAGCGCAGGCTATGGGGACGGTGAAGCCGCAAAGGCATTTCGACGGTCTTTGCAAACATGGTGATCACCGTCCTGAAAGTCGGGTGCGGCCCGCATGTACGCCACGCGATGTATGGGCACAATACTGGCGATAGTAGCTCATACCGGTACGCGTGACCGTCGCAACCACACCGCCAAGAACGAGAAGCCAGCCAATGGCCTGCGGCCAGTTGAAGCTTTCGATCCCTCCGCTCAGCGCGACAATGACGATACCGGCCCAAAGCAGTGCAGCCGTACGTCGCCAGAAAACCGGATTGAGCTCGTCAAACACCGCCTTCCACAATGAGTGAACAAGGCAGGCAAAAAAAAGGGCAGCAGCCAGCCCGATATTGAGCAACTCGACCGGAAGCCATTGTTGCGAAGTAAGCATTGTTTCCATCATCCACTTAACCAAGCTAAAGATCGAAGAACTCCGTTACGGGATTTGTCTCACGATCCTAAGTACTGTTACTGTTCGTCCTATTCAGCTTTCGCTTTGTGGCCGCAACGTGTTACAGGCATGGAAAGCTCCTCCGAATAAATTCACTTATTATTGCGATCACGCGAAATATCGTGTTGAAAACGTTGCTCTATTCGTGGTGACATGACACATCGGACACCGTGCAACCCCTTCCAAAGACTAGGAAATTTGCAGTTCCCGCTCGTGGACATATTCCGGTAACACAGCATTCAAAATCGCATAAAATAACAGCTTTGTAACAATTCGGCACAGCAAAGAACCGTCGGAAATACCGACGCCGAGCAGTTATTCACAAATGTGAAGTTTTTTATCTCGCCTTTACTTGCCCGCCACCCTTTTTGCTGGGAGACTTCGAAGTAGGATCCACGGAAGCTGGTGCGTTCGCCGGACGACCGAAGAGGAAGCCCTGAACCTGTTCGCAGCCCTCTTCGATCACCATCCTATGCTGATCAAAGGTTTCTATACCCTCAGCTACCACGGGCAGATCGAGGCTCCGACCCAACCCAACGATGGCGCGCACAATAGCTCTTGCACTACCATCGGTTTCCATACTGGTAATGAAGCTGCGGTCTATCTTGATCTTATCGAATGGAAAACTTTGAAGATTGCTAAGCGACGAATAACCGGTGCCGAAATCGTCCATAACAATGCGAACACCCAGCTTCTTCATTCGCCGCAACAGTTCGAGTGTCGTCAATCGATCCTTCATCAAGGCAGATTCTGTTACTTCCAATTCCAATCTTGCTGGATCGAGACCGGTTTCTGCGAGAACCGAACTGACCGTATCTGGCAGATTGACCAGACGGAACTGCACAGGTGACAGATTGACCGCAATAGTCAGATGGTTCTCCCATCCGGCTGCCGTGCGGCAAGCTTCACGCAGAACCCACTCGCCCAATGCCACAATTACCCCTGTTTCTTCGGCAATAGGGATGAAAACCTCAGGTGGTATCTGGCCACGTTCCGGATGGCTCCAGCGAACCAGGGCTTCATAGCCCGTGCAGCTTCCATCAGCAGTCGCGAACAATGGTTGATAGGCAATGCCAATCTGGCCACGGACCATCGCATGGCGCAAATCTGCCTCCATCTGGCGACGCTCTCTAATCTCGCGGTCCATTTCTGGTGAATAGAACGCAACCGTACCACGCCCCTCAGTCTTTGCCCGATAAAGCGCAATGTCTGCGGCGTGTCTGATTGCTTCAGCGTCCTTCCCATCGTTCGGATATATCGCAACGCCAATGCTCACACCGACAGCAGTCGGATCGAGCACTGTATTCAGCTCTGACCGGAAGGTGTCCAGAATCTTGTCGGACAGTTTCCGCGCGCCTTTGGGCTGAGGCACACCCACTTGCAGAATAATGAACTCGTCGCCGCCGATACGTGCGGCCGTGTCTATACCGTTAATGGAGCGCTTCAGAATGCTGGACACCGCTTTCAGTACCCGGTCGCCTTCGGCGTGTCCGAAAATGTCGTTCACTGCCTTGAACCGGTCCAGATCGAGCGCCAGCACAGCGAAAGGCTCACGGCTACGGCGCGCTACAGCGTTCGCGAGACGCTCCTCAAAGAACATGCGGTTGGGCAAACTCGTGAGCGCATCGTGCCGCGCCATATGTTCGATCTGACGCTGGGCAGCACGCTTCTCGGTAAGGTCACGCACGGCCAGAACCTCACACGGACGCCCCTGATATTCGATCGTATGAACCGCAAGTTCAAAGATCCGCTCATCATTCGGAAACCGCGGCGCGGCTTCAATTGCTTCTGCACGGGCAGCGCAGACAGGAAGCCCGTCAGCGGCCAACAACAGGGTATCTGGTGCAACACCGACAAGCGCTTTTTCACTTCGCCGCATGAGATCGGAAAAGCGAGCATTCATCTCGACAATTCCGCCATCGCGGATAACAGCCAGCCCGTCCAATGTAGCGTTCGCAAATCCTTTCAGATCCGTCATGTAACGATCTACGAATACGGCAACCGTTGTCGTCAGAGCTACAATGCAGACAACTGCGGCTATGGCGCCGATCAACCACAGACGCCCGATACCGAGTGGATCGGCTGCTGGAAGGGTTGGGTTCGGAACGAGCTCAGTCGATGCAACCGCTGTGAAATGGAGCGCGCAAACCGCGAGTATTCCTCCGACAGTCGGAAGCAAAATACGCATCCAGCCGGAAGCATTCGTCACAAGCCAGAACGCAGCCAGTAGAAGCATAACCGATGTTATGCTGCCGACCACTATCGGTGGAAAATCATAGTGGACATCGGCTGCCGCCTTGATCGCGCTCATACCCGTGAAATGCATTGCTGCAATCGACAGCGTCGCTGAAATGGCAACTATCAGAGCGTGTTTGAATGTTGCCCCGTCGAGAAGACGTAGACTTATCCAAAAGCCAAGTACCGCTATCGCTGCTGAAAGAACAGTGATTGTAAAATCAAACTCGATTGCCACAGTGCCGCTATAAGCGAGCATGGCCACAAAATGGGTAGCCCAGACACCCAGCCCGCCTGCAAATGCACTGATTGCCAGCCAGTTGTCGCGGCGGCTTTCCGTGCATTCCCGTGCGCGCACAAGCAATAGAAAAAAAGCGAACATGCTCGCAAATGAAATGGACGCAGCCAAAACCACAAAAGGCTGATCATGCTGTACTGTGACGCATTCCAGGACTTTAAACATGCCGCCCCGCCTTTATCCGAAGTGCCTTGCTATAAAAATACAACCAGAAGCATTATCCGGACTGTGCTTTGTTCCCTGGTTAAAAGTACCAAAAACTATTTAAGCAATCCTGAATTATGGAATATATCGATCCACGTTCGCCTATACTGCAAGAACGGATCACCTACGCTGTCCAAAACGCCTTCCCACACGTGCAAGCAATATCACGGGTAAAATTCCGACCACTACAATAGCAAGTGCAGCAATAGACGCTTCCTCATAAGTCCCACGTGCGGCCTCACCATAAAGATGCGTCGCAAAAGTTTCGATATTGAGTGGGCGCAGCAAAAGCGTTGCTGGCAGTTCTTTCACGCAATCGACGAATACAAGCAGGCCTGCCGCCACGATAGCAGTTTTGGACAACGGCAAATGAACTGCACAGAATGTCTGTGTCACGCCGCGCCCCAATGTCCGCGACGCGTGGTCCAGCGACAAGGGTATGCGCTCCAGTCCAGAATCAATCCCACCTGCGGAGATGGCGAGAAATCTGACGACATAAGCGTAGATGACAGCTGCACCACTTCCGATCAGCACCAGCCCTGCCGAAAATCCGAAAAAATGCAATGTAAATTGATTGACGAGATGATCGAAGCCGCCGGCAACCGCTAGAATGCCGATCGCGATCACGGTCCCCGGTGCAGCATAACCCATCGTCGACAAGCGATAAGACCAGCGCGAAATCGCGCCCGGGAACAGCCGAACCGCATATGCAACGAGCATTCCGAAAATCAGCACCAGAACCGTCGCCACTGAAGCCAAGAAGATTGTATTGAAAGCTTCGCTGATCAATCGCGGCGACACACCGGCAAAACGTAAGCGTTTTATGGCCTCCACGACCAGATAGATAGCAGGTAGGACGAAGCCTATGACGACAGGCAGTGCGCAGAGACAGAACAACCAGGCGGCATGCCCTCCCTTCACCTTCAACGGCTCAAAGCCACGTGAATGACGAATATTGGAAGCAAAGCGCTGTTTGCGTCGCGCCCAGCGTTCAATTGAAACGAGGGCAACCACCAGAAACAGGAGAGCGAGTGCCAATTGGGCCGCACCCGGCAGATCGGAACGCGTTATCCAGGTCGTGTAAATCGAAACGGTCAATGTGCGAATGCCCAAAAACTCAGCAGCACCCACGTCATTCAACGTTTCCATCAAGGCCAGGCTAACTCCGACCGCCACAGCGGGCCGTGCAAGCGGCAACGCGACGCGCCAGAAAATGCCTTTTCGGCTAACACCCAGGGTTCTTGCCGCCTCAATGAGACTGGCGGACTGGGTAAGAAACATAGCTCGCGTCGGGATATAGACATATGGATAGAGAACGAAACCCAGAAGAATAATGCATCCTGCCATCGAACGGATATCGGGTAACCGGAACTGGCGCGGACTGTCATATCCCAGTACGAAACGAACCGCGCCTTGTACCGGACCAATGGGATGCAGAATATCAAGATAGGCATAAGCTACAATGTAGGTCGGCACCGCCAATGGCAGCAAAAGCGCCCATTCCAGCACGCCACGCCCACGAAAATCATAGGCAGTCACCAGCCATGCCGTCGACGTTCCAACAGCCGCAGCAATAATGCCGACCCCGACAAGCAGAACTATTGTTTCGAGAAAGGCCGTTGGAAGGTTGGTAGCGAACAGATGCGTCCAGACCCCGGTTGAGCCGCGCATGGCTTCCAGGGTCAGGGCAAGGACCGGCAGCAACACCAGAACCGCCACGAAGGCCGAGAGCCATAGCCAGTTGCGCCCTGCCCTTGCCGGTTGCAAAACTCGTTTCCGCATGGCTGCAAAAGCTTCCATTGGTCTCTCTATAGTGCAACGCCGGCGCATGAACTGCACCGGCGCTATTCTGCTTATCTCAATCGGCTTTTAGTTGTCGAAACCGACTTTGTCGACAAGTTCGCTCGCCTGCTTGCGGTGGCTGACAATTTCTGACAGCGGAACACTATCGATCTTCAGCTCGCCGAACGATTCCACGATCGGATCGAGTGGCGCACCCAGCTTGACCGGATATTCATAGTTGGCCTTCGCATAGATCTGTTGAGCCTCATCGGAGACAAGATATTCAAGCAGCTTAACTGCCTCCTCCTTGTGGGGTGCATGCTTTGCAACGGCCGCACCGCTGATATTGACCTGCGTGCCACCATCCTTGAAAGTCGGCAGCAGCACCTTGATGCCTTCACCCCAAGCCTTCTGCTCGTCACCACCCTTACCCGAACGCATTAGGCCGACATAATAGGAATTGGCCACTGCGATATCGCAAATACCACCGAGGATATCCTTGGCACCGTCGCGATCTCCGCCTGCAGCTTTGCGTGCGAGATTATCTTTGAGACCCTTCAGCCATTCTTCAGTCTTTTCCGGACCATAGTGCGCAATGTAATCCGCGAAGAGAGCAGTATTGTAAGGATGCTGGCCTGCACGGATGCAGACTTTATCCTTCCACTTCGGATCGGAGAGGTCTTCATAGTTGATCTTGTCGAGCTCCAGGTCCTTGGCCGCATAGACAACGCGCGCGCGCATGGACAGCGCGAACCAGTTATCCTTAGCGTCGCGAAGTTGTTCTGGAACAGCTTCTTTCAGTACCTTGGAATCAACAGGTTGAGTGAGACCCTTGTCGACGAGATCGACCAGATTACCGGCATCTACCGTCATGAGGATATCAGCGGGCGAATTTGCACCTTCAGAGGCCACACGTTCTGCCAAACCATCCTTCAGAAACACCGTATTGACCGTGATTCCAGTGGACGATTTGAAAGCGTCGAGCAGGGGCTGAATGAGACCCGGCTCGCGCGTCGTGTAAATGTTCACTTCATCTGCGTGGGCGGCTCCTGCGAACAGCGTTACTGCGAGGAGAGTGAGACCTGAACGCGCAAATTTGGACATTTTACCTCCGATGGACCTGTTTCATTTTGAATTATGAGCGAACTAATCAGGTTATACGGGGAGGCTCATTGACGGTCAATTACCCTGACGGTCTTGGCGACATATATTTTCTGTCACTTGGGGAAAACAAGCGCCTTATCCCATTGCGGGCATAGAACAATCTCGTTAGCCGATGCCGGAAGCCGTAGTTCTGTACGCACCCGCAGACGAGGAGTCGCATTCGTCAGCTGTACGACAAGCTCCTCGATTTCACCGAGAAACGTACGGGATTCGATATGGCCGTGGAATGAGCCTTCGCTGGTCTCACCATCGGTCAGAATGGTGAAATCACGCGGACGCAGATAAACAAACGCTTCAGTATTTGGTTCAAGTTGCTCTGTTATGGCGAGCCCTCCAAAAGGAGTGACCAACTTATTGCCTTCGACTTTTCCAGACATCACATTGAAGTCGCAGAAAAAATCTGCCGCATAGCGGTTCGCTGGCCGGTCATGCAGTTCGCGCGCCGTGCCACTTTGTACTATCTCGCCAGATCGCATCAGGACCACATGATCCCCGGTAGATAGCGCTTCTTCAGCCTCATGGGTTACGATAATCGCCGTTGTTCCAAGCTCCCTCAACAAGGCTACAGTCTCACGACGAACCCGGGCGCGCAGACCTCTATCGAGATTTGAAAATGGCTCGTCCATCAACAGGAGATGTGGTTTCGGCGCGAGAGCCCGAACGAGAGCAACACGTTGCTGTTCGCCACCGGACAGCATGTGCGGATAACGATCCGCCATATGAGAGAGCGACACCAGTTCCAGCAATTCTCGCGTTCGCTCATTCGCTTCGTCGCGGGACATTCTCCGCAAGCCAAAGACGATATTTTCCTTAACTGTCAGATGAGGAAACAACGCGTAGTCCTGGAAAACGACACCAACGTTCCGCTTTTCCGGCTCAATAAAAACCGAAGGCCCGACAAGCGTATTCCCCCCCATCGTGAGCGTTCCGCTGTCTGGAGCATCAATGCCAGCGATGATGCGCAACAAGGAAGTTTTGCCGCAGCCGGAATGACCAACCAGGCAGATAATTTCGCCTGCATGAACATCGAGAGAGACATTGTTGAGCGCACGCAATGCGCCAAACTGGCGGCTGATACCTGACAGCCTTAGTGCGGGACCGGAATGACCGGAAACCTGTCTTTCGTCGTGCGGGTTGCGGGCGTCCATAAGCAAGATCGCGGGTCCAGATTGCTGTTTAGGCGGATATAGAGACACATTCTCCGGAAAGCTACTAAAACAGGATAGAATATCTCAGGAATATCGTAATTCAGTATTTCTTTGATGGGTATCTGGTTGATCATGAACAAAAAGCGGGCCATGTTCGTCATGCTTCCACATGCTCAAATTACCCTATTGCATTGCAGGAGAATACCTAAATGGGGCCGGTCACGGATAAGGTGGCGACAGCCGAAAGCTTGCCGCAAGAAACCAAGATCGCCATCATCGGCGGCGGCGTCATCGGTGTTTCCACCGCCCTCTTTTTGGCCGAACGCGGAATTCCTGTCGCCCTCCTTGAGAAGGGCGAGATCGCAGGTGAACAATCGAGCCGTAACTGGGGCTGGTGCCGCCGCACGGGTCGTGACAGCCGCGAAATGCCGCTCATCGTCGAGAGTATGCGGCTATGGGACGGGATGAACGAACGTACAGGCCGCGAAACCGGCTTCCGTATTACCGGAATTGCTTACACGGCTGAAAAAGAAGAGCAAATGGCTCTTTATGCCGAGTGGATCAAAATCGCTCGCGACCATGGTATCGAAACGGAACTTCTCAACGCCAAACAAGCTTCGGCACTTGCACCGGGGATCAATCGTCGTCTCGCTGGCGGCATGATTACGGCGCTCGACGGTCGTGCCGAACCGCAAAAGGCCGTTCCCGCATTTGCAGCAAAGGCACAAGAAAATGGCGCTGTCATTCTACAAAACTGTGCTGTGCGCGGCATCGAAACAACCAATGGCCGTGTCACCGCCGTCCTTACCGAAAAAGGTCGCCTGCCATGCGAAGCAGTGGTCGTCGCGGGCGGTGCCTGGTCGAGACTAATCGTCTCTGCCTTTGATGCACATCTGCCGCAGTTGAAAGTTCGTTCTTCCGTATTCCGTACGGCGCCTCTCGATGCCGGTGTGGAGCCTGCAATCGCATTTTCGGATTTTGCCCTGCGAAAAAGACTGGACGGCGGTTATACGGTCGCGAGCCTTGGCGGCTCCATTGCCGATATCGTACCCGACAGTTTCCGGTTTTTCCGCGATTTTATACCGTCGCTTTCTACCGAGTGGCGGTCGTTGCGATTCCGGTTTGGTGAGCGCTTCTTCGAAGAAGCATTCCAATGGAAACTTCGTCCTGCCGATCAGGTCTCCATTTTCGAAAAAATCCGCACACTTGATCCCACTCCGCACAAGGCCGCCAACGCTCAGGTGCTTGCGAAACTGAAGCAGACAATCCCGTCTTTCGCATCTGCAGCAATAGCGCAGGAATGGGCGGGGCTCATCGACACAATGCCGGACGTCATCCCGGTTATTTCGCCCATTCCGGGCGTCGAAGGGTTGATCGTTGCCACAGGATTTTCAGGGCATGGCTTCGGCATTGGCCCAGGCGCCGGTAAGCTTGTGGCAGACATGGTTACGGGTGAAACGCCGGTTGTCGACCCTTCTGCGTTTCATATATCGCGTTTTTCCGACGGTTCCAAAATCCGTATCGAGAACTGGGGATAGGGTTCCAATCCCGATTATTCGATTACACCGCAGGCAAACCGAGCTCCGCCACCGCCAAGTGGCTTGGGCTCGTCAGAATAATTGTCACCACCCATGTGAACCATCAAAGCCTTGCCTTTGATTTCATCGAGTGTCTTGAGGCGCGAAGCCGTAACGCTTTTCGTTACGTTGCCCTCAGCGTCGGTCTTAAGCAAAGGCAAGTCTCCCAGATGCCCCTCGCCTTCCGGCCCCATATGATGCTTTGAATGTGAGGGATCATAATGCCCACCGGCGGCTTGTGCCGAGACGGCTTTTCCGTCCTTTTCAGCAGGCGCGCAGCTTCCATTTTCGTGCACATGGAAACCATGCTCACCAGCAGGAAGGCCTCGCAGATCCGGTTTGAATTGCAATCCTTCCGCAGTCTGCGAAATCGTGACGGTGCCGATTTCCTTTCCTTGGCCTGTCGGCAAGGCTTCGTAGAGTTTGACACTCATATCTGCCGCGACAGCTGGAACTGTCAGAAGCATCATTGCTGAAGCAATCAATAACGGCTGCATCGTTTTCTCCTGATCACATTGGTTCGTGATCAAGAGACAACGCACACTGTCTGAAATTGTTCGAAAATAAATTGCCGAAGGAAGGGCCGCGCGACAAACGCCTGTCGCGCGGCCCGTCATGGGCTATACTGTTACGAACTGAGCCATCATGCCCACATCTTCATGTTCCAGAACATGGCAATGAAACATAAATGGATGGCTTTTCACCGCCTCACGGTCAAAATGAACCAGTATTTCGGCCTTTCCGTCGATCAATGCGGTATCCTTCCATCCCGATTGATGCGCTGGCGGGGCCTTACCGTTGAGGGAAAGAATGCGAAATGACGCTCCATGGATATGAAATGGGTGCGGCATCTCTTTCGTTGTAAGGTCCCAAATCTCCCAGGAGCCAAGTTTGGCTTCCACATCGATGCGATCCATATCAAACGGCTTACCCGCAATTGCCATTTCCACGCCCGAGGTCAAAGCTTCAAGCGCTGGCCCTGCATCGGCGGAACTTCTCGCTCCATGCATATCATGATCCATGGCACCCGACTGCATCGAACCCATATCCATATTGCCCATGTTGTGCCCAGCATGAGGATCAGCCGACAGTTTCGCCATCATCAGCTTCATATTTTCTGCCATCCGTTCGTCGAAGAAAAATGAACGGCGCTTGACAGAGAGTTTTTCATCGGGGGCATCAGGACCGTCAAGACGATCTGGAAGTTTCGTGACTTTCCCTTGCAATGCAGCATCTACGACAAACCGCATCAAGTGCAGATCGTCACCGCCGCTATCATCGCCGTAGGTCAGCAAGTCAGTGGCCTCGCCCTTGGAAAAATCAACCAGAACTTCATAGCGTTCACCGGGACTGATGGTCAGTCTTTCAACTGGCTCGGGTTTTCCAATAAATCCGCCATCCGATGCTACAACAAGCAAAGGCCGATTATCGCTCAAGCGAACGTGAAAATTTCGCGCATTGGCGCCGTTCAAGATACGCAGACGGACGATAGATGCAGGGACCCGTGCTTCCGGTGACACGATCCCATTCACAATAAGCTTGCCGCCACGGAACCCGTGCATCAAATCCATAATATCGGGCTCGTAAACCTTGTCGCCTTCAATGACCCGACGATCCTGAAGTACCAGTGGAATATCGTCCACGCCGTAATCTTCAGGCAGTCCGCGTTCAGCATCCTTGCCGTCAGTCACAACCATGAGACCGGCAATACCCAAATGCGCCTGGCGGGCGGTATTTCCGTGCAAATGCGGATGGAACCAGTTGAACGAAGCCGGTTGCTGAATTTTGACTTCCGGCTTCCAAGCCTCGCCCGCTGCAATAACATTATGGGGTCCGCCATCGAGTATCGACGGCACAAAGAGCCCATGCCAATGAAGCGTGGTCCCTTCATCCATGCCATTTTCGACGGAAAGAGTGACCGTTTCACCGTTCTTCAAGCGCACAAGAGGGCCAAGATACGCACCATTGATGCCTGCCGATGCCGCTTCGCTTCCCTCTTCAAAGCTGTGTCGTCCCGTCTGTACTTTCAGCTTAACGACACCTGATGCATCGGGTTCGACCAGTGGCGGTAAAGGCAAAGGCCGACCGGTCGGAGCGGTCGATGGAGTGGCTGCACCGTGGCCCATTTTCTGGTGAGCGTCCTGGGCCAGGCTGTCAAAAGGGCGAATGGCAGTAATAAAGGCGGCCCCTGCCCCGAGGGTCAGCAGGCGGCGGCGTGTAATTCCAGACATAGTAAGTCTCCAGACAATAATCATGATGGCTGCCAAAACTCGGCAGCAATTTCCAGATCAAGCCTGAAGCGATATGGGAGGTCGTAGATCACCGGTTATAGATTTGCCGCTTAGAGCCGCCACAAGCGGGGGCAAGCCAAAATTCTGTGCAGGAACAAACGAACGTAAATCCGCACCGAGCTGGAAAACACAGCCACATGTCATCATGACGCAAGCATTTGGTGTTTTGGCACCATGATCCATCGGTGCAGTTTTGCCCACGTCCGTCGATGGACCGACACCGCCCATGTGATGCGGCACATTTGCACCGACATCAGAAACCATCTGCACAGACGGTGCATCATGCGCCATCGCGTAACAAAGCTGTACCGAAACAAGAAACAGGAGCGATAGCAATGTCATGAACGCACGGGAGGGCCATCGCAAGACCGCATGGCCTCGTGCCGTATTCCTCAAACCAATATCGTACTGTGCTCGATACATCATTGTTTCCAAACGGACGACACTGGAAATCTAGTCTTCCGTTACGGCAATTAAAAGGCCAAGCGGAGCGCTGACGAGAATTTTACCCACTTTCGCTTTCTTTCCAAAACACCGCATTCGAAATCATAAAATTGCTGAAAAGCCGTTTTCCGCTTGCGATTCTATGTTCTGCGGTTTTAAAGAACCACATCTCGGGCTCCTCCCCCAATTTCGACTGCCCGCAAATATTGGATCTGAAACAATGACTGTCGCTGTAGCGGTTGCTCCGCAGAAAAATTCCGCGCGCCGTGTTCTGGCCGCTAGCATGATCGGCACCACGATCGAGTTCTTTGACTTCTATATCTACGCAACCGCTGCGGTAATCGTGTTCCCGCACCTCTTCTTTCCTGCGAGCGACGGCAATTCCGCACTTCTCCAATCTCTCGCAACCTTTGCGATTGCATTCTTTGCCCGCCCCATCGGTGGCGCACTATTCGGTCACTTCGGAGATAAAGTCGGCCGCAAGGCGACGCTGGTTGCGGCACTCATGACTATGGGTATCTCCACGGTCGCCATCGGCTTTCTGCCAACCTATGACTCAATCGGCGTCTGGGCAGCTCTCCTGCTGGCGCTGTGTCGCCTGGGTCAAGGGCTCGGGCTCGGTGGCGAATGGGGCGGCGCAGTACTGCTTGCAACAGAGAATGCACCGGAAGGTAAGCGCACGTGGTACGGCATGTTCCCGCAGCTCGGTGCTCCGGTTGGCTTCATTCTGGCGACAGGTATCTTTCTCCTTCTGGCCGAGCTGCTCACCGAAGAACAATTCTTTGCATTCGGCTGGCGCATTCCTTTCATCGCCAGCGCCCTGCTGGTTGGCGTTGGTCTGTTCATCCGTCTGAAAATCGCTGAAACGCCAGAATTCCAGAAGGCAATCGATAAGGCTGAACGTGTTGAGGTTCCGGTTGCAGCTCTGTTTAAGAAGCACAAGATGAGCCTGTTTCTCGGCACTATCGGTGCTGTTGCAACCTTCGTCCTGTTCTACCTCATGACAGTCTTCTCACTGGGCTGGGGTACACGCGCCCTTGGTTACAGCCGCGAGGAATTTCTTATCCTTCAGATGGTTGGCGTGATCTTCTTCGGCCTCATGATTCCGGTAGCAGCCCTATTGTCCGACCGCTTCGGCATGCGTCCGGTCATGGTGATCGTCACCGTCCTGATCGGCCTCTACGGCTTCATCATGGCACCTTTGTTTATGGCTGGTACAGCTGGCGTTCTTGCCTTCCTCATCATCGGCTTCGGTTTGATGGGCCTCACCTATGGTCCAATCGGCGCAGCTCTGGCAGAGCCGTTCCCGACTTCGGTCCGCTATACAGGCGCTTCGCTGACCTTCAATCTGGCGGGCATTCTTGGTGCTTCGGTTGCGCCTTACATCGCGACCTGGCTCGCAACGCATTACAGCTTTGACTATGTCGGCTATTACATGTCTGCCGCAGCTGTCATCTCGCTGATCGGCTTTGCATTTATTTCGTTCAAGCGCGACGAATAAAACAACGTTCAGAATCAAAAAAAGCCCGCGTGGAGCGATCCGCGCGGGCTTTTTTCTGGGGGAGCCTACAATTCTTATTCGGTATCTGCAGCTTCCAGAGCGATAGCCACCGACTGGATGATCGATGCAAAACGCACGGCGGTCTGGATGGTTTCCGACGTCACACTGGCCTTGCGCAGTACATCTTCGTGCGCATCAATGCACATACCGCAACCATTGATCGCGGACACGGCCAGTGACCACAGTTCAAAATCAATTTTATCGACGCCAGGATTGCCGATTACGTTCATGCGCAGCTTTGCTGGCATGGTCCGGTAGTCCTTATTGGTCGCAAGATGTACGAAGCGGTAATAG
The DNA here is from genome assembly GCF_002975205.1 of Ochrobactrum vermis. NCBI lineage: Bacteria > Pseudomonadati > Pseudomonadota > Alphaproteobacteria > Hyphomicrobiales > Brucellaceae > Ochrobactrum > Ochrobactrum vermis. Next base: position 979,165 of record NZ_PCOC01000002.1, on the reverse strand, counting down.
ACATTATTCATGCCCATGATCGACGCTGCCGACTTTGCCGCTTGAATGACAGAAGGGTCGACTTTGGCGACCGCTTCAGCAACAAACGCCTTGCGCACGTCTGCATTACGAGAGGCAATCCCGCAAGCGACGATCAGGCCGTATTTTTGCTGCGGCGTCAGCGTTTCATCGCTCGCCATGGACGAAAGATTAAGACGAACGTCCTTGGCGAAATCCGGGATTTTTGACTTCAGAACATCAATGGACATGGAACCCTCTTTATCTGTCAATTTGGATAGTAGATAAAAGAAAGGCGGGCCTTGACCCGCCTTTCCGCCGATAATCAGGGCCGATCAGGCAGCCTTGAGCGTCTCGCCACCGACTTCGCGGTTGCATGGGCAGAGCTCATCGGTCTGCAATGCATCGAGAACGCGCAGCGTGTCCTTGGGAGCGCGGCCAACGTTGAGGTTGGTTGCGTAAACATGCTGGATCGTGTTGTCCGGGTCGACAACAAAGGTGTAGCGGTATGCCACACCATCCGGCGAGCGAACGCCAAGACCATCAACCAGCGAACCATTCGTGTCGGCAAACGACCAGATCGGCAGCTTATCGAGATCCTTGTGATCGCGACGCCATGCGAGCTTCACGAATTCATTGTCGGTCGAGCCACCAAGAACGACCGCGTCACGGTCTTCGAAGTCCGATGCAAGACGCGCAAATTCTGCGATTTCGGTTGGGCAAACAAAGGTGAAGTCCTTAGGGTAGAAGAAGATAACCTTCCACTTGCCCGAGAAGCTTGCCTCGGTGATTTCTTCAAATGCCGAAACACCGTTTTCTTCATGATGGTTGAAGCCCGGCTTTACGCCGGTGACCTTGAAGGAGGGGAGCTTGTCGCCAATACCGAGCATCTTATACCTGCCTGTAAATTCCGTTGCTATGCGGAAGTTTCTGAACTTTCAGAATTTTCCGTCTACGAGTCGTATATAGGACTTCTTGTTAAATCGGTCAAAGCGATTATAACGATCAAATCTATCGATTTTAACGATGGAATAAGGCCGGAAGATTCAATGCTCAATATCAGCGTCCGCCAACTCCATTACTTTATGGCTCTCGTCAAAGCGGGTTCTTTTTCACGAGCAGCAGAAGTTGTCGGCGTTACCCAATCGACATTGAGTGCCGCTATTCAGGCACTCGAGACAGAGCTTGGCGTAACGCTGATCGACCGTTCGGGTCGGCGAATGCAGCTTTTACCTGCTGGCGAAGACTTTCTGGCGCGTGCCCGCACTATTGTAGCTCTCATCGAGGAACTACCCGAGCATGCGCGACAGGCCGAGCGCCCGCTCACGACCAGACTGCGGATGGGCGTTATTCCGTCGATAGCTCCGTTTTTACTGCCTAAAGTCCTGCCTGCAACCGCCAAAGCCTTTCCTGAATTGCAATTGACTATTCGCGAAGGCCTGACTCGCTCCCTGCTCGACAGCTTGCGTTCAGGATCGCTCGATGTTGCACTCGTTGCTCATCCTTATGACCTCAATGAGTTTGAAGTGGCCGAGCTTAGTCAGGACATCTTCTTTCTGGCGGTGCGACGCGATCATGCGTTGGCCAATCGCGATTGGGTTGGGGCAGATGACTTGCAGGACCAGCCGTTTCTTCTACTGGAAACCGGGCATTGCCTTCGTGAACACGTTATGGCCGCCATAGGATCCACACCTGCACAAGCGGGTGGCGACGTTCACGCCACATCCATAATGACACTGGTGCAACTCGTTGACTTCGGGATGGGAGTTACACTTCTGCCCGAAGTGGCAGTCAAGGCCGGGGTCACGCGCGGAACTGAGTTGAGCATCGTTCCGTATCAAGGCAAGAACAATTACCGCTCACTGGTCCTCGTCTGGCGTTCCAACGCCGCCCGCCGCAACGAATTCCAGCTCTTCGCCCAGCATCTTCGCAGCAGATGCATGAAGCCTGGTTAAAGAATCCCCCAGGCACGAAAGCGTCCGCGCCCGGTGATTTCTCTCAGATTGAGCTCCGAGATCAGTTTCAGAGCCCCCTGCTGCGTGACCTGCAATTCCTTCTCCACCATCTGGCTGGAAACAAGCGGGCTGCGCAGAAACATCTCCATCAGTTGCGGTAGTCGCGAGTTGGACCTGCGCCCCTTGAGCTTACGCTGCATCTGCTCACGCGCCAGAAGCAACCGGTCATGCTCCTTCATGGACGTATCGGCAGCGTCTTCTATACTTTCAAAAAACGCCTTGAGACGGATCGGACGGTGAGGCGAACGGCGTACATCCGGTCGTTTCGCGCGAAGACCGAGGCTGATTGCCGGTAGATGCCCCGTTGCGAGGCCGCTCTGCCGCAGGAAGGCCGCAGTCAGCAACCGTCCAATCCATGATGATCGCTGCACAACCTCCAGAGAAAACCAGGCATCATGGATCAATGCCGCTCGCATCAACGGTGGCAGATGTCTCGTCGCAGCAAGACAATCCCGCCATTCCTGCAAGCGCGCATCCTCGTCCCATTCGTCGTCGTAAAGCAAGGCATCGCGCGCGGCAGTTTCCAGTTTGGGTCTGTCAGAAACAGCACCTTTCAAAAGTGCATCGGTCCGCGCAAGCAAGCTATCAATATCGTTGAGCAGCGGATCGACAACATCCACTGCTTCGGACGGTTCAATCTCTTTGAGGGGCGTGGCATTGACCGTGCGACCAAGCAATTGCTGAATACCAGTAGGCCCCAGTGCCCAGTCCGCTGACCTACCGGCAATCTGCCGACGCATACGTAAAACGGCATGCGCGATGGTCAGGGCATGGCTTGGCATCCGGCTGTCCATCAAGGCGTCGTGCAAGACCAAGTCTTCCATATGCACCAGTTCGCCTTCAAGCCACATTGAAGCAACCGCATCATGCATGTGCATCCGCTCGACCATACCTTCGCGAATGGGCGAGCGCGAAAGCCGTTCGTCAAGCCGCACCAGAGCGGCCGTAGCCTTGCTAACGGGTACGAAAAACTCTTCGAACGGCAAATCGTCGATCTTGTAGGCCATATCCCGCATATCGCAGCCGATTGCGGGAAAAGGCAAACAAAATTACCACCTTATCCGAGGACTTCTGCAACTTTGACGGTTCGGCCTTCCTTGATCGAACGAAGAGCAGCCTCAGCCAGAGCCAAAGCTTGCAATCCATCCTCTGCTGAAGGGTGCGGTACTCTTCCTGTATCAAGTGCATCGATAAACGCGGCAATTTCCGCTGCATAAGCAGCCGTGTAGCGGGTCATGAAAAAATCATGCAACGGCGGGCGGTTATAGCCATCTCTGGAAGCGATTTCTATCGAGACTGGGCGTTGGTTTTCCGCCGAAACAGCGCCGAGCGATCCGTGGACTTCGATACGCTGATCATAACCGTAGGAAGCACGACGCGAATTGGAAATAACACACTGACGGCCGGACGAGGTCGTCAGGATGACGCTCGCACTATCGTAATCGCCGAGTTCTCCGATTCTCGAATCGACAAGTACCGAGGCCGAGGCCGATACACTTTCGATTTCCTCAGCGAGGAGAAAACGCGCCATATCGAAATCATGGATCGTCATGTCACGGAAAATGCCGCCGGATACCTTGATATATTCAGCGGGCGGCGCACCCGGATCGCGGCTGGTGATTGTCACCATTTCAACATTACCGATACGTCCATCTTCGATGGCTTTGCGTACTGCTGCGAAATGCGGATCGAAACGGCGATTGAAGCCCAGCATCACCTTCCCGCCAGTTTCGCGAATGACATCCAGGCAGGCTCGAACGCGTGCAATATTGAGATCGATCGGCTTCTCACAGAAAACGGCCTTGCCGGCGCGCGAAAACCGTTCGATAAGATCGGCGTGTGTATTTGTCGGTGTGCAGATCAGCACTGCATCGATGTCATCTGCGTTCTCGATAGCGTCAATGCTGCGAACATCCGCGCCGGCAGAATCGGCGATTGCCTTTGCCGCAGCTTCGTTTGCGTCCGCAACGGCAATCAGTTGAGACCGCTTGTCCGCCGCGATTGCGCCGGCATGAACCTTGCCGATACGGCCCGCACCAAGCAGTGCCAAACGTGTCACCATTGCCTCATCCTCCCAAGGAAACCGACCATCTTCAGCCAGCCGAAGACATGCTATAGAATATTTATTCCATTTTGCTAGAATGTGACATAAAGATTGTCAAGAGATCATATTGAGAGGCCAATGATGGATTCCCCTGCACCGTCATCAATCAGCGTTCCGACGAACATCAAGGAATTCGAGGCAAAGCTGCTAGAGGTTTCAGACCGTTTACCGAAGAGGCTGAAACAGTGCGCTGATTTCGTTGCTGCCAACCAGGATCGTATCGCTGTGTCGACCGTCGCCGAGATGGCTGAGGGTGCCGGTGTGCAGAGTTCCGCATTCATGCGCTTCTGCCAGATCATGGGTTTCTCCGGTTTTTCGGAGATGCAGAAGCTGTTCCGGGAATCCTATGCGGGAGGCTGGCCTGACTATTCAACCAGACTTCAGCATTTGAGAGAAACGGCAACGGGCAGTGCCCCCGCCCTTCTCGCCGAATTTGCCGAAGCAGGCCGCACTTCCCTTGAAGGTTTGCTCAAAACCATTGATCCGGTTGCATTGGAAAAGGCCGTTCAGCTTTTGGCCGGTGCGCAGACAATCCATGTTGTCGGCATCCGCCGCGCATTTCCCGTCGCAAGCTACCTGGCTTACGCGCTAGAGAAAATGCAGGTGCCAGCCATGCTGCATAGTGCCGTTGGCAAACTGGAGAACCTGCATGCCATTCGCGAAGGCGACGTGCTTCTGGCGATTTCTTTCTCCCCCTATTCGCCAGAAACGGTCGCCATGGCCGAAACCGTCGCTGCGCGCGGCATCGACGTCGTTGGCATTACCGACACATTTGTCAGCCCCATGAGCAAATCCGCTACGCAGACCTTGCTGGTTTCTGAAGTGGATTTCGGTGCGTTTCGTTCACTCTCCGCAACACTTTGTCTAGCCATAGCGCTTGCTGTCGCCGTAGGGACAGCGCGTCAAAGCGACTAACTCTTCTCGTGCATATTCCATTTTTCAGTTGAAATAGAATAATAAATCTATTTTAATCGAAAATGGAATAACTGCTATGTGTATGATTGATGCACAGCCATGCAGCAATAAGAAAATAACGAGGGAGGATGGAGTGAAGCGGCTCGACTTGATCACGATTGGCCGATCTTCGGTTGACCTGTACGGCGCACAGGTTGGCGGTCTTCTGGAAGACATGGCCTCCTTCAACAAATATGTGGGCGGTTCTCCCACCAATATTGCGACTGGAACCGCACGGCTCGGCCTCAAATCGGCGTTGATTACGCGGGTCGGTGACGAGCATATGGGGCGCTTCCTGCTACGCGAACTGGAACGCGAAGGCGTTGACACGCGCGGCATCGCCACAGATCCAGAGCGCCTCACCGCTCTCGTAATTCTCGGCATTCGCGACCAACAGCATTTCCCGTTGATTTTCTATCGCGAGAATTGTGCTGACATGGCCTTGTGCGAGGAGGACATCGACCCGGCATTCATCGCAGAGTCGGGCTGCGTGCTGGCCACCGGGACGCATCTGTCACATCCGAAGACGGAAGCCGCCGTCTTGAAGGCTCTTCGACTTGCCCGCGAAAATGGCAGCCGGACGGCGCTCGACATTGACTATCGCCCCAACCTCTGGGGACTTTCCGGTCATGGCGACGGTGAAAATCGTTTCATCGAATCCGCAGCCGTTACCACCAAATTGCAATCGACGCTCCATTTGTTTGATCTCGTCGTCGGAACAGAAGAAGAATTTCATATTGCGGGCGGCTCGACTGATACGCTGCAGGCGCTGAAAGCCGTGCGCGACGTGACGAATGCTGCACTGGTGTGCAAGCGTGGCTCCATGGGGGCAGTGGTTTTCGAAGGCACAATTCCCGATAGTCTCGACCAAGGACAAAGCGGCGAGGGCTTCCCGATTGACGTTTTCAACGTTCTGGGCGCCGGCGACGGGTTCATGTCCGGGCTTTTGCGGGGCTGGCTGAAAGGCGAAGACTGGCCGACCAGTCTCAAATTCGCCAATGCCTGCGGAGCCTTTACGGTCTCGCGGCATGGATGCACGCCAGCTTATCCGAGTTGGGAAGAGCTTCAGTATTTTTTCCGCACTGGTATCCGCAACAAAGCTTTGCGCAAGGATGCCGCGCTGGAGCAGATACACTGGTCCACCAATCGCAACGGCCACTGGCCGCATATGCGCGTCTTCGCTTTCGACCACCGCATCCAGCTGGAAGAAATGGCCGGCGAGGCGGGCGTTCCGATGGAAAAGATCGGCGAGTTCAAGCAGCTCTGCCTGAATGCAGCCTTGCAGGTGGCAAACGGCGGTGAAGGTTACGGCATATTGTGTGACGGACGACTAGGTCGAGACGCGCTTTACCGGGCCGCAGGCACGGGCTTGTGGATCGGGCGGCCCACCGAATGGCCCGGCTCTCGCCCGCTCAAGCTGGAACCGGAACTCGGACCGGACTGCGGTGGATTGGTCGAGTGGCCCGTCGAGAATGTCGTGAAATTATTATGTTTCTATCATCCCGATGATACCGCTGAATTCAGGGTTGAACAGGAAGAAACTGTCTCACGTCTTTTCGCAGCCGCTCGGCGCAATCGACTGGAATTCCTTTTGGAAATCATTCCTTCCAAAGCAGGCCCCATCGATGACGACACTACAGCACGCGTGATCGAGCGCTTTTATGAGATCGGCGTCTATCCCGACTGGTGGAAGCTCGAGCCCATGAAAACCAAAGCAGCCTGGGCCAATGCCTGCGACGCGATCATACGCAACGATGCACACACACGGGGCATCGTTGTTTTGGGGTTGGACGCACCTGCCGAAGAACTGGAAGCCAGCCTCGCAATTGCTGCCGATTTCGACCTCGTCAAAGGCTTCGCAGTGGGACGCACGATTTTTGGCGACGCAGCACGGAAATGGCTGAACGGCTCGATCACCGACGGAGAAGCAATCGCCGACATGGCCGCGCGCTACCGCCGCCTTTGCAACGTCTGGGACAGCGTGCGTACATATTGAATTCGTTCTGCCGGGAGGAAGCTGGAGGAGCTATGAAAACCGTTCGATTGACCGCCGCGCAAGCATTGGTGCGCTACCTCGCAAACCAGATGACGCCGGATGGCGAGACTTTTATTGCAGGCGTTTGGGCTATTTTTGGCCACGGTAATGTGGCCGGACTTGGCGAGGCGCTCCATCGCATTCGCGAAGAACTGCCCACATGGCGCGGCCATAACGAACAGACAATGGCGCATGCGGCCATTGCCTATACCAAGCAGCTTGGCCGTAGGCGTGCTTGCGCCGTCACCTCCTCCATCGGCCCCGGCGCGACGAACATGGTCACCGCCGCGGCACTCGCCCATGTAAACCGTCTACCCGTTCTGCTTATTCCAGGCGATGTCTTTGCCAATCGCGGCCCTGATCCCGTCTTGCAGCAGATCGAGGATTTCAACGACGGCACCATGTCCGTGAATGACTGTTTTCGTCCGGTCAGCCGCTATTTTGACAGGATCACCCGGCCCGAACAGCTTCTCACCGCCTTACCTCGCGCCTTCCGCACCATGACCGATCCAGCCGATTGCGGACCAGTAACGCTTGCATTTTGTCAGGATGTGCAAACGGAGGCCTATGATTGGCCGGAAGAATTCTTTGCACCGCAAGTCTGGCGCTGGCGCCGCCCACCGCCAGACGAGTATGAACTGACAGTGGCAGTGGCATCGATCAAGGCAGCGCTCAAGCCCGTCATCGTTGCAGGCGGCGGAGTACATTACTCCGGCGCTCACGAAACGTTGCGCAATTTTGCCGAAGCGCATGGCGTTCCGGTCATCGAAACGCAGGCTGGCAAGTCAGCTCTCCCCTGGGATCATCCGCTCAACTTCGGTCCAGTGGGCGTAACCGGAGCGGACAGCGCCAATGCTATCGCCGCAGAAGCCGATCTCGTGATTGGTGTCGGAACGCGCTTTCAGGATTTCACGACTGGATCATGGGCGCTGTTTAAGCAACCAGGACGCAAGCTGCTCTCGCTCAATGTCCAACCCTATGACAGCACAAAACACGGTTCGCTGCCGTTGGTTGCTGATGCAAAGATTGGTCTCGAAGCTCTCTCAAAAGCGATTGGCAGCTATAAACGCCAACCCGTGGATACCGCTTTGAAAGAGAAATGGTTTGCGGCGGCAGACCGGTTTACAGACGCCCCCAGCGACGGCAATGCCTTGCCGACCGATATGCAGGTTATCGGCGCGGTACAGCGCCAGGCACGCGAGAACACGGTCGTCATGTGCGCGGCGGGCACCATGCCCGGGGAGTTGCACCAACTTTGGAAGGCCAGTCGTCCCATGTCCTATCACATGGAATACGGCTTTTCCTGCATGGGCTACGAAATCGCCGGGGGTCTCGGCATCAAGATGGCCGAACCGGACCGGGATGTCGTCGTGATGGTTGGCGACGGCTCCTACATGATGGCCAATTCTGAACTCGCCACTGCCGTCATGATGGGGCAGAAGATTACGGTCGTCATCACCGACAATCGCGGTTTCGGCTGTATAAACCGACTGCAAATGGCAACCGGCGGTGCTGAGTTCAACAACCTGCTTGACCATTCGAGCCATGTGAATCCAGCACACATTGATTTCGCCGCCCATGCCGGAGCTATGGGCGCTGATACGAAGAAAGTGGGATCCGTTCGCGAGCTGGAAGAGGCTCTGGCAGAAGCCCGCAAGAGTGCGCGCACGACTGTCATCATTATCGATACCGACCCTTATCCGACACCTGAAACTGGCGGATGGTGGTGGGATGTCGCCGTACCGGAAGTCTCGGAGCGCGAACAGGTACGCGCCGCACGTAAAAATTATGAAGCCAAGCTCAAAGAAAGAAACTGACCGATGATCCTCTATGGCACCAATCCTATTGCCTGGTCGAACGACGATGATCGCAGCCTCGGCGCGCATATCACACTGGATCAATGTCTCGATGAAACAGCCAAGATCGGCTTCGACGGGATCGAGAAAGGTCACAAGTTTCCGCAGGAACCGGCCGCACTCAAGGCCGTGCTTGAGCCTCGCAAGCTTCGCTATGTATCGGGCTGGCATTCGCTCAATCTGCTGGTGAACTCAGTCGATGAAGAACAGAAGGCGATGCAACCTGCACTGGACCTTCTGAAGGCAATGGGCTCGAAGGTCATCATTGTTTGCGAAACCTCGAACGCCATTCACGGCGACGACGACAAATCACTATCCGAGCGTCCGGCCCTGGAAGAAGCCCGCTGGGAAAAATTCGGTGCAGACGTTGAGGCGCTGGCTGGATACGCCGCCGCACAGGGTGTCGTTCTTGTTTATCACCATCACATGGGAACGGTGGTGCAGAGCGAGGATGAAATCGATCTTCTGATGCAGCATACTGGCCCGCATACCAAACTTCTCCTCGATACCGGCCACTGCCTGTTCGGCGGCGGCGACCCGAAACGGGTTGCGAAAAAGCATATGGCTCGCGTCGGGCATATCCATGCCAAGAACGTTCGCCCGGCAATAGCGACCGAAGTGCGAGACCAGAGCCTGTCGTTTCTGGAGGGCGTCCGTCGCGGTGTATTCACGGTCCCTGGCGATGCAGAAGGCGGCGTAGACTTCGTACCTGTGCTGAAAGTTGCCGCGGAAAGCGGTTATCAGGGCTGGTTGGTGATCGAAGCCGAACAGGATCCAGATATTCGTAATCCTTATAAATACCAGTCACTTGGATTGAAATCGCTCAAGTCATTCGCTCATGAGGCAGGGCTCGATAAAGGAGATTAAGACATGGCCAATTTGTTGCGCAAACCTAACGGTACGCATGGCAAGGTCCATGACATCACCCCGGAGAGTGCAGAATGGGGTTATGTCGGGTTCGGGCTTTATCGTCTCAAATCTGGTGAAAGCGTTTCGGAAAAGACGGACTCGACCGAAGTGATCCTCGTTCTGGTTGAGGGAAAAGCTCACATTTCAGCCTCCGGAGAGGATTTCGGCGAGATAGGCGAACGCATGAATGTGTTCGAGAAACTGCCGCCACACTGCCTCTATGTGCCTGCTGAAAGCGATTGGCGTGCAACAGCCACAATAGATTGTGTCCTGGCTGTTTGCACCGCCCCTGGCAAAGTGGGTCGCAAGGCACAGAAACTCGGACCAGAAAGCCTGACACTGGAACAACGCGGAAAAGGCGCCAACACCCGCTTCATCCACAATATTGCGATGGAAGGCCGCGATGTTGCCGACAGCCTTCTTGTCACCGAAGTATTCACACCACAGGGCAACTGGTCGTCCTATCCACCCCATAGGCACGACGAGGATAATTTTCCGGACATGACCTATCTGGAAGAAACCTATTATCACCGTCTCAATCCGGCGCAGGGTTTCGGCTTCCAGCGTGTTTTCACCGAAGATGGAAGCCTTGATGAAACCATGGCGGTCGCGGATGGAGATGTCGTGCTGGTACCAAAGGGGCATCATCCATGTGGCGCGCCCTATGGGTATGAGATGTACTATCTCAACGTAATGGCCGGTCCCTTGCGCAAATGGCGATTCAAGAACCATCCTGATCACGATTGGATTTTCAAGCGCGATAACCCCTGATCAGCCTTCGGATCCAGATCGACTCGTGTAAACTTTCGGCAAGTCTGTACAAGACTTGCCGATTTGCTTTTTGGGGAGAGCCCATTGAACGAGCGTGTGCGCTTTCAGCTTTCGTCTGCGGTTTTTGTCATTCTGGCATGCGGACCGGAAATCTGCATGTTGCAGCGGAAAGCAACCGGATGGATGGACGGTTCGTTCAGCATTCCTGCAGGAGCATTGGATGCAGGCGAAACGATCCGTGCTGCAGCAGTACGTGAAGCATTCGAAGAGACGGGCGTAATCATAGCGCCCGAAGCCTTGAAACCAGTCCACACACTGCACAGCTTGACTGCTGGCAATCAATGGCTCGGTCATTTCTTTCGCGCGAATGAATGGACTGGCACGCCTGCCATATGTGAGCCGGACAAGCATGCCTATCTGGAATGGAGAAGCCTGAACGATCTGCCGGAGAATACCATTCCCTACGTCCGGCAGGCTCTCCTTTGTGCCGCCCGCGATGAACTCTACTCAGAGTATGGATGGAACTGAACGCCCGGAAAGAGCGTATCCCTGTCTATAAGCGGGCAACTTTCTTGAGATCCTCGATCGCACCGGGTGCAGCCACGAAAACCTTGTTGCCCTTGGTGAGCTTTTCTCCGTCCACCGGGAAAGGATGCACATAGCCGCCCGCCTCGCGCACGAGGCAGAAGCCTGCCATGCAATCCCAGGCATGCATATAAGGCTCATAGTAGCCGACCAGCCTGCCAGCCGCGACATAAGCGATCATCAGCGCACCGGAACCATTACGAATAAACGTGCCGCCCGCCTCAAGGAGGTCTTCAACGATTTTCGCCACGACTTGCGGTGTGACATAGTTATTGGCACCGATACCCGTCACAGAATTACGGATTGTGCGGCTCGGATCGAGAACCAGCTTCTTGCCATCGAGTGTTGCGCCGAGGCCCTTGGCCGAGGCATAAAGTTCGTCAAAACACGGGGCCTGAATGACCCCGATCACAGGTTCACCGTCTTTCAGAACGGCAATAGAAACACACCAGTTCGGCATGCCATTCACGAATGGACTGGTGCCATCGATGGGATCCACAACCCAGGTGTAACCCGAAGTACCTTCATTCAGCCCGTATTCCTCTCCCAGAAAGCCATCCTGTGAAAAGGTTTCCGACACTCGGGATCGAATAAGCTGCTCGACATCACGGTCGGCAATTGAAACCACATCCTGCGGATCACGCTTGGTTTCGATAACCAGCGTTTCACGCCGCTTGAAATAGTCGAGTGCCTTGGCGCCCGCTTCACGCGCGATCTTTTCAGCAAGCGCAAGCCGCGCTTCCAGTTCCTGTCGGGGATGAGAAGTCATGATGATTTTCCGATGAGAGGTAAATAGAGGCACGACGTTTCTGCGCCTATTGATTGATGATGGCAAGCCCGCGCGTTTTGAACTCGATAGAGACATCCGTTTGTGGCGGCAGCGCCTCTTCAACCGCCGGATCAACAATGAAAAGTTTGCCGTGTTCGGTCTCGATTTCATACTCGATATGATCGCCGAGATAGGCTGAATGCGCGACACGACCAGGAAAGCCGCCACCTGCCTTTGGTTGCAACGTCACCGCATTGGGCCGGATCGCAAGCTGCGCTGGCCCCGGTCGGGCGTTACGTGCGGCAACCCGGTGGGTCAGGCTACCCACACGAATGACAGCTTCGCCCCCGTCTGCCGTCATCACCTCACATGGCACAACATTCGCCTCTCCCATGAAATCCGCGATAAAGGCCGAGGCTGGCGTTTCATAGAGATCACGAGGGCTGCCCTTCTGCGCAATATTGCCCTCCTTCATGACGATGATCGTATCGGAGACTGCGAGCGCCTCGTCCTGATCGTGTGTCACATAGACGGCAGTAAACCCGAGCCGCTGCTGCAGTTCGCGAATTTCGGTACGCACCCGACGACGCAGGCGCGCGTCGAGATTCGAAAGCGGTTCGTCCAGAAGCAAAACCTGCGGCTCCAGCACCAGAGCGCGAGCCACCGCCACGCGTTGTTGCTGGCCACCTGAAAGTTCAGCCGGAAGGCGATGCCCCATTCCAGCAAGGCCGACAAGCTTCAGGCCCTCTTCTGCACGTTCCCGCGCTTCCGCCTTTTTCAAACCCGAGGATTCCAACCCATAGGCCACATTGTCGAGCGAGTTCATATGCGGAAAGAGCGCATAAGACTGGAAAACCATCGACACATCACGCTCATTGGCTGGCAGATTGGTCACGTCCTTGCCGCCAATCAGGATGCGGCCAGAGGTTGGGTGTTCAAGCCCCGCCAGCAACCGCAATGTCGTCGTCTTGCCGCAGCCGGACGGTCCAAGCAACGTCACCAGAGTTCCCGGTTCCACGGTCAGGGACAGATCGGGCAAGGCGGTAAAATTGCCGAACTTCTTTGTAACGTTTTCAAACGTAACAGAGCCGGGACGGATCGCGGTCATGCGGTTTTCTCCTGACGAACGGTTTTGACGGGGGTGACAGCAGCGACGCGGTTCTCACGCCTAAGTTTGCGTTCACCCACGAGAAGCTGGAAGCCTGTAATGACGACGATCATCACGACAATCAGCATCGACGAATATGCGATGGCCACGCCGAACTCACCGTTTTCGACCAGACCGACAATGTAGGATGTCGCCATGTTGTATTGCGCCGAAACAAGGAAAATGACGGCGCTGATGGAGGTGATGGCACGCACGAAGGAATAAACCAGTGCCGCCGTAATCGCCGGGCGCAGCAATGGCAAAATGACCTTTCGGATCGTGCGGAAACTGTTTGCCCGCAGCGTCAGGGAAGCTTCGTCGAGACTTTTGTCGAGCTGGCTCATGGCTGCGATGCCGCCCCGCACACCCACCGGCATGTTACGAAACACGAAACATGCGATCAGGATCAACGCAGTACCGGTCATTTCAAGCGGTGGCAGATTGAAGGCCATGATGTAGCTAACACCAATGACTGTTCCGGGAATGGCGAAGCTCAACATCAGGGCAAATTCGAAGACATTCCGCCCGACGAAACGCTGGCGAACAATTAGATAGGCTGTCAGCAGGCCAACTGCCGCAGTCAGCGGTGCCGAAATCAGCGAAATTTCCATAGTCGTCCAGAACGAATTCCATGCAACGCCGGTCCACGCAATACCGCTTTCGGTCCAATTGACGGAGAACGCCCGCGCATAGTGTTCAACCGTCAATGTATTATCGAGCCCCCACTGGCGCACAAAGCCGCCGATAAGGATCATCGCATAAACGACAACAGTGAAAATCATCCACGGAATGACGAGGGCATAAACGCCGATCTTCAGCCCACGCGGCAGCCCGGCATGCATGCCGGAATCGCCCTTGCCGGTCACGGTCGCGAAATTCTTGCCCGAAAGCCAGACACGCTGGATGAGAAATGCCGTCAGCGTAAAGCAGAGCAAGACAATAGCGAGAACGGCTGCACGCGATGGGTCGTTCTGCGCGCCCACCACTGCAAAGAATATTTCAGTCGAAAGCACACCATTGCTGCCTCCGAGCACCATCGGATTGCCGAAATCCGCCATGCTTTCGATAAAGGCGATGAGGAACGCATTGGCAAGCCCCGGAGCCATCAATGGTAGAGACACCCTGCGAAACGTGCGCCAGCGATCCGCACGCAGAGTTTGCGACGCCTCTTCCATAGACGGCGACACACCTTCGACAACGCCGATGAGCACCAGGAAGGATATCGGGGTGAAGGATAGAACCTGTGCAATCCATATTCCGGTGAGGCCATAAAGCCAACGACCAGGTTCGACACCGAATATATTGGAGATCTGTTCCGTCACGACGCCCGCGCGACCAAAGAGCAGCGTCAATGCGAGGCCAACAACGAATGGCGGCGTGATGATCGGCAATATGGTGAGAAGACGGAGGCCTTTCTTGAAAGGGAAACCTGTGCGGGTCGCAACAAGCGCAAAGGCGAGCCCCAGCACCGTGGCCCCCGTCGCAGTCATCAAAGCCAGCCACAATGTGCGCCACGCAACGCCGCATCGCCCTTCACCGACGACGCATGCCAGGCTCCAGATCGAGGAGTCCTGAATGTTGCCGATGAATCCCTCGGGCTTGAACGAACCGTCAAAATCCTGCACCGACCCGGCAAACATGCTGATAACGGGATAGAAGACAAAAACGCCTACCATTGCGACAAGTAAGGTAATGGACGAGACGACGAAGGCATCCCCTTTCATCACCCCACGTTCCGCGAGACCAAAGGAGAAAATCAGCAGGAAACAGAGACCCGTCAATATCGCCCCTACACCGAAGGCCGGCTGGCCATCGGCAAGTGAGCCGAACAGGTTCTCACTGATCGTCCAGTTCCAACCGGAAAAACCGATAGCCAATCCTTGCAGGGCCAGGAAAATCACACCGAGGAGACTTGCCCAGATCATAAGCCCGCTACGACGCTCAACAGGCAATAGGAAGCGGGCACCAGCACAAAGCAACATGAATATAGCGACAGCGCCAAGCCACGAGCGTCCGAAGAAGGCGATCTGCCAAAGGCCGGGTGCCGTTGCACCATCGCCGAACATTCCAGCCAGCCAGCCGAAACTCATAAAGCCGTCTTCTATGCGATACCACGGCAATAGTACAAATGCCGCCAGCGCCAACGCCAGAACGATATCCAGTCTGCGATTATGCTGTTTCATGGATGTCCGCGTCCCTCCGGATTAGGGATTTCTGAGGGATGGCCAAGGGCTTCAGCTCCTGCATACTTCAGGAGTATTGCTGCCTTGTCCTGCCATTCAGGACAGGTGCGCCGCATAAAACGAGCAACGCACCTGAACTTCAAGCCAATGAAAGATCAATTGGCGTGCGCACCGATTTCCTTGTCCCAGCGCTCAAGCAATTCCTTGCGCTTGGCTGGTTCGCCATAGGTCTTGAAGTCATAGTCGATGAGCTTGATATCCTCGAAACGTGGGGATTCTTTCGGAACCTCCGCAGACTTGTTCGACGGCAGCTGGAAGGACTTCGCATCTTTCATATGCGACTGCACTTCCGCGGTCAGTGCCCAGTCGTACCACTTCTTGGCACTTTCGAGGTTCTTGGCACCCTTGATGATCGACATGGAACCAATTTCGTAACCAGTGCCTTCGCATGGTGCTACCGACTTGATCGGAAAGCCTTCTGCCGTCATCGACACCGCATCATGCATGAAGACGATGCCAATGCCCGTTTCACCGCGCGCAGCAGACTTGACCGGAGCCGAGCCGGATTTGGTGTACTGCGACACGTTCTCGTTGAGTTTCTTCAGATAATCATAGGCTTTATCCTCGCCCATAATCTGCACCAACGTTGCCAGCGCCGTATAGGCAGTGCCGGAAGAATTCGGATTGGCCATCTGGATTTCACCCTTATAGGACGCATCCAGCAGATCAGCCCAACATTTCGGCTCCTTCAAATTCTTCTTGGCAAGAATATCGGTATTGTACCCCCAGCCAAGCGCGCCGGCATAAACGCCAACCGTACGAAAGCCGGAGCTTTCGGCCTGCTTCTTGGCCCAATCATTCAGTTGGTCGAGCATCGGCGATTTATATTCGAGCGTCAGTCCTTCGGCCGCTGCCTGAAGATGCGGATCCCCCGTACCGGCCCACCAGATATCAGTCTTCGGATTGCGCGCCTCGGCCCGCACCTTGGCATAGGTTTCACCGGAAGATAGCCGGACCATATTGACCTTGATGCCCGTATCCTTCTCGAACATGTTCTTCATCTGCTCACAGATGACCACGTCCGCGGAACAGATGAGATTGAGATTGCCTGCGGCCTGCGCAGAAAATGCAAATGAAGATATGCCAGCGGCAAGCGCCGCAATCAGAAATGCCGAACGCATTGTTTTCCTCCCTTTATACGGCGCCTCCACGCCGACGCTTTTGCAAGCGTGTGCATAGTCTTTGCCTTTTACGAAAGCCTGTCAATGCCCTTGTAAATTTTATTCTGAAATTGCAAAAAATAATCCAATCATTCTGTTTTCAGGCGTCAGTTGCACAGCCATGCAAGGCTCATATCGACAAAAAAGGCGGCCGAAGCCGCCTTTTTTGTTCTTTCCAGCCCCAGATGGGATCAACCAATCGCCATCAGGCTAGCATTGCCACCTGCTGCTGTGGTGTTGATTGAGGTCGAAACCTCCTCCAGAAGCCAATTGAGGCAGTAGGCATCTGGGGTGTTTGCCAGCTCTTCCGTGGAAGCGGCCTGTGTGAGGACCAACGGCCCGGGAAGCATCGCGAGCTTCTTGTTGATCTCCACGATGCGTTCAGCCTCCCCTTCAACCAGCGCACCGGCAAACGGTGCATCGGCTTCCCAGTTTTTCGTCCAGACCGTGCGAGCCGCCACCGAAGCGGGAATATCCTTCAGCACATTCCGCAACTCTGACGCTTCGTCGATGTAGACCGTATTGCCCGTTGCTAGTGCGGCAGTCATCTGGCGATAAAGGCCTATTTCTGTCTGCGGAACCAGCAGGATATTTCCTCGCGGATGCAGCGCATAAAGATTGCGCTCACCGACCGGGCCCGGCAATTCAAGATCAAGACCAAGGGCCGAGGCGCTACCAGTATCACGGGCAGCCTGGGCCAGATCGTTCATGCCGCGCTGGCCAAGCCACTTGGCAAAATCCTTGAGCGCCGGATCGGTGTGAACCGAGCTATGGCGCGGCGGGATCGGAGCTGTTTCCACGAGGCGTCCGAGATAGAGCGGACCGCCCGCCTTCGGGCCAGTTCCGGACAGACCGCGCCCACCGAACGGCTGCACGCCAACGATCGCGCCGATAACGTTGCGGTTGATATAGAGATTACCAACACGGATACGATCCGCGACATTGGCAATCGTCTCGTCAAGGCGCGTATGCAGGCCGAAAGTAAGCCCGTAGCCGGTCGCGTTAATATCATCGATCAAGCGCTCCATATCGTCACGCTTGTAGCGCACGACATGCAGAACCGGGCCGAAGACTTCCCGCTTCAGATCGCGAAGCGAATTAATCTCGATGATGGTCGGTGCAACGAAAGTTCCGTTCTGGGTTTCAGTACCGAGCGGAAGCTGCTCGACCTTGCGACCGAGGTCACGCATGCCCTGAACGTGCTTTTCAATGATATTCTTGGCTTCATCGGTGATGACCGGGCCGATATCGACCTTCAGCGCGTCGGTGCGACCGATGGACAGTTCCCGGAGAGCGCCCTTGAGCATGGTCAGGATACGGTCCGCGACATCTTCCTGCAGGCACAGAACGCGCAGTGCCGAACAACGCTGACCGGCACTGTCGAATGCCGATGCAATCACGTCGAACACAACCTGCTCCGCCAGCGCGGATGAATCCACGATCATTGCGTTCTGACCACCGGTTTCGGCAATCAGCGGGATCGGCTTGCCGTTCGGCAGCAGACGTGAGGCAAGCTGAGCCTGAATGAGGCGCGCTACTTCGGTGGAGCCGGTAAACATCACACCGCATGTCTCTTCTGCGGCCACAAGCGTAGCCCCGATGCGACCGTCGCCCGGCAGAAGCTGCAGCGCATCGGCTGGAATGCCAGCCTCATGCAGGGTACGAACACCCTGTGCTGCAATAAGCGGGGTCTCTTCGGCAGGCTTCGCCAAGACCGGATTGCCTGCGACAAGTGCTGCTGCAATCTGGCCGGTAAAGATTGCCAGAGGGAAGTTCCACGGGCTGATGCAGACTATAGGCCCAAGCGCCTTATGGCCAACGCCCAGCGTGCGACGGGTTTGCTCTGCATAATAGCGCAGGAAATCGATGGCTTCGCGAACTTCGGCAATCGCGTTCGGCATGGATTTGCCAGCTTCGCGCATGATGAGGCCGAGTAGAACCGGCATGTCGCGCTGCATGATGTCCGCTGCACGCTCAAGACAAGCCGCACGTTCGACGGGCGCAACTGCCGACCAGCTTGCCGTTGCCT
This sequence comes from Ochrobactrum vermis, assembly GCF_002975205.1. Lineage (NCBI taxonomy): Bacteria > Pseudomonadati > Pseudomonadota > Alphaproteobacteria > Hyphomicrobiales > Brucellaceae > Ochrobactrum > Ochrobactrum vermis. The sequence goes on along the minus strand of NZ_PCOC01000002.1, from coordinate 960,591 downwards.
TCTGCGCCGCCTTCATGGCCTTCGCTACATCGGCCTCAGCGATCTCAGTCACCGTGCCGACGACGTCGTTCCGGTCACCGGGATTGAAAACTGAACGGCTGGCGCCCTTCACCTTGGCTCCGGCAATCTGTGGTTCCGAAATCCACACCCGGTCGTTGCTGTCTTTCAAAATCTTGCTCAGTTCAGCGAGTGTGACTTCGTTCGACAGGTCGAAACCGTCAGAATTCTTGCGGACACCATAGAGATTTTCCGGCAGGGCAATCTGATCGTGACGTGCGCCGACGACGGCCATCGAGCGAACAACATCCACCGGATCAGCGATCAACTCATCGACTGAGACACTTTCATCACCAATGCGATTGACGAAGGACGAATTCGCGCCGTTCTCAAGAAGACGGCGAACAAGATAAGCCAGAAGCGTCTCATGCGTACCGACCGGCGCGTAAATACGTGCCGGACGACCCAGTTTTTCAGGGCCAACGACTTCATCATAAAGCGGTTCACCCATGCCATGCAGGCACTGGAACTCGAACTTGCCCGTTTTGAAGTCGGGGCCAGCCATATGATAGATCGTGGCCAGTGTCTGGGCGTTATGTGTTGCGAACTGCGGGAAAATCACATCGGTCGCCGCAAGCAATTTACGTGCGCAGGCAATATAAGAAACGTCGGTGTGCACCTTGCGAGTATAAACCGGAAAATCTTCCAGCCCGTCGACCTGAGCACGCTTGATCTCGGCATCCCAATAGGCACCCTTCACCAGACGAACCATAATGCGGCGTTTGTTTTGGCGCGCCAGATCAATGATGAAATCGAGCACGAACGGGCAGCGCTTGCCATAAGCCTGCACGACGAAACCGATACCTTCCCAATCGGCCAGATCCGGATCCTCACAGAGGCTCTGCAACAAATCGAGCGACAGTTCGAGACGGTCAGCTTCTTCGGCATCAATGTTGAGGCCAATATTGTAGGATTTGGCGATTACTGCAAGCGCCTTCACCTTCGGCAACAACTCCTCCATGACGCGTTCGCTCTGCGCGCGGACGTAACGCGGATGCAGCGCCGAAAGCTTGATGGAGATGCCAGGGCCGTCATAGATGCCGCGACCGGCGGAAGCGCGACCGATAGCGTGAATGGCGGTTTCGTAATCTTTGTAATAGCGCTCTGCGTCAGCTGCGGTCGTCGCAGCCTCACCCAACATATCGTAGGAATAGCGGAAACCACGTTCTTCCAGCGACTTGGCGCGCTTCAGCGCTTCATCAATGGTTTCACCGGTCACGAACTGTTCGCCCATCATGCGCATCGCCATGTCAACGCCACGACGAATAACGGGTTCGCCGCAACGAGCGATCAGGCGCGTCAGAGCAGCCGACAGGCCGCGATCATTGACCGTGTTGGTCAGCTTGCCGGTAACGACAAGTCCCCAGGTCGCGGCATTGACGAAGAGCGACCGACCGCCGCCGATGTGAGACTTCCAGTCGCCGTTCGAAATCTTGTCACGGATAAGCGCATCGCGCGTGGCCATGTCTGGAATGCGCAGCAGCGCCTCGGCAAGACACATAAGTGCCACGCCTTCCTGGCTCGACAGAGAGTATTCATGCACCAGACCTTCGACGCCCGTACCCTTGTGCTTGGCGCGTAGTGCTTCGATCAGCTTACGAGCCGTGGAACGGACTTGTTTGGCCGTTTCTTCCGGCAAGGTGGCCTGTGTGGCCAATGCCGAAACGCACTCCGCTTCTGGGCGGCGATAAGCGGCGGTAATCGCCTGCCTCAGCACGCTTTGCTCGCGGATCGGCGGCGCGAAATTCTGGAAAACCGGATTGGTAGGAGCGGGTATGGTATCGGTCATGGTGCAATGCTCGCAATTGAAAACAGCCCCGAGCGTCTTTGCCCAGTTTAGCTCTGCTTTATGTGGGCGGACACTATCATTTGTACAAATTGCATTCTGCCTTCATTTGCTCCATATGAAGGAATATCGATCTTATTATTCGATCAAGAGAAGGCTAAAAGGATGCGTAAAATAGATTCCGTAGACGATTTGGATCAGTTCGATCGACGCATTCTGGAAGTATTGAGCGAAGACGGCCGCCTTCCGGTTACCGAACTCTCGAAAAAAGTCGGCCTTTCCAAGACGCCATGTCAGGCAAGGCTGAAAAGGCTGGTCGATGAAGGCTATATTGTCGGCTTTCGCGCAGCCATAGACCCTGAGAAACTCGGTCTCGATCATATCGCCTTCACCACGGTCAAACTATCCGACACACGCGAAGCCGCACTCGAAGCGTTCAACATGGCGGTACGTAAGATCCGCGAAGTCGAAGAATGCCATATGATCGCAAGCTCTTTCGACTATCTTCTGAAAGTGCGAACGCCCAACATCCGGCGTTACCGCGAGGTGCTGGGCGAAAAGATTTCGAGCTTGCCCAATGTGGCAAGCACATCCACTTTTGTGGTGATGGAGTCAGTCAAGGACAATCGCCCGGTCAGGGTTTATCCGGGCGCGCTGTAATTTCCGTTTATAACGTTTCGCCAGCCAGATAACGCTCAAGTGTCTTGACGGTCCCATCCTGCCAGATGCGCAGAAGCGCGGATGAGAAAGCCACTACATAGGCTGGATTTGAAGCAAGCGAGCCGAAGATATCCTCCATCGCGAGCCATGCAGCCGGGTCGGCCTTGGCACGCGCTGCCTGCTTGGTCAGGCGATCCCATGACGGATCATTCGGCTCAGTGACCCCACCGCTATCCGTTGTGCCGTAGCAATAGCGACACCAGAAAGCAGATACGAGCGCCAGCCCCGTCACCGAATGGCCCTTCGCCACGCGGTCGGCGGCAGTAGGCAGAATGAATTTTGGCTGACGGTTGGAGCCATCCAGACAAAGGCGCCGGATGGTGTCGCCAATACTTGGATTGGCAAATCGCTTGTCGATCAACACGCGATAGGCTTCAAGATCTGTATCCGGCACGGGCGGTATTTCCGGGATGATCTCATCCTTGGTCAGCTTTTCCAGATAGCGCCGGATCAGCGGATGCTCCATGGCTTCGTGCACGAAATGAATGTCGAGCAAGCCGCCCGGATAGGCGATGGCAGCATGGCCACCGTTCAGAATGCGGATTTTCATAAACTCATAAGCGGCAACCTGATCCGTGAAGGTGACGCCGACTTTTTCCAGAGCCGGGCGTCCGGTGGGGAAATTATCCTCCATCACCCATTGCTTGAACACTTCGCAAAAGACCGGCCAGCGGTCGTCGACGCCGAATTCCTTCGCGGCAATTTCGCGTTCACGCGCACCGGTGGCTGGCGTGATACGATCCACCATGGAATTCGGGAAAGCGACATTGGCGGAAATCCAGTCGGCAAAAGCTGGATCGCTCAGCTTGGCCAGCCCCGTCACGGCGTCTTCCGTCACATGCCCGTTGCCGGGAATGTTATCACAGGACATGACCGTGAAAGGTTGAACGCCCGCGGCCTTGCGCAGTTTCAGCGCCTGAACGATCAGGCCGAACACAGTCTTCGGATGGTCAGGATGCGTGGCATCCGCCACGATATCGGGATGGGAGGGATCGAAAGTCTGGCTTGCCGGATCGATGTAGTAGCCGCCCTCGGTGATCGTCATCGCAACGATACGCGTATCGGGCGCGGTCAGATAAGCCACCAGGGCCTTGCGCCCTTCCTCGGTCGAAATGGTTACATAATCGACCATCGATGCGGTGATGCGCGCGCCCGCATGATCGGCTTCCTGTTCGACAACAGTCGTCAGCCAGTCTTGCGCCTTGAGCGTATCACGCATGGCATCGTCGCTGCCACGCACACCGGCCCCCACCAGTGCCCAGTCGTGCCCCTCGCCAGTCGCAAACAAATCATCCAGATAGACAGCCTGATGCGCACGGTGAAAATTGCCGACGCCGAAATGCACGATACCCGGCTTCAGTCCGGCAGGGTCGTAGCCGGGCTTGTGCACTTTATCGAAGCTTTGAAGCGTTGCGCGCGATAGCTTGGTCATGACGGTATCCTCTATTCAATCGGGTACGAACTGGACTTTCATGGTCGCGGGGTCACCACCATGCCTGGTGAAGAAGGGCAGCATTTCCTCCAGCGGCAGCCGGTGGGAAACAAGCCGCGCCATAGAGCCTCCATTTGAAAAGTCCTGTTTCAATATATCCAATGCCTGCGGAATATTACGGTTCAGCGAATGCGAACCGGCAATCCTGATCTGGCGACGGAAAATCTCGAAAGGCGCGACCGAAATCCGTGCGTCGGGCGCGCAGACGCCGAACACCAGAACGGTTCCACCATCGGCGGTGAAACCGACCATGCTTTCCGCCACCCTGGCTATGCCGGTGGCGTCGGCCACGAAATCGAAACTGCGCTGGCGCTTGTCCAGCGCTTGTGAACCAGACACGACCGGCTCAAGCCCGAGGCTTTCAACGAAAGCCAGCCGGTGTTCATTGATGTCGGCGACGGCGACCTTGGACACGCCCTGCGCCTTCAATGACAAAGCCAGCAACAGACCGATGGGGCCTGCCCCAAACACCAGCGCATTTTCAGTGCCGTGCGGGCCAGTCTTCAAGCCCACCGCGCCAAGCCCGTTTAGCACACAGGCCAGCGGTTCTGCGAGACCAGCCACATCATAAGGCAGATCACCGATGGAATGGAGATGGCTGGCATTGACGAGGCTCATGCCCGCGAAGCCGCCATCATGGGTCACGCCATAGGCTTTCAGATCGGAGCAGAGATTGGTCAAACCCTTGAGGCAGGCGCGACAATGACCACAGGGAATATTCGGATCGACCGCAACGCGGTCGCCGACCTTTACATTGGTCACGTCTTCGGCAATGGCCACCACCCTGCCCGCATATTCATGCCCCGGCACCAGCGGAAAGGCACTCGACCCATAGCGGCCATGCAGGACATCGATATCGGTGTGACAAAGGCCCGAAGCCTTGACGTCGATCAAGGCATGCCCCGGCTGCAATGCCGGTTCTGGCAGATCGGCCATGCCTGCTTCGCCATGGCCGGTAAAATAGATCGCTTTCATTGCAATATCCCGGCCTCGCCTCAAGCCATCCAGTTGCCGCCATCCACGCCGAAGGTCTGAGCGAGGATATAGTCGCTGTCGGACGAAGCGAGGAACACCGCCATGCCGGTAATATCTTCCGGCGTCGCGAAGCGACCGATCGGCACCGACTTTGCCACGGCTGCCTTTTTCTCGCCCGGCTTCAGGCCTTCCCATTTGGCGAAGTTCGCATCCACCACATCCCAATGCTCGCCATCGACCACACCCGGAGCAATCGCATTGACGTTGATGCCGTGCTTGACCAGTGCGAGAGCCGCCGATTGTGTTGCGGAAATGATCGCCGCCTTGGATGCGCAATAGAGCGTCACCAGCGCCTCGCCGCGGCGACCGGCCTGGCTCGCCATATTGATGATCTTGCCGCCGCGTTCGCGCTTGATCATCACATTCGAAACCGCCTTCATCATGAAAAGCGGCCCCTTGAGATTGATGCCCAGCACGCGCTCATAGCTCTCTTCGGTCAGCTCATTGATCGGCGCCATGTCGAAGATTGCGGCATTGTTGACCAGAATATCGATGCCGCCATATTCGGCATCGATGGCCGCAACCACCTTGTCGATTGCGCCAAGATCGGTCACGTCCAGCTTCACCGCCTTCACGGACGGTCCAATACCAAGCGCCGCTTCTTCCGCGCGCTCGATATTGATATCGGCAATGATGACCTTAGCACCCTCATGCGCATAGGCAGCCGCGAAGCCAAGCCCGATGCCACGCGCAGCGCCGGTAATGAGGGCAACCTTGTCTTTCAGTCTCATGGACTTTCTCCGGTAATGTAGTAACTGTTTTTTTACGCATTATCCGACGCAAAACCGCTTCGCACTTTTGCTGGAAATGCTTCTTTAACGGTGCGTTTTCTTTTCAGAAAGGATCAGCGGATGGCGGTCACGGCGCTGGAGCGACAGGCCTTCGGGCGTGAAGAGATGTGCGTCGGCGGCATCGAAACCAAGCTTGGCCGCTTCATGCGCGCGTGCCGTGCTATTGCCGCCAGCTTCCGCCACGATCAGACCGGAAGCGGCATCGTTTTGCACATAGAGATAAGTCTGGCCGCCAAGACGCTCGACCACCATAATCTCGCCTTCAAGAATGCCGTCATCCGCCGGATGCAGATGTTCCGGGCGAACGCCGAGCACAAGCGGCGCACCGGCACTCACCCCTTCACCCGCGACCGGCACCTTGACCGAACGCCCATTGGCAAGCTGCACCGTCACGCCTTCGCCATCAACCGCGCTCGCCTTCGCCTCGATGAAATTCATGGTCGGTGATCCGATAAAACCCGCCACGAAGCGATTGACCGGGTGATGATAAAGCTCCAGCGGCGAACCGACCTGCTCCAGCTTGCCATCGCGTAGCACGACGATCTTGTCGGCCAGCGTCATGGCTTCCACCTGATCATGCGTGACATAGATCATCGTCGCATTCAGCCGGTCATGCAGGCGCGCCAGCTCGATGCGCATCTGCACACGCAGCGCCGCATCGAGATTGGACAGCGGTTCATCGAACAGGAAAATCTTCGGCTCGCGCACCATCGCGCGCCCGATGGCGACACGCTGGCGCTGACCACCCGATAGCTGGCGCGGCTTGCGATCGAGCAACTTGTCGAGCTGCAATGTCTTGGCGACATCTTCCACCTTACGGTCACGCTCGGCCTTGCCGACACCTGCAAGCTTGAGCGCGAAACCCATATTGTCGCGCACATTCATATGCGGATAGAGCGCATAGGTCTGGAACACCATGGCAAGCCCGCGTTCATCCGGCGGCGTATCGTTGCACTGCTGCCCGTCGATCAAAAGATCACCGCTGGTGATTTCTTCCAGCCCCGCAATCATCCGCAGAAGCGTGGATTTGCCCGAACCGGACGGCCCGACGAAAACCACGAATTCGCGGTCTTCGATGTTGAGATCCACACCCTTGATGACATCGATAGTGCCGAAGGACTTGGTGGCGTTATGAAAAGAAAGCGTAGCCATGGGGTTCCCTTTATTTCACGGCGCCGAAGGTGAGACCGCGCACCAGCTGGCGCTGCGTAACCCAACCAAAGACGAGGATCGGCGCGATGGCGAGCGTGGATGCTGCCGAGAGTTTTGCCCAGAAAAGCCCTTCCGGTGACGAGAAGGACGCGATGAATGCTGTGAGAGGCCCGGCCTGCGAGGCCGTGAGATTGAGGCTCCAGAAGGCTTCGTTCCAGCACAGGATGATGGAAAGAAGCGCCGTCGATGCAATGCCGGGCAGGCTCAGCGGCAAGAGCAGATAGCGTATCTGCTGGCCGACCTTCGCCCCGTCCATGCGGCTCGCCTCAAGGATTTCATGCGGCACTTCCTTGAAGAAGGAATAGAGCATCCAGACCACAATGGGCAGGTTAGAGAGGGTGAAGATGATGATCAGCCCGGTGCGCGTATCGAGAAGCCCGGTATCGCGCGCCAGAAGATAGATCGGCACCAGAACACCCACCGCAGGCAGCATCTTGGTGGAGAGCATCCACAACAGCAGATCCTTGGTGCGTTTTCCCGGAAAGAATGCCGCTGCATAAGCTGCCGGAACGGCAATCAATAAAGACAGGATCGTCGCGCCAAGGCTCTCGATCACGCTGTTCATGGCATAGCGGAAATAGTCGGCCCGCTGATTGACCGCCGCGAAGTTTTCCAGCGTCGGCTCGAAAAACAGCTTTGGCGGGGCGACCGCATCGATCTCCGTCTTGAATGCCGCAAGCAGCATCCAGAGGATCGGGAAGAACATCAAAAGCGCCACGATCCAGCCGATAATCCCGGCGGAGAGTGCAGCTTTGTCGAATTTGCGTTTTACTGCCATCGTTGGTCTCCCCTAATTATCCAGATTGCGCGCCACGGTTCGGATCAGGAACGCGGCAACGATATTGGCGAGGATGATGGCGACGACACCGGCAGCGGAAGCGCCACCAATATCCCACTGAAGGAGCGCCTTCAGATAGATGAAATAGGTCAGTGTCGTCGTGGCGATGCCCGGCCCACCGGAGGTGGTGACGAGAATTTCTGCGAAGACCGACAGGAGGAAGATCGTCTCGATCATGATGACGACCGAGATCGGGCGCAGCAGATGCGGCAGGACGATATAATAGAACATCACCGGCCCTTTGGCACCATCAAGTCGCGCCGCTTCCATCTGCTCACGGTCGAGCGACTGCATGGCGGTCATCAGGATCAGTGTTGCGAAAGGCACCCACTGCCAGGACACGATCATGATGATCGACGCCATCGGAAACTGCCCGAACCAGTCTATGACCGGCAGGCCGAGACTGCGCGAGATAAAGGCGAACAGCCCATTGACCGGGTGCATCAGAAGGTTTTTCCAGATCAGCGCCGACACCGTCGGCATGACGAAGAACGGCGCGATGACCAGAAGTCGCGCAATGTTCTTGCCCCAGAAATCCTGATCGAAAATCACGGCGAACAAAACGCCAAACACCACCGAAATGGCCAGAACCGAGCCCAACAAAATGAGCGTCTTTGTGATGGCCGACCAGAGCCCCGGATCGGACAGCAGGAACTTGTAGTTCGAGAAACCGGCAAAACCGGTCACGAAGGGATTGATGAGATTATAATACTGAAAAGAGAACCAGAGTGTCATCGCCAGTGGGACGATCATCCATAGCAAGAGCAGGATAACGGCGGGTGCAAGCAGAGGTCCGGTGCGGACGCTGCGGCGCGATTTTGCGGCAAAGCGCGATTTAGTGCCCGTGGCCAAGGCCGGGTTTGCTGGCATGTCTGACGTTTCTCCCCTTCCCGCTTCGACATCCGCTGCGCTCGAAAAGGGTACAGCGGATCGCGCGAAAATCGAGCCTGCTGCTCTCACTCAGGAGCGCAGCAGGCTGATGGCAACCGGATTACTTGATGTAACCGGACTGTGTCATGATCTGTTCGGCCTGCTTCTGTGCGCCATCGAGCGCCGCATCGACGCTTTGCTGACCGGCAACAGCCGAAGAGATTGCCTGACCGACAATGGTACCAATCGCCTGGAATTCAGGGATCGCCACGAACTGGATGCCGGTATAGGGAACCGGGTCCTTGGTCGGCTTGGTCGGGTCGGCCGATTCAATCGCCTTGAGAACCGTCTCGGCGAAAGGCGCGGCCTTCTTGTACTCTTCATTGGCATAGGTCGACTGACGCGTACCCGGCGGAACAGCAACCCAACCTTCCGACTTGCCGACAAGTTCGACATAGCCCTTCGAAGTCGCCCATTTCAGGAACGACTTTGCGGCTTCCGCCTTCTTGGTCGATGCCGGGATGGCGAGGTTCCACGACCAGGCCCAAGACGAGCCGTTCGGCGTCACTTCAACGGGCGCCTTGGTGAAGGCGACCTTGTCGGCAACCTGACTCTGCTTCGGATCGTAGATGCGGCCCGCAGCCGAGGTGGCGTCGATCCACATAGCGCAATGGCCGGTGGAGAACAGCGCCTGATTTTCATTGAAGCCGTTCGAGGTGATTCCGGGAGGGCCTGCTTCTTTCATCAGATCGACGTAGAAAGTGATGGCCTTTTTCCAGGTATCCGAACTCATCTGCGGCTTCCAGCTCTCATCGAACCAGCTGCCGCCGAACGTGTTCACCAGTGTCGAAAGATAGGCCATGTTTTCGCCCCAGCCCGGCTTGCCGCGAAGGCAAAGACCGTACTGTTCTTTCGATTTGTCGGTGAGTTTGGTCGCGAATTCCTTGATCTCGGCATAGGTCGGCGCATCCGGCATTTTCAGGCCGGCAGCTTCGAACAGATCCTTGCGATAAAGGGTGAACGAGCTTTCCGCATAGAATGGCACGGCGTAAAGTTTGCCATCGACGGTCAGACCGGCGCGTACCGGCTTGATGAGATCGTCATAGTCGTAATCGTCGCCGAGATCATCGACCGCAAGAAGCCATCCGGCCTTGCCCCAGATCGGGGTTTCATAACCGCCGATGGTCATGATGTCGAACTGGCCGCTCTTGGTTGCGATGTCGGTGGTGACACGCTGGCGCAGCACGTTTTCTTCAAGCACCACCCAGTTGAGCTTGTTGCCGGTGGCCTTTTCCCATTCCGGCGAAAGCTTCTGCATGATGATCATATCGGCATTGTTGACCGTTGCGATCGTGAGTTCCTCCGCCCACGCCGAACCGGCCAGCATCGCGACGCCAGTGGCAGACGCAATAAGCCCTATCACATAAGTTTTGGTCCGCATTTCGTCTCCTCCTTTACGAATGCATAGCAAAATTCTTACATATGTAAAATTTATGGCGCGGCTATCCGTAGCTTGTCAAGCACGGTTTTCAATTATGCGTTGCGAGGAGAAACGACCGCATTGTGAACAGTTCTCAAGGCTGAAATCACGGACATTTCCACCTGCCAAATTCACGAACTGATGTTTTAGCACATATGGGTATTCACCGCATCATTCTCCACGAACACATTTGCCTGCTTGACGTTTGGCCCAGCCTTTGACAATTTGACTGCACTTCGCCTGAAGGAAAATAAAGGCGAGCAGAGCTGGAGGAACATCCTGAAATCGTTGAAGAAGCGGCAACAGGAGCCAGACGTTCTCCTGAGAAATCAGCACATTCCAGTTCATATGACTGTTTCGCACAAAACAGCATTGCTGCGTGGAGCAAGTCCGCGGCTACTGACGAACAGGACTTAAAGACGTGCGCAAAACGATACGCACCATGGAAGATTTCTCGGCATTCGTAGGGCTCTCCCGCCCGACGGTTTCAAAATATTTCAGCGATCCTTCTTCTGTCCGCCCCAAGACCCGCGAAATCATAGAAGCCGCGATCAAGCAATCCGGCTTTCGTCCCAATCTTTTCGCGGTGAACCTCAATCGACGTCGCACGACAATCCTGGGGATAATAATTCCCAATCAGCTCGATCATTTCTACATGGCGATGACGAAGCGATTGCAATCGCTTGCGGAGCAACGTGGCTACCTTGCGATCGTCCTGTCATCCGATGGCAAACCTGAGTTGGAAAAGCAGGCAATTGAAACTCTGCGTTCGCTGAATGTCGCGGGCGCAATCATTGCGCCGCTTGGCGAAGCGTCGCAACATTCGACGCTGGCGCGTCTCGCCGACGACGTCCCTATCGTCTATGTCGACTCTCCCCTCGACAACACTTCGCCTTTTGTCGGCACGGATAATCTCAAATCCTTTCATCTCATTGTCGATTATCTATGCCGTTCAGGCAGCGAGCCCTGCTATTTTTCGATGCCGATGGTCAATAACAACGCGATCAAGCGGCAGGATGCCTATCAACAGGCGATGGAAAAGCTCGGTTATGAACCGCGCATCATTGATCTCGAACAGAGCCGAAGCTGGGATTTCGAAAAATATGCATTCGAGCAGACCGCACGAATTTTGCGCGAAAAGGGCCGTCTCCCCACAAGCACGGTTCTGTGCTCCAACGACCGCATCGCCTTTGGCGTAACCAGCGCACTCTGGCAGGCTGGTTTAAAAATCGGCAGACTCAAGGATTGCGACGTTCGTGTTGCCGGTCACGATAACAATCCGCTATCGGAATACACGTGTCCGCCGCTTACTACCGTAGCACAGGATTACAATGAAATCGGACGGCTGGTGATTGAGCTTTTGTTCAGAACTCTAGGTGAGACGATGGACGACCGGCTGGAGCTTCCGGAAACCCAGCGCATTCTCCTCAATGCCGAAATCAAGCTGCGCATGAGCGCATGAAAATGGCGGGTTACCCCGCCATTTCAATTTCCGTTGACTAGTTCAGGCCAAGCGTACCGCGCAGCGTGGAAAGATCCTCCGCCAACGTAGTGACCGGACCGGCAAGCGCCTTACGATCATCATCCGACAGCTTGTCATAGGACTCGTAGCCGTCGCCCTTCTTGTACTTGGCGAGAATGTCGTCCACCGTCTTGAAGTTGGCTTCCACCTTCTTCACGAGGTCCGGATTCTCTTTTTCCAACAGTGGCTTGAAAAGCTCGACAATTTTCTGGGCGCCGTCAACATTGGCCTTGAAATCCCAAAGATCGGTGTGGCTGTAGCGATCCTCCTCACCAGAAATCTTGGTTGCGGCCACTTCTTCAAGCAGGGCAGCAGCACCACCGACCACCTTTTCCGGCGGAACAGTGAGGTCTTTCACACGCTTCTGAAGTTCCAGTACATCGGCGTAAAGCTTGTCGGCAACCGGGGCGAGCCCTTCGGTGGAATTCTGTGCGAACAAGCCATACTCAATACGGTGAAATCCGGTGAAATCTTCCGATTTCTCGCCATTTTCATGATCATCGGCACGACTGTCGATCGAAGCGTCAAGATCGGCGAAAAGCTCGGCAATCGGTTCGATCTTTTCGTAGGAAACGCGTGAAAAAGGATATAGCTCCTTCGCTTTCTCCAGATCGCCTGCCTTGACCGCATCGGTAAAAGCCTTCGTATCCTTTACCAGGATAACGAGATTTTCCTGCACGTAGACCTTGTAATCCGCGATGGGCTGAACAAGGTCCAGCGGTGAAACTTCGGCCTTGGCTGCGCTGAAGCTCAGCGTGAGGGCAACGGCACATGCCGATGCCAGCAATGGCAGACGATACTTCATATTTTGCCTCTCCATATAGGGCGCATTGCGGGAATGCGCGTTAAATCCAAGCTTGAGATGCGATCCTCACCCGCGGGCGTTCTGCGGACCGCTTGCCTCTAAAAGTGCGCGCGCGTAGTAGTCCTTGTGATCCTGAACCCCCGGCAGCGCGAAGAAATACCCGCCTCCGATAGGCTTCAGATATTCTTCCAGCGGTTCCCCGTTGAGCCGGTTCTGGACCATGATGAAGCCCTTCTCCAGATCGGCCTGATAGGCGATGAAGAGCAGGCCCATATCAAGCTGGCCCGACTTGCTGACACCGTTGGAGTAATTGAATGGCCGACGCAAAATAAGGTGTTGTTCCGCATTAGCGTCACGCGGATTTGCCAAGCGAATATGGGAGTCCAATGGCGTCACCTTGCCGTCGACATCCTTCGCGTAATTGGGAACATCAGCTTCAGTCTTGCCGTCGAATGGTGCCCCGCTGTTCTTGAGGCGTCCGAAAATGGCTTCCTGTTCCTGCAGCGGTGTGCGGTCCCAGCGTTCGACGAAATTGCGGATGATGCGTACAGCCATATAGCTGCCATTGATCGCCCAATCCGGTTCTTCGTTTTGTTTCTGCACCCATAAAATGCGGTTCATCAGCGCCTCGTCGGACGAATCCGGATTGGCGGATCCATCGCGGAAACCGAGGAAATTCCGGGCACTTTCCTTCGCCTTGGGCGAGTGTGGCGGCTGTACAGGAACCGTTCCTTCCTGTTTCCATCGCACCATCAGAAGATCGGGCATGTTCTTCATAATATCGCGCAGGGCATGGATGTTCGTGTCTGGCGTATTCGAACAGAACTGTAGTACCAGATCCCCATGGCAAATGTCCTTCTGCAAGGCATCATTGGGGAAACCGGTCATGCGCTGTAGAAGTTTCGGCTTCAACGGCTTCAGACCGAAACGATCATCGAACAGTGACGCACCAAGCGCGACCGTAACCGTGAGATTATCCGGCGTGACCACCGGTCCAAGAATACCGGAATCCGATGGTGGAAACTTCGCATCCAGTTCCGGCGGTTCGCCGCCCTTCATCAAGAACTCGGCTCGCTCCGTGAGCATCTTGAACATACGTTCCAGCTCGACGCGGTCGCGCGCCAGCACATCGAAAGAAGCGACAAGACCGGCAGCGGGGCGGGGCGTAACGATGCCCGGCTGATGCTTCCCGTAAAAAGGCTGGCTTTCGTGAATCTTGTCACTTTCCGGCGCGTTGGTCACACTTTCAGAAGAAAGCGCATAGGCCGCCTGCGGGGCGGCAAGCACACCGACAACGGCCCCCGCAACACCGGTTGCTCCGGCCCCCATCAGCAATGCGCGCCGACTGGCAGAAACAGGCTCGTCAGTAGTTATCTTATCGGTTTTGAAAAATTTTTTGGTCATCATTCTACCCCAAGCTGATCACGGAGTTTCGTAAACTGTGCGGCGAGCGCAGCTGCGCCATCCTTTATTTTTGCCTTCTGGTCAGAGGACAGAGCATCGAATGGCTTGTAGCCATTGCCTTCGGCATCTGCATCGAGCAGCGCCTTGATCGAAACAGCATCCTTGTCGATGCCTTCAAAAGCCTTCGGATCAACCTTTTCAACGATCGGACGCAGAACGCTGGCTGTCTTGCCGGACCCTTCAAGAAGCCCAGACAAAGCTTGCAGATCAGTATGTGCATAGCGATCTTCACCCGCATCGGACGCAGTCGAAGCAAAGCGATTCAAAGCGGAAGCCGTGCCTGCCATCATGCGATCCGGCGAGATCCGAAGTCCCCGAATGCGCTCTTTCAATGCAGCGGCATCCTGCTCAAGCTTGCCGGCAACAGCCCTAAGTCCATCGACGGATTTCTGCTCGAAAAGACCGTACTCAATGCGGTGCAAGCCACCGAAGGCCGGGTCCTGCTCACGCTTCTCAAAATAGTCGGCGCGGGCGTTGATAGCGGTGTCGAGATCGGAGAAAGCTTCCGAAACCGGCGCAATACGTGCATAAGCTCCACGCGCTGGACCGTACGCAGCCTGCGCAGCTTCAAGATTACCGCTCGCTATTGCAGCGGAGAGCTCCCCAACCGCCTTCTGGAATTCAGTTACTTCAGTGGTGAGATAAATCTGATACTCGGCCAGTGCACCGATGAAAGCCGTGAGCGGGAGCTTACCCTTTTCTGCTTCACTCGCAGCAGTCGCAGTCACGATCAACTTCCCGCGCGGATTGGACAAAAGCCCGCAAGTGATCTGGTATTCGCCGGGCGTCAGCTTGGCGGTGAGTGTCTGCTTGAACCCTGGCGCAATATTTTCACGCTCTTCGAGAACCATCACGCCATCGAGGATCTCCCACTCGACCGTACGATCCGACTTATTGACTATTTCGAATACCGAGCGCCCAGCTGGAACTGTCAGTTCGTTCGGCTCACAACTCTTACCGTTTATCGCGACCTGTATTTTGTCGCCGGCTTCGGCGTGGCGCGCTTTATCCGATATACGAGATGCATAATAGAAGGCAGCGCCAGCCGCGAGCAGCAATAGTACTGCAAGAGCCAATCCAATGCGGACCAGGTTGCGCGACATGGGGTCTGCGGGTTTCGGGTTCGTCATGAAAATCTCTTTTATTGTGCGCTTGTTTTAATCTGGCTTGCGGTTGCCGATGCACTTGCTGGCATCAGGAACAGAATGAGCGCCGGAACGAGAAAGGCGACGTAGGCGATCACTTCACTAACAGTCGGTGTTGCGATGTAACCGAAAATGCCGGCCAGAACTGAACCAAGCGTGCTGTCGAGCGGAAGAATATCGCTCGCATCGAACACGACCGTCTGGAAGTGATTCCAGACACCGGCTTCGTGCAGCGCCATCACTGAATTGGCGAGAATGCCCGCAGCAATGATCAGAATGAAAACACCGGTCCAGCGGAAAAAGCGTCGAAGGTTCAGCCTCAGGCCACCTTTATAGATGCCATAGCCAACGACGGCAGCGAGCAATACACCAAGCAGCGCACCAAACGGAGCGGCAGCCCCCTCACTCTGCTGGAAAGCAGCCAGCAGAAAGAAAACCGATTCAAGCCCCTCACGCGCTACGGCAAAGAAGACCATCAGAATGAGGCCGAAGCCCTTATGTGTTGGTGTTTGAAACGCCGCATCGATGGAGTGATGCAGTTCCGCCTTGATGGAGCGTGCTGCCTTGCGCATCCAGAAAACCATCGACGTCAATACGAACACAGCGATCAGACCAATAATGGCCTCGAACATTTCCTGTGCTTTCTGCGGAAATTCCGCACTCAAAAGCTGCAGGATGGCACCAACGGCGAGTGACATAGCGAGTGCCAGCAAAACGCCGATCCACACCACAGGCATCCAGGCGCTGCGGCCGGTCTGATGAAGATAACTGGCTATAATGCCGACGATCAGCGCGGCTTCCACGCCCTCACGAAACATGATTAGAAAAGGTACGAGCATTCCAACTATCCAAAAGATAGAGAAATCGGCCTGTCAATCGGTCGCTTCCCTTCAAGCCCGGCATGAAGCCTTCGGCATTTGGTCATCTTTTATATCTGCACAGCCAGCGCTGCAAGCCAAATGAGCTTGACATCGATTGGAATGTTTTAGAATTGTTCTAATGATTTCATGTATTTAGGCCGCAACTATTTAATCGTGGTCGCAAACACTCAAACCACATAACTCAATTTTTTGTCTTATCTATCAGAAATAATTCGGGATTTTGTCGCTAGTCTCGTACCGAAATGAAACGTGCCATTTGCAGCCTAAGCGCATTCTTCACGTTGAACTGCTCGAAATTTCAAAAATTTCCGAAATGGTCAAAAAAATTTGTACTTTAGGGGTTGAAGATTGGAGCAAGCTGATCCATATCACAGTCACTTACCGCTGTGCCTCCTCCCATTGCGCGCGGTAAGTGTTCCCCTCTGGAGGTTTGCCCAATGTGGCACCTTCATAACTTAGCCGGACTTTTCAGTCCGGCTCTTTTTTTGCCCATAATCCTAATTTTTGCTTGTTTCACCGGAAACGCAAAATTTCTACAACTCTCTGTTTTGAAAAGATAAATCCGAAGCTTTTTTCTTCACTCTAAACACATTCTATATTATTAACTGAATTTCGGTTAATCTAAAAAATCCGATCAACCTCAGTAAAAAAAGCGCCGCGTTGCCGCGGCGCTTCTCATTCATAAATAAACAGTTTGTCTTAGCCGTAAGACGCAACCGGCGGACAAGAACAGATGAGATTTCTGTCGCCACCGACATTGTCAACGCGGCTGACCGGCGGCCAGTACTTGGCCGTTGCGTCGAATTCGCCGCCAAGGGCAATAGCCGGGAAAACCGCTTCCTCACGGGAGTAAGGATGCGTCCATTCCGTTGCCAGCGTATCGCCCGCCGTGTGCGGTGCATTGGCAAGCGGGTTGTCATCCGCAGGCCAGACACCATCGGCAACCTTTTTCGCTTCGCCTGCAATGGCAATCATCGCATCGCAAAGACGATCGATTTCCGACTTCGGCTCAGACTCGGTCGGCTCAATCATCAGCGTGCCCGCAACCGGCCATGACATGGTCGGTGCATGGAAACCATAGTCGATGAGGCGCTTGGCCACGTCTTCCACGGTGATGCCTGCACTATCTTTCAACACGCGCGTATCCACGATGCACTCATGCGCCACACGATCATGTGCACCAGTGTAAAGGATCGGATAAGCGTCCTTCAGACGATGCGCGATGTAGTTGGCGTTGAGGATTGCAGCCTCGGTTGCCTTCTTGAGACCCGCGCCACCCATCATGCGGATATACATCCACGTAATCACCAGAATGGATGCACTGCCAAACGGTGCTGCCGAAACGGCATGCTGGGACCCAAGATCAACATGACCCGGCAGATAAGGCACCAGATGCTTGGCTACACCAATCGGGCCGACACCCGGACCGCCGCCGCCATGCGGAATGCAGAAGGTCTTATGCAGGTTCATGTGGCAGACGTCAGCGCCAATATCGCAAGGGCGAGCGAGGCCAACAAGCGCATTAAGATTTGCGCCGTCGAAATAGACCTGACCGCCATTGTCATGGACGATTTCGCAGAAAGCCTTGATACCTTCTTCAAACACGCCATAGGTCGACGGATAGGTGATCATGAACGCCGCGAGATTATCGCGATGCTTCTCGGCCTTGGCCTTGAGATCGTCGATATCGATGTCGCCATCCGGGCGGCAATTGACCACGACAACGCTCATACCCGCCATAGATGCGCTAGCAGGATTGGTTCCATGTGCAGACGACGGGATCAGGCAGATGTTGCGATGACCTTGGCCACGCGACTGGTGATAATGGCGAATTGCGAGAAGACCCGCATATTCACCCTGACTACCGGCATTGGGCTGCAAGGATACGCCAGCAAAGCCGGTGACTTCGCAAAGCCATGCCTCGACGTCCGAGGTCATCTTGGCATAGCCGGTCGTCTGTGCGGCTGGTGCAAACGGATGCAGATTGGCAACCGTATTCCAGCTCACCGGCATCATTTCTGCTGCCGCATTGAGCTTCATCGTGCAGGAGCCAAGCGGGATCATCGCACGATCAAGCGCCAGATCCTTGTCGGCCAGACGACGCAGGAAGCGCATCATCTCGGTTTCCGAACGGTGCGAATGGAACACATCTTGTGTCAGGAAGCCTTCACCGCGTCCTTTGGACGGCGTCAGCAGATCGTCGTTACCGACTGGCTTTGCGCCAAACAGAACGGCGAGTGCTGCAAGATCGTCTTCGGTTGAGGTTTCGTCAAAGGTGACGCCAACAGTATCCGCATCGATGATGCGGAGCAGACGACCGCCCTTGTCGGCTTCATCAGCGATCTTTGCGGCCTTGCCGGCAACCTTGATGCTCACCGTGTCGAACAGGCTGTCACCGGCGATTTCGACGCCCGCAGCCTTAAGGCCAGCCGCAAAGCGGGCAGCAAGACCGGCAATACGCGTTGCAATCGCCTGCAAACCAGCCGGGCCATGCCAGATGGCATAGGATGCCGCCATATTGGCGAGCAGCGCCTGCGCGGTGCAGATGTTGGAAGTCGCCTTGTCACGGCGGATATGCTGCTCACGCGTCTGTAGCGCCAGACGATAAGCGGCACGGCCATGCGCATCGACCGACTGGCCGACAATGCGGCCTGGAATGATGCGGGTCAGCGGTTCGGATACTGCCAGATAGGCAGCATGTGGACCGCCAAAGCCCATCGGCACGCCAAAGCGCTGCATGGAGCCGACAGCCATGTCGGCACCCCACTTTGCCGGAGCCTCAAGAATCGTCAGCGCCAGCGGATCGGCAACAGCGATTACCAGAGCGCCCTTGGCTTTTGCATCAGCAATAACGGCTGTAAAATCGCCGTAAACGCCCTTGGTATCCGGCCACGGCACGATGACCGCAGCGGTGTTGTCGTCAACCGTGCTTCCGGCTTCAACCTGCCAGCCAAGCGGCTCGGCACGGGTGTTGATCACATCGACGTTCTGCGGATGCAGATCGCCTGCGAGCAGAACGCGGCTGCGCTTGTCGCGATGATGACGAACGGCAACGCCCACAGCTTCGGCAACAGCAGTTGCTTCATCCAGCAGCGATGCACAAGCGACCGGCAGACCGGAAAGCTCGGCAACGAGCGTCTGGAAGTGAAACAGAAGTTCCAGACGACCCTGGCTGATTTCCGACTGGTAAGGCGTATAAGCCGTGTACCAGGCCGGATTTTCAAACAGGTTGCGCTGAATGACGGGGGGCGTCTGCACACCATGATAGCCCGCACCGATGAAGCTCTTCTTCACCACATTGCGGCCCATGATTTCATTGAGCTCCGCAAGTGCTGCGTGTTCGCTCAAAGCTGCAGGCAGATCGAGCGCGCGGTTGAGGTGTATGGATGCCGGAACAGCCTGCGTGATCAGCGTTTCCATGGAAGGAAGACCGAGCGCTGCAAGCATTGCGCGCTCGTCTTCAACTCTTGGCCCGATATGACGGGCAACAAAGGGGAGAACCTGTTGCGTCATTTCTTTATCCTACGAGTTTGTCGTAACCAGCCTTGTCGAGAAGTCCCGAAAGCTGGCCTTCATCGGAAAGCTTGAGCTTGAACAGCCAGCCTTCGCCTTCAGCAGCCTGATTAATAAGAGCCGGATCGCTCGAAACGGCGTCGTTAACTTCAACCACTTCGCCATCGACTGGAGCATAAACGTCGGAAGCGGCTTTGACCGACTCCACAACCACAATGCCCTCGCCCTTGGAAACGGTGCGACCGACGTCCGGCAGATCTACGAATACGAGGTCGCCCAGCTGTTCCTGTGCGTGGATCGTGATGCCGACAGTGGCAACGCCACCTTCGACGCTGATCCACTCATGATCTTCGGTGAACAGGATATTGGCCATGGATATCATCCTTTGCGATAGCGATGCGGTGTGAAGGGAAGTGCCGACACGTCTACGGGAACCTTGTTGCCGCGAACGTCAGCGAAAATGCGGGTGCCAGGAACTGCGAGGCTGGCCTCGACATAGCCCATAGCGACCGGGAAACCGGCCGATGGACCGAAACCACCGGAAGTAACGGTGCCAATCTGGCGACCGGACTCATCAAAAAGGTCGGCTCCGCCACGTACTGGCTGACGGCCTTCCGGCTTGAGGCCAACACGCTTGGCGGTTGCACCCTTGGCAATTGCGTCCAGCACGGCTTTGGCGCCATTGAAGGCAGCCTTTTCTCGCACTGACTTGGTGATTGCCCATGTGAGACCGGCAGAGACCGGATCGGTTTCCGGCGTAATGTCCTGACCGTGCAGGCAAAGACCTGCTTCCAGACGCAAGCTGTCGCGGGCAGCAAGGCCGATCCATTCGACGCGTTCGTCGGCCAGAAGCTTGGTTGCAAGTGCACGCGCCTCATCAGCAGGCAAGCCAATCTCGAAACCGTCTTCGCCGGTATAGCCCGAACGGGTCATGAACCAGTTGGGATTAGGTTCAAAGCCGCACATAAAGCCGAGCTCTGCACCTTTAAGACCAGCATCCGTAATGACGCTTTCGGCTTCCGGACCCTGAATTGCCAGAAAAACGCGATCCAGCGGATTGACGGTTACATCCTTACCGGACGCAGCTTCATTGAGATGCTCAATATCGGCATCAGCATTGCCAGCATTGGCAACAACCATGAAACGGTCTTCGCCAAGACGCGTGACGATCAAATCGTCAAGAACGCCGCCCTTGTCATTGAGGAAGAAAGTATATTTCGACTGGCCGGTTTTCAGAACCGACGGATCAAGCGGACAGGCTTCGCTCAGAAGCGCAATTGCATCTGCGCCCGAAACTTCGATCAGCTTCATATGTGAAATATCGAAAAGGCCAACATGCTCACGCGTGTGAAGATGTTCCTTCATCACGCCGAGCGGATAGGTGATCGGCATGTTCCAGCCGGCAAAGCCGCCGAAGCGTGCGCCAGCTTCTTCATGCAGATCCTGCAAAGGCAAGGTATTCAAGTGTGCGGTATCGCCCATAACAACTCCAGAGTCGCACGTGTGCCTCCGCAAAATGCGGCTGCTTCGTGCCCCTCTGTCTCAGGCCTGAGAGACTCGCATGGCTATATAGAAAGCCATACTTACACCTTCGGCGCAGGGTTTCCCCCGACTTTCCAGAGTTGTCTTACCCGTCTGCGGTTCCTTGTACCTGAGAGATTTCGGGCGATTTCCCCTTCGGCGGCCAGTTGGCGCTCTCCCGCAGACAGACAGTGCAAAAACATCATTCAGCATGACGTCCCGACACCCGACGAAACTCCCTTAACCCAATCCGGCGCGCAAGTCATGTGGAATTGTTGTCTCTAACCGACGATATCCCGGACTTTTGCGACAAAATCTAAAGCTGACGGGAGGTCCAGATCTATACTCTATAATACACGCATATTACGGCACGGACGAGACCGCATAATTACCCGCCCGACACCCTCACGAGCATCTCTATCCGCCACATTGTGTGGAGATCTTTCCCGGCAAGCAAATTTTAAAAGAAGTTTTAACCAGTTAGCCGCTGAAGCAGCCTGAATTCTGGCGATTTCCCCACTTGGACAGATGATTGTGATGGCATGATGGCCAAGCTGCGTAAAAGGCGTGCAATTGACAAGCTTTAACGCATTGCAGCTATGCAAATCTGTCTCTCCAATTCGAAATGCTTCGAGCCTATATGCTGTTTGCAACAAAGAGATAAGATTTTACTAGGTGAGAGAAATGAACCTGATCCGCTCGTACAACAATTGGCGCCGCTACCGTAACACGGTAAATGAACTGAGCCGCCTGAGCCCACGCGAACTGAACGACCTTGGCATTCTTGCTTCGGAAATCCCGTTCGTTGCACGCAAGGCCGCTGCTCGCTAATAGCGCCTTCGGAAGGCATTGGCCTTCTTCAAGGATCGCGAGTCCCCATAACCGCGCGGTCCTACAGTTTCCAGAATATCACCGGGGTTTTCTCCTCCTCCCATTCCCTCGGTGATTCAAGACCGGATATCCTCCTCCCAAGTCCGGTCTTCCCCATAAAATACCCGTCGCCTCCTCCCGCGACGGGTATTTTCGTTTGTGGGGTACTTAAACTTCTTGCGAGGCGAGCCTCGCCGCACCGCGCCTGTCGAACGCAACCGAGATTGCGAAGACGACCAGACCTGACAATGCGAGTAATGCACCGACTGTACCCGTCGATGTCCAGCCATAACCCCATGCAACCGCCAGCCCGCCAAGCCATGCTCCCAATGCATTGGCAAGATTAAGTGCGGAATGGTTGAGGGCTGCGGCCAGCGTCTGTGCGTCCGCCGCCACATCCATCAGACGCGTCTGCAAGGCAGGGACGAGCGCAAATCCGCCTCCGACCAGAAGTACATTCAAAAATGCTGTCACCGGATGCTGCATGAGGACGGGGAATACCAGCATGACTGCCATATCATAGAGCAGCACCAGGCCAACCGTTCCCATGACCGAGCGATCCGTCAATCGCGAACCCACTATATTGCCAAGCACCATGCCCAGACCGAACATGGCGAACACGAAAGGCATCCATTTCACATCAACATGAGAAACCTCGGTGACTGTCGCCGCGACATAGGTAAAGACGGAAAACAAGCCACCCGTGCCGATGGCACCGATTCCGAGCGTCAGCCAGACCTGTTTGCGGCGAAACGCTCCCAGTTCGCGCAAGGGTGACGCTCCCTCGTCCGCAGGCTGTTTGGGCACATAGATCGCAACCAGCACCATGGTTAGAATTGCAATCAAGCCGACCGCGCCAAACATTGCACGCCATCCGGCAATCTGACCGAGAGAAGTCGCAAGCGGCGTCCCGCACAATGTGGCGACGGTCAGTCCCATCATCACCCGCCCTACAGCCTGCGCACGTTTTCCCGGTTCCGCCAATGATGCAGCGACAAGCGAAGCCACGCCGAAATAGGCCCCATGCGGGAAACCGGCAACGAACCGCATCATATAGAGACCGGCATAGTCCTGCATGAATGCGCTTGCGAGATTGCCAAAGGCGAACAGCCCCATAAGCAGAAAGAGAAGCTTACGACGGTCCAGCCTTGCGCCAATCACGGCCAGCACCGGCGCACCAATCAGAACACCAAGCGCATAGGAGCTGATGAGGTGCCCGCCTTGCGGTATCGTCACATTGAGGTCGCGGGCAATATCGGGCAGCAGCGCCATAATGGCGAATTCACCGGTGCCGATACCAAAGCCGCCGATGGCAAGCGCTAATTCCGCCAGTCGTATAGACGAACGCGGCGAAGTTTCCGGCACGGAAGCCGAAGGCTGAATTTTTGACATGAATGAATGGGCCTGAAGGGAATGGAGGATGTCGGACAACCCTACCACTCCTTTCAAGCAAAGGCGACATGCATTGTCGCGCGCTTTGACGGCGCGGCGATAACAGATTACTTGGCCGCAACCACCTCAATCTCGACCTTGAATTCCTCGCGCGTGAAGCCGGAAACGATCATCAGCGTCGAGGCCGGTGCAGGCTGCGGGAACAGCCTGTCGCGAACGTCCATATAAGGACGCATATATGCCCGGTCAGTGACGTAGGCGTTGATGCGCACGACATCGGAAAGCTCCATACCGCCATCGCGCAGGATACGGTGAATATTATCGAAGCAGAGTTCGGCCTGAGCGCCTGCGTCTTCCGGCACGCTGGCATCGGGAGCGATACCAAGCTGACCGGAGCTGAAAATCAT
The DNA here is from genome assembly GCF_002975205.1 of Ochrobactrum vermis. NCBI lineage: Bacteria > Pseudomonadati > Pseudomonadota > Alphaproteobacteria > Hyphomicrobiales > Brucellaceae > Ochrobactrum > Ochrobactrum vermis. The sequence continues at coordinate 936,790 of NZ_PCOC01000002.1, read as the reverse complement.
TTCAGCTCCGGCTTCTACCTTGACGCCATGACTGTAGGCGGCAAACGGCACCGCCATGTCAGCGGGCAGCAGATGTTTCAAAATATTCATCGTGAATCCTCAAGATTTCGGTGTGGCAGCCAACATTTCTTTCAGCCGCACTGCCCCGCCAGCAATATCGGCCTCGGTCGGATTGATGCCAGCTGCCAGCATACGGCGCGCGATCATATGGTCTGCCGGACGATTAATGGAATCGACAGCCACAAGCCTGTCACCAGCAAAATGGAAGATCGAAAACGCGTTCTCGTCCGGGTTTCCCGAAAGGATGTGCCGATCGGCATCGAAGGAAAGGCCCGCCGTCTGCAGCTTCATATCGCCCTGATCGGACCAGAACCACGCAACCTCCCGAAACGGTGCTTCACGCCCGACAATGGTGCGCGCCACGTGTTTTGCCTGATCCGTTGCGTTTTGCACCGATTCCAGCCGGACCCGGCGACCAGCATGAAAATGATCATAGCTCACGCAATCGCCAATGGCGTAGACGTGGCTGGCAGATGTACGCAGATGTTCGTCCACAACAATACCGTTGTCGATCGCAAGCCCCGCTGTGACTGCAAGCTCTACATTCGGCACCGCGCCAGTGCCGATAACGACCATCTCCGCTGGGAATATCGTTCCGTCTGCCGCCTTCACGCCTGTCACACGGCAATTTTCACCCTCAATGGCAGTCACGCCGAGACCGGTTAAAAGTGTGATATTGGCGGCGCGGCTCCGCGCTTCAACATGGGCGGAAATATGCGTTGCAACCGAACGACCCAGAACCCGAGGCGCGGCTTCGATCAGAACCGTCTTCTTACCAAGCGCGATTGCGCTATGGGCCATTTCGAGACCGATGAACCCGCCGCCGATAATGACAACATTCACCACATTCGGCATTGCCGCAGCGATGCGGCGTGCATCTTCCATCCGGCGCAGTGTAAAGACCCCGTCAACGTCAACACCCGGCACATTGGGAATGCGCGCACGCGCGCCGGTTGCGAAGATCAGTTCTGACCAGTTCAAGACGCGCCCGTCATCGAGCGCGACCGTCTTGTCGGCAATCGATACGGCATCGACGTGACAGCCAAACAACATCTCGACATTGTTGTCGCGATAGGTTGCTTCCGGACGCAGCACCAGACCGCCGCCCTCCGGAGCTTTCAGGTAGGATTTCGAGAGCGGTGGCTTATGATAGGGAATATCTGTTTCGTCGTTGATGAGAACGATTTCGCCTGCATAACCTTCCTGTCGAAGGCTGATAGCGGCTTGCGAGCCAGCATGGCCTGCTCCAATGATAATGCATCTCTCGTCCATATGACCTCCGGAATTTTCCGCGCATCATAAACGCGTCGCGGCCCGTCGCGTGACCGAATAGCCACGGATTCACACCTTAATTGCATGCAATTCGCATATTTTAAACATTTAGTTTGACCGTTCGGTCAGATTGTTTAGTAGGATGCATTCAACGCCCTTGGCCCGAGCGTGTAGGAGTTGCAATCTTGAAACGATATTGGTCCGATTATACGAGCGAGGCATTCTCCCGCCTCGAGCGTGAGAAGCTCGTGGCGGTTTTGCCCGTCGGTGCAATCGAACAGCACGGGCCTCACCTGCCGCTGGCGGTCGATGCCGCCATTGTCGACGGCATGGTGAAGGAAACAATTGCCCGCCTGCCTGAAGCAAGTCGCGCGCTTTTCCTGCCGATGCAGGCCATAGGCAAGAGTAACGAGCACAGTCTTTATCCCGGCACGCTGACGTTCTCGGCAGAGACGATCATTCGCATGTGGTGCGAAATCGGTGCATGTGTGGCGGCAAGCGGCGTTCGCAAGATGGCGCTTCTCAACAGCCATGGCGGCCAGATCAGCGTCATGGATATCGTGGCGCGAGAACTTCGTATCCGTCACAACATGATGGTGGTGAGTATCAACTGGTTCGGCCTTGGAATGCCTGATGGCGTCTACAGCGCCCACGACGCCAAGCACGGTATTCATGCCGGCGACATGGAAACCTCGGTGATGCTGGAAATGCATCCCGACCTCGTCGACATGTCGAAAGCACAGGATTTCCGTACGCTTACGGAAACTTTCGCAAGTGATTTCAAGCATCTTTCGCTGAGCGGCGGCGCAAAGCCTGCCTGGCAGATTCAGGACATCAATCCTTATGGTGCCGCTGGTAATGCGACGCTCGCGACGGCTGAAAAAGGTCGTGCGACCATCGATTTTGCCGCCGAGCGCTTGATCGAAGTGCTGGCGGAGATCGAACGAGCGCCGCTTTCCTGGCTCGACAATCAACCAGCCTGGTAAGGACAATGAGCGTGGCCCCCAACTCGCAAGTTCCGTCCTCTCTGATCGAGATCGATGGCGTCTACAAGCAATACGGCACTGGTGTGATGGCTGTGAGCGACATGTCGCTCAAGATCGAACAAGGCCAGTTCGTCAGTTTTCTCGGTCCCTCGGGCTGCGGCAAAAGCACGGCACTGCGCATGATAGCCGGTCTGGAATCGATTTCCGCCGGTGATATCCGTGTCAACGGTCATGCTCCCGGTAAGGGCCCTATCGGCGCGCAGGATATCGGTTTCGTTTTTCAGGAACCGACGCTGATGCCTTGGGCCAGCGTTTTCGACAATGTCTATCTGCCGCTGCGTCTGTCCGGAATTTCCCGCAAGGAAGCGAACCCGCGTGTTGAAGAAGCTCTGGCACAGGTTGGCTTGTCACGCTTTGCCAAGGCATTTCCGCGGGAGCTGTCCGGCGGAATGAAAATGCGCGTTTCCATCGCTCGCGCATTGGTTACACGCCCGCGTCTGCTGCTGATGGATGAACCTTTCGCAGCGCTCGACGAGATGACGCGCTTCAAGCTCAACAATGATGTGCTGCGTCTTTGGCAGGAACACGGCCTGACGGTGATCTTCGTCACCCACAGTGTTTACGAGTCGGTCTATCTGTCGAACCGTGTCATCGTCATGGCGGCAAGACCGGGGCGCGTGGTTGCCGATATACCGATCATCGGCTCATATCCCCGTGCAGAAAACTACCGCACGACGGATGCTTACGCGAAATATTGCGCCAAGGTTTCCGATGCACTGACCGCGACGCTTTCCTCTGAAGATATAGATCACTGAGGACATGCAAATGAACCAGATGCAAAACGAACTGCCAGTCCTCAATTCCGAACAGGACCGCCTCGCCAGGCGTGAGCGCACCTTGCGCATCGTCATGCCGACACTGGCAATCATTATCGCACTCGGCATATGGGAAGGTCTCGTCCGTTACTATCAGGTGCCGCATTACCTGATCCCCGCGCCATCGCTCATTGCCGAAACGCTTTTCAAAGACGGTCCGTCCCTGATGGCCTCTATGTGGTTCACCGTCAAGCTGACCCTGATCTCACTCGCCTGTGCCATTATTGGCGGCGTTCTGCTCGGCATGATCTTCGCCTTGTCGCGCCCGATAGAAATGGCGTTCTTTCCTTTCGCCGTTATCCTTCAGGTCACACCGGTGATCGCTATCGCACCACTCATCCTGATCTATGTACGCGACACTTTTTCGGCTTTGCTCATCTGCGCATGGATCGTCGCGTTTTTCCCGATCCTCTCCAACACGGTGATTGGATTGCGCAGCGCTGATCATAATCTGCGCGATCTGTTCAAGCTTTATCGCGCCTCGCCGTGGCAGCGCCTGCGCTATCTGCTGGCACCGAGCGCCCTGCCCTATTTTATGGCGGCATTGAAAATCGCTGGCGGCCTATCGCTGATCGGTGCAGTTGTGGCTGAGTTCGTTGCAGGTACGGCAGGCCAGAGCACGGGTCTTGCCTCGCGCATTCTGGAATCGAGCTTCCGTAACGAAATTCCGCGCATGTTTGCGGCACTCTTCCTCGTGTCGCTGCTCGGCATCGTGATCTTCCTCCTCACAAGCTGGCTGTCGCGCCTCGTCCTCGGGCGTTGGCACGAGAGCGAAATCCGTCGCGAGCGCTAAAATGCTGACTGGCGTGGCCATAGCCGGACGTTCCGGACACTACGACATTGGCATTGAAGGCGACCGCATCGCCTCGCTTGTGCCGTCGCAGACAGCGGATGGCGGGCTTGTCACCCCACTTTTCGCGGACGTCCATGTTCATCTCGACAAGACTTTCACCATCCAGCGCATAGCAGAAAACGGCAGTGCCAGAGTTGATTGCCTGTTCGACGCCATAGACCTGATGGCCACGGACCGGACGAACTGGAGCGCGAACGATATCCGCGCCCGCGCAAGCAAAGGCCTCGAGGCTGCGTTCAACCAGGGTGTCGGCGCGATGCGCAGCCATGTCGACTGGACGACGCCGGAAGTGCCGACTGCCTGGCCTGTTCTCAATGAATTGCGCGAGGAATGGAAAGGCCGGATCGACCTTCAGCTTGCAGCGCTTGTCCACGGTGATCTTGTGCTCGAAGCAGGCAGGCAAATCGCTGCCCGCGTTGCGAAAGACAGTGGCGTGTTCGGCGCATTTTTCTATCGCAATGCCGATCTTGAAGCCAAAATCGAAGAGATGTTCCGCCTCGCCATGCAGCACGATCTCAATCTCGACTTCCATGTCGATGAAGGCCTGGATGTTGAAGCGAACGGCTTTTCGCTGATCGTATCAGCAACCAAACGGTATGGCATGGGTAGTCGGGTGTTATGCGGTCATGCCTGCTCGCTATCACTGCGCAAGCCGGACGAATTACAGCACATTCTTCATGCTGCTGCAGATGCGGGTACGGCTCTCGTTTCACTGCCCACGACAAACCTCTATCTGCAGGATCGGATCGGCGGAAAATCTCCGCGTCTGCGCGGTGTTGCGCCGCTGAAGGAAGCACGCGTAGCAGGCATGGATGTTATGCTCGGATCCGACAACGTCCGTGACGCATTCTATCCTTATGGCGATTATGACCCGCTCGCCGTACTTCGTCTCGCAGCGCCTGTCTGCCATATCGAGCCGCAGGATTGGCTCGACAGCATCACCACCTTGCCCGCCCGCCTTATTGGCAGCGAATGCGTACAGCAACCCAACGCAGGTGGCGTGGCCAGTTTTGTCTGGCACGACGCAGAAGACCTGAACGATCTCATCAGCCGCCCGCAGGCCCGCCGCGTCGTCTGGCGCAATGGTGTTGCCGACCCCAACTTAACGGGCCAAATCAATGGAAGAGCCACATGAATTCTGCCGCTCCACAGCGCATCTACGACTGGGCCGCATTCCGGACCGAAATCGATGGAATCCGCATTTATGACGACCCCAAGCAGGTCGAGCTGCGCTCCCGCGATTACTTTTGGTACAGCCCCATCCTGACCGAAGATATCGGCCATTATGTTGGTGACCTCGTTGTCATTCCGAAAGATCAGGATGAGGTACGGCGCGTGGCGGCAGCAGCCGCAAAACTGCATATTCCGATCACGGTTCGCGGCGGCGGCACCGGCAATTACGGCCAATGCGTTCCGCTTGAAGGCGGCGTCATTCTGGACATGACCAAGATCGATCGCATCATTTCCATCGAACCCGGCAAGGTTCGCGTGGAAGGCGGCGCACGCATTTCACGCCTTGACGATGCCGTGCGTGAAACCGGGCAGGAACTGTTGATGTATCCATCGACTCGCCGGATCGCCACCATTGGCGGCTTTTTTTCCGGCGGCTCCGGTGGCATTGGCTCGCTGCGCCACGGCATGTTGCGCGATGATGGCAATGTCTACTCGGTCAAGGTTCTAACCGTCGAACCGGAACCGAAGATCATCGAATTGACCGGCCGCGATATCCATAAAGTGCAGCATGCCTATGGCACCAATGGTATCATTCTGGAGCTGGAAATCGGCCTCACCAAGGCGACAGACTGGATACATACCGCAGCCTTGTTCGATAGTTACGAGGCAACGTTGAACTTTTGTCTCAAGGCGCTGGAACATAATCTGGACTGCTATCTTCTGACTACGGTTGATCGCCGTTTTGCGCGCTTTTACACCAAATTCGGCGATCTTTTCCCATCCGACAAGGATGCGGTTTTTGCGATGATCGCACCGGAAGAAATGGCCCGTTTCGAAGCACTCGCCAGCGAATTTGGCGGCAAGGTTTCCTTCGCCATGACGCTGGATGAATTGCACAAAAGCGGCCTGCAGCCAGCTTATGAGTGCGGCTGGAACCATACAACCCTGCAGGCGCTGAAAGCCGAAGAAGGCTGGACTTATCTTCAAGTCGCCTATCCGCGTCCGTTTGATGTCGATGTGGTTACACGCCAGATCGAGCGCTACGGCGAAACGCAATATATGCATCACGAAATGGCGCGCCTTGAAGGCGAAGTGCAGATTTTCGCGCTTCCGCTTGTGCGCTTTGAGGGCCGTGACGCGATGTACCGGCTGATCAAGGAACTGGAGCAGGTTGACGGTTGCGACATCTACGATCCGCATGCCTACACCATTGAGGACGGCGGCATGAAGGAGATCGACAGCGTGCAGATCGAATTCAAGAAGCAAGCCGACCCATATGGCCTGCTCAATCCGGGTAAAACGCGCGGCTGGACCGCCGACATGGCATTGAAGAACTAAAACAAGGGGAACCAAATATGAAAAAGATACTGGTTGCGGCGCTGGCCGTACTTTCCATGGGCCTTTCCGCACAGATGGCCTATGCGCTCGACAAGGTGACGCTCGGCACCAACTGGCTGGCGCAGGCAGGCCATGGCGGTTTCTATCAAGCTGTTGCCGACGGCACCTATGAAAAATACGGCCTCGATGTGCAGATCGAAATGGGCGGACCGCAGGTCAACAATCGCCCGATGCTGGCCGCAGGCCGCCTCGACTTCCTGCTGACCGGAAATCTGCTTCTGTCGTTCAATAACGTTGCCAATGGCGTGCCGACAACGGTTGTTGCCGCTTTCTACCAGAAGGACCCACAGGCACTGATGGCGCACGAGGGCGCGTACAAGGATTTCAAGGATCTGACCAATGCCGACACGATCCTGATTTCGAAGGACGGTCAGTTCTCGTTCTGGCCATGGCTCGTCAAGGACTTTGGTTTCAAGGACGAACAACTGCGGCCCTATGGCTATAGCCTCGCCCAGTTCCTCAACGACAAGAAGGTCGTGCAACAGGCTTATGCGACCGCCGAGCCAATCTATGCCGAAAAGGAAGGTGCTAAGGTCACGACCTATCTCCTCGCCGATTATGGCTACAGCACTTACGGCAACACGATTGAAACGCGCCAGGATCTGATCGAAAAGAACCCGGATCTGGTACAGCGCTTCGTCAGCGCTTCCATCGAAGGGTGGACCAATTTCCTCTATGGCGACCGCAGCAAAGCTTATGAATTGATCCTGAAAGATAACCCGGACATGAGCAAGGAAACGCTCGATGCGGAACTGGAGCGGATCAAGAACCTTCAGCTCATCGACAGCGGCGATACGCTTGAAAAGGGAATTGGCGCAGTCTCGATGGATCGCGTCAAGGCGTTTTACGAACTCGCCCGCAAGGCGGGGATCATTAGCGGTGACGAACTCGACATGACCAAGGTCGCGACCGATGCCTTCGTAAACAAGGGTGCAGGGCTCGACATCAAAAAGAAGCTGGGCCAGTAAGCCCCTCCTCAATCGCGGCAGGTCTGAATGAACAACGGCGACGAGAATGACGACACCGAACTGACCGGACGGGACAAGGTTCTCGGACGTAGGCGGCGCATTCTCGGCGCAATACGGACTGCTGCGATTGATGAATTTGCCGAAAAAGGCCTTGTGGGGGCATCCACACAAGGCATTGCGCACCGCGCTGGCCTTACGAAGCCGCAACTGCATTATTATATTTCGAGCAAGGAAGAGCTCTACGAGGATATCATCGTCTATATCCTCGACGAATGGGAAGACATTTTCCTAGGAGCCAATACCGGGGATGACCCTGCCAAGGTGATCCGTCAATATATCCGCGCCAAGCTCGAATACAGCCAGAAGAACCCCAAAGCTTCGCGCCTTTTCACCACCGAAATCGCCAATGGTGCGCCCTATCTGAGCCGTCACTGGAAAAAACATGTCTCCGCAACCCATAATGCAGTGAAACTCATCCAGTCATGGGTGGATGACGGTCGCATCAAGCCTGTCGATCCGCTGCTGTTCCAGATGCATATATGGGCAGTCACCCAGCATTATGCCGACTTCGAAACGCAAGTCCGCAGCATGATGGAGCTCGAGAAGGACGAGCCGCTCGACCTTGAACGGATAGAGAAAGAAGTTTCAACGCTGTTTCTGCGTGCCTGCGGGCTAGAATAACGCGCTCTCGAAAGAGCGACGCACCGGTCAGCGCAGTTCTTCAAGTTCCGCAATGCGGGCGGCGCTGTCTTTTTCCAGCATTCTTGTCATTTCACGAATGACTGTTTCCGCCAGGACAAAAAGTGCTGCCGATGAGTCCCAGGCTGACGGTACGGCCGTGCGCCCCGCCAGAACATGTCTGGCTACACGTGCAATCGGCGAAAGCCACTGATCGGTAACAAGGATGACCTCCACACCTCGCGCCCGCGCTTTTTCAGCCAGTTTCAGAAGGCTGTCCTGATAGCGGCGAATATCGAAAACCACCAGAACATCGCGCTTGCTCATATCGAGAAGGCGGTCACGCCAGACACTTTCCTGACCACTAAGATGAAAGACGTACGGACGAATAACAGTCATGTGGGCCGCCATATACTGCGCAATAGGATCGGTGAAACGCCCACCGATCAGATAGACATTCCCTTTGGCGCCACTCAATGCCGAAACGGCCTGTCGCAACTGCCTTTCGCCGAGATGTCGGAAACTCTCACGGATATTCTCCAGCGTATGCTCCACCGCCGGATAAGCTGTGTCTTGTCCGGTACCCGGCTGTTCGTTGCGATGATGCGGCGACTGCAACTGGGCTGCGAGTTCGTCCTGTAATCGCGCCTGAAAATCAGGATAGCTCTGAAACCCGAGCCTGTTCACAAAGCGCAGGATCGTCGGAGAACTGACACCGGCCAAGCCGGAAAATTCCGCGACGGTTTTCAAGCCCAGCATCGGATAATTGGCGATCAGCGTCTGCGCTGCACTTCGTTCACCCGCCGGCATCGTATCGATCCGTTCATTGATCAGTTCCGCAACGCTTGCATGCACCGGCACAGCACTTCCTGTTTCAGCAGGCCCTTTTTGAATTTGGGCGAAATTGTGTTTGACAAATAATCATAGGACGTATCAAATAATCCGCAATAGCGCATAATTGGAAAAAACGTAACATAAGTTACAGCGCGGGGAACGATTAGAATGACGGACGAGCGAGAATATCGCACGGCTTCGTGCGAGCCTGTTTCTGTCTTCAACAAGGATGGGGAAAGTCCCTATCTCTTTGTTTGCGAACACGCATCCAATTTCATTCCCGATACTTTTCAGGGGCTCGGCCTGAATGCTGATGCCCTTAAGGCACATATCGCCTGGGATCCTGGTGCTATCGAAGTCGCAAGACACCTCGCCTCGTCGCTCGATGCGCCTCTTGTCGAAAGCCATCTTTCGCGATTGCTGATCGATTGCAATCGCCCGCTCGACGCTCACGACCTCATTCCGGAAATCAGCGAGACGACCGTGGTTCCCGGAAATCACGCGCTCAACTCCATGGAACGTCTGGCGCGTATCGATCTTTCACATCGTCCATTCCACACTGCTGTCGAACACGTAATTGCAGAGCGTGGGCGACGCGGACTGCCATCATGGATCGTGACGGTCCACTCCTTCACGCCTATCTATCGCGACGTCCCCCGCCCCTGGCAGATCGGCATCATCCACGACGAAGATGACCGGATTGGCAAGCCGCTGATCGCCGCTCTGCGGAAAGACGCTACCCTCAATGTCGGCGTGAACGAGCCCTATTCGCCAGCCGACCGGGTCTACTACACGCTCGAACGGCACGCCCGCCCACGCAACGCCCCTTGCGTGATGATCGAACTCCGTAACGATGAGATTGCCGATGGCCAAACACAGATCGTCTGGGCCGAAAAAATCGCAACGATATTGAAGGACATTGCGGAAGCAATCGGTCTTCCCAACACGGAACAGAAAGCCTGAAGGAGCCGGAAATGCCGAAGCCGATCAGACTGTTCGTCAAATATATTGATGCCTTGAATTACTATGTCGGACGCTTCGCGATGTATCTTTTCTTCGTGCTTGGCGCATGCCTTCTATATTCGACGTTCTCGCGCGTCGTCCTCGGCGTTCCGGTCAACTGGGTGTTGGAAATGTCCCAGTTTCTGCTCTCCGCCTACTATCTGCTCGGCGGTGCCTATGCCATGCAGCAGGGCGCGCATGTGCGAATGGACCTATTCTTCGACCGCCTTTCCCCGCGCAGGAAAATGGTCACCGACATGATTACCATCCTGTTCATTATCTTCTATCTCGGAGTGATGGTCGCGGGCGGAATTTCATCGACCAATTACGCCATCGTTTACAGCCAGAAGAACTATACCGCCTGGGCACCACTTCTCTGGCCGATCAAGCTTCTCATGACGGTCGGCATTCTTCTCCTGCTGCTGCAATGCGTCTCCAATTTCTTCAAGGACTGGGCGTCCCTGCGTGGAAAGCCTATCAGCACCATTGCGGGTCCTGCCATTGAGGAAGGACATCACATATGAGTTCGGAATTCATTACGCTCTTCATGTTTGCAACCATGATGGTGCTGCTCATGACCGGGCAGCGCGTATTCGGCGTGATCGGTTTCGTCGGTTCGCTCGCCGCGCTCCTGCTTTGGGGCAAGGGCTCATTTGAAATGCCGTATAACGCCACCTTTGCGGTATTGAACTGGTATCCGCTTATCACGGTGCCGTTCTTCGTCTTCATGGGCTACATGCTCTCGGAGTCCGGCATTGCCAGCAATCTCTACCGAATGTTTCACGTCTGGTTCGGCGGCATTCGCGGCGGCCTGGCGCTTGGGACGATCGGCCTGATGGTCATCATCTCCTGCATGAACGGCCTGAGCGTTGCGGGCATGGCAATCGGCGCCACCGTGGCACTGCCCGAATTGCTGAAGCGCGGTTACAACAAGGTTATGGTAACGGGCGTCATCCAGGCTGGTAGCTCGCTTGGCATCCTTATTCCACCGAGCGTCGTGCTCGTTCTCTATGCGATGATTGCCCGACAACCAGTTCTGCAGCTATGGCTCGCAGGCATAGGCCCCGGCCTTCTCATGGCTGTGCTTTTTGCGATCTATATCTACATACGCTGCCGTATCCAGCCCGAACTCGGGCCGACATTGCCGCAGGAAGAGCTGGACAGAATTACGTGGCACGATCGTTTTGTCGCGCTGCGAGCTGGCATTCTACCGCTCGTCGTCTTCGGCGCAATGATGGGGCTGTTCCTTACAGGCGTTACCAGCCTCGTTGAAAGTTCAGCAGTCGGCGCCTTGCTTGCAACACTGGCCGCGCTTTTTACCGGACGTCTCAACAAATACGTATGGGAAACCACGACGCGAAACAGCCTCACTGTCACCTGTATGTTCCTTTGGATCATTCTGGCAGCGCTCTGCTTTTCGTCGGTCTATGACGGCCTTGGGGCGGTAAAAGCCATCGAAAGCATATTGCTTGGCACCTTTGATCTGTCGCCATGGACGATCCTGATACTGATGCTGCTTTCGTTCGTCGTACTGGGCATGTTCCTCGACGATACAGCAATGCTGGTCATCGTGGCGCCGCTTTATATACCACTGGTAAAGAGCCTCGGCTTCAATGCCATCTGGTTCGGGGTGCTCTACACCATCACATGCCAGATTGCATATATCACGCCGCCCTTCGGGTACAATCTCTTCATGATGCGAGCGCTGGCACCAAAAGAAGTCACGCTGATGGACATCTATCGTTCAATCGTGCCGTTCTTCTTCCTCATGGTGCTGACCATCATCATCCTGATGATCTTCCCGCAAATCGCGATGTGGTTGCCCAACTGGTACACCGGACGATGACGATAATTCCGTGAAAATACGCATAAGCCGGCAACAAGAGCCAGAACGGCCAGACCGGACAAATAAAGGGTGAACTCAAACAAGAGTGGGAGAATGGGCATGAGTGAGAATAGTAAGCTTAACAAACGCGATTTTCTCAAGAAAGCCGGGTTGACGACCGTTGGTGCGCTGGGTGCAAGCACGCTTGCAACGCCTTATGTGAGGGCGCAAAGCCCGATCAAGTGGCGCCTCCAGACCTATGCGGGCCCGGCCCTTGCCGAGCATGTCATCAAGCCGTCGATTGATGCTTTCAACAAAGCAGCCAACGGCGAGATGGTGATCGAACTTTATACGGCCGACCAGCTTGTGCCGCAGGGTGAACTGTTCCGTGCCGTTCAGGCCGGTACAATCGATGCTGCACAAAGTGACGACGACTCCATGGCATCGCCAGTCGATGTGGCGGTCTTCGGCGCTTACTTCCCCTTCGCATCGCGTTACAGCCTTGATGTGCCAGCCCTGTTCAACTGGTACGGGCTCAACGAAATCTGGGAGGAAGCCTATAAGGAAATTCCCGGCGTTACCTGGCTCAGCGCCGGTTCCTGGGACCCCTGCAATTTCGTAACCACCAAACCGATCCGCAGCGTCGCTGACCTGCAAGGGCTTCGGGTCTTCACCTTCCCGACCGGCGGGCGCTTCCTGACCAAATTCGGCGTCGTGCCAGTCACGCTGCCATGGGAAGATATCGAAGTCGCAATCCAGACCGGCGAACTCGACGGCGTTGCGTGGTGTGGCGCGACCGAGGCCTATACGGTCGGCTGGGCGGACATCAACAAGTACTATCTGACCAACAACATCAACGGCGCATGGGCCGGCTCATATTTCGCGAATACCGAGAAATGGGACGCCGTACCGGATCATCTGAAGACTTTGTTTAAGCTGGCAATGGATTCATCGCATTACTATCGCCAGCACTGGTACTGGTGGGGCGAAGCTCACTATCGCACCACAGGCGGGAAACTGGAACTGACCACTATTCCTGAATCGGAATGGAAGCAGATCGAAGACGCCGCTGAACAGTTCTGGGACGAGATCGCCACCAAGAGCGAGAGAAACGCGAAAGTGGTCGCAATCCTGAAAAAATATCAGGAAACCATGCGAGGTGCCGGCGCACCTTACCGCTACACCTGACGAACAAAGGCGCCGTGCATTCGCGCGGCGCCTCTCACTTCATTCCGTGGGAGCACAGCAAATTAAATGGCCGGACAACTGACTTTCGATGCATTGAAAAAAGCCGTTGCAGATGACGAAATAGATACGGTTCTCGCATGTTTCGTAGACATGCAGGGACGCTTGATCGGCAAGCGCTTCTATGGGCAGTTTTTTGTGGAATCTGGTTACGACGAAACCCATGGCTGCAATTATCTTCTTGCCGACGATATCGATATGGAGCCAGTGCCTGGTTACGAAGCCGCCGGCTGGGACAAGGGATATGGTGATTTTGTCATCAAGCCGGACCTTTCGACCTTGCGTGTCGCCGCCTGGCTGGAAAAGACGGCCATCGTGCTTTGCGATGTGCTCAATCACCACGACCACGAGGATCTAGCGCACTCCCCGCGCGCAATCCTCAAGAAGCAGCTCGCGCGTCTGCATGAGCGCGGTTATCGCGCCTATTTTGCGTCCGAGCTTGAATTCTATCTTTTCGACGAAACCTACAAGACGGCCCGCTCCAAGCATTGGCATGATATGGAGACAGCCTCGCCTTACGTGCAGGATTACGTCATCCATCTGACCACCAAGGAAGAGCCGGTCTTGCGCGCAATGCGCAACCAGCTCGCGGCGGCAGGCATTCCGGTAGAAAACTCCAAGGGTGAATGGGGGCCGGGACAGGAAGAGCTGAATGTGCGCTATGCCGAAGCTCTCGAAATGGCAGATCGCCATGTCATCATGAAGAACGCGATGAAGGAAATCGCCGAGGCACATGGAAAGTGCATCACCTTCATGGCCAAGTATGATTACTGCAAGGCTGGAAGTTCAAGCCACGTGCACAATTCTATCTGGAGCGCCGACGGTAAGGAATCGCTCTTCTTCGATCCGAAAGCACCTTATACCATGACGCCACTGATGCGTTCATGGGTGGCGGGGCAGCTCAAATATGCCACCGATTACACCTATTTCTTGGCACCTTACATCAATTCCTACAAGCGCTTTCAGGCAGGCACTTTCGCGCCGACGAAAATCATGTGGAGCCCGGATAACCGCACCGCGGGCTTCCGCCTGTGTGGCGAAGGCACGAAAGGCATCCGTATCGAATGCCGTATCGGGGGCGCCGACCTCAATCCATATCTGGCCTTTGCCGCACTTATCGCAGCAGGCTTGAAAGGGATAGACGAGCAACTGGAACTTGAAGAACCTTTCGTCGGTGATGCCTATAGTGCTGTCAAGCTGAAGGAAATTCCCTACACGCTGCGCGAAGCCGCACAAGCGCTTAAGAGCTCCGCATTTCTCAAGGAGGCATTCGGAGACGCTGTGGTCAATCACTATGTCCACACTGCTCATTGGGAGCAGATCGAGTATGACCGGCGGGTGACCGACTGGGAACTGCATCGCGGCTTCGAGCGCTATTGACCCGTGTGACCGTTCCCTAAATGAATGACGAAATGCTAGGTTTCAGAGGAAGTTACAGATGAGCGGCACGGCCAAGATCATCTCCCCGATAGACGGATCGGTTTATGCCGAGCGTCCATTTTTGAACGAGGCTGCAATCGCCTCGGTGGTGACTGCCGCACGTAGCGCGCAAACAGGTTGGGCTCAATCGAGCATCGCTGAACGCGCCCGCTATTGCCGTGCCGCACTCGACGCTCTCGCTGCAATGCAGGATGAGATTATCCCGGAAATTGCATGGCAGATGGGACGACCAACACGCTATGGCGGCGAAAATGGCGGTGTTCAGGAACGCGGCCAGTATATGATCGACATCGCCGAAGAAGCGCTGAAGCCTTATGTACCGGCACAGAACGACGGCTTTCGCCGGTATGTCAAACACGTGCCACTCGGCGTTGTTCTGGTGGTTGCACCATGGAACTATCCATATCTCACGGCAGTCAACACGATCATTCCGGCACTGATGGCCGGAAACACTGTAATCCTCAAACACGCAACCCAGACACTTCTGGCCGGTGAGCGCTTTGCAAAAGCCTTCGAGAAGGCCGGTCTGCCAAAGGGCGTTTTCCAGAACGTCGTTCTCGATCATGCATCAACGGAAAAGCTGCTTGCATCCGGGACAATCGATCACGTGAATTTCACCGGCTCGGTCGGTGGCGGTCGCGCCATCGAGAAAGCTGCCGCAGGCACCTTCATGACACTGGGGCTGGAATTGGGCGGCAAGGATCCGGCCTATGTGCTGCCTGATGTCAATCTGGACCACGCTGTCGCCAATCTGGTTGACGGTGCATTCTTCAATTCCGGCCAGTGCTGCTGCGGGATAGAACGCATCTACGTTCATGAAGCTGTCTATGACCGCTTTGTCGACGGATTCATTGACCTAACGAAGCAATATGTGGTCGGCAGCCCGCTTGATAGCTCAACGACGCTTGGACCGATGGCGCAAGCGCGTTTTGCCGATCTCATCCGCGAGCAGAAGGCTGAAGCGCTGCGCAAGGGTGCGAAGGCTCATGTCAATATGAGCGTCGAGAACGACCGCGCGGGGTCCCCCTATATTGCGCCTGAAGTACTCACCAATGTCGATCACCAGATGAGCGTCATGCGTGAAGAGAGCTTCGGTCCCATCGTTGGTATCATGAAAGTGCGCAATGACGAAGAAGCCCTCGCGCTCATGAACGATAGTATCTATGGCCTGACAGCTTCATTGTGGACGGCAGACACGGACCACGCCGCCGCGCTTGGCGACCGCATCGAGACGGGCACGGTTTTCATGAACCGCTGCGACTATCTTGATCCCGCACTAGTCTGGACCGGGGTGAAAGACACCGGCAAGGGCGCAGCCCTGTCACCGATAGGCTACGGCAATCTCACGCGACCGAAATCCTTCCATCTGCGTGAGAAAATCTGATCTGAATTGAGTTTCTGGAAAGCAATCGACATGACCACTTTGACTGCCAAATGGAATTTCCCCACCACCGTACTTTTCGGTCCAGGCCGTATCAAGGAATTGCCTGCCGTCCTTAAGGCCGCGGGCATTCAGAACCCGCTCTTTGTGACCGATCCTGGCCTGGCAAAGCTTCCTGTGGTGGCATCCACGCTCGCTATTCTTGATGAAGCCGGTGTGAAATACGGGGTTTTCTCCGAAGTCAAACCGAACCCGGTCGAGAGCAACCTCTATGCGGGCGTTGAGGTTTTCAAAAACGGCAAGCATGATGGCGTTATCGCTTTCGGTGGCGGCTCAGCACTGGATCTCGGCAAGTTGATTGCCTTTCAGGCAGGGCAGACACGATCGGTCTGGGATTTCGAAGACATTGGCGACTGGTGGACCCGTGCCGACAGCAATACCATTGCGCCAATCATCGCCGTGCCTACCACTGCCGGCACCGGATCGGAAGTAGGCCGTGCTGGCGTTTTGACCAATGAAGCGACCCACACCAAGAAGGTCATTTTCCACCCGAAGATGCTCCCGGTCACGGTCATTGCCGACCCTGAGCTTTCAACCGGAATGCCGCCTTTCATCACCGCAGGCACGGGCATGGATGCGCTGGCACACTGCCTTGAAGCCTATTGCGCTCCCGGATTTCATCCGATGGCCGATGGCATCGCGGTCGAAGGCATTCGTCTGGTCTTTGAAAATCTGCCAACGGCCTATGCCGATGGCAAGAATATTGAAGCACGTGCCAATATGATGGCCGCTGCGGCCATGGGTGCAACGGCCTTCCAGAAGGGTCTCGGTGCAATCCATTCACTGTCCCATCCGATCGGCGCCCTCTACGATACCCATCACGGCATGACTAATGCAGTTTTCATGCCCTATGTCCTGCTTCAGAATCGTTCGGCTATCGAACAGCGCATTCAAAGACTTGCCGACTATCTCGGCATCGCGGGTGGCTTCGACGGATTTCTTGCGGCCATCATGAAATTGCGGACCGATTTGGGCGTTCCCAACAGCCTGCCCGAATTCATCAAGGGCCTCGACATGGACGAAGCCCGGAAAGACCTGATTGCCGAGATGGCCATCGTCGATCCGACGGCTGGCGGCAATCCGATTGAGTTGACAAAAGAACGCGCGCTGAAGTTGCTAAATGCCGCTGTCGAAGGTAAGGTCTGAGACGCTAATCAGGCATGGGAAGTCCATAAGAGACAAGCATCGCACCACCTATGGCGGGGGGCGATGCATTAGGGAGCAGGTTCTTGGGGAGGAGCCTGCTCCCTTTCATTTTGAGCGCATTTCCACATTGCTACACGCCTTGAGGTGCCAACAGAAATTTGCCCGATGGAAACCGGGAACCAATCGATATTTCAATTGTTTACCTCTATTATCTAATATGGAGGGCTGCACGTGAATATATTCAAACAGACTTGTGCCGGGGCTCTGGCCGTGATCTTCGGTGCGACATCGGTTGTGCCGACGATGGCGGCGCCTATGAATTTGGAGCGCCCGGTCATAAACCACGATGTGGAGCAGGTGCGTGATCATCGCCGCCCGCCGCGTCACTATCATGGCCATCGACCTAACCGGCCGGGACACTGGAACGGTCATCGCGGCTATCGTCATTATCGCCACGGCTATCGGCGCCACAATGACGGCTGGTGGTATCCGCTGGCAGCATTCGGTGCAGGCGCAATCATTGGCGGTGCGATAAGCCAACCTCGCCCCGTTTATCGCGCGCCGAGGATGTCAAATGCGCATGTGCAGTGGTGCTATAACCGTTATCGGTCCTATCGCTCTTCGGACAATACCTTCCAGCCCTATAATGGGCCGCGCAAACAATGCTACTCACCCTATTCTCGTTGAAAATTGAAAAGCGCCCCTCGAAGGCGCTTTTTCATATAATTTGCGATGTGTTGAACAGAAACGTGATGAAATTTCCGGTTTCTGCCACAACCCAGCGCTGGACGCCTCCCACAAAGAGGAATAAGCAAGCCCGCGTCATATCAATGTCGCGGGCAAAATTTTCGTTATTTCCACCCTTTTGCGACATGAAGACAATATTCAGAACACGGATAATGGAAGAAATGTGCTCTGCTTTCTCCATGACCAGTTCATTCCGAAGCCGAGAGACGCTCCTTAACTGCGCTTAATGCGTGGGCAAAAGAACGATTTCGGCGTAACTTTGAGTTTGAAAATGTCGCATACCACTGCCGCAAACCCCGCCCCCACCAATGCGCAACGTCTGGCGATGACCGCCCTGATCGTTGGCGGCATAGCCATCGGCAGTTCGCCAATCTTCGTCCGACTTTCCGAAGTTGGCCCGCTCGCAACAGGTTTCTGGCGTCTTGCACTGGCAGTTTTACCGCTCCTGCTTATGGATGGCCGCGAGCGGTGGGACGAAAAGGATGCACCGCCACTCACTTTATCTGACTGCCTTCGCCTCGCGCTGCCCGGCCTGTTCATCGCTTTCGATCTGGGTGCATGGCACCTGTCACTGCACATGACATCCGTTGCTAATGCAACGTTGCTTGCCAATATGGCACCGATTTTCGTGACACTTGGCGCTT
This sequence comes from Ochrobactrum vermis, assembly GCF_002975205.1. NCBI lineage: Bacteria > Pseudomonadati > Pseudomonadota > Alphaproteobacteria > Hyphomicrobiales > Brucellaceae > Ochrobactrum > Ochrobactrum vermis. The sequence goes on along the minus strand of NZ_PCOC01000002.1, from coordinate 918,203 downwards.
GGCTGCTTTTCAAATCGCGCGTCAGCAGTTCTTTCATGGTCGGGCTTGCCGTCGCAGTCATCGGCGTTGTCGTGCTGAAGGGCGGACCGGGTGAGCTTCTCCAATCCCGATCCTCCGGCGATGCGATGGCCCTTCTGGCCGCAGTCTTCTATGCCGGTTACATTCTTTCGGTCGGACGCTTGCGCAGCCGCTTTTCCACCATGCGCATCATGCTTTGGAGCAGCGCAATTGCTGCTGTCTTTTCGCTGCCCGTCGCGTATTTCATGGAAGGTCAGATCCTGCCTGCTACGCTTTATGGCTGGCTTATACTCGCAGGTCTTGCATGGGTAACCCATGCGGCAGGTCAGAGCATGATTGCCTATGCCCTTGCCTATCTTCCGGCGTCGTTTTCGTCGCTGACCTTGCTTCTGCAACCCGTCGTCGCGGCATTTCTTGCCTGGACCATCCTGTCGGAGCCTATCGGCATATTGCAGGCTCTGGGCGGCATCATCGTGATATCAGGTATTCTGATAGCTCGAAGAGGATAGGAAAGGAAAAAGCCCCGGATAACCGGGGCTCATTTTTTGCTGGAACCAGTTACTCGGCCAGCCATTCCTTGATGCGGTCCGGATGGTCCGCGATATATTTATCGACTGCCTTCTCGTAAGACGTCTCCTGCGCATCGAACATCGCAGCCTCAAGCTCGCTGATCGGAATGCTCATCTTGGTCAGCAGCGATGCGACCTTCGGATTATCTTCCTTGAAGCCCTTGCGTGCGATGGCGTCGATATGTTCTGCGCCGCCAAGAGCGCCTTCAGGATCGGCAATGTAACGAAGCTTGTACTTGCCGAACATCCAGTGCGGGCTCCACGAAGTTGCCACGAACCAGCCGTCAGAACGCGTGGCGCGGTCAACCGTCGTCAGCATGGCCGCTTCACTTGAAATATTGAGCTTGTAGTCCAGCCCGTATTTCTTGATCGCTTCCTGTGACAGGCGAGTAAGGCCAGCACCCGGGTCGATGCCCTGAATTTCGCCCTTCAGCTTCTCGCGAACTTCCGGCTTCTTCAGGTCTTCAATGGAGCTGATCTCGCTTTCCGGGATGTAAGCCGGAACGATCCAGCCGAGCTTTGCGCCTTCATAGAGCGGGCCAAGGTCTTCGACCTTGTCCTTCACGCGCGCATAGTAGTCGGCATGCGTTTCCGGCAACCAGGCCATCATCATGGCATCGATATCGCCACGGCTCACACCCTGATAGAGTGGGGCCACGTCAGTCTGAACCAGCTCGACCTTCTGGCCGAGATTGTCTTCGATCAGCTTCTTGGCAAGTTTGGTGACGAATTCAGCATCCGACCAGGGTGCCCAGCCGATTTTCACCGGCTTGCCGTCCTGCGCAAATGCTGCGCCCATGGTCATCGTTCCCGCCACAACTGCCGCCAGACCGAATTTGGTTAGTTTGCCTAACATAGTTTCTCCTTTTCGATTGGTATCAGTTCCCATTGTTATTATTGGGTTATTCTTGGTTGTTTTTGTCTGCTTCATGCTTCCTGCTTGCGAAAGGACGAGGCGGATTGGGTGTCCGCCGCCTTTCTTAAAGATGCCAGCCTCTTGAAAAATCCCGTGCCGCCCTTGCCGAAGCTTTGGGTAATGCGGTCGAGAATGACCGCCAGAATGACCACCGCAAGGCCACCTTCGAAGCCAAGGCCCACATTGAGGCGCTGAATGCCGGTCAGAACCGTATTGCCGAGGCCGCCGGCGCCGATCATCGATGCGATAACCACCATCGAGAGCGACAACATGATTGTCTGGTTGATACCGGCCATGATCGAGGGCATGGCGTTCGGAAGCTGCACCTTGAACAGAAGCTGCCGCGACGTGCAGCCAAAGGCCAGTCCGGCTTCGACGAACTCAGCATGCACCTGCCGGATACCGAGATTGGTCAGACGCACGACCGGCGGCATGGCGAAGATCACCGTCGCAATCGTTCCGGGCACGGCACCAAGGCCGAAAAACATTGCTGCCGGAATGAGATAGACGAAAGCGGGCATCGTCTGCATAAGATCGAGTACCGGACGCACAATCGAGGCGACCGTATCGTTCCGCGCCATGGCGATGCCGAGCGGAATACCGATCACGACAGCGATAACCGTAGAGGCCAGCACCAGAGAAAGGCTTTCCATCGTACCGGTCCACAATTCCATGTGGATGATGAGCCCCAATGCGAGAGCTGCGAAAATCGCGAATTTCCATCCGACGCGCCACAACGCAAGCAATGTGAGAATTGCAACCCCGCCTATCGGCGGAACAACAAGAAGAGCATTTTGGATGCCGTCGGTAACAAAACCGATAGCGGCTGCGATCATATCGAGCGCGGGCGTAAAGTGGTCGAGAATGTAATTGACCACAACATCCGCCCATCCGCCGACACTAAAATTCAAATCCATATTTTACCGTCCATTTCCGTATTTCTTCTGGATTGGACCAATTCTGCCTTCATCGGGCAAAAGTCCGTTGGCGCGCAGGTCTCAACCCGCGCGGCCAAGCGTTTCAAGCAATGCCGATTTGCTGATGGCACCGACATAGCGGTTCTGGCGGTCAGTAACCGGAACCGGCCAGGGGCTTTCCGCCACCTGCGTCAGCAATCCGGAAAGGGGGGCCTCGGCTTCGATAGCAGGGACACTATCCAGTCTCTCCCCATCTTGCGCTACAGCACCCTTTGCCAATGCGTCGCGGCTGACCATGCCGCGATATGTGCGGTCTGCATCTATCAGCACGCCGAACGTCTGGCCGCTCGCATCGAAACGTTCGAGCGCTGTTGCCAGCTGTTCGGGCTCGAAGACGATCAGCTCGTCCTCGCGGGCCACATCGGCAGCCTTGAAAACACGCGACACATCGACATTGCGGAAGAAGGAACGAACATAATCGTTGGCCGGTGCTGAAACGATTTCATTCGGCGTTCCAACCTGCACGACCTTGCCGTGCTGCATGATGCAGATACGGTCGCCGATACGCATGGCTTCGTCCAGATCATGACTGACGAAAATGATCGTCCGGCTATGTTCTGCCTGAAGCCGCTTGAGTTCGTCCTGCATTTCGGTGCGAATCAGCGGATCAAGTGCGGAAAAAGCCTCGTCCATCAGGAGAATGGTCGGCTCGCTTGCCAGAGCGCGCGCCAATCCGACACGCTGTTTCATGCCGCCGGAAAGCTGGTCAGGCATGCTGTGGGCATATGGCTCAAGCCCGACGGCAGCGAGTGCATTCAGCGCTTTCTGATGACGCTCCGTCTCGCCCATTCCAGCCACTTCAAGGCCGAACGAGGCATTGTTCAGAACCGAGCGATTGGGCAGAAGCGCGAAAGACTGGAACACCATGCTCATGTCGCGGCGACGAAGATCGATCAGCTCGCGCTTGCTCATCTCGACGATGTCACGGCCGTCCACTTCGATGGAACCGGCAGTTGGTTCGATCAGGCGATTGAGCAAACGCAGAAGCGTAGACTTGCCCGAGCCCGAGAGTCCCATGATAACGAATACTTCGCCTTCGTAGATATCGAAGGTCGCATCGTCGACGCCGATTGTCGCGCCGAGTTCGCTGTGAATCTGGGTTTTTGACTTACCTGCGCGCAATTCCTTCATTGCACGCTCCGGATCATCGCCGAAGACTTTAAAAACGCTCTTCAAGCTTATTTTCGTCTTAGCCGGCGACTTCATACTTTCTTCCTTGTATAAAATACCATGCATTAAGTTTAACCCCGCTGTGCTGGCGGACTTAATCTCCTTTTTAACAATGATAGAACTTCATTCCAACGCAAATCGCTCACACACGATCTGCGTTCCGCGAACGGTCCGCATGGAATGATTATCGATAGATTGCTTGATTCTATATAGGTCATTTCCCGACATGTCCACCCACAGCCGTGAATTCATCTGAATGATCCGTCCAGCAACCGTCCCCTTGGATGATTTTTTTGAAGGGTCGCACGACGAATTTTGAAGACAGTTCGACGACCCTCAAAGCAGGAGACAATCGACCAGTCTGAAGGCAATAGTAGTCCCGCTCCAGTCAATTATCGGAACGGGCTGCGACAAATATGCTATCAGCTGCGACATCATCAGAATTATTATTATTCTGGATAAAGATGGCCCTAATTACAGAAAAATAGTGTGATTATACTGTCAATCAAAGTTACTTTGGGTCACGGCAAAAAACACCCGAGGCTGCCAGGAATGATGTCCCGTTTCGATTTTTTCGCAAGCACAGTGCATCGGATTCCGGCAACACGTCCCAGCATGAGTGGATTTTTCCCGACCATAATTATGCTCTCCCGGAAAGGACCGGAAGAGACAATCGACATTGTCAGGTCGCTCTCATAACGAGAGCTTCACATCAGGCGAAAGTGACGTCGTTTTCAGTCAATTCGGCGAGTGTAACATTCTCGATGACGATTCCATTTGCCGTACCATCGATGCTCACGAAGACGCCTTCTGATGTATCGACCGATGCCGTGACGAAACTTTCGAAGCTTGCGATAGTGTCGACGCCTCGGAACAGGAGAACATCCCCACTGTCCACATTGAAGTCAGTAACACGGTCGAGACCTCCAGCCTCAACGGATTCATCGCCCCAGATAAATGTATCGGCGTCGGCGCCTCCGGTCAGCGTGTCGGAACCTGTCCCGCCCAGCAGCCGGTCCAAACCATCGCCGCCGTTCAGCTCGTCGTCACCGTCTCCTCCCAAGAGGCTGTCGGAACCGCTTGCGCCGTAGATGTAGTCATTGCCTCCACGTCCGTCATATGTGTCATGGCCGCTGAAGCCTTCCCGAAACGTCTCCGAACTGGTGATGCTATCATCGCCAGCCCCGCCGAATATCTGGGCCCCTCTGGTCGCCGAACGAACGTCGAGGTTGAACTTCTCTATTGTAGTGTAGGATGTGGCATCAAAGGTGAAGCCGGGAGCAACGTCGTCAAAATTCACCGAGAGTGTGTCAACGCCTTCGCCGCCGTCCACGCTGCCGAAATTGTCGTCACAATAAATCGAAAACGTGTCGTCACCGGCTCCGCCCGACATCTGGAACCAGTATCCGGCATAGTAGCTATCCTGCACACCCGCCGAAAAACTGTCATTGCCCTCGCCGCCAATCATGATGTCGTCATCGGCGGCATAACTGGTGAACACGTCATTGCCCGCACCACCGACCAAGGTGTCCGAGCCTTGTCCTCCAAAGAGGGTATCGTTGCCGTCGCCACCGTTCAGCATATCGTCGCCGTCACCGCCATTCAGGGTATCGTTACCCCGCCCGCCGAACAGGGTATCACTGCCTTCGTCGCCGGAAATATTGTCGTCGCCGTTGCTTCCATCAATTACATCGTTGCCGCTGCCGCCCCGGATATTGTCTTCGCCACCCCCACCCAGAATATGATCCTGTCCGGCACCGCCGAAAATCTGGTCGTTGCCGATTCCGGCCACGATCCTGTCATTGCCCGCACCGGCGTAAATGTTGGCAAAGGCAAATCCCGTTGCATCAATGGCATCGTTGCCTGCGCCGGTCTGTAGATTGAGACGTTCGAGATCCGTGAAATAGAGGTGATGGTCACTGGCGGTTGGATCCCCCCAGTAAACGTGCCCTTGCGGTGCGCTGAACACAACTGCATCTTTCTGGTTCGACAGGTCGGCTACCAGCGTATCAGTTCCATCTCCGCCTCGTGCAGCCCCCCCGACGAAATTGAAGATGAGACGGTCATTGCCTGCCCCTCCCGCAAGTTCATCAAATCCGGACGGGTCTTCCCCGGTTGCAGTCAGAACGTCATCGCCCTCACCCCCATCGAGAATGTCGCTGCCGCGACCTCCCTCGATAAAATCATTTCCAGCCAGACCCCAGATGCGATCATTCTCATCAGAACCAACGATATTGTCTGAATTGGCCGTGCCGACGATCTTTGCCATGATACTCCTCCTCGTTTCGAGAGAAACCATAGCTTCAAAAATTTAGAATACTAAGTAAGATTATATTACATACCAAATATGGTTCTAAATTTGAACTATTTTAATTTTCTATTATTTATAAATATAATCTGATATTTCCATTTAATTTATTTCTAGTTCACCTTCTATACTCAATAATACGTGTTTTTTTGGAATTTACTTAAGAAGCAACTGCAATTATCTCGCCCATATTTTTGGAACGAGGCGCAAATGAACAATCCGCGCCTCGGTAGATGAGGCTTGATACCCCGATTTCTCAGCGATAAGCCATATATCCGACAAAGCCGGTAATCTTCCAGCGCGCGCCTTCACGACGGCAAAAATAAAGCGTCTGCCAGTTGAGGCGATCGACGGTTCCGTCGTTCTTTGCAATGGTTCCATCGAATTTTTTCCGGGCGAGGGCAATATCACCGGTAATGTCGATAACACTCAGATTGGTCGCGCGAAAAATGCCGTCTGCCAGAGATTCGGCATACTCGACCGCCGCACTTTCCGCTGCCTGCCGCAGCCATTCATCGCGATAACTAATAAGCGTCGGAAATCCCGCATCCCATTTGTCGGGATCGCGATCGTTATGTGCATGAATGCCAAGGAAGCGCACCTCATCGAAATCATCGGCCACCATGGACCAGTCTTGCGATACGAAAGCTTCGATATCGCGCCGCACAAGCATTTCCCAAATCTGTTCGCGATCCTTGTCGCCAGCAAACGGATTGGCCGTATCCTTCATGCTATCCTCCTGATTATCTTAATTTTCCACGTGCGGCGACCGGCAAGATGTCGATGATATTTTCGCCCGAAACGAGATGAATCTCGTCAAAGAGATTGGAAACGACGCAGACATGATCGGGAATAACCCGAACCCGTTCCCCAACTTTCAGATCGGCGACGTCACCGGTCAGCTTGCCGTGCTCCTCACTCAGGCCAACGACATGGGCATCGGGACGTCCCATCACTTCACCAAAATCGCTCAGTCCCAGCGTATCGCTGGATAGTGCCTTGGAACCGGCATCGATGATCGCACGTTCAGGTGTTGGATGGCTGACAACCGTTGAAAGCACCGTCAAGGCGCAGTCATCTACTGCCGCCGCTCCCTTCGCAACCTGATAACGGTCGAAGTAGATATAAGTGCCAGGGCGATATTCCGTGACGACGCTGTCGCCGGGATCGCGCCACATATCGGGCGTTCCGCCGCTTGAAATCGTCTCGCATGGAAGACCGTTCGCCTCAAGCAATTCACGTGCCGAGTAGAGCCACTGCTCGGCCTCGTCTGGTTTTCCCGCTGCGGGATAGGTCATCAACCCACCAAAACGCAGCCCTGCGCTCCGGTCGATAATTCGCGCCAAGTCCAATGCTTCGGCTGGCGTCTGAACACCACAGCGCCCCATGCCTGTATCGCATTCGACAAGCACTTTCAGCGGCTGCTTTTCATCGGTGAACCACGCTGCAAGCCCTGCAAGGGAGGTTCGATTATCAACCGTTACAGACAATGTGATGCGTTGATGCAGGGCGTGCAGGCGATCGAGCTTTTCCTGACCGAGAATGTTGTAGGGCAGGAAAATATCCGTCAGCCCGGCATCGGCCATGACTTCCGCTTCACCAAGTTTCTGGCAGGTAATCCCGGTTGCGCCCGCTTCCACCTGCATTTTGGCGAAGAGCGGCAGTTTATGCGTCTTGATATGCGGACGCAGTTTCACGCCCACGGAATCCGCATGCGCTTGTGCCTTGGCGATGTTTGCTTTCACGCGGTCAACGTCGATGAGGATCGCTGGTGTATCCACCTCGTGAACGGTTTTCGGTCTGGTCATGAATCAGTCTCCCAGCGGCAAGCGCGGATCGTCTATGGTGAGCGTGTTGAGGCTATGCTTGATGCGGCGCAGGCTTTCCAGCACCTTCGGCCCACGCGCTTCCGCTGTGGCCGTGGCGATCATGTCGAGAATGGCGAGCAGCGCGAAGCGCGACGATGTCGGCTTGTAAATATTGCCATCTTCATTGGCCTGATAGGGAATGAGCACGTCCGCCGCCCTGGCGAGATCGGAACCGGCGGGTGTAATCGCTACCGTCTGCGCTCCATATTGTCGCGCGACCAGCACGGCTTCCACCACAGACCGCGCGAAACCGGAGACAGAGAAAGCGATTACAGTCGTCTCATGCGTGGTGACTGCCGCATACATGCGCTGCAATTGGCCATCGACCTGCGCGCTGACCGGAATACCCAGCCGGAACAAACGATTCTGCATTTCTGTTGCCAGCATGGAAGAGATGCCGCCGGATCCGAGGCACAGAACAGGGCCACCGGCGGCAAGCCGTTCGGCCACTTTCATCAATACGCCCATGTCGAGCCCGTCGCTCGCACGCTGGATGGCTGCAACTGCCGCATCGGTCACAGCCGTGGCTATACGACTCTCCCGAACGTCACGGGCGGGAATTTCCGCGGTCAGATACTGGCCACCGATGGCCAGCGCCTGCGCCAGAAAAAACTTGAAGTCGCGAACACCATCACAGCCGAGCGCCCGACAAAAGCGGGTCACTGTGGGTTCGCTGACCCCGGCTCTGGCTGCAATTTCCGAGATTGCCGCCTTAGAGGCGTAATCAGGATCGGCCAGCACGAGGGCAGCCAGACGCCGGTCGGACTTCGATCCGTCCTGCGCCACAACATGCAGCCGCGTGATGATGTCGGCAACCTTGCTCATGGGAAGTTCAAAGCGGGAGACCGCTATCCTTGTCGAAAAGGTGTATGTGTTCGCTCTTTGCAGTTACAGGCACTTGCTCGCCGGGCGCAAGATGTATGCGCTCGCGAAACACAGCTCGTATGGGCTGTCCAGCAATCCGGCCATAGACATGCGTTTCCGGACCAGTCGGCTCAATCACTTCAACGGTGAGCGTCAGCCCTTTGCCTGTGGACGCGACCGTGAAATTTTCTGGCCGAATGCCCGCTTCCACCTGTCGGGTGCCTGACGGCCCCGCTGAAACAGCAATCTCTTCACCCTCACCGGTACGGAATATTCCTCCCGACACAGTTCCGGGAATGAAGCTCATCGACGGCGAACCGATAAAGCTCGCAACAAACTTGTTGGCAGGACGATCATAAAGGTCCAGCGGTGCGCCGATCTGTTGAATCTTGCCCTGATTCATAACCACTATCCGGTCGGCCATGGTCATGGCCTCAATCTGATCATGGGTGACATAAATCACCGTCGATTTCAGGCGCTGATGCAACGCTTTGATCTCCGTGCGCATCTGCACGCGCAACTGGGCGTCGAGATTGGAAAGCGGCTCATCGAACAGAAACACCGACGGTTCGCGCACGATGGCGCGCCCCATCGCGACGCGCTGGCGCTGGCCGCCCGAAAGCTGGCGCGGATAGCGGTCAAGATAGGAATGGAGATTGAGGATGGAAGCCGCCTTGTCCACCTTTGCAGCTGTTTCTTCCGATTTTTCGCCGCGAATACGCGGACCAAAACCAATATTTTCCCGCGCCGTCATATGCGGGAACAGCGCATAGGATTGAAATACCATCGCAATATTGCGCTTCTGTGGCGGCAGCTCATTGGCCCGCTCTCCGCCAATCAGAAGGTCGCCACCAGAAATGGGCTCAAGTCCGGCCACCATCCGCAGAAGCGTGGATTTTCCGCAGCCGGAAGGCCCGACCAGTACAAGAAACTCTCCGTTTTGAATATCGAGGTCGACACGGTCGAGGACCGTCAATTGCCCGAAAGTCTTGGTGATGCCGCGCAGCGAAACCTCTTTCATCGGTCAGTTACCTCCGAGAATATCTTCGATGAAAGGACGGCAGCCCGCAGTCAACCCGGCATCAACGGGCAGGATCGCGCCGGTAATCCCCGATGCACGGTCAGAAGCCAGAAACGCTACTGTTTCCGCCACCTCACGGGTGTCAACGATGCGTCCCAGCGGATAGAAGCGCTGCAGACGGTCCAACACGCTCGCATCCTGCGCGATACGATGGTCCCACGCAGGCGTTCGGATCGAGCCCGGACAGACGACATTGGCGCGCACGCCCTTCCTTCCCAACTCAACCGCAATACCGCGCGCAAAGGCATTGATCCCGGCCTTGGCAGCCGCATAAGCCGGATTCCCGAAATGCAAGAGCCCATTGACCGAAGAAATGAAGACGAAAACACCACTGCCTCGCGCTGCCATGGACTGCGCCATCACGTTGGAAAATCCGGCAACCGCAGTGAGATTGAGGTCGATCTCAACCTCGATCTTGCCCTGATCCAGCCCATCGAAAGTCTCGGCGCGGGTCCAACCCGCATTATTGATGACGATATCGGGCAGTCCGGATTCCGCTATGATCCGTTTTGCAGCCAGTTCAAGTCCATCGCGATCGAGCAGATCGAACGCGTAGCGGGCATGAAGAGTATCACCCGTCATCGTTTCCAATGCCGCATCGCAACCGATCACACGGGCACCGCGTTCGGAAAACAGCTTGGCGAGCGCGCATCCCACACCACCGCCCGCTCCGGTGACCAGCACCGACTTTCCGGCAAATTCACCTGCTTGCTCCACGCTATTCCCCTTTTATGCGGCAGCTTTCTGCACCTGTTTATTCCCACCAGCGTAAAAGTCAAAATGTAAGTTTGCAACAAAACTTTTTACTTGAAAGTGCCAATTAAGCCGATAATGTAAGAAAATAACAAAATAGATTGTCATCGCACCAAGCGGGGCTAAACAAGGGAACGGGAAGATGTCTATCAACAAATGGAAGGCTGGCCTTCTGGCCGGATTAAGCATTCTGGCGCTGTCGTCGGTTGCGAATGCTGGCGAAGTGCGCATGACAGTCGCGGAGTACAGCTCCAAGACCGGCCCTTATTTTGAGGAGGTCAAGAAGGCGTTTGAAGCCGCCAATCCCGGCATCACGCTCAATTTCGAAGTGGTTCCGTGGGATGTGCTTCTGCAGAAACTGACGACCGATATTTCCGCAGGCACCAATGCGGACCTTTCGATCATCGGCACGCGCTGGCTGATCGATTTCGTGCAGCAGGGCATCGCCGAACCACTCGACGGCTATATGGACGACGCATTCAAGGGCCGCTTCATCGAGACCTTCCTGTCGCCATCCGTTCTTGAAGGCAAGACCTACGGCCTGCCAATCGCGGCATCCGCCCGCGCTATGTATTACAACAAGGACCTTCTGGCGAAAGCTGGTGTAGAAAATCCGCCGGCAAACTGGGATGAACTGAAAGCCGCCGCCACCAAGATCAAGGCACTCGGCGGAGAGAATTACGGTTTCGGCCTGCAGGGCAAGGAAATCGAGACCGACGTTTATTATTATTACGGCATGTGGTCCTATGGGACAGAAATCCTCAACAAGGATGGCACATCGGGCCTAAGCACACCCGGTGCACTTGAGGCGGCCAATCTATACAAGTCGCTGATCGACGATGGGCTGACCCAGCCTGGCGTCACCTCCTATGCCCGCGAAGACGTTCAGAACCTGTTCAAGCAGGGCAAGGTCGGCATGATGATTACCGCGCCTTTCCTTTCCAACCAGATCAAGGAAGAAGCGCCTAACCTCAAATATGGCGTCGCAGCCATTCCTGCAGGACCGACAGGCGCACGTGGCACGTATGGCGTGACCGATTCCGTCATCATGTTCCAGAATTCCAAAAACAAGGAGGAAGCCTGGAAGGTGCTCGACTTCCTGTTCCAGACCGAATGGCGCGCCAAGTTCACGCAGGGCGAAGGCTTCCTCCCGGTCAACAAGGAAGAGGCGAAGATGGATTATTACGTCAATAATGCTGACCTTGCCGCCTTTACCGCACTTCTGCCGGATGCCCGCTTTGCACCGATCATTCCGGGCTGGGAAGAAATTGCCGACATCACGTCCAACGCCATGCAGAGCATTTATCTCGGCAAGGGTGAACCTGATGCCGTACTGAAGGAAGCTGCAGCCAAGGCGGATGCGATCCTGAAGAAGTAACACTCCCCGCCTGCCCGGCGGTGCCCTCGCGCTGCCGGGCTCTTTTCTTTTCCGGGATATTGATTGCCGATGCAAAGCCGCACCTTGCCCTATCTCCTGATCCTGCCGAGCCTGCTTCTGGCTGCGGTGGTGATCTTCTGGCCCGTGGTGCATCTCGTTGAAATTGCCAACCACGATGTCAACCGCTTCGGGCAACTACGCGATTTCAATGACGGCGCTAACTTTACCGCGCTTTTCGCAACACCTGACTTCCTCAATGCACTCTGGCGAACCGCAGTCTGGACCGTCGCAGTGGTTGGCGGCGCACTGATTGTTTCCATTCCGGTGGCCGTCATTCTTAACATGGATTTTTACGGTCGCTCGGTAGCGCGCGTTATCGTCATGTTGCCTTGGGCGGTCTCGCTCACCATGACAGCCATCGTCTGGCGCTGGGCGCTCAACGGCGAAAGCGGCATGCTCAATTCCGCACTGCGAAATCTCGGCATCATCGACAGCAACATTCAATGGCTGGCGAGTGCGACCACCGCCTTTCCGATGCAGATACTGGTCGGCATTCTCGTCACCGTGCCATTCACAACCACGATCTTTCTCGGCGGACTGTCATCCATCCCGGAGGATCTCTACGAAGCCTCGTCTCTCGAAGGCGCCAGCCTGTGGCAGCAGTTTCGCGAAATCACCTTTCCGCTGCTGAAGCCCTTCGTGAACATCGCCATCGTGCTCAATACGATCTATGTCTTCAATTCATTCCCGATCATCTGGGTCATGACACAGGGCGGACCGGCCAACTCCACCGATATCCTGGTGACGCATCTCTATAAACTCGCCTTCCGGCTCGGAAAGCTGGGCGAAGCCTCCGCAGTATCGCTCATCATGCTGGCGATCCTCCTCGTATTCACGGCGATCTATATCCGCCTTTCCATGCAGGGAGAACGCACATGACAGGCTCAAAGCTGAAACGCACGATCATTGCCTGGGCCATTCTGTCGCCGCTTATCGTGCTGACACTGTTTCCCTTTGCTGTGATGTTTCTCACCGCCGTCAAACCGCCGCAGGAAGTCTTGTCGCCAAGCTGGTGGCCGAGCAGCTTCCGCTGGCAGAACTTTTCGGAAATGTGGGTTCAGACCAAGTTCGGACGAGCGCTTTTGAACTCGCTTTACGTTTCGGTCATCGCTTCCGTCGGCGCCATCATCGTCTCCATTCCTGCAGCCTATGCCATGTCGCGCTTCCGCTTTGCTGGTCATGGCGCATTCCGGCAATTCCTGCTCATTTCGCAGATGATCTCGCCCATCGTTTTGGTGCTAGGCCTTTTCCGGCTGCTTGCAGCCTATGGGCTGATCGAAAGCGTCTCTGCGGTCGGTGCCGTCTATATGGCCTTCAACATCGCCTTCACCGTGTGGATGCTGCAAAGCTATTTCGACACCATACCGCGTGATCTGGAAGAAGCGTCGTGGATGGAGGGGGCAGGCCGAGGCAAGACATTGATAAAAGTGTTTCTGCCGCTCTGCCTGCCTGCCATCGCCGTCACGGCAATCTTCACTTTCATCAATGCATGGAACGAATTCGTCGTGGCGCTGACCATGCTGCGCAGGCAGGAGAGCTACACCCTGCCCATTCAGGTCTTTTCGCTGGTAGCCGGGCGCTACACTGTCGAATGGCATTATGTCATGGCGGCAACCCTCCTTGCCACACTACCAGTCGCCATCCTTTTCATCTGGCTCCAGCGCTATCTCATCAAGGGACTCGCCCTTGGAGCAGTCAAATAACCGGAGAAAATCATGTCTAGAAAACAGGTCTTCGGCGCATCGCATGTGCCTCTTTCGCCAGCCGTTCGCGCAGGCGACACCGTCTATATTTCGGGCCAGGTGCCCGTGGGACCAAACGGCCAGATCGTCGAAGGCGGCATAGAGGCCCAGACCAAACAGGTGCTCGAAAACGTCAAGGCTGCACTCGCGCTTGCAGGCGCTACGATGGAAGACGTTGTCAAGACCACTATCTGGTTGGAGGATGCCCGGGATTTCGGGCGAATGAATGCCGTTTACGGCACCTATTTCCCGAAAGAACCTCCAGCGCGTACTACGGTCGAATCCCGCCTGATGATCGACATCAAGATTGAAGTCGAAGCCATCGCCTACGCGCCGCAGAAATAAGCACGCCACGCCCCCGTACAGAGTATTTCCATGCGCATTTTCACCGCGTCGCTTGCGACAGAAACCAACACGTTCTCCCCGGTTCCGACCGACAGGGCCTCATTCGAAATGGCCTTCTATGCTGCGCCGGGAAAACACCCTGAAACGCCAACGCTTTGCTCTTCACCTATCGTTGCATTGCGCAAACGTGCGGCGACAGAAGGACTGACCGTCATCGAAGGCACTGCCACATGGGCGGAACCCGGCGGATTGTTGCAGCGGCAGACTTTCGAAGAATTGCGCGATGAAATTCTCGACCAGCTCAAGGCGGCGATGCCCGTCGATGCAGTTGTTCTCGGCCTCCATGGCGCTATGGTCGCCCAAGGTTATGATGACTGCGAGGGCGACCTCCTGGAACGTGTGCGCGCCATTGTCGGGCCAGATATTCTGGTTGCCAGTGAATTCGATCCGCATAGCCACCTGACCCCGAAGCGGGTCGAAAACCTCAATATTTACGCTGCGTTCCTCGAATTTCCTCATACGGATTTTTATGAGCGCGGCGAGCATGTGGTCGATCTTGCGCTGGATGCCCTGAAAGGCCGCATCAAGCCGGTCATATCCACCTTCGACTGCCATATGATCAGTGTGTTCCCAACCAGCAAGGAGCCGATGCGCTCCTTCATCGACCGCATCAAGGCGATGCACGGCAAGGATGGCATTCTGTCAATTTCCGTCATTCACGGCTTTATGGCTGCCGATGTGCCGGAAATGGGAACCCGCATTCTCGTCGTCACTGACAATGATCCGGCCAAAGGCGTAGCGCTTGCAGAAAAACTCGGGCGTGAACTGATCGCCATGCGCGAACAGACATTGATGACCATGTTCGACACCGATCAGGGTATAGACAGGGCACTGGCGGCCCATGCGGCCAATCCTGCAAAGCCTGCCGTGATCGCCGACGTATGGGACAATCCCGGCGGCGGGGTTGCGGGCGACGGCACCTATGTGCTTCGCCGCCTGATCGAACGCCGTATCGACAATATCGGCATTGCCACGATCTGGGATCCTATCGCCGTTACATTCTGCCATGCGGCAGGCGAAGGCGCTGTGATCGATCTGCGTTTCGGCGGCAAATCCGGTCCGCTTGGCGGCGAACCCATCGATGCGCGTGTGACGGTCATGAAGACCCTTGCCGAAGGCTGGCAGAGTTTTGGCCCAAGCCGCGTGACGCTTGGAGCCTCGGCGGTCGTGCGCATTGAAGGCACCGAGATCGACATCATTCTCAACACCAACCGGACGCAGACTTTCGAGCCGGATATCTTTTCGAATATCGGCATCGACCCTATGAAGAAGAATGTTTTGGTGGTCAAATCCACCAACCATTTCCATGCGGGATTCGTGCCGATTGCGGCCGAGATTATCTATGTTGCCGCACCCAGCTCCTATCCGAGCAATCCGCGCACGACCAATTACCGCAAGCTCAGCCGTGCCATCTGGCCGCGCGTTGAAAATCCATGGTGAGCAAATGAAAAAGCGCGGGAACTTCCCGCGCTTCAGACTGCTGACAAACCCCTGGCTCTGACCAGGGGTTTGTGATTCACTGGGTCATGTTGAAGAAACCTGCTCCCGAACAGACGGCTCTCGAGATAGTAACGCTCGACAGCCTGGTGCCCAAGGATCATCTGCTTCGCAAGATCGATGCGGTGATAGACTTCTCCTTTATCCATGATCGGGTTGCGGGGCTTTATTGCGCCGACAACGGTCGTCCGCCGCTCGACCCGACCTTGATGTTCAAGGCGCTGTTCATCGGCTACCTGTTCGGCATCCGCTCGGAACGTCAGCTGGTGCGCGAGATCGAGGTCAATGTCGCCTATCGCTGGTTTCTGAGGATGAAGTTGACCGATGGCGTGTTCGATGCCTCGACGCTTTCCCAGAACCGCCGCCGGCGCTTCAACGACACTTCGGTCGCCCAGGACATTTTTGACCATATCGTCGAGCAGGCTATAGATCACGGTCTGGTCGACGGTACGGTTCTCTATACCGACGCGACGCATCTGAAAGCCAATGCCAACAAGGGCAAATACGATCTCGAGATGGTGGCCAAGTCGCGCTCCGACTACTGGGCCGATCTCGACCGGGCGATCGAGGCCGAGCGGGTGTTGCACGGCCAGAAGCCATTGAAGGAAAAGGAGCGCGAAGCCGAGGTCAAGCAGACCAAGGTCAGCCGAACCGATCCCGACAGCGGCTACATGGTGCGCGACGGCAAGCCGAAGGGCTTCTTCTATCTGGATCACCGCACGGTGGATGGCCGACTTGCGATCATCACTGACACCCATGCGACGCCGGCCAACGTGCATGACAGTATCGTCTATCTCGACCGGCTGGACCGCCAGCGTGAGCGGTTCGGCTTCGACGTCGGTGCTGTCGGGCTGGATGCCGGCTATGCGACGGCCGGCATCGCCAAAGGCCTGGAGAACAGGGACATTCTCGGTGTTACCGGCTACCGCAATCCGACCCCACCCAGAGCCGGCATGATACGTAAGTCGAAGTTCGTCCATGACACCGAACAGGACGGCTATCGTTGCCCGCAAGGCCAGCTTCTCACCTACGCCACCACCGACCGCAACGGCTACAGGCACTATACATCCGACCCCGCCATCTGTGGCGGCTGCCCGCTTCTGGCGTCGTGCACATCCAACAGCAAGGCGGTGCGCACCATCACCCGTCATGTCTGGGCTGATGCCCGCCAGCGCACCGATAGCCATCGCCTCACCACCTGGGGCAAAGCGATCTACAAGCGCCGCAAGGAGACCGTCGAACGTTCCTTCGCCGATGCCAAGCAACTGCATGGCCACCGCTATGCCCGCTTCCGAAGTCTCGTGCGCGTCCAATGCCAGTGCCTGCTGGCCGCAACCGCCCAGAACATCAAGAAGATCGCAATCGCCCTCACCAACGCCAGCCAGCCAAGCCCCACATGAGAAAAGGGGAATCTCAACGGCCTGGTTAAAACAGCCGATCCATCTCGCAGATCAACACAAAATAAACCCAGCCAAAAAAATGACGAGGTTTGTCAGCGGTCTGAAGCGCGGGAACTTCCCGCGCTTTTCTCTTTGATCAACCTGTTAAAGCGCCGATCTGATTGAATCAGATCGGCGCCGAAAACCGTCTCACACTTTTCGGGATGCGCTCTAGGTCTAATGCGCCAGGTAGGTTGAGATAATCGGCACGTAAGTGACCAGCGCCAGAAGAATGAACAGCGCCATATACATACTGAAAGCCTGACGTGTGAAGTCTGACACTCGCACCTTGGCGATGTTACAGACCATCAGCATAACGGTGCCAACTGGTGGCGTCAGAGTACCAATCGACAGGTTGATAATCACGACGATACCGAAATGCACAGGATCGATGCCCAAAGCCTTTACCGTTGGCATCAGGAGCGGCACCAGAACGATCATCAGGGCTGTGCCCTCGATCAGAGCGCCAAGGATCAACAGGATCACGTTGACTGCCAGAAGGAATGCATAAGGGTTGCTGGTGAACGTCGAGATCAGCTGCATCAGCGACTGCCCGGCCTGTTCAAGCGAGAACACCCAAGCAAGCGCAGACGATGCCATGATAACCAACATGACTGACGCGGTCGATTTCGCCGTTTCGATCAGCGAATCCACCACATGCGATACGCGCATTTCGCGGTAGATCACGAAACCGATGATCAGAACCAGCGTCACTGCAACGGCACCGGCTTCCGTCGGCGTGAAGATGTTCATGCGGATGCCACCGATGATCGCAAACAGCAGCAGAACCGCAGGCCACGCTGAGGCAAGCGTCGAGGCAACCTCGGCACCGCTCATCCGCTTTTCGCGGCTCGGCTTATAGCCGCGCTTTACCGATGTCACATAGGCGGCGATCATCAGGATAACGGCCCCTAGAATGCCCGGAACGACACCGGCCATGAACATCTTGCCGATGGAAACATCCGCAATCAAACCGTAGATGATCAGCGCGATACCTGGAGGAATGATCGGGGTGATCAGCGAACCTGCAGCGGTTACGGCACAGGAAAACGCCTTGTCATAGCCCCGCTTGACCATTTCCGGCACCATCATGCGGGTCAACATGGCGCTATCGGCCAGATTGGAAGCGCTGACGCCGCCCATCAGGGTTGAAACCATGATGTTCGTGAGCGCCATACCACCGCGCATACGGCCGACCAGAATATCCGCAACCTTGATCAGACGCTCTGCAATGCCGGTATGCGACATCACCGTGCCAAGCATGATGAAGAACGGAATGGCGAGCAGCGATGTATTCTGTGCCGGGCTGATAAAGCGCTGCACGGCAATCGCTATCGGCATCTGGTTGAAGAACGTGAAATAGGCGAAGACCGCAATCAGAATGGCCACATAAAGGCGCATGTTGAGCGCAATCAGCGCCAGCATCAAAAGAACGATAGTCGTCAGGTTCATGCCTTGCCTCCCGCAAAAGCGGCGCGCAAGGATTTGAATGCGCCTGCGAACATATAAAGAGCAATAATCACGAAGCCGACAGGCACGGCGATATCGATCCAGTAATAGGAAACCCGCAGCACATCAGTCACTTTGAACTGAGCCGCAATCGCAAGCTTGTAACCGGCATAGGAAACGTACAGCAGGAACAGTCCTGACAGGATGGCGACAATCGCATTGACGACATCGCGAACCTTTTCCGAAAGCAGATCCACAAGCATCGGGATGGCAAGATGCTGATTGCTGCGTTCTGCGGCGACGCTGCCGAGCATCACGATCCAGATCATCAACAGACCGGCCATTTCCTCGGTCCATTGTAACGGCTGATGCATCCAGTAGCGCATGACAACGGCGACGTTGAACATCGCAAGCAGGATCAATAGCGGGGCAGCAGCCAGCCATTCGATCAGTTTTTCAAAGTATTTCATCGGATTGAATTCCATGAACGAGCCATGCCGCGGCAAAACCGCGACATGGCAATATCCGAATAAGGATGGATCAGTTCAGCTCGGCCTTGATCTTTTCATAAAGACCAGGCGACCATTCTGGAAACTGGGTGTAGACCTTTTCAGCAAGCGCCTTGAAAGGAGCGCGGTCGACATCGATGACCTCGACACCCGCTTCCTTCATCTTTTCGATCATTTCATTGTCTTTTTCGATCGTCAGCTTCTGGCTGTAGAGGCCTGCATCATATGCAGACTCGTGGATCATCTTGAGCTGATCTTCCGGCAGCGTCGAGAAGAAGGCTTCACCGCCGACAATGAGCGCCACATTGGTCAGATAGCCGACCTTGCTCAGATACTTGGCTTCTTCCTGGAACTTCTGGCCGTAAAGAACCGAAATCGGGTTCTCAACGCCGTCGATCACGCCCTGCGCCAGTGCCGGGAAGGTTTCGCCCAGCGGCATCGGGGTCGGGGTCGCGCCCATGGCCTCAAAGGTCTTGATCTGCATGACATTGTTCGGCACGCGGATCTTCATGCCCTTGAGGTCGTCCGGCGTACGGATCGGCTTCTTGGAAATGATCTGACGAATGCCATAGAGATAGTTCGGCATTACGATGTGAATGCCCTTCTTCTTCAGCTCTTCGCTCTTTTCCTTGAACCAGGGACCATCATAAACCTTGAAGAGCTGTGCCGGGTCGTCGGTCAGGAACGGGCCGTAGAGCACACCAAGATCGGGATCGTATTCGGCCAGAAAGCCAACATCGGAAATGGTTACGACGTTGAGGCCCATCATGGCCTGTTCGGTCACATCCTTCTTGGAACCGAGCTGCGAGCTTGGATAGAGTTCGAGCGTGATTTCGCCGTTGCTGCGCTTGGCAAGATCGTCTTTCCAGTAATGCATTACCTCATCGAAAGGCTCGCCGGGGTTGTTTTCATAGGCAACCTTGATCGACACATTGGCAGCATAAGCAGCCATGCTTCCTGCCAGCAACATGCTGGCGGCGATCATGCCGGTAACGAGTTTCTTCATCGGTATCCTCCCGTATGGGGTCATTAACAATTGGCCTTGTGGCCGGTTTCCTCCGCAGGTTTTCCACGCCGTTCCTTCCCGGGCGTGGAAGCCCGCTTCGATTTCAGTCGTGCTCGATGATGATTTTCAAAACGTTGCGGTCGCCATCCCAGTAGGGAAGCGCCGCTTCAGCTTCATCGAACGGAAATACCTTCGAGATCAGCTTGTCGGCATCCGCCCCAAGCTTTTCCAGATGCGCGATGACGGCCTCGAAATCCGCGAGCGTCGCATTGCGCGATCCCATGATGTCGAGTTCCTTCAGGTTGAAGAACTGCGTCTGATAGGTGACCGGCGCCTTGGAATAACCGACATAAACCACCCGGCCCGCAAAACCTGCCAGATCGACAGCCTGCGTGAAGGTGATCGGCAGGCCGACCGCTTCAAAAGCCACATCCACACCATCGTCGTTGGTCAGTTCCTGAACCTTCGCGACAACATCCTCACCGCCCGGCAGAGCATGCGATGCACCGAATTGCAATGCCAGTTCGCGCTTTTCGGCACTCGGATCAATGGCGATGACCTTGGCGCCGCGTGCAAGCGCGCCGATGAGAACGCCCATGCCGATCATACCGCAACCCAGTACAGCGACCGTATCGCCTGCCTGAACACGCCCGCGCTCGACGGCATGGAACCCAACCGAAAGCGGCTCGACCAGCGCCAGATGACGAGGCGCCAGCGTATCATTGAGGATCAGCTTTTCAGCAGGCAGCACAATCTGGTCCGCCAGACCGCCATTTTGCTGCACACCGAGCGTCTTGTTATAACGGCACGCATTGAGCCGACCTTTGCGGCAGGACGAGCACTCGCCGCAATTCGTATAGGGCAGCACGATAACCCGCTTACCCTTGGTGTAGGCGGCGCTGACGCCCTCTCCAGCTTCCATGATCTCACCGCCGATTTCATGCCCCGGAATACGTGGCAGCTGAACCAGCGGATTAAGCCCTTTGAAGGTGTTCAAATCACTGCCGCACAGACCGACATGCCGAACCCGCACACGGACATGACCCGCCAGCAAGGGCGCTTCGTCGATTTCAGCAAAACGTGTGACGTTTTCGCTCTCGATACGCAGAGCTTTGACCATCGAATTATTCCTGTCAGTCATCATTAAACACAAGGGGATCAGGTTACGGCGCCGACCTGCCATGGTACGAATTCGTTGTCGCCATAGTCATAGACTTCACTCAAGGTTTTCTCGCCGGATGCGACCGCGATGATATGTTCGAACATACGTGCGCCGGACTGTTCGATAGTCTCGTCGCCAGTAACGATGCCGCCGCAATTGATGTCCATGTCTTCCTTCATGTGCTCGTACATTTCGGAATTCGTGGCGATCTTGATGCAAGGTGAAGGCTTGAAGCCGGAAACCGAACCGCGGCCCGTGGTGAAGCAGATGACGTTGCAGCCGCCGGCAACCTGTCCGGTCACCGCGACGGGATCGTAACCTGGCGTGTCCATGAATACGAAGCCCGGCTCGGTGACGGTTTCGGCAAATTCATAGACGGCCTTGAGCGGCATGGAACCACCCTTGGCAACCGCGCCGAGCGACTTTTCAAGAATAGTCGTCAGCCCGCCGAGCTTGTTGCCATGCGACGGATTGTTGTTGAGTTCGTCGCCATTGCGCGCTGTGTAGTCACGCCACCAGTCGATGCGCTGCAACAGTTTTTCGGCAACGGCAGGTGTTACTGCACGACGCGTCAAAAGATGCTCAGCGCCGTAGATTTCCGGTGTTTCCGACAGAACGGTCGTACCGCCATTGCGCACGATAAGGTCCGAGGCATAACCCAATGCCGGATTGGCCGAAATGCCGGAATAGCCGTCCGAGCCGCCGCATTCCAGCGCCACTTTCAGCTTCGACAGGGGCTGCTTGGTGCGCACCGCCGAATTGACCAGCGGCAGCATTTCCTTGATCTCGGCAATCGCATGATCGATGGTCTTGCGCGTGCCGCCGTGCTGCTGGATCGTCATGGTGCGCAGGCGCGAGCCTTCTTCCATGCGATAATGTTCCAGGATCGGCGCGATCTGGTTGGTTTCGCAGCCAAGCCCGATCAGCAATATGCCGCCGAAATTCGGATGTTTGGCATAGCCCTGAATGGTGCGCGTCAAAAGGCGATAGCCTTCCGACTTGGTGTTGAGTGCGCAACCGCTGCCATGCGTCAGCGCCACAACGCCATCGACATTGTCGAAGCCGTCAAGACCACCCATGCGGTTGAAATAATCAGCGATGTATCGGGACACAGTAGCCGAACAATTGACCGACGAAATCACGCCGATGAAATTGCGCGTGCCAACACCGCCTGCGCCCCGGTCAAAGCCCATGAAATGGCGGCGTTCTGCCTCAGGCAACATGCCGCGCTCTTCAATATCGATGGAGAATTGATGCTCGTGTTCGGAGGGCAGCATGGCAAGGTTCTGCAGATGCACATGCTCGCCTTGCGCAATATCCTTCGTCGCAATGCCGATCACCTGACCGTATTTCAGGACTTCCTTGCCTTCAGAAATATCGCGAATGGCAACCTTGTGCCCGCGTCCGATCAGTTCGCGGGCCTTGATCCCGTCGAGGCCGATCGGATCGCCCGCGCGAACCGAAATGCGCGCAACCGCAACGTCATCCGATGGATGCAGCAGAATAACCGGCGCAACCGCTGTAGCAACGGATTCATTCATGTGTCTGACCTCACTCCCAAATCGTCCCGGCTATTCAGTCGCGGGGTTCGTTATCCATCCAACGCTGCTTGGATCGATCCAGATGCGTTCGCATGGCTGCCTGCGCCTGAAGCGGATCCCTCGATTCCAGCGCCGCGTAAATGGCTTCGTGCTCGGCCAGTGCCAGAGCCCATGTATCGTTGGTTTCGAAGCGCGTCCTGATATGCGACGTCAGCGGGCTATGCCGCTCGTCGAAAAGATCGCGCACAATGCGCACCAGCACAGAATTACCCGATTGCTCCGCAATGAGCAGGTGGAACTGCCTGTCGAGTTCCATCGCCTTGCGCCCGGCATCGACATTCACCTTCATGGCGTCGATCGTTGCCCGCAATTCGACCAATGTTTCAGGCGTCATACGCGCGCAGGCCGTGACAACCACGCTGCCTTCAACCATTTCACGCGCCTGCATGATTTCAAGCGGGCTCTCGCCGATGGAGCCTCCATGCGAAAGCGAGCGCTTTTCCGACTCTGCAGTGACATAGATGCCGGAGCCCATGCGGATTTCGACGCTACCGGCGATTTCGAGTGCAATCAGCGCCTCGCGCAGCGAAGGACGTGACACACCGAGCTGCTGCGCAAGTTCGCGCTCAGCCGGCAGTCTGCTGCCTGCAGGAAACTGGCCATCCTGAATGAGGCTCCTCACCCGGTCTGCAATTTGCTGATAAAGCCTGCGGGGTTCCGCTGTTGCCGTAAAGTCGCTCATTGTGCTCCCAAATCCGCCTCTCCTCGAATTGGCCTTACCATATTTCCAAGCCGGATGAAGTGCAATACGTACAAAAACCAGATGAATTGCGGCAAATCGCGCATTTCAGCGTGCAGAACCGAACCAATCCTTCGATAAAGATTCCTACTGGCTTGACCAATTTGACTTGCATCGCTTAGTTAAAACCAACGATTTATGGGAGAAAGTCATGCACGAGAAGCCCGCGATACTGCAGTTCGGAACCAGCCGCTTTCTGTTGGCTCATGCCGATTTCTTTGTTTCGGAAGCGCTTTCGAACGGAAAAGCCATCGGAACGATTGCCGTTGTGCAGACGACTTCAAACCCGCAGAGCAGCCAGCGTATTGCGGCTTTGAACGAAAATACCGGCTATCCGGTGAAGATCCGTGGACTCATCGACGGCAAGCCCTCCGAGAAGATCCATCAGGCAAAGGGCGTTACCGCTGCCTTTTCCGCGCATGACGACTGGGCGGCGATTCTCGATCTCGGCACCACCGTCGATGTGATTCTTTCCAACACTGGCGACAAGGGCTACGAGCTCGACATGAGCGATGACAGCTCGCTTCTCGCCAACCCGGATGCCTTGCCAAAGAGCTTTCCGGCCAAGCTTCTGGTGCTCCTGCATCATCGCTGGCAACACAATTCCGATGCACCACTGTCGGTGTTTCCCTGTGAACTAATCTCGCGCAATGGCGACAAGCTGCGCTCAATCCTCATCGATCTGGCCCACAACTGGAAACTGCCCGACAATTTCGTGCAATGGCTCGAAACCCGCTGCGTCTTTGCCAACAGTCTTGTCGATCGCATCGTTTCCGAACCCATAGAGCCAATCGGCGCTATCGCCGAGCCTTATGCGCTATGGGCCATCGAGAAAGCAGATGGCCTGACGCTCCCTTGCGAACACGACGATATCGTCGTCACCGACGATCTTGCACGTTACGAGCACCTGAAGCTCTATCTGCTCAATCTTGGCCATACATTCATCGCGGAGCAATGGCTGATAGGTGGGCGTCCAAAAGACGAAATCGTGCTGGAAGCCATGCAGGACGAGACGATCCGCAATGAACTGGAAGCTGTCTGGCGCGAAGAAGTCCTGCCGGTTTTTGCAGCGGATGGCCTTGGTGAACAGGCGGAAGCCTATGTGGCTTCGGTGCGGGATCGGTTTCTCAACCCATTTCTCAAGCACCGCATCGCAGACATTGCTTCCAACCACGAAGAAAAGAAGCGCCGTCGCTTCGCTCCGGTCATCGCCCGTGCGGAGGAACTCGGCCTCAATCTCGAGCAGCGCCGCCTGAAAGCGGCTGTCGGTTAGAGCGCCGTGCGTCCTTTCGGACGCACAAAGGACGCTCCAACCTAATGAATCTACGCATCGTGCTTTCCGAAAATCGAATCCGATTTTCGGGCCGATGCTGTAATCCAGTCGTTAAGCTCGATTTCGGCACGTTCCAGTGCGCTGTAGTTCAAAAGCTTGCGCAAGAGTGCAACAGTCACGGCACGAGCCCGGAGGTTGAAACGCCCCTCGTCGGGCTCCCCCTTCTCCTGATAAACGCCCAGCTTTTCATAGAGTTGCTGCAATCTGTTCTGGACGCTTCTCAGTGACAGATTGCGGCGACGGGCAATGACACGATCCGTCAGGCCCAGTGCGATATCGACCAGAATTTCATATTCGCTTTCGCTGAAACCGCTGGCATGACCGAGGCTCTTTTGTTGCAGACCGCGCACCTCACGGTCGATCACGCATTGCGCCTCGACGAAAATGCTGCGCAGCGCCAGACGCAGCTTGTCGTCGGAAGCCGATTTCAGCACATAGCCATAGGCCGCACCCTCCGGCACGATGCGCGACACGCCGCGCACATAGGCCTCATCGGCATAATTCGACCAGAACAGAATGCGGGTTTCGGGGTTTTCCTTCCAGATGGTGCGCGCCGCCTCGATGCCGTTGCGACCGTTCATCTGCAAATCCATGACAATGTGGGCCGCGCGATGCTGGCGCGCCAGTTTTTCGCCCGCCGATCCGTTATCGGCTTCAAGGATGTCACTGCACTCAGGCAGTGCTGCCCGCACGGCTTCGCCGAGATAGGCGCGATGCAATGGATCATCTTCCACGATCAGAACATGCATTTTACCCTCCGGCCTTCCGGCACATCTCTGCGGGGAGATGGATCGTCACACTTGTGCCGCCACTTTCCCCGTTCTTCCTGATAGCGAAACTTGCAGAGATCAATCGCGCACGCGTACGCATATTATCAATGCCATGCCCAACACTCGGTCGCTGCACCTGACGATCCATGCCTATACCATTATCCGCGACTTCGACGAGAAGACGACCGCCTTTGTCGCGAAACGTCACAAGCAACTGGCTGGCATGGGCGTGGCGGATCGTATTGTTGATAGCTTCCTGCACAATGCGGAACAGCGAGGTTGCAACCGTTTCTTCCAGCCGATCAGCCATGCCGTCGCTGCGGTCATCCAACGTCCATTCGATCGACGAACCGCTGTCACGCACTGAACGGCCAAGATGATTTTCTGTTGCCTGCACGAAACCGAAAAGCTGGAGGATGGAAGGTTTTGCTTCCTCAATGATTTGCCTGAGATCGTGCATGCAATGCTGGAGCCCGCGAAACAGCGGCTCAAGCTGTTCACCGGAAAGATCCGGCACATGCGTAAGCCGTTCCACATGCCGGGCAAGTCGGGTCAGATCGGCCAGCGTCTGGTCGTGCAAATCCATGCCGATGCGGTGGCGTTCGGTCTCGAGAGCCTCGGTCAGTTTCAGAGCGCCGAAACGCAAGCCTTCCTCGCGGGCTCGTGCTTCAGTTTCCACAATGGCGGAACGCTTGGCCTGCTCAGCGGCGCGGATTGCGTAGAAATAAGGCGCAAGCAGATCGGCAATCGATTGCGCATTCTCCACGTCGCGCCTGGAATAGCAGGCTGGCGTCAGACTGGAACAGCTCAGCGCGCCGATAATATCGCCCTGCGCCTTCAAAGGCACATGCAGACGCCCTTTCAGGTCATGTTCGATAATCGGACTGGAAAACGAACCTTCGAAGTGAAAGCGCGGATCCGTGCGTGCGTCATCGGTCAGAAGATAACCCGCCTCGCCCGACAACAGCGTGCGGATCGGACTGCCGGACAAAAGCGCTGGCGGGTTGCGGCTCCAGGCGGTGGCGATGCCAGCCTCGTAGGCAATGTGGAATTTTCCATCTAACATCTTGATGCAGACGTCCAGATGGTCATACGGCAGGATATGCGTGATCTCTGCCGCCACGGCCTGAATGATAGAATCGAAGTCGAGTTGTCCGGCCAGTAATCTGGAAATATTCAGATAATGGTCGAGTAACCTTTGGGGCGCGAGTTCGGCCAAGCGTTTCTCCTCCAGAACGCAAATTGCTGCTCATGAAGCTATATAATACGCCGGGACATCCTCGGCGCGTCTTGCGAGAAACCGCAATTTTGCTGCGGGAACCCGCAACGCAGTTGCTTCATTCGGCCTTCACAGAAGGCTCCTCTTCTTTCATCCTCGCTTCACCAGAAAATTGCCCGCAAGACAAGAGTGGAAATCAAGTCAATTGCGGTTGGTGTCGTTGAGGAGCGGCGGTGCGGGAGGCTTCGCACCAATTTCGAGTTTAAACGAACCGAAGCGCCGGGGCGCTGCGGAGCGGAATATTTGCAACCGGGAGGAAAAAATGAAGCTTGGGAAAATCCTTTTTACGTCTGCGGCACTAGCAGGCGTTTTTGCGGCGGGCAGCGCACTCGCCGACACTTCATCAAAGAAGATTGCATTCTCGAACAACTATGCAGGCAATTCCTGGCGTCAGGCCATGCTGGAAAGCTGGGACAAGATCACCAAGGAAGCCGTGAAGGCTGGCGTGGTGGCTGCTGCCGATCCGTTCACGACCGCCGAAAATCAGGCGACGGAACAGGCCGCCCAGATTCAGAACATGATCCTGCAGGGCTATGACGCCATCGTCATCAATGCCGCTTCGCCGACGGCGCTGAACGGCGCAGTCAAGGAAGCCTGCGACGCTGGCATCACCGTCGTTTCCTTCGATGGGATTGTCACCGAGCCTTGCGCATGGCGCATCGCAGTCGATTTCAAGGCCATGGGCGAAGGCCAGATCGACTATCTTGCAAAGCGTTACCCAGATGGCGGCAACCTGCTTGAAATCCGCGGTCTCGCCGGTGTTTCGGTCGATGACAATATTCATGCCGGTATCGAAGAAGGCGTGAAGAAGCATCCGAAGTTCAAGGTTGTCGGTTCCGTCAACGGTGACTGGGCTGCCGACGTTGCGCAGCGTGCTGTTGCCGGTATCCTGCCGAGCCTGCCGAAAGTCGATGCGGTCGTGACGCAGGGCGGCGACGGCTACGGTGCCGCACAGGCCTTTGCTGCCGCCAAGCGCGAAACGCCGACCATCATCATGGGCAACCGTGAAGACGAACTGCAGTGGTGGAAGCAGCAGAAAGACGCCAACGGCTATGAAACCATGTCGGTTTCGATTGCACCGGGCGTATCCACGCTGGCTTTCTGGGTCGCACAGCAGATTCTCGACGGCAAGGAAGTGAAGAAGGACCTCGTCGTTCCGTTCCTCAGCGTCAGCCAGGAATCGCTCGACAAGGATCTGGCCAACACCCAGAAGGGTGGCGTTGCCAATGTCGAATATGCGCTTGAAGATGCGCAGAAGGTTATCGACGCCGCGAAGTAAGCGGATCGACCCAAAACATGAGGGGCGAGCTGATCCTCGCCCCTTCTTTGTCCCTTTACTTTGACGCCTTTCCGACGGCCTGGCCCTTTGCTGGCTTCGCCGGAAACGTCCAATCGTTAGTTGAGTGTATGACAGAAACAGCAGAGAAACAGGAGGTCGTCGCCGCGCGCAATATTCGCGTGCAGTTCGGTGCAGTAAAAGCACTGGATGGCGCCGAACTCGTGATCCGCGAAGGCGAATGTGTGGGGCTGGTCGGCCATAATGGCGCTGGCAAATCCACCATCGTCAATGTCATCAATGGCGGGCTTTCCCCGCATGAGGGCAGCATTTCCTATCATGGCGAACCGGGACACGGCGTGGCGACGGCACGCAAGCACGGCATTCGCTGCGTGTTTCAGGAATTGTCGCTGTTTCCAAACCTCACCATTGCCGAAAATGTCCGTATCATGCAGCGTGACCTGACCGGCGCGAGCTGGCGCGGCAAGGCCATTGAACTGATTGCAAAAAAGCTCGACGAGATTTTCCCCGGCCACAAGATCGACTGCGCCGCGACTATCGATGAGCTTTCCATCGCCGAGCGGCAGATGGTGGAAATCGCCATCAACTTCACCGCGCCCGGCACCGCACCGAAGCTCGTCATTCTGGACGAACCGACCTCCTCGCTCGACGCAGGCATTGCCGCGCAGCTGATGGCCTATGTGCGCCGTTTCGTCGGCACGGGCGGCTCCGTTATCCTGATTTCGCACATGCTGGGCGAAATTCTCTCCACCTCCGACCGCATCGTGGTGATGAAGGACGGCAAGGTGGTCGCCAACCGCGCGGCAAAAGATTTCACCAATCGCAGCCTCGTCGAAGCCATGGGCAGCGTCGAGCGCGAAAAGGCAGCGCGCCGCGTTGCGAAAACCGATGCGACCGGCACGCCCGTTCTGTCATTTGCCAAGCGCGCCAGCGACATCAAGCCGTTTCAGGCGTTCAAAGGGGAAGTCATCGGCCTCGCCGGTCTCGCCGGACACGGGCAGACCAAGATGCTGCTCGATCTTTACTATGCGCGGCGGCCGAACTGGGTTCCGGCCCGCACATGCGAAATCGCCTTCGTGGCAGGCGACCGCAGCCTCAACGGCACTTTCCCGCTGTGGAGCATTCTGCACAATCTCACCATCGGCTCGCTGGACCGGCTGTCGTCGGCAAAGCTCGTTGACCAGAAGCGCGAGGACACGCTTGGCGGCCAGTGGAAAGACCGGATTCAGATCCGCACGCCGGATATGGGCAACCGCATCCTGTCGCTGTCGGGCGGCAACCAGCAGAAGGTGCTTTTCGCCCGCGCGCTGGCGACCAGCGCCAACGCCATTTTGATGGACGACCCGATGCGCGGCGTCGATGTCGGCACCAAGCAGGAAGTCTATGAAATCCTGCGTCATGAGGCCGAAAACGGACGCACCTTCGTCTGGTATTCCACCGAAATGGACGAAATCGAACTTTGTGACCGCGTCTATGTTTTCCGCGACGGCGCTATCGTTGCGGAACTGACCGGCGAAGACATCACGGAAAAGAACGTGCTTGCAGCATCCTTTGAGGGAGGTCACGAATAATGCGCCTTTCCTCTTCCACCATCCGCCTGCTGACGCCGGTATTCTCGCTGATTTTGCTCCTTGTCGCCGTCTTCTACATGCAGCCGCGCGCCATGAGCTATACGGGGCTGAACCTGCTGTTCAATCTGGCTGTGCCCATCGCACTCGCGACCATCGCCCAGATGCTCATCATGGCCGTCAACGATCTCGACCTTTCGATGGGAACCTTTGTGAGCTTTGTCGTCTGCGTTGCGGCGACCTATCTCAACACGGCTCCCCTCATCGGTGTGCTGATCCTCGCAGCCGCAATCGCCGCTTATGCGGCGCTCGGCGCGATCATCCATTTGCGCAACCTGCCTTCCATCGTTGTGACGCTCGGCATGAGTTTCGTCTGGGGCGGCCTCGCCGTGCTTCTCTTGCCCTCGCCCGGCGGACAGGCGCCGGACTGGGCGCGCTGGATCATGACAGCCAAGCCGCCTTTCATCCCGATGGCGATCGTCGCCAGCATCGTGATTGCCGCGGTCACGCATTTCATCGTCATGCGCTCGACCTTCGGCGTTCTGATGCGCGGTGCGGGCGGCAATACCCGCTCCATCGAGCGCGCAGGCTGGTCGGTCACCGCCATCCGCGCCGCAACCTATGCGCTGGCCGCCTTCTTCGCCGTACTGGCGGGGATCGCGCTGGTCGGCCTCACCACCTCGGCGGATGCCAATATCGCGCTACGCTATACGCTTCTGTCCATCGCAGGCGTCATTCTGGGCGGCGGCGAGTTCGTCGGCGGGCGCGTCTCGCCCATCGGCGCGGTGATCGGCGCGCTGACGCTGACGCTCGCCGGTTCGTTCCTCTCCTTCATGCGCATTTCGCCGGACTGGCAGATCGGCGCGCAGGGCGGCATTCTCATCGTGGTGCTGGCCTTGCGCCTCTTCCTCAACCGCCTCGAAAAGAGGGAGAAAAAGCAATGAACGGCCTTGCCATTCTCACCAGCCGTCCGTGGATATGGTCGTTTATCGCGACCGCCGCGGTGTGGATCATCACCATCCTCTTCACCGGTGGTGCGGGCGCGCACGGGCTTTCCCATGCGGCCTTCACCTTCGCATCCTTCTCGGTGATCGTCGGCCTCGGCCAGATGTTCGTCATCACGCTCGGCCCCGGCAATATCGACCTGTCGGTCCCGGCCAACATGACGCTTGCCGCCACGCTGGCGCTGAAACTCATGGATACGCAGGACGGCATGATTCTGGCAGGCCTCGCCGTAGCGCTGCTGATCGGCCTTGCCATCGGCATCTGCAACTACACTCTGATCAAGCTCCTGCGCATTCCGCCCATCATCGCCACCCTGTCGATGAGCTTCCTGATCCAGTCCACCGCCATCTGGAGCAATCGCGGCCTGCGCGTGAAACCGCCGGAAAACCTTTCGCAATTCACCACCGCCTCCACGCTCGGCATTCCCAATGTCGCCATCGTGGCGCTGATCCTGTCGATCATCGGCTGGGTGCTTTTGAAAAAGAGCATCTATGGACGCTGGATTTCGGCCATCGGCCAGAATCCTTTCGCTGCGCGCATGGCAGGCGTTCCGGTCGATGGCACCCGCTTCGTCACCTATCTGCTCTGTGCGGTGCTGGCTTCGCTCTGCGGCTTCCTGCTCGCCTGTTTTTCGGGTGGCGCGGCGCTGAATATGGGCACGGAATATCTTCTGATGTCGATTGCGGTCGTCATCATCGGCGGCACGGCAGTTGCGGGTGGCGATTCCAACATCCCTGGTATTTGGGGTGCCGCCCTCTTCATGTTCCTCATAGTCTCGATGCTCAACACCTACGGCTTCGGCGCCGGTGTTCGCCTCGTGCTGACTGGCCTCACCATCATCGCGGTGATCTTCCTCGCCAGCAGCCGAAGGGCAGAGCGCTAATCATCTTCGGAGTACCTCCCTTGTCTCAGACTGTTTCGATCTACGAAATCCACGACGAACGTTTCAAGCAGATGATCGTGCCGAGCGCCGATCTGGACGAACTTTACAGCGGCTGCCGCTGGGCCGAAGGCCCGGTCTGGTTCAACGACCTGAACTGCCTCCTGTGGAGCGATATCCCGAACCAGCGCATCCTGCGCTGGGTGCCGGGCAACGAAATTGACGGCGAAGTTGGCGGCGGCGTTTCGGTGTTTCGCAACCCGTCCAATTTCTCCAACGGCAATACGCGCGACCGCGAAGGACGCCTTGTCACTTGCGAGCATGGTGGCCGTCGCGTCACACGTACAGAGCCGGATGGCAGCATCACCGTGCTGGCCGACAGCTATCAGGGCAAAAGGCTGAATGCGCCAAACGACGTCATTGTGCGCTCAGACGGAACCGTGTGGTTCACCGATCCGACCTACGGCATTCTGGCGGATTATGAAGGCTACAAGGCCGACCCGGAACAGCCGTCGCGCAATGTCTATCGCCTCGACCCGAAGACGGGCGAAATAGATGCCGTCGTCACCGACTTCCACCAGCCGAACGGCCTTGCTTTCTCACCGGACGAGACGAAGCTCTATGTTGCCGACAGCGCTTATAGCCACGACGAGAACGCACCGCGCCACATCCGCGTTTTCGACGTTGTGGATGGCGGCAAGCGCCTGACGGGCGGCTCTGTTTTCTGCACCATCGACAAGGGCCTTCCGGACGGCTTCCGCTTCGATACGGATGGCAATTTGTGGACCAGCGCGGGCGATGGCGTGCATTGCTTCTCGCCGGAAGGCACGCTTCTCGGCAAGATCAAGACGCCGCAGACGGTCGCCAATGTGACCTTCGGCGGTCCGCGCCGCAACCGTCTGTTCATCACGGCCACAAAGTCGCTTTATGCGGTCTATCTCACCGTAACCGGCGCGCAATATCCTTGAAAAAACAACGGCGGCTTTCCAAAACGAAAAGCCGCCGCTCTCTATAACTACGTATATTAATTCATTGAAAAATTACATTCGCCACATGCTCTGTTGATTTTAACAACCGCCGTAAAACAGGCATGCCAATAGTCATTCTTCATTCAAAACGGATCTATCTGGCCCAAAACCGGAGCGACCCGCACATCAAGACTGTGAGTGACGGAACAAATCAAAAAATGATCTCTTCTGTCCTTCAGCCATGCACTCGATAAGTAAGACCGATGCCTCGCATACGGGTACATGTCCTGATGTGCAGAACCTATATAGTCCAATCGTCAACGCGATGGAAACAGATTGTCAACAAAACAGGTCAAACTACTGTGAGTAAAATCAATAAAAACTACACTATTTCATGATGTTATTCAAATAATCCGATATATTATATTAGCAATATCTATTTCACAATCCTATTTGTTTCCCGCCGATTAGAAGATCCGCATCAACCGTAACAATGACTTACAGACAGCCCGTTCAGGCAGAATGTCTATGTTCCAATGAACGGCGGCTCGGTGCGCGATAACGAATATGGCAGCCATCGATACCGTGATATTCGACGTCAACTTCTACGCCGAACACTTCGGCGATAAGCTCCGCCCGCAAGACATCACGTGGCGTACCGAGCGCAACGAGTTTGCCCTTATCCATCACAGCGATATGGTCGCAGAACATCGCGGCATGGTTCAGGTCATGCAAGGCAGCTACAACCGTGAGCTTCTGGCGGCTGACAAGATCGAGCAGCCCGATCTGGTGCCCGATATCGAGATGGTTGGTCGGTTCGTCCAGAAGCAGTATCTGCGGCTCCTGCGCCAAGGCCCGCGCTATATGTAGACGCTGACGCTCGCCTCCGGAGAGCGTGTGCCAATAGCGGTCGGCAAGATGGGCCATATCGACATTGACCAACGCCTGGCCAACGATTGCATCGTCATCTGCTGACCACGGCGACAGCGCACCGAGATAGGGCGTCCGCCCAAGCTCAACCGCCTGACGCGCGGTAATGCGCTCTGTCGTTCCTGCCTGTTGCTCAACCAGCGCCAGTTGCCGTGCAATCTCGCGACGGCTGAAACTGTCGATAGACGCCCCACACAAGCTGACTTCGCCAATACGACATCTGCGAACGCCCGAAAGTAGAGACAGTAAACTGGTTTTCCCCGATCCGTTCGGGCCGATGATACCCAGAAACTCACCCTTCGCCACTTTCAGTGAGACATTGCGCAAGATCTCGACATTGCCGGCCGACCAGCCGACATTGCGTGCTGAAAGGATCATGACGAAGCCCTCCTTTGTCCAAGCAACAGGGCGAAGGCTGGTGCGCCGAACAAAGCCGTGATGACACCAATCGGCAAAACCTGCCCCGGAATAATGATGCGTGACAGGATGTCGGCGACAATCATGAAGATTGCTCCGATCAGTGCTGCCGCAGGCAACAGCCTGCCATGACGGACCCCGACCAACATTCGCGCGGCATGGGGAATGACGAGCCCGATGAAACCAACGGATCCGACGATGGAAACCATGACTGCCGTCATCATGGCGCTGACACCGATCAGCACCGCATAGACGCGGCGCACCGGTATACCGAGCGAAGCGGCGGATTCCGTTCCGAAAGTAAACGCATCAAGCGCACGTGCATGCCACAGGCAGATGGCAAGACCGATCAGGCAGGCGGGCAGAGCGAGCGTCACATCCGGCCAGCGCACACCAGAAAGATTGCCCAGCAACCAGAACATGATGCCGCGTGCCTGCTCAGCATTTGCGGCCTTGGTGACGATGAACGAGGTCAACGCATTAAAGAGCTGTGAACCGGCAATCCCGGCGAGGATGATTGCGCTGCTGCCGCGTCCTGCCCGCAGCGCCAGCAGGGACACCAGGCAGAAAGCAACAATAGCCCCGATGAACGCACCGAGCGATAGCGTCAGCACACCGGCACCAATGCCAAGAATGGCGACACTGACGGCCCCGGTGGAAGCGCCAGCGGAAATGCCCAGAATGTAAGGATCAGCGAGCGAATTTCGAAGCAGCGACTGAAGGATGACGCCGGATATTGCGAGCGACGCGCCGCAGCATGCCGCGATGACTGCGCGGCTGAGGCGATAACTCCAGACAATTCCTTCATCGATGGGTTCGAGCGGATATCCGGCGTTCCACAATCGGTTAGCCACGGTTTTCGCAACCACGTCGAGCGGTATCGCAGTTTCGCCTATCGCGGCTCCAAGCCAAAGGGCAAAAAGCAGCAGGACAAGCGAGAAAATGAGGAAGAACACGCCGGAGCGTGCCCTTCCCTTGTGTTTGAAGCCCGGTATCGCTGCCCGCGCCGTCACTTGTTCAGATCCGAGGCAGCTATGTCGGCGGCAAGCGTTTCGATGCCTTCGATCACGCGAAGCGAAGTGCTCATCGATTGCGCGTCCATGTCGAAGACATGCTTGTCCTCGACCGCAGGCATCAGCTTCGTCACCGAGTCGTTGTCCAGAAACTGGTGCTTGACGGCAATGTCATCTGCCGGATAGCGGCGGCGATCAAGCTTTGCGGCGACGATCATCGAAGGGTTCGATTTGGCAACCGTTTCCCATCCGACCGTTGGCCATTCTTCTTCGCTGTCGATAACATTCCTGATGCCGAGTGCGGAAAGAATATAGGCTGGCGCACCAAATTTGCCTGCTACATAAGGATCGGCATCGACCTGCGTGCTGGAGAACCAGACAACAGCGGACAGCTTCCCGTCAGCAGACCCAACCTTCTCACGTGCAGCCACTTCACGCGCCTTCAGGTCGGCGACGAGTTTCTCGCCGCGATCCTGCACATTGAAGATTTCCGCCAATTCGGTGATTTCCCGATAGACGATATCCATCTTGAACGCCGCGGTGCGAATACCGTCACCGCCGCCGGAATTGTCCTTGCCGACACAATCGGATGGCGACGTATA
Organism: Ochrobactrum vermis; assembly: GCF_002975205.1. Taxonomy (NCBI): domain Bacteria; kingdom Pseudomonadati; phylum Pseudomonadota; class Alphaproteobacteria; order Hyphomicrobiales; family Brucellaceae; genus Ochrobactrum; species Ochrobactrum vermis. The sequence goes on along the minus strand of NZ_PCOC01000002.1, from coordinate 882,630 downwards.
GGCCGGGATGCCGAGTTCCTCGAACTGTTCCGGTTTGGCGACAATACCTGTCGGGCCGATATGCCACTGGAAGTCCGCCGTCACAATATCGGGCTTTTGCGCCAAGACGCTTTCGAAGCTCGGATCGTTATCCGCGAGCCGCTTCACCTTGGCATTCACCTCCTCAAAGCCTTTGAGAACAGGGCCAAACCACACGGCCGTCCCGACAACCTTGTCGCCGAGACCAAGGCTGTAAAGGATTTCGGTACTGCTCTGGCCGACGGCAACAGCGCGACTGGGCGCTTGCTTGAACGTGACTTCGCGACCGCAATTCTTCAGCGTCAGCGGATATTGTGTTTCCGCTGCGTGTGCGGCGAGACCGCCTGCGATAAATGCAGCCGCACAGATGGCAGAACGAAACGGCATTTTGCCGAAAGCTTTCATGAAAATCCCCGAAATGATGAGCATTTCCAGCAAAAGTGGGAACCGGTTTTGCGTTCGGAAATGCGTGAGAAAAAACGGATGGAGCGGTCAAGTTGAACCGCTCATACGCGAAAGGAATCCTGTCAGACGGCAGATAAAATCCGGCACAGAAAGCGGGCAGGCATATCCGGGGACATCTCGAAATCATGCGATAACGATGGGAGAATGCGTCCTGCGACGCGGAAATCTGTCATAACCGGCTCCTGCTCCGGGCATCCCCGCCCGTGACAATGGACAACACTAGACGGCAGGTCTCCTGGCTCACGAATATCTGCTGTTCATCTGCCTTCCCGCGCTTCTCCGGCACAGTGGCATGACGCTTTGAACGTCACGAGGATGAACGGCAATCCGCTTACAGTTGCGGGGGCAGCCACGGTCTTGGCCCCTTTTCGGGTCGTCCTCACCGTGTTCCCTATTAATCCCCTTCGCTCTCGGTCGGGGAACCGTCGTTACACTATTACGTCGGCGCATCGTCGCCGTCAAGCGCATCTCGCCCGCTATTTCGGCATGTCATTTTCATGCGATTCGAAAGCCCCGTTACTTAAATTACGGCCAAACTATTGTCGCATGTGCTGGCCTATTGAATTTGTTTTCGCTAATCTCCATGTAGTTTGCTCCCGCTAGAGGAGCGGGACTTGGGGAGGTCCGCCGGAGGGCGGCATACATTCCATTTGGGAGGACATATGCGTAGATTTATTCTGGCCCTGACGTCGGTAGCGGCGTTGGCTATGGCAGGTTCTGCTTCAGCGGAAGACTACAAGGTGCTGGCACCCGCCGCTCCGGGCGGCGGCTGGGACCAGACGGCGCGCACGATGCAGAGCGCGCTTCAGGACGAGAAGATTTCCGGCAGCGTGCAGGTCATCAATGTTCCGGGCGCTGGCGGCACCATCGGCCTCGCGCAATTCGTGAATCAGAACAAGGGCGACCCGAGCCAGCTGATCGTCGGCGGCTATGTCATGGTCGGCGCTATCCTGACCAACAAATCGCCGGTCACGCTCGACGCTATCACACCGATCGCCCGCCTTACGGGCGAATATGAAGCCATCGTCGTGCCCGCTTCTTCTGACATCCAGAACCTTGGCGACCTTGCAGCGAAACTGAAAGCTGATCCGGGTTCCGTTTCGTGGGGCGGCGGCTCTGCCGGCGGCACCGATCATATTACTGCTGGCCTCTTTGCCAAGGCAGCAGGCGTCGACCCGACCAAGGTCAACTATATTGCCTTTTCCGGTGGTGGCGAAGCACTGGCTGCCATTCTCGGTAATCAGGTGACCGTCGGCATCTCCGGCTATGGCGAATTCGAAGCCCAGATCAAGGCGGGTACGCTGCGTATTATCGGCATTTCGAGCGACGAGCGCGTGGAAGGTATCGATGCACCGACCTTCAAGGAAGGTGGCGTGGACGTTTCGATCCAGAACTGGCGCATGGTGGGTGCGGCTCCGGGCATCACTGCCGAGCAGGAAGCGGCCATCAATGCCGATATCGAGAAAATGGTGAAGTCGGAATCCTGGCAGAAGGCGCTCAAGGATAAGGGCTGGGCAGACACTTATCTTGCCGGTCCGGCGTTCAAGGAGCAGCTTGCCAAAGACGTCGCTGCGACTGAAACCATTCTCAAGGAAATCGGCCTCGTCAAATGACAGGATCAGACCAGCAGGAAAAGCGCCGCCCGGAAGGGGCGGCGCCAGATTTCGCCGCTCTTGTCATCGCACTCGTCCTTGCAGCCGTCGCCATCGCCATTGCCTGGTCGACAACCTATGGCAACGACGTGACGAGCTACTCGCCGGTTGGCCCGAAAACCGTTCCCTATGTCGTTGCAGCCGGATTGTTCGGCCTTGCCGTCTGGACCGTGTTCGAAGCGCTTCGCGGCGACTTTCCCGAGCGTGAGCATCAGGAAATTGCTCCGATGGCGTGGATCATCGGCGGTCTGGCCATCCAGATGCTGACGATGAAAACCGTCGGCTTTTCCCTATCCACCGGCCTGCTTTTTGCAGCGACCGCGCGCGGCTTCGGCTACCGCAAATTCTGGATCAGCGTTCCCGTCGGCATCATCTTCGCCTTCGTGATCTGGTTCATCTTTGCGCGCGGCCTGCAGCTATCGCTGCCGTCCGGCTGGCTCGAACAATTCGTTTAGAGCATTCCCAGTTTTGACTGAAACATTGGAAATGCTCTAAGTTCTTGTTTTGTCGCATTATCCTACGCAAAACCGCTTCGCACTTTTGCTGGAAATGCTTTAAAGGCTAAGTGCCATCATGGATACTGTCGCACTTCTCGCCAACGGGCTTCTGGTTGCGCTTGAACCGTCAAACCTTCTTTATGCGCTGATCGGTGTCACGCTCGGCACAGCCGTCGGCGTGTTGCCGGGCATCGGCCCGGCGCTCACCGTCGCACTGCTCCTGCCCGTTACCTACAAACTGGACCCATCCGGCTCGCTCATCATGTTCGCGGGTATTTATTACGGAGGCATGTATGGCGGATCGACCACGTCGATCCTGCTGAATACGCCGGGCGAAAGCGCCTCCATCGTCACTGCGCTGGAGGGAAACAAAATGGCCCGGGCCGGGCGTGGCGGGCCGGCGCTTGCAACGGCGGCCATCGGCTCTTTCGTCGCCGGCCTGATCGCCACTCTGGCGCTGGCCTTCGTTGCCCCGTGGGTTGTGAAATTCGCCCTGTCCTTTGGACCGTCTGAATATTTTGCGCTCATGCTGCTGGCCTTCATGACGGTTTCTGCCGCATTCGGCGACTCCACACTTCGCGGTCTGACATCCCTGTTCATCGGTCTGGCGCTCGGTCTCGTCGGCATAGATCAGTTGACCGGTCAGGCACGTCTCGTCATGGGAACGCCAAACCTGCTTGATGGCATCAATGTCACGACATTGGCGGTTGCACTGTTTGCCATCGGCGAAACGCTGGCGGTCGTGTCGAAAAAACTCAGACCCGAAGACGAGGTCATCGCCGTCAAGGGTTCCGTCTGGATGACCAAGAATGACTGGAAGCGTTCGTGGATGCCGTGGCTTCGCGGCACCGCCATCGGCTTTCCGATTGGGGCCATGCCTGCAGGCGGCGCCGATGTGTCGAGCTTTCTTTCCTATTCGGCGGAACGGCAATTCTCAAAACATCCCGAAGAGTTCGGTAAAGGCGCTATCGAGGGTGTTGCTGGACCGGAGGCGGCCAACAACGCTTCGGCTGCCGGAACGCTCGTTCCGCTTCTGACACTCGGTCTGCCCACCACGGCGACGGCGGCAATCATGCTGGCCGGATTCCAGCAGTTCGGCTTGCAGCCCGGCCCTCTGCTGTTCGTGACCAATGCCACGCTGGTCTGGGGGCTGGTTGCGAGCCTTCTCGTTGCCAATCTGATGCTGCTGGTTTTGAACCTGCCGCTGATCGGCCTGTGGGTGAAGATGCTGACCATCCCCCGTCACTGGCTTTATGCGGGCATTCTGGTTTTCGCCACGCTTGGAACCATTGGCGCGAATGCCTCAACCTCGATGTTCTTCGGCCTGCCGGTTTCGTTCGAACTTGGCCTGCTTCTGGCGTTCGGTGTCCTGGGCTATGTGCTGCGGCGCTTCTCATACCCGATTGCGCCGGTTGTCGTTGGCCTGATCCTCGGACCGATGGCCGAGAAAAGCCTGCGTCAAGCGTTGCAGATCAGCCAGGGCAACCCGATGACGCTGGTGCATTCCTGGGTATCGATTGTACTCATCACATTGGCAATTGCCGCAGTCGTCGTACCTATGATCATGCGCCAGCGCGGCAAGGGTGCCTTGCTCAGCCAGATGGCGACGGATGAGGATTAAACCCCTCCCGAAAAGTGTGAAAATCGCTTTTCGGAAAGGATGCGCGCTCTAAACAACAAAAGCCCCGGAAACGGTGGCCTTATACATTAGAGGCCGGAACACCTGTTAGGATGTTCCGGCCTCTTTGCCGTTGTGTTGTCGCACTTCACGATGGCGGGTGCAAAGTGGTTGAGCCCATCGGGGCATGAACTTTCGTTCGTAAAAAAGCAGAACCCTTTGCATCCTTGAGGCTTCGTCGAACCGTTGAGAGAGCTTCGCGCTCGCGTATAAGGGAGACCAGCCTCATGACTGATATTACCCGTTTTGTCGGCATCGACATATCGAAATCTTCCTTCGATGTCTGTGTTTTGCCAGATGGCCGCTCGGCAAGCTTTGCCAATTCGGCAGAAGGCATTGCCGATTTCCTCGTGTTCATTGAGCCTTTGTGCGGAATAGAACGCCTCGTTCTCGAGCCGACCGGCGGTTACGAGCGTCATGTCTTTGCAGCCTTGCAGGCAGCACAATTGCCGGTCGCACGCGTGAATGCCAAACAGGTCAGGCAATTTGCCAAAGCCTGCGGCCAGCTCTCCAAGACTGACAAGATCGATGCCTTCATCCTTGCCGATTATGCAAGACGCATGGAAACACGCATTGTGCCGCAACGCTCTTCTCAGCAAGGCGCTCTGGTGGATTTGGTCCGTCGTTACAGACAGTTATCGCACATGATCGTGCAGGAGAAGAACCGCAGGGAAAAGCAGAACGAGACCCTCAAGGACTGGATTGAGGAGATGTTGCACGTACTGCTCGAACAGCGCCAGGCAGTTGTCGATGCGATGGAAGCTTGTCTGAAGGCTGATCTGGAACTTGCCCGTAAAGCCGATATCCTCATGTCGCTCAAGGGGATCGGCCTGCGGACGGCCTGTTTCATCCTGGCCGATCTGCCGGAATTGGGCCGCATCGGCAAAGGGCAGATTGCCAAGCTGGTTGGCGTTGCGCCGCTTAATCGCGATAGCGGGCTGATGCGGGGCAAGCGGATGATTGCAGGCGGAAGACAGCCGGTGCGCGACGCGCTTTACGTCGCAGCGCTACCAGCCATTCGCTTCGATCCAGCCATCAAGGCATTCTTCATGCACCTCAAGCAAAAGGGAAAGCCCGGAAAGGTCGCCCTCGTTGCCGTCATGCGAAAAATGATCATTATCCTCAACGCAAAAATGCGAGACGCATACGCAACGGTGCTTGACCACTAACACCGTTGCTTTTTTTACTCAGATACACATACGCCTACTTGACTGCTTAACCCTGAATACGACGGAACTGGTCTACGTCGATGCCAAGCGTCTCAAGGTCCTGGGCAGTTGGCTTCTGACCAGCGCGCACAGCAGCAGAAGCACGAACGGCACTGCCGAATTGCGCGAATGCACGACCGAAACGATTATTGAAGCGGGTAAACATTATTCTCTCCATCACGGACACTTCGTTGGTCCGTACCCATGAAATGGTGATGGCTTGGGGTACTTAGAAGATCGACCTTTGCATGCCAGCCATGCAGTTTCCGCATACTCGTTTCAGTCTGGCTTGATTGCGATCAATGCCATTCTCGCGCTGGCTTGCGAAGCTCGTTTCAACCAAAGGAAGGAGCCGCAGAATGTCGAACACCCCCCATACGCTTGGAGAAGAGTTTCCCGGCCAGCTCGACGCCATTCATGCGTTGAAGGCGAAGGATGCGCATTTTGCCCGCATTCTGGAAGAATATGATTCCATCAATGATCGTATTCACCGGGCAGAAACAAAGATTGCGCCCGTGAGCCAGGAAGAAGAAACAAACCTGCGTAAGCAGCGCCTTGCCTTGAAGGACAACATCGCCGAGGCGCTTGCCGAAGCCTGATCCGTCACTGCATGCAACACGATAGGCCAGACAACAGCTCAGGAGGCTTTATCATCAACTTTGCTGTTGTCTGAGCCGACAGAGTTTTCCATCTTTCCCACCACGATCAGAACGGTGACGGCAATAAACGTCGCCATCATGGCGATGTGCCAGAGGCCAAGACCACTGGCGAGGCCAACGGATGCCGCCAGCCACATGCCCGCGCCGGTCGTTATGCCGGTTATCTTGCCGCGCGCAAAAATGATAAAGCCTGCCGCCAGAAAGGCAACGCCGCTCGTGATTGCTTCGACGAGCCGCGACGGGTCCATCCGAATATTCTGATCGTCGAACACCGGCACGTTGACTAGTTCCAGCGAGACAATTGTAAATGTAGCGGAGGCGAGACAGACCAGCATGTGGGTCTTGAGCCCGGCTGGTCGCCGACGCCATTCCCGTTCCAGACCGATGATAGAGCCGAGCAGCGTTGCCAGCAGCATCCGCGCCAGAACCACCGGTAAACTGATCACATTGTCATGTGTAAACTCAGCCCAGAATTGTTCCATGCTCCATAACGGGATCCATTAGCTTAGGTTCCGTGAAAGGTGATATGCCAGCAATGAGCCTTCATAATAAACATTAGTTTATTCTATAAAAATACTATTCATTATCTTAAAATAAAGATTCCATCCGTTAACAACAATTACAGAAATACTATTGCGAAAGGAACGAACACATGCATAATCCAGCTATATTTTAGTATATATAGAAGCAATAAATATGAAATGATCCAGTCCGGTTGCAGTTTATATTTATGATATCTTTTACAGCATCTGCGACACGCGGGATGCGGAGCAATTCTTCCTGCGTCATTGGCCAAGATTCAAGCCCGAGCATCGCGATGCGCTCGTCATGGCCTGCCTGCTTAGCTGGGACGGCCACACGGAACTCGCGGCCAAAGCGCGTCGCCAGTTTGTTGAGGCGGCCCAGGCGGCAGGCATATTGATATGTGCCGATGAGCGTGAGTGCCTGATCACCACGCCACCACTCATCGCACCTGCCTATTTTGCAAACCCCTTAGCCGGTCATCGATATGAAACCATGAGAATGGACTATCGCGCCGACGCTGGCGGAACCGTTTCCGTCGTAGCAGGCGGCAAGGAATTCTCGCCATTCGGCGTGTTCTCATCAGGGGAAATAACGGCACCGTAGATTTCTACCAGCACCCAAACGACCAGTGCCGCCGCTATACTGACCAGCAACACCACGAGAACGGGCTTGCCTTCGCGCCCCTGCCTTGCCTCAGTCGGGTTGACCTGTTTCATGGATCAAATCCTCCTGTTCGTTCCAGCGGCATCAGAGTTGCCGCTATAAGCCTAATGGTGGGACAGGCCGTTGGTTCCCAATAAAGCGAACCGCTTTGGATTGATCTCCGCTAAACAATTGTTTTCATGAAGTTTGCCGAAGACAGGCGAGCGAGCGCTTCAGCGCTTTTTTAAGCTCACACAAATATGTGGGGGTCAATGGTACGGTCGGTTGGAGTTGAACCAACGACCTCAGGAGCCACAATCCTGCGCTCTAACCAACTGAGCTACGACCGCGTACCTTTGTGTCGGCTGCATGACGCTCTGGCGTCGCCGACAGGGGGTCACATACGGAGAATCGATCCATATTGCAAGTGATTATAGCTCTCTTTTTTGAGAAATTCCCAATTGCGGGATTTAACATCAAATCCTGCTAATAATGGTCACAGGCTGGTAACCATTACACCCGACCGGCTGTGCACAACTCGGATATTGGTTCGAGCGTGTAAAATTGCCTTTCCCGCATTAACTAATGAAACAGAAAATGCAGCCCATACCCAATGGCAATGTGGACCCGCGCCCACAAGAGGCTTATTAACAGGACGTTAACAAGCACTGCGGGCGGTCGAAAGAACAGGTAAGGACTGGTATGTCTGGATCATACCCCTTCATCGATATAGCCGCGCTGGATTTGATCCGCGAAGGCTTTGCAAAGGGCGATGCGCAGCTCGTGCTAACGCACGACCTGTCGGCAGTGCTTTGGGTCAATGGACCCGGCGCGAAGCTTTTCGGCTTCGATCGCGTGGACGATATGATCGGCGGCAGTCTCGATTTGCCCATAGCCACACGCCGACAGATTGCCTCGTCGAACAGCAATGCGGAAGGTGAATCCCGGACCGTTTCCATTCGTCTGGGTGGCGGATTACGTTCCGACCTTACCCGTTTCAACGTTTCGCATATCACGCTTCCCGACGAAGTGTCCGGGCTGCTGCTAACCGCCGACGGCAAGGAAACGAAGGCAGAAGCCGTCATTTCCGGCCTCAGCGATGACAGTACACATATCGCGCTGATCGACGCGAACAGCAGGGTACTCGCCGCGAGCCCACGTTTTGCTGCACTCGATATTTCCTCCGCCACGCTGGAAGACCTCATCATCGAAGCCGCAGACGCGACTGACCGTATCGTCAAGCGCCGCATCCGCGCCGGTAAACATTCTGTACCAGGAGCGATTGCGCGACTGACCGATACGCCGCCCCTGCATCTCCTCTGCATTATCGGCGATGCTCCTGTCTCGGCACTTGCGGCACCTGTCGCGCTACAGGGCGAGGCTGAAGAAATTCTGGAAGAGATCCTTCCCGAGCCGATGGAGACCACCAAAGCGGAAGCTATTCAAGATGAGACCTCTGCGGAGCAGCCGAGCCCCCGCAGCTTTGTGTTCGATCAGGATGCACCGGCTGCCCGCTTCATTTGGAAGGTAGGACCGGACGGCGCATTCAGCGAAGTATCGCCGGATCTTGCCGCGACGATCGGGCCCAATGCGGCCGACGTCGTTGGACGCCGCTTTGCCGATGTTGCAAATGTCTTCGGCTTCGATCCGGATGGCAGCATTGCGGCCCTGCTCGACAAGCGCGATACATGGTCGGGAAAACGGTTGATGTGGCCGGTCGAGGGCACGGACCTGCGCGTGCCGGTCGAGCTTGCCGCCCTGCCCGTCTATTCCCGTGATCGGAAGTTCACCGGTTTCCGCGGCTTTGGTGTGGTGCGCCCGGCAGAGGCCGAGAAGGACCCCGAGGAAATCGGACTTGTGCTTGCTGGCGGTATTCCGCAGACGCGCAAGCCCGTCAGCGATCCGGTTGATACGACTGCATCTGTTGAAGACGATGACATTCTCGCGTTGACTGAAGAAATCGCCAACGACGACAGCCCTGTCGCAACGCTGCCCAAACCGCCTCTGAATATTGCACCGACACCCGGACGCCGCGAATCTGACAAGGTCATCAGCCTGCTGAACGCCTGTGCACAGGAGAAAGTGGCAGCAGATCAGGCGCGGATTCTGCAAGAACAGGAGCGTGAGGAGCGTCCCGAAGGCGGGCTGACCAAGACCGAGCGCAACGCATTTCGCGAAATCGCCGACCGTCTGCGCAAGCAGGGACTTGCCAATTCGCGCGCCGAAAGCGACGCGAGCGTAATATCGGAAGAGGCAACTGCGGAAAGCCCGCAGCCGGTCGAAAAGACTGACGCGAAAGCGCCGCTCATCGGCGCAGATGCCATCGAAGACACGTCATTCGTGATGCCCGAGACCGCCCATGCGGATGTAACCGCCTTGCTGGCCAATCTGCCGGTGCCGGTCATCATTCACTCGGGCGATAATATCCATTACGTCAATCAGGCCTTGCTCGATCTCACCGGCTATGAATCGCTCGACGATATTCGCGCTGCGGGTGGTGTCGACGTGCTGTTCAACAGCGATAGCGATGATAGTGAATCGCGACAGGGCATGGTGCTGCGTCGCGCCAATGGCAGCGAAGAACCGGTCGATGCGCACCTCAATGCCATTTCCTGGCGCGATGGCCGTGCACTCATGCTGAGCCTGATGCCGGTAGCATCGACGCTCGCTGAGACCGTTGCCGCCCCTGTCGCAGCGCCAGTCGCGCTCAACACGGACGACGAAAAGCAGGCGCTTGCAGATAATGTCGAGGAACTGAAGACCATTCTCGACACGGCGACGGACGGTGTTGTCCTCATCGATCCGGAAGGCCGCATCCGCTCCATGAACCATTCAGCTTCAGCCCTGTTCGGCTATGAACGCGACGAAACAGAAGGCAAGTTCTTCTCGATGCTGTTTGCCATCGAAAGCCAGCGTGCTGCGATGGACTATCTGCACGGCCTTTCCGGCAATGGGGTTTTGAGTGTGCTCAATGACGGGCGCGAGGTGATCGGTCGCGAAGCCAAAGGCGGATTCATTCCGCTGTTCATGACCATCGGCAAACTGCCGCATACGCGTGGGTTCTGCGCCGTTCTGCGTGACATCACCCAGTGGAAGCGCACCGAGGAAGAACTGACCAATGCGCGCAAGGAAGCTGAACGCGCTTCGAACCAGAAAACAGAGTTTCTGGCGCGTATCAGCCACGAGATCCGCACCCCGCTCAATGCGATCATCGGCTTTTCCGAGCTGATGGCCGACGAGAAATTCGGCCCCATTGGCAATGATCGCTATCGGGATTATCTGCGCGATATCAATCGCTCCGGCAATCACGTGCTGGCACTGGTCAATGACCTGCTCGATATTTCGAAGATCGAAGCCGGCGCTCTGGATATGAAATTCGAAGCGGTCTCGCTCAACGATGCCATTGCTGAAGCCATCGCGCTGATGCAGCCGCAGGCCAATCGCGAGCGCGTCATCATCCGCTCAAGCTTCCAGTCCAATCTTCCTGACATTGTTGCCGATACGCGTTCGATCAAGCAAGTAGCATTGAACCTTCTGTCCAATGCCGTGCGTTTCACGGCGCCTGGCGGTCAGGTAATTGTGTCCACGAGCTACGAGATAAATGGCGACGTCGTGATGCGGGTGCGCGATACGGGCATCGGCATGACCAAATCCGAGGTCGAACAGGCGCTGAAGCCGTTCCGCCAGATCAACGCACTGGAACGCCGCAAGGCTGAAAGTGCAAAAGACTGGCGCAACGAAGGCACCGGACTGGGCTTGCCCCTGACGAAAGCCATGGTGGAAGCCAATCGTGCGCAATTCGCCATCGATTCCACGCCGGGGCATGGAACAGTCGTCGAGATCGCCTTTCCGCCGACGCGCGTTCTGGCTGACTGATCCGCATTGCCGATAATCAAAAAGCCTCCCCTCGCGGGAGGTTTTTTATGTTCTTGTGCGACCAAAAAAAAGCGCCGGACAAACCGGCGCTATCAGAATCTCAGAGACAAAAGGACACGAAAGCAATTCGCAACGGAGCACCGGAAACGGCGGCTCGATCATCACTCAGTGTTGCATCCCTTATCGCGTGAAGCCGGTTAACGATGCCTTAAATTCTTTGTTCAGAGTTTACGCATTGGTAGCGACTGTAAAATCAGGGTTAATTTCCGTGCAGCAATTGATTACCCATGGAAAAGAAGCAGCAAGGGTGATTTGATTCCGCCAACTGCCACCGCAAACGACCGATCATCAAACTAGCGTCTTTGCTTTGACCCATTGCTGGTTTACAGCTTGCAGCATGTCGCGCAAAAGTGCGCCGCGGTTTTGTGCGACATGAAAAAACGAATACTTAAAGCGCAGCGCGAACATAAAACGCGGCGCGCTTTGATGAAACTTCACTGATTGGATGGTTGATGCGCTGGCCCCGATTTACGCGCCTCATAATTGCGCTCGTCATTCTCTGCGCCGCGGCTGCAGCAACCTTGCTGGCCGTGGTACCTTTCATCGTCTCTACCGATGCCATCCGTATCCGCGTTGCACAGGAAATCAGTGCCTGGACCGGCTATAGCGTTGAGTTGCGACAAGCCCCTCGCCTGAAAGTATTCCCCGTTCTGCGTGCCTCCTTGAATGGCGTGACGCTCAGCAAACTTACAGATCAGGGCCAGAAGCCGCTCATGAGCGCGGACCGTATCGATGTGGAACTTTCGCCGCTCGATGCCATCATGGGGCACATCTCGTTCTCCGAGACGCAAATCGTCCGCCCGCATGTAAATCTCGACGGGCCTGTTTCAAATTTCTCGCAGCTCCTGGACGCTGTCGCCAACTCCAACGGCCGTCTCGGTACCGCTATTCGCGCTCAGCGCGCATTACAGCAAAGCGGTTCCGGTGATAATGCGCAGGCAGCACAGCAAGCCTCACAACCATTTGGCCGCGTCGTGGTTCGCGATGGAACGATTGCGTTCAACCGTCCGGGCAGCGAGCCGGAAATCACCAGCGACGAGCAGATCACCGATGTCAACGCAACGCTGGAATGGCCGCGCACTTCGAGCGCGGCAACGCTGAAGGGCAGTGCCAAATGGCGCGACGAAACCACCCAGTTCAGCCTGACCGCCGCGCAAGCCCTGCCGCTTCTGGCCGGCGGCACATCGGATGTGACAGCGAGCCTGACCGCCAATCCATTAAGCCTCACATTTCAGGGCAAAGCGAATATTTCCAAGGATCGCTTTTTCGAAGGTGATCTGACGGCGAAAACCCCGTCGTTGAGTGGCGCGGTGCGCTGGCTCAGTCTCCCGCCAATCGCGGGTAGCGCTGAAATCGGTGCTTTTTCGCTGGAATCCACCATCACAGCGACGCCGAAACGGCTGAAATTCGCGGATGTGGAAATGACCGCCAGCGACAGCCCTGCCAAGGGCGTAATCGAGATCGGCCTGGAACAGGACCAGCCTGCGGTAACTGGCACGCTGGCTTTCGACAAACTCGACCTTCGCCGCCTATTTTCAGCCTTCATTCCGTTGCCGGATAGCGGCGCACGTTCGCCGAACGAGCGCAACAATCCCGACCGTGATGTCGTCGACACGAGCTTCATAGATCGCGCGGAAGTGGATTTGCGGCTTTCAGCACAGAATGCCACAGCAGGTCCCGTGAATATGACGGGTGTGGCCGCTGCAGTGCAGATACGCGGTGGCCGCGCCATCTTCGATATCGGCGACGCCAAGGCCTTCAACGGCATCATGCAAGCCAATGTGCAGATCGTGCGCGACCTGAAAAGTGCCAGCGGCGAGTTGCGCTTCAACGCCTCGGATATCGACAGTTCGCAGTTCTTCACAGCACTTGGCTTCGACAAACCTTTCATAAGCGGCAAAGGCAATGTCTCCCTGTTCATGAAAGGTCCGGCCAACCGCTGGTCCGGTCTTTTGACTAATGCGCAAGGCAATGTTTCCATCCAGCTCAATAATGGCCAGATGCAGGGCTTTGCCGTGCAGGATTTTCTCACCAAGGCGCAAAGCCAGCGCTTTTTCGCTCTCGAACGGAAGGAAAATGTCGCGTTGGCATTCAATCGTCTGGATGTGAAGGCCAACCTGTCCGATGGCGTTGCGACGCTGGAAAATGCCCGCCTTGATACGTCCGACGGCACGCTGACACTTGCAGGCATTGTGCCTTTCGTGGATCGCAGTCTGGCGCTGAGCGGCGAAGTCGTCTTTCCCAGCAGCCAGCCGCAACAACAGCAGGAAAGCGGCACGGATGGCCAGACCAACCAGCCGCCTGCTGATACCCCACCCGTCAAGCCACCGCTCAATTTCTTCGTCGGCGGCTCGTGGGACCGACCGTTTATTTCTCCGTCTTCAATGGGAACGGGCAGTAATTAGAGCATAATCCGACCGGAGTGAAACGAGGACGACCAAGATTATGCTTCAAATAAAAGAGGTTAGGGCGCCGATCTGATTCAATCAGATCGAAACGCGTTCTCAAGCGGCCCGCCGGGTCAGAACGCCTCGGCTCCTTCCTGAGTTTAAAAACCACCTCCCTTTACGCCTTTCGGTGATGTGAGCCAGCCGAAGACCCGAATTGACCGGCTGGCCCTTGCCCCCGAAAATCGGCGCCTTTCACAGGAGCATTTCCAGCAAAAATGCGATGCGGTTTTGCGTAGGATAATGCGTAGACCAAGTTGATTGTGCGGGGACGCGGTTGTGCCGACACATACCCAGCCAGAACGCTATCCCGAACTCGATGCGCTGCGCGGGCTGGCGGCGACTGTCGTTTTGCTGCGGCACTTTGTGAATATCTGGCCCTATGATGCCATGGGACCTTATTTTTTCATTCTGCTGCGATCGCCACTCCGTTTCTTTTTTGCTGCTCATGAAGCAGTCCTGCTTTTTTTCCTGTTGAGCGGCTTCGTTCTGACGCTGCCATTCATGCGCCGCACGCCATCCTATCCAGCCTATCTTATCCGGCGCACCTGCCGGATATATTTGCCTTATCTCGTCGCGCTTTCGCTCGCACTTGCCGGTGCCCTGTTTCTGAACGGCCCTATCCAGCAGCTCAGTAACTGGTTCAATCTCACATGGACCATACCGGTGACGCCGCAAATGATCGCACAGCATGTGCTGTTCATCGGCTCTTATCCCAATGGCGAAGTGAATACGGCGTTCTGGTCTCTCGTTTACGAGATGCGGATATCGATCATATTTCCGCTGCTCTTCGTCATCACCGTGACATTGCGGCCCTCGGCTGCGATTGCGGTGGCTTTCGGGCTTTCCGTTCTCGCCAACGCCTTCCGCTCCGATCCCTACACCGGCGGCTGGTGGATAACGGTGCATTTTGCAAGCTTCTTCTTGCTTGGCAGTCTCATGGCGCAGAACCTGCCAGCCATACAGAGCTTCTACAGGCGATTATCCAACCGACGGGCTGTCGTAATCAATAGTATGGCTCTCCTGCTGGTTACTTATGGAGCCGGGCCGCCCATGCTGAAGAACTGGGTCGGAGATCTCACAGACTGGGCCACGATGGCGGGGCTTGTCTGGATCATCGTGCTTGCAACCTCAAGCGATACGTTACGCCGTTTCCTGCTGTTGCCTTTGCCGCAGTTTCTCGGGCGTATTTCCTATAGTCTCTATCTGGTTCACGCCACTGTGCTCTTCGCGCTGGTGCACGTATTTTACGGGCATGTTGCCCTGATAGCGCTGCTGCCCGCCTATATTATCCTGAGCATCGGCCTTGCAACGCTGATGCATCGCTATGTCGAGGTGCCGACCATGGCACAAGGCAAGCTTCTTGCAGCACGGTTTGCCTACTGACCGACAGGGCCAGCAGGCAAATATTCCCGTTTATCCCATACGAAATGCCGCTTGTTCGTCGCGGCGACGCTGCACTTCACGGCGCTTGTTGACAATCGAGGCGATGATGACGCCAACTGTCACCAGTGCGATCAGGATCGTGCAGATCGCATTGATTTCCGGCGTCACGCCAAGGCGCACCTGACTGTAGATCTTCATCGGCAGCGTGGTTGCGCCCGGACCGGAGGTGAAGCTTGCAATCACCAGATCGTCGAGCGACAGGGTGAATGCGAGCATCCAGCCGGAAACCACAGCAGGCAGGATTACCGGCAAGGTGACCTTCATGAAGGTCGTGACCGGCGGCGCGCCAAGATCCATCGCCGCTTCCTCCAGCGAGCGGTCAAAGCTCACCAGACGTGACTGCACGACAACTGCCACGAAACACATCGAAAAGGTGATATGCGCCAGCGTCACCGTCCAGAAGCCGCGGTCGAAATTCATCGCCACGAAAAGCAGCAGAAGCGACAGGCCGGTGATCACATCCGGCATGACGAGCGGCGCATAGACCATGCCGGAAAACAGGATGCGACCGCGAAAACGCGTATAGCGTGTCAGCGCCAGTGCGGCGAGCGTACCCAGAACCGTGGCAATCGTTGCCGACAGAAGGCCGACGCGGATCGTCACCCATGCGGCATCCATCAGAGCTTGGTTGCGGAACAGTTCAACATACCATTTGGTCGAGAACCCCGCCCAGACCGTGACCAGCCGGGATTCGTTGAACGAATAGATAATCAGCAGGACGATGGGCAGATAAAGGAAGGCAAAGCCCAGAGCCACCGATGCAATATTGAAGCGGGACCAGTTGTTCTGCATCCTATTTCCCCTTTTCCTGCTGACGCGCCTGCACCTGCTGGAAGATTACGATCGGAACGATCAGCAGGATCAGCAGCACCACGGCCACCGCCGACGAGACCGGCCAGTCGCGATTGGAGAAGAATTCGCTCCAGATCGTCTTGCCGATCATGAGTGTCTGTGAACCGCCGAGAAGGTCCGGGATAACGAATTCACCCACTGCCGGAATGAACACGAGGAAGCAGCCAGCCAGAACACCGGCCAGAGACAGCGGAAACGTGATTTTCCAGAATGCTGCAAACGGAGTGCAGCCCAGATCCTGCGCTGCTTCGATGAGCGAATAATCCATTTTTTCAAGCGACGAATAGATCGGCAGCACCATGAACGGCAGATAGGAATAGACGATACCGATGAAGATGGCTGTATCGGTATTGAGAATAGTAAGCGGCGTATCGATGACGTTGAGCCACATCAGAAACTGGTTGAGCAGGCCTTCCGGCTTCAGGATGCCGATCCACGCATAGACGCGGATCAGGAATGAGGTCCAGAATGGCAGGATCACCAGCATCAGCAATGTCGGGCGGATCGTCGTTGGCGCACGCGCTATGCCATATGCCATCGGATAGGCCACCAGCAGCGTCAGGAAGGTGGAGATAGCCGCAATGCGGACACTCGACAGATAGGCCTTGTAGTAAAGAGGATCGTCAAGCAGCCACAAATAGTTGTCGAAAGAGAGCTGTTTGATTTTCTCCCAGGTCGCAGCAAACCCCTGCGCCAGGTCGAAAGTCGGCATATAGGCCGGGATCGCCATCGCAACTTCCGACAGGGAAATCTTGAAGACGATGAAGAACGGCACGAGAAAGAATACCAGCAGCCAGAGATAAGGCACTGCGATGACGAGACGGCTGGCAATGGAAGCGACGAGCTTCTGCATGGTGGCCTCCTCAGGCGGTCAGCACCAGACCGGCATCGATATCGAAGGAAACCCAGACGCGCTCGTCATAGGTCAGCGGATTTTCCGTCTTGCGCACGGCATTGAGGCTTGCGGCCTTGATGGTGCGGCCATTGTCGAGCCGCACATGGAACACCGTCATGTCACCGAAATAGGCAATATCCCAAAGCTCGCCTTCCACTGCATTGATCGAAGCATCCTCCGGCTTTTCGCGCGTGATGCGTGTCTTTTCAGGGCGCACCGCATACCAGACCTTCTGGCCCGGATTGAGCTCTTCGCGGGTTTCGGTCTGGATGTGGAAGCCAAATTTTTCGGTAGCGATTTCCGCCTCACCATTGGCGGCTTTCACCACTTCGCCTTCGATAATGTTCACATTGCCGATGAAGTCAGCCACGAATTTGGAGCGCGGAGCTTCATAGACTTCGGCCGGTGTCGCCACCTGCTTGATGCGGCCCTTGTCCATCACCGCAATGCGGTCGGACATGGTCATGGCTTCTTCCTGATCGTGGGTCACGACCATGAAGGTCATGCCTAGCTTGACCTGCAAATCCATCAGTTCGAACTGGGTTTCCTCGCGCAGCTTCTTGTCGAGCGCGCCAAGTGGCTCATCCAGCAGCAGCACTTTTGGGCGCTTGGCAACGGAACGGGCAAGTGCGACGCGCTGGCGCTGGCCGCCGGAAAGCTGATGCGGCTTGCGCTTGCCATATTGCTCCAGCTTCACGAGCTTGAGCATTTCGGCGACGCGCGCGTCGATTTCCGATTTCGCCATACCGTCCTGCTTGAGACCGAAGGCGATATTTTTCTCCACCGTCATATGCGGAAACAGCGCATAGGACTGGAACATCATGTTGACCGGGCGCTTATAGGGCGGAATGCCGCGCATGTCCTGACCGTCCAGCGTGATGCGGCCCGATGTCGGCTCCTCAAAGCCTGCCAGCATGCGCATCAGCGTGGTCTTGCCACAACCGGAAGCGCCAAGCAGCGCGAAGAATTCGCGGTTGAAAACATTGAGCGACAGATCATCGACAGCGGTGAAATCGCCGAATATTTTCGTCACATTCTCAAAGGAAATATAGGGCTTGGCCGCCGGGTCGTTCCAGGGTGCAAATTTGCGGCGAAAGCTGCCAAAAGATTCCATTCCGTTCCCCTATCGATCTAGCCGTGCCCGATGTTTCGTCAGGTTTTACAAGACGTAGAGCGGCCCTCTGTTCAACAGTGAGCCGCTCTTCACAATGTCATGCCCAAGGGCATTCCGGGACCACACCCGACTTAGCGTTCGATTATTACTGGCCGGTGACGATCTTGGTCCAGGCGCGGGTCACGACGCGCTGGGTCTTGGTGTCGTAAGGCGTCGGCACAAACAGCTTCTTCATGACGTCATCGGTCGGATAGATTTCCGGGTCGTCAAGAATTTCCTTGTCGATGAATTCCTGCGACGCCTTGTTGCCGTTGGCATAGAACACGTAGTTCGAAGCCTTGGCAGCCACTTCCGGGCGCATCATATAGTTCATGAATTCAAGCGCTTCCGGCACGTGCTTGGCATCTGCCGGGATCGCCATCTGGTCGAACCAGACCAGCGCGCCTTCCTTCGGGATCGAATAACCGATCTCGACGCCCTGCTTTGCCTTCTCGGCGCGGTCAAGGGCCTGGAAAATGTCGCCCGAATAGCCGATCGCCATGCAGATATCGCCGTTGGCCAGTGCATTGATATATTCCGACGAGTGGAACTTGCGAATATTCGGGCGGATCTTCAGATAAAGATCCTGCGCCTTCTGCAAGTCGTCCGGCGACGGCGAATTCGGATCCAGGCCCAGATAATTCAGGGCCGGACGCAGCATCTCGCTGGCCGAATCGAGCAGATAGATGCCGCAACCTTTAAGCTTTGCCGATTGTTCCGAGTCGAAAAGTACAGCCCAGGAATCTATGGTATCGGTGCCGAGCGCTTCCTTGATCTTGGCCTTGTTGTAGCCAATGCCGGTGGTGCCCCACATGTAGTTGACGGAATATTCGTTGCCCGGATCGTAGGTTGCGACACGGGTCGAAATTTCATCCCACATATTCTTGAGGTTCGGGAGCTTGTCCTTGTCGAGCTTCAGGAACACGCCAGCCGGAATCTGGCGGCCAAGGAATTCACCCGATGGCACCACGAGATCGTAGCCGCTGCCGCCGGCCAGAAGCTTGGTTTCCAGAATTTCGTTGGAATCATAAACGTCGTAGACGACCTTGATGCCGGTCTCCTTGGTGAAATCCTTCAGGATGGAGTCGTCGATATAATCCGACCAGTTATAGATATTGACCACCCGCTCCTGCGCACTCGCGGAAAATGTGGCGGCAGCGACAACGCTTGTTACGACGGTCGTTGCCAGAAGGAAGGATTTCATCCCCATCATTTGCTCCAATCTGCACATTAAATTCCGGTGCAGGTTCAAGGTGGATATACTGTTTCTTTATTGCACTTTTTTAGATTGCACAGCATTCGTCAACAGGCTCGTGACAGGACGAACATAAAAATTGCATCTCGGAGGCTTCCCGAGGGGCGTTGCGATTTCGGTTATGCAGGGTCGAAATATCAGCTCACTATTGAAAGTCGAAGGCAGAAAGCCCCGCCACCATCTCGTCCAGACCAAGCGGACGTGTCAGCGGTGGCTCGGCGCGGGTGATGCAGCCCTGTCTTTCACACAGACGACAAGCCGGACCAATCTCCGTATTGCCAGCCTTTGAAAGCGACGCACCATAGACCGTATCGCCCCCCGCTTCCAGCGCACAACCAAGCAATAGTGCCGTCCGGCGTGGACGCTCACTGAATGCACCTTGCGGCCCCTCCAGCGTACGGGCAATCGTCAGGAAGGCCGAACCATCCTGCAGTTCCGCCGGTTCGACCAGCACCTGGCCCGCCTGTGCAAAAGCGGCATAGACCGGCAGTTTCGGGCATTGTCCGCCGAAGCGGACTGGAAAACCTTCCGCGCCTGCAACACGCAGACGATTGCCGGCATGGTCGATTTCCATGACAAAGAACGGCAGCGCACTTGCTCCCTGCCGCTGCAAAGTGGTCAGCCGGTTTGCAGCCTGCTGGAATGAGACGCCGAAGCGCGTGCGGAGCACATCTACATCATAACGAGCCCGGACTGCGGCATCGCGAAACTGGCGATAGGGCATCATCAAAGCCTGCGCGGCATAACGCGCCAGCTCGAACCGGGCGATGCGCTTTGCTTCACCGGACGATAGTTTCAGCCCTTCCGTCTCCGCACCGATCACCACCTGCATGCGGATGAGCGCCGCTTCCATGGCGATCTCCTGCAACTGATCGAAGGGCGACAGCCGTTCCGAAACAAACAGGCGCTGCGAATGGCGGTCATAACGCCTGCGCCAGTTGGGCATGGTCGCGACCGGCAGCGTGCGCACCGTGATGCCATGCTCGCGCCGCAGCCATTCCTTCAAAGCTGCCGACAAATCACCATCCGGCTTCAACAAGGCGAAAAAACTTTCAGCCTCTTCCTCGACGCGCGGATAATGATTGGCGCGGCGCGCCATCACATCGCGCACCTCATCCAACGGCAGGCGCGTGGCGGAAAGCTCCGCCCCGCTTCCCTCATGTGACAGCAATTGCGAAAGATCGGACAGGCGCTGCTGCTGTTCGCGATAGGCGCGATATAGCTTCATGATCCCGACAGCAGCATTGGGTGCCGCCTCGCCGATTTCGACCAGCTCCTGATCGCCCGGCAATTCGCCGGTCAGGAGCGGATCGGAGAACACTTCTTTCAGTCCCGTGATCGTGGAGCCGCTTTCGGCTTGCAAGCTATCGAGATCCAGCTTGTAAACACTGGCCAGCTTCAACAAGAGCTGCACCGTCAAGGGTCGCTGGTTGCGCTCGATCAGGTTGAGATAGGACGGCGAAATGCCGAGCGCCTCGGCCATGGCCGTCTGCGTCAGGGACCGCTCGTTGCGGATGCGTCTGATGCGTGGCCCGGCAAAAATCTTGCGTTCGCTCACTTGGTCCTCCCAAACCCGCAATGATGAGTTTTACAGTTCATGACAAAATAGCCGTATAATCCGTCTTTGACAATCTTTACAATTTTACATAGCTGATCAGTCAAAGTCCCGACAGCTTAACTTCAATTTTTAGGCTATTTTCCGGGTTTTTCTGGCGCTTCACTCATCTCGATTGTAAATCTGGTCACAGAAAGAGCGCAGAAAATTTCTCTTCCCGAACCAGTTCAAAATCTGAGGAGACACCGAAATGACAGATTTTTACAGCCTTATTCCTTCGGCACCCAAAGGCCGTTTCGACGGCATCCAGCGTGCGCATACGGCCGAAGATGTAAAAAGGCTGCGCGGTTCGGTGGAGATCAAGTACTCGCTGGCCGAGATGGGTGCAAACCGTCTGTGGAAGCTCATCCATGAAGAAGATTTCGTCAATGCGCTCGGCGCGCTTTCCGGCAATCAGGCCATGCAGATGGTTCGCGCCGGACTGAAGGCGATCTACCTCTCCGGCTGGCAGGTTGCAGCCGATGCCAACACGGCCTCGGCCATGTATCCGGATCAATCGCTTTATCCGGCCAACGCCGCCCCGGAACTAGCCAAGCGCATCAACAAGACGTTGCAGCGCGCCGACCAGATCGAAACCGCTGAAGGCAACGGACTCTCGGTCGACACCTGGTTCGCCCCGATCGTTGCCGATGCGGAAGCAGGCTTCGGCGGACCGCTGAATGCATTCGAAATCATGAAGGCCTTCATCGAGGCCGGTGCAGCTGGCGTGCATTATGAAGACCAGCTCGCTTCGGAAAAGAAGTGCGGCCATCTCGGCGGCAAGGTTCTGATCCCGACGGCAGCACATATCCGCAACCTGAATGCGGCTCGTCTTGCTGCCGACGTGATGGGAACGGCAACGCTGGTTATCGCCCGCACGGATGCGGAAGCCGCCAAGCTTCTGACCTCGGACATTGACGAGCGCGATCAACCATTCGTCGATTACGATGCAGGCCGCACGGCGGAAGGCTTCTATCAGGTGAAGAACGGCATCGAGCCATGTATTGCCCGTGCGATTGCCTATGCGCCCTATTGCGATCTGATCTGGATGGAAACATCCAAGCCGGATCTCGAACAGGCCCGCCGCTTCGCGGAAGCCGTGCACAAGGCGCATCCGGGCAAGAAGCTCGCTTATAACTGCTCGCCGTCGTTCAACTGGAAGAAGAACCTCGACGATGCCACGATTGCCAAGTTCCAGCGTGAGCTGGGTGCGATGGGCTACAAGTTCCAGTTCATCACGCTGGCCGGTTTCCACCAGCTCAACTTCGGCATGTTCGAACTGGCGCGCGGCTACAAGGACCGGCAGATGGCGGCCTATTCCGAACTGCAACAGGCGGAATTTGCAGCCGAAGCCAATGGCTATACTGCGACCAAGCATCAGCGCGAAGTCGGCACCGGCTATTTCGATGCCGTGTCACTCGCAATCACCGGCGGCCAATCTTCGACCACCGCCATGAAGGAATCGACTGAAACAGCACAGTTCAGACCGGCTGCTGAATAACAGCCCGGCGACAAACAGGAGGAACAGTTCCATGAATTCGCCAGCACGCGTCAAGGAAAGAGCAGAAGAACAATCTTCAAGCATGACCACGGATCAGCAGACCGTTATCCGTATGCTCGCCAACGATCTGCATCGCCTCAACTACACCGTCATGAAGGCGGTCGAGGCAGGCGTCTCGGTGGAACTGGTCCGCTCCGCCCGGCATCATGGAGGCGACGGCAACTGGGGCGATCTGTTGATCCCGGTCATCGTCACCCACGACAAATGATGACGGTCCTGACTATCGCCGTCGCCACCATGTTCCTTCATTTTGTGTGCCTTCGGCAGCACGGGAACGGCGACGGCAACTCGGGCGATCTCTTGATCCCCGTTATAGTCACCCACGATAAATGATGACGGTCCTCATTCTTACGGTCGCCGCCATGTTCATGCACATTGCTTTTGGCAGCGACAGAATGTCCAAACTGGCGGTTACCCGTAAAATCCGATGAAACGGGGTTGATCTGCCACCCGCTTTATGGTCGGATTTCCTCAACTGACCTCCCCGGCTGGCCCTGCCAGTCGGGGCTTTTTTTCATCAGAAGACAATCGACAGGTTGCGGAAGGTCAGGCAGGTTTTCCGGCTTTTCTCGCGCACCTGCATATTCTCCAGCAGTCGTATCTGACGCGCCGCATAGTCGAACTTCCATAGAAGCGGACGGGCGAACGCAGCCTATACGCCTTCTTGCAATATACGGCCAGAAGCACCCTGTATTTTCTTACCGTATAAGAAAATCTAAAACTGCCTTATTCTAAATAAATGTATTATTTCTTCAAATTACTTTGACCAATATTTTTAAATAAAATATTTAACTTCTTATAGGTAAGAAATGTCAATCCAGTCCTTGATAGACAATATTGCCTCCAATAGCAGCATAGATCCTGGAACGGCTGAGCAGACGGTTGGAATATTGCTCTCAATCATCCAGCATGAAGCACCGATTGTCGCGCCGCAAATATTCAACCTGATCCCCGGCGCGCGTGCACTGGCACTCGCCAATGATGTTCTCAGTCCTGAAAATCACCATACGGATGGAATCCTTGGAACGGTTTCGGACATTGCCGGAGGTTTTGCTGGCGAGAGAATAGGTGCTCTGGTCTGTGGTCTGGCGGCATTGAAATCCACCGGCCTGACCATGGAACAGGCCAATCAGGCTTTCCTAACCGTCATCCGCCATATTCGAGAAAGGGATCGCGATCTTGTGCGAAGGCTCTTTGCTTTCGTCCCGGCACTGAAAAGCCGCTTCAATATTCCGCATACTGAATCTTGACTGAAAGTTCACCGAACACCAACAAAGCCACGTCTCATGCATTGACGCCGGTGCACCATTGATGGTCCCTGCGTCCAGATCCGGCACATCTGTTTTCGGATCGCCTGTAAATGGTTGGTGGTGAAAGCCGTCGTGCTTTGCCTGACAACTGCGGTTTGAACCGCCCCTTGCGGGGGCAAGGAATACGGAATTTTCATGTCTGTTCAGTCTCTCATCGACAGTATCGCCACAAAGATCAACATCGAGCCGCAGCTTGCCGAAAAGCTCGCCGGTTCGGTGTTTTCCGTGCTGCAGCACAGCGCACCTGAAATCGGCAACAAGATTTTCGCGCTCCTGCCGGATGCGCAGCAACTGGCAAACGCCCACGACGTGCTTGCCTCGAGCACCGGCGGCATCATGGGTGCGCTTTCGGGCCTGATGGATAATGTGGCTGGCGAAAAGATGAGCGCAGTTTTGAAAGCTGCCGCCACGCTTCGTTCCAACGGCCTTTCCAGCGACCAGATCACCGAAGCAGGCGGGCAGGTGATCAATTATGTGCGCGGCCACGACCCGCAACTGGTCGAGCAGCTCGTTACGAACGTACCCGCTCTCAAAGGCCATTTCGGTCTCTGACGCATCAATTTTTGTTTGTGTGCGCTTTCTGCGATGGCGCACACAAAAGCTTGCCGGACCCATTTGTCATTGACGCCTGTCGCAGCTATCATGCCAGTATCGAAATCATTCTCTGGTGATTGATGTCTGCTGATACGACGGAAAAGAAGGTTACGCGCGCGCCGCGTCGCCGTACGCCTGCCTATGTCAAATCTCTTCGCGGTGTGAAGAACTGGAAGCAGGCAACTGAATGGCTGGCCTGGCGGGATATCGAAGACATCGAATGCATCACCCCCGATCAGGCGGGTGTTGCGCGCGGCAAGATGATGCCGTCCAAGAAATTCACGTCCAACACGTCGCTGGCTCTGCCATCTGCCGTCTTCATGACGACGATTTCAGGCGCCTATCCGGAAGACGGCTACGGCTTCCACTATCCGGAAGACGACGGCGACCTGCGACTGCTGCCCGACCTGTCCACGCTATCGGCTGTTCCCTGGGAATCCGACCCGACGGCACAAGTTATCTGCGATCTCGTCTATCAGGACGGACGTGCCGTCGAGTTCACCCCGCGCAACGTGCTGCGCAACGTCGTTGCCGCCTACAACAAGCGCGGTCTGAAGCCGGTTGTGGCACCGGAAATCGAGTTCTATCTGGTCCGCAAGAACCCCGACCCGGATTATCCTCTGACACCGCCCGTCGGCCGTTCGGGCCGCGCCATTGGCGGCGGACAGGGTTATTCGATTGCGGGCGTCAATGAGTTCGACGAACTGATCGACGACATCTATCATTTCTCCGAAGGTCAGGGGCTGGAGATCGACACGCTGATCCACGAAGAAGGTGCCGGTCAGCTTGAGATCAACCTGCGCCACGGCGATCCGGTGGAACTCGCTGACCAGGTTTTCCTGTTCAAGCGTACGATCCGCGAGGCTGCGCTCAAGCACGACATGTATGCCACATTCATGGCCAAGCCTATTCAGGGCCAGCCCGGATCGGCAATGCATATCCACCAGTCCATCGTGGACAAGAAGACCGGACGCAACATTTTCACCAATGAGGATGGCAGCGAAAGCGAAGCTTTCCGCCACTTTATCGGCGGCATGCAGCGCCACGTGCCGAATGCGCTTGTCATGTTCGCGCCTTACGTGAACTCCTACCGCCGCCTGACGCCGGACGCTTCCGCGCCTGTCAACGTCAAATGGGGCTACGATAACCGCACCACCGCTTTCCGTGTGCCTCGCTCAGATCCCAATGGGCGCCGCGTGGAAAACCGCATCCCCTCCTCCGACGCCAACCCCTATCTCGCTCTGGCCGCTTCGCTTGCCTGCGGCCTGATCGGCCTCGTAAACAAGATCGAACCGGAACAGCCCGCGACCACAAGCGTCAACACCAAGGAAGTCGAGCTGCCCCGCGGCCTGATCGACGCGGTGGAGCTGTTCGAAGAGGACACCGAGCTACGCAACCTGTTCGGCAGTTCCTTCGTCACGACCTACGCCGCCATCAAACGCGCCGAATTCGAAACCTTCATGGAAGTCATCAGCCCGTGGGAACGCGAGTTCCTGCTGCTCAACGTCTGACCGGTTCCACATGCCATACCAAAGCCCAATCTCGCCCGGCTATTCCTGGTACGAGGCGACTGTTCCCGACCGCCCGCAATATCCCGAGATGGATGGCTCGCGGCAGGCGGATGTCGTTGTCATTGGCGGCGGATATACGGGGCTTTCGGCTGCCTATCATCTGGCGAGACAGGGCGTGGATGTTACGCTCATTGACGGCACCCGGTTCGGCGATGGGGCGTCGGGGCGCAATGGCGGGCAGTTCGGCACCGGTCAGCGCACGTGGGCCGAAGACCTTGAAGCCGAATATGGCTTTGAGCGCGCCAAAGCCCTGTTCAACGTAGCAGAGGAGGCCAAGGCCTATCTCCTTGCCTTTGCCGATGAACACGGGATCGACATGGAATATGTGCCCGGTCAGATTTCGGTCGTGCACAAGCCGCGCTATCTCAAGCAGTATGAGCGCCATGTCGAGCTGATGGCGAACCGGTTCAACTATTCGCATTTGCGTCTGCTCGACCGCACCGAGACGGCGAACCTGCTCGGTTCCGAACGTTATTATGGTGGCGTCTATGATGCAGGTACCGGCCATATTCATCCGCTGAAATTGCTTGTCGGAACAGCAAAGGCAGCGCATGCGGCGGGTGCCAAGCTGTTTGAAGACACAAGAGCCACCAGGATCAGTACTGCAAGCGGGCGGGTCGAAGTCGAAACCAATCGCGGAACAGTATCTGCGCGAAACGCCTTCATTGCGGTGAATGCCTATGGCGGATTGCTGGAGCCGATCAGCGCATCGCATGTCATGCCGATCCGCTCCTTCATCGGCGCAACGGTGCCACTCGGCGACGACAGCCCGGTTATTCCAGGCGGTGAATCCATCGACGATTCCCGCTTCGTGGTGCGTTATTTCCGCCGTTCGAAGGACGGCCGACTGCTGTTCGGCGGACGCGAAGCCTATACTGCCGACAATCCGCGTGACATCAGCACGCATATCCGCCGCCAGATCGCAGAGATTTATCCGGCGTTGGATAAAGTCGAAATCACCCATGCATGGGGCGGATCGGTCGGCATAACCATGCCGCGCCAGCCCTTAGTGCGTGAGGTGATGCCCGGTGTGATTTCAGCAGGCGGCTATTCCGGTCATGGTGTCATGCTGGCCAATTACATGGGCAAGCTCTATGCGGAAACCATCGCAGGCAATCGCGACAGGCTGAAACTGTTCGAAGAACTGCGCATTCCAGCCTTCCCCGGCGGTCGCACCTTCCGCTCGCCGCTGCTGTTCCTCGCACTGTCGTGGTATGCGCTGATGGACAGGCTATAGACCGCTACTTCGGCTTGTTTGCAGCACGTTCCAGCTTGGTCAGTACATCGATCAGATTGGGGGCAAGCTCGCGTATTTCGGCGAGGTGTGCAGCACTCAGCCTCTCAAGAACCTGCTCTGCCTTGTCGGTCAGCGCCAATGTGTGGCGACGGCGATCCGATGGATCGACCATTCGCATGACCAGATCGGCATCCGCCAGTCTGCCAACCAGCTCTGTTGCCGTGTGCGGAGCGATGACAAGCCATTCCGCTAAGTTGCCGACCGTCATCGGCGTATCAGCCGCGTGGGCCTTAATCGCAAGCAGCGCCTGATGCTGTTGCACCGGAAGCCCTTCCGCGTCCGCAGCCGTCGCGCTGAAACTCATGAAGCGACGCAAACGATAGCGAAGTTCCGCAAGTGCCTGATAATCGGCTTGTGTCAAAGCATCCGGATTTCTTTTCACAACACGCTTCTCCCATGCACCGCTTATCTGCGTATGCCGCGCCAATTCTGGCATTTCCAAAGGCGCTTCGCAGCAATCCCTTCCCCAATAGCAAGCCCCTTGCCCAAACACAAAGATGGCGATTGATTTATATCGTATTACGATATATCTAGCCAGCCATTTGAGGATGCTCGTCCCCCAAACCAGTATCCTTGCCGAAGAAGACAGGAGTTTGCTATGGCCCGGCAAAACGAGTTTCGAAGACCGCACGATTTCACCGGTGGCGTGGCGCGCCGCGTTGCGGGTGATTTCACCGCCGACAGGCGAATGCTGCTCCTGATCGCGATGGCGATTGTCATCGGCGCCGTCAGCACCGCTGCCGCATGGGTGCTCGTGAGCCTGATCGCCCTCGTCACCAATCTTGTCTGGTTTGGTCGCGCCAGCATTGACCCGGCAACGCTGGCGCATCTTTCACCATCCGTCTGGATCGTCCTCATCCCCATACTGGGTGGTCTGGCAATCGGGCTGATGGCACGTTACGGCTCGGAGAAAATTCGCGGACACGGCATTCCGGAAGCGATTGAAGCCATCCTGATCGGTGGCAGCCGCATGTCGCTTAAAGTGGCGATACTAAAGCCGCTCTCGTCGGCGATTTCGATCGGTACGGGCGGTCCATTCGGCGCCGAAGGTCCGATCATCATGACCGGTGGAGCTATCGGATCGCTGTTTGCGCAACTGTTCCAGATGAGCTCAGCCGAGCGGAAAACCTTGCTCGTCGCCGGTGCCGCCGCTGGCATGACCGCCATTTTTGGCACGCCCATTGCCGCCGTGATGCTGGGCGTCGAGCTGCTACTCTTCGAGTGGAAGCCCCGCAGCTTCATTCCCGTTGCGGCTGCAGCTGCGGTTGCCAACACAAACCGCCCCTTGTTCTTCGAAACAGGCCCGCTGTTTCAGACCCATTTTCATCTGGTCCTGCCCTGGTGGGGGATAGTCGCATGTGCACTGATCGGCATCGTAGCCGGGCTGCAATCCGGGTTGCTCACGACACTTCTCTACAAGCTGGAGGATGCATTCGAGCGTTTGCCCATTCACTGGATGTGGTGGCCTGCAATTGGCGGCATTGCCATTGGCATCGGCGGTCTGATCGAGCCGCGTGCGCTCGGCGTCGGCTATGATCTCATCGACGGTTTCCTCAACGATAAATTCCTGGCAACCACGGTGTTGGTGGTTCTGCTCGTCAAAAGCGCAATCTGGCTCTGTGCGTTGGCATCGGGCACTTCCGGGGGTGTTCTGGCTCCGCTTCTGATCTTCGGCGGAGCAATGGGCTGGCTGCTTGGCCTGATCATGCCCGGCGGAGAACCGGGCTTCTGGGCGCTGCTCGGAATGGCTGCCATGATGGGCGGAACGATGCGCGCACCGCTGACCGGCACCTTCTTTGCCGTCGAAGTCACCGGCGATTTCGGCCAGATCGTTCCGGTTTTCGTGGCAACGGTAACCGCCTATGCAGTGACGGTTCTTCTGCTCAAGCGCTCCATCCTGACCGAGAAAATTGCACGGCGCGGACAGCATATCACGCGCGAATATGGCGTCAGTCCGTTTGAATCCGTCCGCGTGCATGAAGTCATGGTGACGAATGTGGACACACTTCCGGCAAGCATGACCGTGCAGGAAGCCTCCGCCTTCTTCGCCTCGGAAGCAGCGCGACATCGGCTATATCCGGTCATAGACGGCAATCATGTCCTTGTCGGCGTGGTTACGCGTGCGGATGCTCTGGAATGGCAGCGAAAGACGGAGCTATCCAGCCAGACGCTTGCAGACGCCATTTCCGATACATCCACGCCGGTTGGCCATCAGGACGATAGCGTGGCGTTCATCACCGACATGATGATCGCGACAGATCGAGGACGTATCCCGATTGTGACGCGCGAAGGAAAACTCTGCGGACTGGTCAGCCGGAAGGATCTTCTGCAACTGCGAGGTCAGATCAACGGCAGTGAAACGGAACGAAAATCCTTCCTGCGCACAGCGGAAGCTGGCTAGTTTTAACCGGACCACATCAAAAAGGCGGGGTGCCGATGAGCACCCCGCCTTTCTTACCACCGCCCGGTACTATTCACCATTTTACGCTACGCTTTCATCCGTCTTCGCTGCCAGACGCTGATAGGTTTCCTCAACCACGTCGCGCAGCGGAAGAATGCCACTCATGCACAACAATGCATGCATGTGCTGGCGGGCACCTTCATACCCCATGAGCGGCGCATAGGGCTGCATGATGATATTGGCTTCTTCCGGATATAATTCCTGATACTCGGCAAAATTGGTGAAACTCTTATAGCTGTCGCCGCGCATCAGATAGGTTTCCACGGCAGCCCCTTCCGCCAGCACGGCTTCATGACTGTCGAGAACGATATTGTAATAGTCGATAGTTTTGTCCATCGATATGCGTGCTATGCTTTGCCCGTTGACCAGATCTTTCGCACGGATCAGCACGCCGTCGATGAGCAGAGCGTGGTTGGGTGAAAGATAGAGGTCGCGCTGCGGGGTTTTGCTGTCGATGGCAAATCGCTTCACGCGGATCGGCATCACGCTCTCATCCCATTGCGTGCCACCTTTTCTATGACTCTGCCAACCCACCCATTTGATCTGGCGCGTTTCACTCCGAGCCGTTGTCACAAGATCGCCTACGGTCAATGTCTCCACCGCCACAAGGCCGGTGGGGGTTTCGATGAGTGTGCCTTTCAAAAGGCAGTTAGCGCCGGAACCTCCGCCGCCGTGACCGCCATGGCCACCATGCCACCATTTGGTGCCCAGTGCTTGTGACGGACGTGACGACACCGTTGAAGCCAGGACCCCCAATGCCGCAACCTTGGCGGCAGTGGCCGCCGTAAGACCCAGAAAATGCCGTCGCGCACGACTGCGCGGCGAATGCCCGTTCTTTTCTGAAGACATGAATCCCTCCGCTCTTCTCGTTACGGCACCGGCCTGAAAATCAGCGTGGATTTCGAGCAAAGCACGATGCGCAGCTTCAAAAACTGAAGCGTCGTTCCGTGTTGTGCGGATCAGCGGCGCTTCAATGCTTTGCCCCAATTCAGAGCGCATTTCGATCTGATGGAATCAGATTGCCGCGCCCATTGTCTTGTTTGACGAGCATCTTTTCCCGACACCGATTCACACTTTTCGGGATGCACGCTAACGATTCCGATCTTATCTGATCGCGACCCCGAAAAGATTGCCGCAATCAGGCCAAAAGCCTTCTCGAATAGGCGTAGGCGCTACGCCGAAAGGTGAGTTTTTCTGCCGTTGAAAGGCGTTGCCTGCGGGCGTTCGTGCTGATCGAGGTTAAGCCACTCCTGAAAGTGTGATTTGTACGCCTCTTGAAAATAGTATACCCCCCTATTCTAATAGAAAGGCTGTTTCAATGAGCACGCATCATCATACGGATCATCCCGGCCAGCACCTGAATTCC
This sequence comes from Ochrobactrum vermis, assembly GCF_002975205.1. Classification (NCBI taxonomy): domain Bacteria; kingdom Pseudomonadati; phylum Pseudomonadota; class Alphaproteobacteria; order Hyphomicrobiales; family Brucellaceae; genus Ochrobactrum; species Ochrobactrum vermis. The sequence goes on along the minus strand of NZ_PCOC01000002.1, from coordinate 851,548 downwards.
AGACATGAGCATGTCTTTCTGGGAGAAAATCACCGGCGCAACGAAAAGCGTACCTGGATCGTGATCGCCATCACGGCAGCGATGATGATAATCGAGATCACAGCCGGCAACCTCTATGGCTCCATGGCGCTGACTGCCGACGGCTGGCATATGTCGACCCATGCAGCGGCAATGCTGATCGCGGCCCTTGCCTATCTCTATGCACGCAAGCACGCGCATAATTCGCGGTTCACGTTCGGCACTGGCAAACTCGGCGATCTGGCGGGGTTTGCCAGTGCCATCGTTCTGGCGCTGATCGCCCTGTTGATCGGCTGGGAAAGTTTCTGGCGCTTCACGGCACCAGTCAGCATAAATTTTCACGAGGCCATTCTGGTCGCCATCATCGGGCTTGTCGTCAACCTCGTCTGTGCCTGGCTTCTCAGAGATGACCATTCGCACCACCACGGCCATCATCACGATGATCATGATCATGCGGGCGGCCACGACCAGAATCTGCGTGCAGCCTATATGCATGTGCTCGCCGACGCTCTGACATCGGTGCTTGCTATTGCGGCGCTTCTGCTGGGCAGTCTTTATGGCTGGCTCTGGCTGGATCCGGCTATAGGCATTGTCGGCGCACTGGTGATCGCAAACTGGTCATGGGGCTTGATAAAGGACACCGGTTCAACGCTGCTGGACTATCTGCCGGACGGTGAAGACCTGCCGGAGGAGATCGCTGAAATTATCGGCCGCGAAGGCGGAGTGATTGCCGATCTGCATGTCTGGCAACTTGGACCGGGCCATCACGGCGCCATTGTTTCGATCATTGCGGATGAGCCGAGAGCACCATCCTATTACCGGAACAAGCTTGCAGCTATCCATGATTTGTCGCATGTGACCGTAGAGGTGGAGGCGCGCGCCGCCTGAAAATCGCAACATTGCCATGAAGGACCAAGGCCCCCATGACTCATACCATTCGCGAAAAGCAGAAGCTCATCAATCGCGTGCGCCGCATTCGCGGCCAGCTTGAAGGTGTGGAACGCATGCTCGAAGAAGAAAAGGGCTGCGCGGAAGTCATGCAGGTGATCGCGGGCGTACGCGGTGCGGTCAACGGGCTGATGGCGGAGGTGATTGAAGACCATATCCTGATGCATGTTGCCGATGGCTCCCTTCCGCAAAAGGAGCGCGACGAAGGTGCAGGCGAACTGGTCGACGTGGTTCGCGCCTATATGAAATAGATGGTCTGTTGACATCTACCGAAAGCAGGAATAGCTAGACGGCATGAACAAAGCACTCATCAGCACCCGGTCTTATTACGCCCCGCTCATATAGCGGCGGGTTTGCTTTGTCATAGTTCAACCGCTGCATTGCCAGCGGTTGAGTTTCAAGGACAGCACCTCTGGCCATGCGGCCATATAGAGGTCAGTCCATGTCTCGCGACAACAATCAGCATATGAAAATTGGCATTATCGGCTTTGGTGCATTCGGGCAGCTTATTGCCCGCCACCTGAATCCGTATTTCCAATTATATGCTTACGATCCCGCAGCGGGCCTGGAACAGACGGCGCTGATGCATGGCGTTACCCTGACCTCCATCGAACAGGTCGCCCTATGCGATATCGTCATCCTGGCAACCCCGGTCGCGACGCTTGACCGTGTGGTGGAAACGATTGCGCCGCATCTGCGCCCCGGTGCGCTTGTTCTCGATGTCGGCTCGGTCAAGGTCGGGCCCGCCGACATCATGCGACGCGGACTGCCCGATCATGTCGATATTGTCGCCACGCATCCGCTCTTCGGCCCGCAGAGCGCACGCGACGGCATTGCCGGCCTGAAAATTGCCGTCTGTCCAGTGCGCAGCACGAGATTTCGCCGTGTTGCAGCCTTCCTGAAAAAGCATCTCGCCCTCGATGTCATCGTGACAACACCCGAAGACCATGACCGCGAGGCGGCAATGGTCCAGGGACTGACGCATCTGATCGCCAAGGTTCTGGTGCAGATGGAGCCGTTGCCGACCCGCATGACAACGAAGAGCTTCGACCTTTTGATGCAGGCGGTTAACATGGTCCGCCACGATGCCCCGGAAGTGTTTCAGGCCATCGAACATGCCAACCCCTATGCTTCAAAGGTGCGCAGACGCTTCTTCGAACTTGCAGATCACGTCAATGAGGAGCTGGCGCGTTCTCATCCGGTGATCGCGAAGGATCAGGCCGCATAAGCCCGTCCGTCTTGCGAATGCGGCTACAGGGGCATTTCGGAAGTCTGCTTGACCGTCTGGCTCGGCACGTCGGTCTTCAGGTTCTGAACGCCCTTGATCCGGCTCAGATATTCCGACTGGAAGCGGCGATAATCCTCAATATCAGCCGCAACCACCCGGATCATCGCATCATAATCGCCGAGCATGAAATAGCATTCGAGCACCTGCGGCAGTTTCAGAATTTCCTTGGCGAAGGTCTGCAGTGTTTCCTCGTCCTGCTTGTCCAGCCGGATGCGCGTGAAGAAAGTCAGCCCCTTGCCAACCTTGGCCGGGTTCAGCACCGCGACGTAGCGGTCGATCACGCCGGCCTCTTCCAGAAGTTTCACCCGCCGCAGACACGGCGAAGGTGACAGGCCGACCTCGCGTGCGAGATCGTTATTGGCAATGCGGCCGTCGCGTTGCAGCACACGCAAAATCCGCTTATCGATCTCATCCAGCTTCATTGGCGCTCAATTCCATTTATGCCGATACTTTTGGCATTTTCTGCCAAATAATGATGCATACAAACATAATTTGCAACCAAATTGCTCACGAGATTGGTTATACTAGCGAAACTTCTCAAGCAAACACGCAAGAGACTGAGCAAGGGGCAACCAGCTACCGGTTGGTCAACGGGAATTTTATGGATATTTCACAGGCCTATGTGCCGCAGGAAAGCAGATCCGGGCGCGGCTCGGAATTCCGTCGCGGGGCCGCTGCCGGCCTGCCGGTACTGCTCGGCATTATTCCCTATGCACTGGTTCTGGGCGCGCAGGCCGCACAAAAGGGCCTGAGCGTCATCGAAGTCCCCATGATGACCGGACTGAACTTTGCGGGCGGATCGGAATTTGCGGCCATCCAGCTCTGGACTTCTCCGCCGCATGTCCTGCTGATTGTTGCGATTACCTTTCTGGTCAACAGCCGTCATCTGCTGATGGGGGCAGCTCTGGCACCCTTCATCCGCCATCTTCCCAAGCGCAAGGCTTTTGCGAGCCTGTTTCTGATGTGCGACGAAAGCTGGGCGCTCGGCCTTGCCGATGCGAAACGCCGCCAGTCGAAGGGCGTCAATCCGGCATTGAGCCTCACCTTCTATGCCGGTGTGGCCATTCCTTTCTATCTTGCCTGGATTGTCTTCACCACGCTGGGCGCCGCCTTTGGCCCGATGATGGGTGACCTGCGCCCCTACGGTTTCGACATGGCATTTCCGGCAGTGTTTCTGGTTCTGCTCGCTGGTATGTGGAAAGGTTTTGCCGCTGCACGCCCATGGCTGGTCAGCCTTGTGGTGGCCGCGCTGACCTATCTCACCATTCCCGGCGCCTGGTATGTCGCCGCCGGTGCCTTGTCCGGTCTCGTTGCAGCCTATCTGCTGGCAGGTGAAGAATGATCGATCCGTTAGCCGTTCTGACCATCGTTTTGATGGCAAGTGTCACCTATCTTACGCGTATCGGTGGCTATGTGTTGCTACGCAACCGCACGCTCAGCAAGCGTGCAACGGCAGTGATGGAAGCAGCGCCCGGCTGCGTCCTGATTTCGGTCATCGCACCCGATTTCGTTTCGGACAAGCCAGCGGACCTGATCGCGCTTGCAATCACGATCTTCGCCGCGACGCGCTTTTCCATGCTGCCAACCGTGCTGATCGGCATCGGTGCGGCAGGCCTTTGCCGCTATCTCATCGGGTAAAGCACGTCTCCCAAAAGTGGAAACCGGGTTTGGGAGACATGCTGGAGAACATATAGCATCCCCGTTCAATGCAGATGCTTCAGCTTGTCCGGATTGCGCACGACATAGATCCCGACAACCTTGCCGTCTTCTATGTCGAGCGCCGTCGTCTGGATTTCTCCATCAGCTTCGCGTGTGATGAAGCCGGGCAAGCCATTGATGAAGACTATGCGCAGCAATTTCGACCGGTTGCCGCTGAAATAGCCTGCCAGTTTCTCGTTGGTTTTCATCACCTCGTCGAAGCCGAAAACAGGCTTCGGGAAAGCCGGGCGCTTGCCGCCACCATCTGCGTGAAAACTCACATCGGCCGCCAGCATTGCGCCAAGCGTGTTCATATCGCCGCTGCGCGACGCCGTGAAGAAGGCTTGCGCCAGTTCAAGCCCGCGCTGCTTGTCCACCTGAAAACGCGGGCGCTCTTCGCGCACATGCTTGCGCGCGCGTGCCGCGAGCTGACGGCAGGCGGCGGCATCGCGCTGGATGGTCTTCGCTATCTCGTCGAAATCCAGCCCGAAGACGTCGTGCAAAAGGAAAGCGGCGCGTTCCAGCGGTGAAAGACGCTCCAGCGCCAGCATGAGCGGAAGGGTGACGTCGTCATCCGCTTCCTCTTCGACAACCGGGTCGGGAATCCATGGCCCGAAATAGGTTTCGCGCTGGTTGCGCCCGGATTTCAGAAAATCAAGACACAGGCGGGTAACGGTGCGGCGCAGAAAGGCTTCCGGCTCACGCACCTCACTGCGGTCGGCGCTCATCCATCGGATGAACGCCTCCTGCACCATATCCTCCGCATCGGCGACCGAGCCCAGCATACGATAGGCAACGCGGATCAGTTTCGGGCGCAGCGGATCAAAGCTGTCGGCTGCATCGCTTTGCGAGGATATGTCGACCATCAGACGGCTGCCTTTACTACGGGCTTTTTGGCTTCCGGTTCGAACCAGAGGCCGAAGCCAACAGCCATGCGGTTCCATCCATTGATGATGTTGATCATCAGCGTAAGGTTCACTTGCTCCTCCTCGGTGAACTGTGCCTGCATGGCAGTGCGGGCATCTGCCAGATCGTGGCCTTGTGACAGGCGGGTCAGCGCGTCGACCCATCCCAGAGCCGCACGTTCGCGCTCAGAGTAGCACGGTGCTTCGCGCCATGCAGACAACAAATAAATGCGCTGTTCGGTCTCGCCCAGAGAGCGTGCTTCAAGCGTATGCATATTGATACAATTGGCACAGGCATTGATCTGCGAAGAACGGATTTTGACAAGCTCGATCAGGCTTCCTTCAAGGCTGGATGCGATGGTCATCGAAGCATTCATCCAGGATTTCATCGTGGTAGGTGCAACATTGAACGGGTTGAGCAGAGGGATCATGGTATCGTTCCTTTCGGTTCAAGGGGTTCGATAGACATGACGAGACAGCAATGCCGAATGTGACATTTGGCGGAAAAAAATTTGAAAGCCTGATATTGTGGCTTTCGTGCGATGAAGCACAGCTTCGCGGCCCCACACCCAAAGCGTTGCTGTACCGCTCAAAAATGGGAACCGCCTCCCCTCAAGAACCAATCCGCTGGATTGATCCCGATACGATGGGAAAAGAGATGCATAGAAAGCTATAGGATATGGCGTTTTCCTGGCGCATGAAAATCCCAGCCGGGCTCGTTCTCGGTTTCCGTTCTCCTCCCGCCCTTCCCCTGCCAGCCCCATCCTCCACCGTCCGCCTTCTCGGTTTCCACTTCCTCCTTCGACCTTTGCTCCTTCATCTTTCATCTTCCATCTTCCTCAATCTTTCCCACCCCTCCCACATTGACAACATACCAACTGGTCGGTATTATTTACATGGAAATTTCGCCCAGCCATAACAGGACTTGCTGGTTCAGGAGAAGCGGCGGCAGACTGCAACTGAACTGACACATGGTTTGCATCGCACTTTGCGGGCAACCCGTGCGGCAATAAGGAGGAGCCATCATGAAGAATGTGCCTGCCAACAGCGACAGTCCGGCACGCCCCATCATTACCGCCTTTGAAAACTCACCTGATCGCGGCAGGGGAATGGCGCGCGACATGCCCGTTCGATGGGCACTGGAGGAGACTGGGCAGCAATATGATGTACGCCTCGTTTCGTTTGAGGCACTGAAAACCCGTCCGCATCTCGATCTGCAACCTTTCGGGCAGATACCCACCTATGAAGAGGCCGATCTGGCGCTGTTCGAAACCGGCGCAATCGTGCTGCATATCGCGGAGCAGAGCCCCGGCCTTTTTCCGGATGACGCCAATGGACGCGCGCGCGCCATCACATGGATGTTCGCCGCACAGAGCACTATAGAGCCGGTAATCCTCGAGCGGGAAAGAGCCGGTTTTGTAGAGCGGCAGGAGAGCTGGCACGAGCAGCGTCTGCCCATCGTGGAGGCCTATATCCGCAAAAGGCTGGACGCACTTTCTGCCCGTCTCGGCAACAATGACTGGCTCGACGGTGCCTTCAGTGCCGGTGATCTTATGATGGTGACCGTGCTGCGAAGGCTGAAGAGTTCAGGCATGTTGAACGATTACCCGAACCTTGCGGCCTATGTGGCGCGGGGGGAAGCCCGACCGGCCTTCAAGCGCGCATATGATGCCCAGCATGCGGTTTTCCTCGCCGTATCGAAAGATTGACGTTGCTATCTATCCGCAGTCGAGTTCGCTCAATATCCATTCCCTGAACGCGCGGACCTTTGGCGTGTTGCGCCGCGATTTGGGATAGACGAGCCAATAAGCGCGTCCATCGTCACATAGAATGTCGAATGGCTGGATGAGCTGGCCGGTGGCAATTTCTATCTGGTGAAAAGTGGGCGTCAGAATGCCGACACCCTGCCCCGCGACTGTCGCCCGCCCCTCAATATGCTGCGCTCCCAGCCGGTTTTGCGAATTGCCCTGCATTTGCGGGTTTTCGATACCCGCTGCCTTGAACCAGATCTTCCACCACGGGTCGCTCGCGTCGATTATCTTGAGCCGCAGCAGATCGGCAGGCTCCTTTACCCCGCCGATGGTGGCCGCCAAGGCGGGGCTCAGCATGGGCGTGAAACTCGCCTTGATGAGCTGATGCGCTTCCAGCCCCGGCCATTTGCCGAAACCGCTCCTGATTGCGATATCGACATTCGTCGTCGCGAAATCGATCACGCTGTCGGACGTATCGAGCCTGACCGCGAGCGACGGATGCCGCATCTGGAACGAGCCAAGCCGATGTGCCAGCCAGTTGGCGGCAAATGTGGCGAGAACGCTGATCGACAGTGTGCCCTCCGCATCTTCCCGCAGGCTGGCGAAGGCATTGCGCATCGTCTCGAACGCTTCCGTGATCGCGGGCGCAAGACATTTGCCAAGTTCGGTCAGCTCCACCTGCCGCGGCATACGCAGAAACAGCGGCGCGCCGACGCGCTCCTCCAATATCTTGATCTGATAGCTGACGGCAGCCTGCGTCATGCCCAGCTCCTCCGCAGCGCGGGTAAAACTTGCATGGCGGGCGGCGGATTCAAAAACGCGAATGGCCGATAAAGGGGGAAGCGCTGTCGTCATTATGCATAAGTCCTCCTTATGCATACTAATCGAGGTTCGATTGGAAAACAAAGGTTTTCGGGCGCATACCTATAGGCAGGATTTAACGAGCGACTGCCTCCCACAGCCGCTTCATTCGATAGGTGAGATCATGAAAAACCTCGGTTCTGCCTGCACAACCGCCACAGCACCCGCCATCAGCCATGCGACAAACAGCGGCTGGAGCGCGCTGCTCTCCCGCCTGTTTTCGCGCAAACGCGCTCATATCGTCATCACCGAACATTCGCCCGAATATCTCCTGCGGGATATCGGCATCACGGATGGACGCACGCAATATTATTCACGTGACGGCCATAAGCTGCCCGAATGGTGATGACTGTTTCAGGCGCTGATGACCGCAAAGCCCCGCGCTTTGAGGCCACGCCGGTCCTCATGCAGATTGCTGACGAGACGGCTGCGACTTCCGTCCAGATGCGCGCTCATCAACGCCGTCGCCTTGTCGGCATCCCCTTCGCGTACCGCGTCGAGAATGGCGCGGTGTTCGCCCCAGGCGCGGGCGAGCGCCGCCTCGTCCCGCACCTCCAGCCAGCGTGCCCGTGAAAGGCGCTGCATGGCATCGCGCACGCCGCGGCTGAGAAACTCGTTACCGGACAGCCGCGCCAGTTCGATATGAAAATCCATTCCGATACGGTGCCATTCCTCTCGCGAGGTTTTGGCATCGCAACTGTCCAGCATCGCCAGAATCGGCTCCACGCCGCTGCGATCTTCAAGCGCGCAAGTCAGCTTTAACGCGGCAATTTCCAGCGCTTCGCGATAGACACCGATCTGCTCGATTTCGCTGAGATTGATTGGCGAAACCGTCCAGCCGCGCCCTTCGCGGCAGATCAGCCCTTCCGCCTCCAGCCGTAGAAGCGCCGCCCGGATCGGCGTGCGTGAGGCAGCAAATTGCGCCTCGATCCAGCGCTCGGTCAAACGTTCGCCCGGCCCCAGTTCCAGACCGAGGATCATATCGCGAAGCTGAGTTTCAACCTGCCTCATCTGTGACATCGGCGACCATTCTCCATTTTAAAGCTGCGCACGATTGACAAGTCGTTTCAGCAGGCGCAAGCATGCATACCGTTTTGGTATCCCAAAATGGAATACATTGCAATCGCGAGACATGACATGAGCACCGCCCAAGCCGCTGCCAGCGATGAAACCGTCGCCGCAGCCCGCCAGGAAAACATCACCGTCGAAGAAAATCACGACCGCTACTGGAAGCAGAACCTGCTGATCTGCCTCATCGGTTCGTTCACAACGCTCATTGCCATGTCGCTTCTCCTCCCCTTTCTGCCGCTTTATGTAGAGCAGCTCGGCGTCAGCGATCACGCTGCCATCGTGCAATGGTCGGGCATCGCTTACGGCGCGACCTTTCTGGCAGCAGCCTTCGTCGCGCCGTTGTGGGGCAGGCTCGGCGATCGTTACGGGCGCAAGCTGATGCTGATCCGCGCCAGCCTCGGCATGGCCATCGCCATGTCGCTGATCGGCATGGTGACGAGCGTCTGGCAACTGGTAGCGTTGCGTCTGTTTGTCGGCATTGCGGGCGGCTATTCGTCGGGCTCGATGATCCTCGTCGCCACGCAGACGCCAAAGGACAAAACCGGCTGGGCGCTGGGGGCGCTTTCGGCGGGCATCATGGCGGGCAATCTCGCAGGGCCATTGCTCGGCGGCGCACTGCCGCCGCTGATCGGCATCCGCGCAACCTTCTGGCTGGCGGGCGGCGTGATCTTCCTGACCTTCCTCGCTACGACTTTCCTGATCCGTGAAGAGCGCAAACCGCCAAAGCCGACCAAGGAGCAGAAAGCGGAATCCATCTGGGCGGCCATCCCTGACAGAAAGCCGGTTATCGCGATGCTGGTGACGGGTATGCTGCTGCTTTTCGCCAATATGTCGATTGAACCGATCATCACTGTCTATGTGATCCAACTGATGGGCGACCAGACGAAAGTGACGCTGATTTCTGGCGTGGTGATGGCTGCTGCTGCACTCGGCAGCATCATGTCTTCCTCACGGATGGGTCGCCTCGCCGACCGCATCGGCCACACACGCGTCATCATCGGGGCGCTTTCGGTTTCCGCGCTGCTGCTGATCCCACAGGCTTTCGTGACGGAAGCCTGGCAACTGATCGGCCTGCGCTTCTTGATGGGACTGGCGCTGGGCGGTCTCCTGCCCTGCATCACCAGCGTCATCCGGCACAATGTCCCCGACCGTGTGGCGGGCGGCATTCTGGGCTATTCCGTCTCGGCGCAATATGTGGGTCAGGTCGTGGGACCGGTGGCTGGCGGCTTTGTCGGCGGTCATTTCGGCATGCGTTCCGTGTTTCTCGGCACCTGCCTGATCATGGCTATCGGCGCATTTTATAACTGGACCGTCCTGCGCAAGAACCGATAATTTCGGCCATCTTCCGAATCCCCAAGCCAGGCCAGAACCAGATGACAGCACATATCTTCGCGCCTTTCGAAACGCTTGCCGAAAGGCTTCTGCCCCACGCGCTCGAACATGGCGAGGACGGGTCACACGACCTGTCCCACCTTGCCCGCGTCTGGAAAAATGCCGCCGCGATCCAGCGTCAGGAAGGCGGCAATGCCGAAGTGCTTTGCGCCGCAGCCCTGCTGCATGATTGCGTGAGCGTGGAGAAGAATTCGCCCGATAGAAACCGCGCTTCACGTCTGGCGGCGGAGAAGGCATCAGTGCTGCTGCGCGGTCTTGGCTGGGATGAAGCGCGCGTCAGCCTTGCCGCCCATGCCATCGAGGCGCACAGCTTTTCGGCCAATATCGAGCCTGTCACGACAGAAGCAAAAATCCTGCAGGATGCGGACCGGCTGGATGCTATCGGCGTCATTGGCGCTGCGCGATGTTTCTACATTGCTGGCCGCATGGGCAGTGCGCTTTACGACTGGCGCGACCCGCATGCCGAAAACCGCCCACTGGATGACAAGCGCTTCGCGCTCGACCATTTCCGCACCAAACTGTTCGGCCTCGCCTCCGGCTTCAAGACGGAAACCGGAAAACTCATGGCCGGTGAACGGCACCGGCGGCTGGAAGCCATATTTGATGACTTCCTTGCCGAAGCCAACAGCTAGCTCGGTAGATTTCGGCCATGGCGTGTCGAAAATGGTGGAGTTTGAGAACCGGAGCGGAGTGTACTTTTAGGTACATGAGCACCGGAAGCGCAAAACAACGCCATTTGCAGGCCGCCAGAGCCGCAATCTCAGATGGAGTAGCCGCCATCGATATTCAATGCCGTCCCCGTCACCATGGAGGCGGCGTCCGAGGCCAGCCAGAGTGCTGCTTCCGCCACATCCTCCGGCGTCGAGAACCGATCGAGAGGAATGGTCGCTTTCAGTGCCTGACGCGCTTCCGGCGTGTCTTCCTCCAGGAACAGTTTCAGTGCTTCACCGTCGCTTTCAGCCGGGCAGATGCAGTTCACGCGGATATTCTTGTCCGCAAGTTCCAGTGCCATTGCCTTGGTCGCGCTGATGATCCAGCCCTTGGATGCGCTGTACCAGACGAGCCCCTTGCGCGGGCGCAGTGCCGTTGCCGAAGCTGTATTGAGGATAACGCCCCCGCCCTGATGCTCCATGATCGGCACAACAATCTGGGTCGAGTAATAAAGTGCCTTCATATTCACGGAGGCGATCAGATCGAAACTATCCTCCGTCACTTCCGTCAACGGCATGTTGCGATGCGTGAAACCGGCATTATTGACCATGATGTCGATGCGGCCGAACGCTTCGAAGGCGGTGCGCGCCACGCGTTCCATATCGTCCTTGCGCGAAACATCCGCCTGCACGGAAAGGCCGCTCTTGCCGATATCGGCAAGTTCATCCTCGACACGCTTCACGTTCACATCGGCGAGAACAACCTTGGCACCTTCGGCTGCAAATCGTCGCGCCATGCCCGAACCGAACCCCGAACCGGCACCGGTGATGATTGCGACCTTATCCTGCAGCCTCTTCATGTCATTCTCCTTTGGCAATGTCCTGCTAATCCTGTCCGTCCTCAAATCACTTGAAACGCGATTGATCGTCCCAATATGGCCTTATGATGAACATGTCATGTGTGCATTTGCGGTTAACCTGTCGGGAAAGACGGGTAAAGCGTGTCATTTCTTCAATTTTCCGCGAAAGCCTCGTTGCGACTGTTGAATTTAAATCGATTAGATAATAGACAAAGGCTGCGCGAAAATCGCATGCTGCCCACAGGCAGACTGATTTGCGCAAGAAAAGAAGAGAGCGATAGATGACCAGCCAGACTATTCCGGTAGAGCCTTTCGACTGCATCGTGTTCGGCGGCTCCGGCGATCTTGCCGAACGCAAGCTCATCCCGGCACTGTATCAGCGTCAGCGTGCAGGTCAGCTCACCGACCCGACGCGCATCATCGGCGCTTCACGCAGTGCCATGACGGATGACGAGTACCGGCAGTTCGCACGCGATGCCATTCATGAGCACGTCAAGCCTGCCGAAGTCGACGAGATGCAGGTCGATGAATTTCTGAAGCGTGTCAGCTATGTTGCCGTTGACGCCAAGTCCGAAGAAGGCTGGGACGCTCTCAAGACCCTGATCGGCAAGAAGCCGGAAAAGATTCGCGCTTTTTACCTCGCGGTCAGCCCGACATTGTTCGGCGACATTGCCACCCGCCTGAAAAGCCATGGGCTCATCACCCGCGACACCCGCATCATTGTCGAAAAGCCGATCGGACGCGATCTCGAATCCGCCATGACGCTCAACGATACGCTGGGCAACGTTTTCCGCGAAGACCAGATTTTCCGTATAGACCACTATCTGGGCAAGGAAACCGTGCAGAACCTGATGGCGCTGCGCTTTGCAAATGCGCTCTATGAGCCACTGTGGAATTCCGCCCATATCGACCATGTGCAGATCACCGTCGCTGAAGCCGTTGGCCTTGAAGGCCGCGCCGGTTACTACAATACGGCAGGCGCGCTGCGCGACATGGTGCAGAACCATATTCTCCAGCTTCTGTGCCTGGTTGCAATGGAGCCACCCTCATCGATTGAAGCGGATGCCGTTCATGACGAAAAGGTCAAGGTTCTGCGCTCGCTGAAACCGATCACCAATTCCAATGTCGAAGACGTGACAGTGCGCGGCCAGTATCGCGCCGGCGCTTCGGCTGGCGGCCCGGTGCGCGGTTATCTGGAGGATCTGGAAAGCGAAACCAGCAACACGGAAACCTTTGTGGCGCTGAAAGCCGAAATCGCCAACTGGCGCTGGGCCGGAGTGCCGTTCTATCTGCGCACCGGCAAGCGCCTCGCGACCCGCGTTTCGGAAATCGTCGTGACCTTCAAGCCGATCCCGCATTCCATCTTCGGCGAAAGCGCTGGCAAGGTCATGGCCAACCAGCTCGTCATCCGCTTGCAGCCCGATGAAGGTGTGAAGCAGTGGCTGATGATCAAGGATCCGGGTCCGGGCGGCATGCGCCTGCGTCACGTGCCGCTCGACATGAGCTTTGCCGAATCCTTCAGTGAGCGTAATCCGGATGCCTATGAACGGCTGATCATGGATGTGGTGCGCGGCAACCAGACCCTTTTCATGCGTCGCGACGAAGTCGAAGCCGCATGGCGTTGGGTCGATCCGATCCTTCAGGGATGGGAATTGAACAGCCAGCCTGTGCAGGGCTACACAGCAGGAACATGGGGACCATCATCGTCCATCGCGCTTATCGAGCGTGACGGGCGCACATGGCACGAAAGCCTCTAGTTTTTTGCATGGAAAGGGATGGAATGAGCATCGAACGGCATGATTTTACCAGCGGAACGGAACTGGCGCAGGCACTGTCGGAAGCCATTGCGAACAAGCTGAATGCCGCCATTGCTGAACGGGGACAGGCCACCTTGGCCGTCTCCGGCGGAACCACGCCGTTAAAGCTGTTCGAAGTGCTCTCCCGCAAGATGATCGACTGGAACCTCGTCACGATCACCCTCGTTGACGAGCGTTTCGTGCCCGTGGAAAGCGAGCGTTCCAACGAAAAGCTGGTGCGCGAGCATCTTTTGCGCGATCATGCGGGCGTGGCCAAGTTCGTTGGCCTCTATAATCCGGCGGCGACGGCTGAAACAGCAGCGCTTGCTGCTGCCAGCCGCATCGACGCATTGCGCCGTCCGTTCGACGTGGTGGTGCTTGGTATGGGTAATGACGGTCATACCGCCTCCTTCTTTCCCGGTGCCGACCGGCTCGATCAGGCGATCGATCCGGCAACGCGGGCGCTCGTCCTGCCCATTCATGCCGAGGGCGCAGGCGAAAAGCGTCTGACCTTGACCCTTCCCATTATCGCCGACGCCGAAATGCTGGTTCTGCATATCGAAGGCGCTGCCAAGCAGGCAACGCTCGAAAAGGCACTCTCCGGCGATGACGAGAACGAAATGCCCGTGCGGGCTGTCTTCCATCATGCGCGCACACCGATCCAGCTTTACTGGACAAGTTAAATTCGATTCAAGCCAGATTGGCACAGGTGATACCCATGCCCATGCAGTCCGCTCATAAACGCATACAGGAAATCACCGCCCGCATTCGCGAACGGTCCAAGCCAACCCGCGACGCCTATCTTGGCCGTGTGCGCGAGGCTTCATCCAACAAGCCAAAACGCGCTGTTCTGGGCTGTGCCAATCTCGCGCATGGTTTCGCCGCCTGCGGCCCGCACGACAAGGCTGCGCTGATCGGCGATGAAGTGCTGAACCTCGGTATCATCACCGCCTATAATGACATGCTGTCGGCGCATCAGCCGTTCGAGACCTTTCCGCAGCTCATCAAGCAGGCTGCGCGCGAAGCGGGCGGTGTTGCGCAGGTTGCAGGCGGTGTGCCTGCCATGTGCGATGGGGTTACGCAAGGTTTCGCAGGTATGGAGCTGTCGCTGTTCTCGCGTGAAGTCATCGCCATGGCCGCTGCCGTCGGCCTCTCGCACGACATGTTTGATGCCGCCGTTTATCTCGGCGTCTGCGACAAGATCGTGCCGGGCCTGATTATCGGCGCGCTGACCTTCGGCCATTTGCCTGCCGTGTTCGTGCCTGCCGGTCCGATGACCAGCGGCCTGCCCAATGACGAAAAGGCCAAGACCCGCCAGCTTTACGCGGAAGGCAAGGTCGGGCGTGCTGAGCTGCTGGAATCGGAATCGAAGTCCTATCACGGTCCCGGCACCTGTACTTTCTACGGCACCGCCAATTCCAACCAGATGCTGATGGAAATCATGGGCCTGCACCTGCCGGGCGCGTCCTTCGTCAATCCGGGCACGCCGCTACGTGACGCCTTGACCCGCGAAGCCGCCAAGCGCGCGCTGGCGATCACTGCCTGCGGCAATGAATATACGCCAGTCGGCGAAATGCTGGACGAACGTTCCTTCGTCAATGGCGTCATCGGTCTCAATGCCACCGGCGGCTCGACCAACCATACGATCCATCTGATCGCCATGGCAGCTGCCGCCGGTATCAAGCTGACATGGCACGATATTTCCGAGATTTCGGATGTGGTACCGCTTCTAGCGCGTGTCTATCCGAACGGGCTTGCCGATGTGAACCATTTCCATGCCGCAGGCGGCATGGGCTTCCTGATCCGCGAATTGCTCGATGGCGGCATCCTGCATGAAGATGTGCGCACCGTGTTCGGCGAAGGTCTGCGTCCTTACGCCATTGAACCGAAGCTGGGTGTCGATGGCACGGTCATACGCGAGCCAGTGCCCGAGAAAAGCGGCGACGACAAAGTGCTGGCCAAGATCCATGCTCCTTTCCAGCCGACCGGGGGCCTCAAGGTTCTGACCGGCAATGTTGGCAATGCGATCATCAAGGTTTCCGCCGTGAAGCCGGAGCGTCAGGTCATCGAAGCACCCGCCAGGGTGTTCAACGATCAGGCCGAAATGCAGGCGGCGTTCAAGGCTGGCGAATTGACCGGCGATTTCATCGCCGTGGTCCGCTATCAGGGCCCGAAAGCCAACGGCATGCCGGAGCTGCACAAGCTGATGACGGTTCTGGGTATTTTGCAGGATCGTGGCCAGCGTGTCGCCCTTGTCACCGATGGTCGTTTGTCTGGTGCATCAGGCAAGGTTCCGTCCGCGATCCATGTCACGCCGGAAGCGCTTGACGGCGGTGCCATCGGCAAGATCCGCGACGGCGATGTCATTCGTCTGGATGCCGTGAATGGCACTCTGGAAGTTCTCGTCAATGTGATGCTGCTGAATGATCGTGGCGAAGACCGCCCTGATCTTTCCGGCAACGAACATGGCATGGGACGCGAATTGTTCCGCGCCTTCCGGCAGATCGCCGGGCGGGCCGACGAAGGCGCTTCGGTGTTCTGAAAACGCCCGAATGAAATTAAGGCAAAACAGCGATTTCGGCTGTTTTGCCTCTCAAACCATCAAAACGGGAATAAAACTGCGCGAAAAACGCAGTTCAATTGTGTCAAAAAACTGGCTTTTTCACGCCAGCAGTGCGGCAGGCGGCAGTCAGCGTGTTCGCCATCAGCATGGCGATGGTCATTGGACCGACGCCGCCCGGAACCGGCGTAATCGCTCCGGCAACCTTTTCTGCTTCCGCGAAATCGACATCGCCGACCAGTCGCGTCTTGCCTTCGCCTCGTTCCGGTGCCGGAATGCGATTGATACCGACATCGATCACCGTTGCGCCGGGCTTGACCCAATCACCCTTGACCATCTGCGGGCGGCCAACAGCAGCAACCAGAATATCCGCCGTGCGGGCAATCGCGGACAAGTCTTTGGTGCGGCTGTGCGCAACCGTGACGGTGGCATTGGCTGCGAGCAGAAGATTGAACATCGGCTTGCCGACGATGTTGGAACGCCCAATCACTACGGCATTGAGCCCCGAAAGATCGCGGCCATGGACCCGCTCGATCATGATCATTGCGCCTGCCGGCGTGCAGGGAACGAAAGCCGTTTCAACCTCGCCGGTGCCAAGCTTGCCAACATTGATGAAATGGAAACCGTCGACATCCTTATCAGGCGAAATCGTCTGGATAACGTGGCCTGAGTCAATATGCTTCGGCAGTGGCAACTGCACCAGAATGCCATGGATGGCGGGATCGTTGTTCAAGCTCTCGATCAGGTCGAGCAATTCCTGCTCCGATACCGTTTCCGGCAGATCGTGCTGAACGGAATGAAAGCCGCATTCCTTGGCCTTCTTGCTCTTGGACGCAACATAGACCTGACTTGCCGGGTCTTCACCGACAATGACCACCGCAATACCGGGCACGATGCCGGTTGCAGCCACGAGCTTTTGGGTTTCGGTCTTCACCGTGGAAACCACATCCTCGGCGAGCTTCTTGCCATCTATCAATTGAGCCATAGCGAGCGCTCCGTTCTTTCGTGATATCGGGCCTGAGTGTCTGGAACTGCGTGTCTGGGAGATACACGACATCTTTTTCACACACATGCCCATAAGCGTCATGACGCCCGATGACAATTGGCGAATGCGCGACAATGCAGGATTTTATGAAGTTTCCGAACGCAAAACGCTTGCGCGATCTGACTAAAGCCTTGTGATACGGGATGAACGCACATCATCGATGGCACGACCGAGGGCCGCATTTTCCGTGGGTCGATGGGTGGCGTCATTCTCGGCTTCCCAGCGCGCATTGGCTTCGCGGATAACGGCGGCAAGCCGGGTTTCGCCATAGGGTTCCAGAACCTCTTCCGGCTCGGCTTCACTCTTGACCGACGACCGGGGCTTGCGACCAGCCAACATCATCGAAAGAAGGCCAAGCAAAAATCCGCCCAGCAATCCAAGCACGATAATCCCTTGCGGCGAGAGATCGCGCGGGTTCTGCCCTGCCATGGCTGGCGTGACAATCCGCACGGTCGCAGCAGAACCTGCCGAGGCAGGTTCGCCCCGCGCCGCGCGCATCTGAAATTCTTCAAACAGCGCCTGCTTTGCCGCCGCATCGCGTTCCAGCATTTGCAGACGGGCTCTGTCCTCATCCGTAGCAGGCGTCGAGCCAAAACCCGCAATGGCAGCGGCTGCCTTTTGCTCGCGTTCGACCGCATTCTTAAGATCGGCCTGTAAAATGCTGCGCTGGCTGGAAATCTCCTTGTCAATTTCCGCGTCAATCTGCTTTGCTTCGGCGCCCTTCCCTGCTGCACGATAACGCTCCACCAGCACACCGAGCACTCCGGATCGCATGGTTTCCGGTACGCCCTTTTCGGCAAGGCTCTCGGCAGTTGCGCCGTTCAGGCTGTTAGCCTCTGCTGCAATGCGCGCCGTCTCGGCCTTGCTATCGGCGAATTCGCGTTGAAGCGCGGTCTTGTTGTCGTCATCACCAAAATCGCGGCTGACACGAAAAGCTGTTGCCGCCAGCCGTGCCGCTTCGGCATCCGTCTCCAGACTTTGCAAGCGCACTGGAAGATCACTCTCTGACCCGCCCAGCTCCGCACCGCCCTGCAGATGATCGCGAAATGCCTGCGCAACGGCATTGACCAAAAGTGTTGCCATTTCCGGCTTGTCGGCCGTGGCCTCAATATTCACCGTGCCGCTGTCGAGCGCCTGCGTGAAATCAAGGCGCTCACGCAGCAATTCAGCACCCGACATTTTTGACACCGGAGATTGTTGGTCTTCCGGCAGCAACCTATTCAGACGAATGCGCAACTCCTCCAGAAACGAAGGAGCGCCGAGATCAGAGGCACGTTCAATGCGTGCCATCTGCGCAGCACGTTCCAGAACCACATTCGAGGCAATTTCGCTGCGGCGCTCTGGTGGGAAAACCTGCAGCGAAGCCGTTGCGCCATATTGGTGCGGCACCAGAAAAGCATATGTGGTTCCAACAATTCCGCCCAGCAGCGTGAAACCAGCCAGAAGTCCCCAGCGCCGCCTGCGGCGCGGTAGTGGTGGCGGCTCGTTTTCAGGCTTCAGGGCGGTGGGCGATGGAGCCGTTTCCGGTGCAGGCTCCGCCTTGATCGAAGAACCTTCGAGATTGGCTTCAAGCGCCTCCCGAACGGCATTCATCCGGCCCTGCATATCCGCCTTCGGATCTATCCGTTCGCTCTCTTCTGCGTCCAACAGATCCTGCTTGCGGCGCAGCAGTTCCTCGCGACGCCTCTGATGTTCGCGCTCGTCGTCATTGTTCTCGGTTACCTGGACAGGTGGCACAAGCTCAAGGAATTCCGGCGCATAGGCCAGAAGTGGGCGCGCAGCCGCACGTCTCCTCTCTCTGTCCCGTTCCACCATTGCTCCGTCCCGCGTTTCACCCGTGGCTATTGATCCAGATTAATATTCATCATGGCAAATAAACCGTTAAAATTGCAATTATATGTATTGATTCATACAGATAAATCAGGAGACCGCCATGAACGCCAAAATGGAGCAACCGATCGATCCGGAGCGGCTGAGTGGCATAATCCAGTTTATCCAGAATGCAGAACGGTTGAAAAGCACTCTGCGTTCCGGCCATACCTCACAGGGTCGACCGGAAAGCACGGTCGAGCATAGCTGGCGACTATGCCTTCTGGCGACGCTGTTCGACCGTGAGCTGGGCGATTGCGACCGGCTGAAACTCATCAAGATGTGCATCGTCCACGATCTGGGCGAGGCTATTTCCGGCGATGTGCCTGCGATCCATCAATCTGCTGACGATGGACGTGCAGAGCGCGAAAAAGCCGACCTCATGACGCTGTGCGCACCCCTGCCGGACGATCTGCGCACGGAAATCGCAGAACTTTGGGCGGACTACAGCGAAGGCAGATCGATGGAAGCTATATTTGCGAAGGGCTTCGACAAGCTCGAAACCATGATGCAACATAATATCGGGCTCAATCCGCCGGATTTTGACTACGCATTCAATCTCGACTACGGCGTCAAGCAGACCGAACGCCATCCGCTGTTGCGCCAGTTTCGCGAAATCGTGGACACGGAAACCCGGCGCAATGCAGAACGACGGACGTAGAGTGGTTCCCACTTTCGGGAAACATGCTCTCGCTTTCTGTCTTTACGCGCATCTTGTTCCGAAAATCGTTTCACACTTTTCGGGATGCGCTCCAATCAGCTCAATGTTGCGAAGTGGCGCAGTGTGAAGGTGATCTGGTAAATCAGCGCGACGGCTGCAAAAATCGCATGATAGCGCCGATTATCCCAGAAAACCGCGATTAGACTGAACAGGATGAAGCAAGCAACCTGAATCGGATACTCGATACCATAGAGCCGGTAGTGATCGGCTCCCTTCAACAGCGTATCGATGAAATCGACCACATAGACCAACGCCAGAATGCCGAAGAACCACTTGCGCCGGGAAATGAAGTAATCACGATAGCCAGTATATTCTTCCATACTGTCGGGGAAGAGCAGCGTGCTGAGCAAAAAATACAGTCCCGCATAGAAAATCACAAACAGATATTTCTCGAAGGTCCATAGCGGAATGGTGCGCAAGCTGAACTCGAACCACCAGAAATGGATGACCGAAAGCAGAATGAAGCCCACCCACGCGAGGTGAACCGGATAGATTTTCTGCTTGCCGGGATGCTGGATAAAACGCGCCAACCCAGTCAAAAGGCGTGAAACGCACAAGCCCAGGATCATGCCGATAATAATACGGACGTGGCCGAAGGCCTCGGCCGGTGGAACGCCCGTCGTCAAAGCCGGATCCATTGTCTCTCCATTCCAGCAACGCAAACAGAATCTGCTTCGTTGCTCTGTCCAGAATTCCAGATGACAAGCATAATGGTCGATATCTTATGAGCAATCGGTAAATCGTAACCAGACAGTACTTCGCGGGCAAATATCGTGCTTTTCACCATACCGTCTTGCAGGTCGCAATCGCGCGGGTCTATATCCCGAAGGGAATGAGAAAAGACGCACATGAAACTGTGCGCCGTGAACCAAACAGGTGGAACAATCAATATGCATGACACGGTAATTCTGGTGGGTTGCGGCAATATGGGCTTCGCCATGCTCAAGGGCTGGCTCGACAGCGGCATCCTCAAGGCGAACGACGTGTATGTCGTGGAGCCGACCGACGCGCTTCGCGATCGCGCCGCTGGCGCTGGCGTCCATGCCTTTGCCGATGCTGAAGCCCTGCCCGTCGATCTGACGCCGCGCATGGTTCTCGTGGCCGTCAAGCCGCAGGTCATGGCAAAAGTTCTGCCAGCTTATAAGCGCTTCGCACCGGCTGCCACTTTCGTCAGCGTTGCGGCCGGTATTCAGGTCGCCCTCTTCGAAAGCCAGCTTGGTCACGATGCAGCCGTGCTTCGTTGCATGCCGAACACGCCTGCTGCGATCGGCAAGGGCATGCTCGTCACCTACAAGAACGCCAATGTTACCGACGAAAACGAAGCCTTCATCGCCCGTCTTCTTGAGACATCCGGCAAGGTCGCGAGCGTAAATGACGAAGCGCTGATGGACGTCGTGACCGCTGTTTCAGGTTCGGGTCCGGCCTATGTATTCCACTTCATCGAGGCCCTGACCGACGCCGGTGTGACCGCCGGTCTGCCGCATGAAACGGCGGCACTGCTCGCCATGCAGACCGTGATGGGTGCGGGCGCCCTGGCCGATGCCAGCCCGGACACACCGTCAAAGCTGCGCGAACAGGTGACGAGCCCGAATGGCACTACTGCTGCCGCGCTCGAAGTGCTGATGGGGGGCGACCGTCTCAAGATGCTCGTTGCCGAGGCCGTGGAAGCGGCCCGCAAGCGTTCGGTGGAGTTGGGAAAAAACTAAATCGAGAGACGCGGCACCGCTTCGATCAGCGCTTTTGTTACTGGCGCTTGCGGTGCCGTTATCAGATCCCGCGTCGGGCGGCATTCAACAATCTGCCCGCGCTCCATCACTGCGATACGGTCCGCCATCTGTGCCGCGACCGCCAGATCATGCGTAATGAAAAGATAGGCCGTCTGCTCGGCGTTCTGTATATCCCGCAACCGGTTGAGAATGGCACCGCGCACAGTGACATCGAGCGCCGAAACCGCCTCATCCAGCACGATCAACGATGGAGCGGTTGCAAGCGCCCGTGCTATCGCGACACGCTGGCGCTGCCCGCCGGAAATCTCGTGGACACCGCGCCGCGCCAGCGCCGGATCAAGCCCGACCGTTTGCAGAAGGCTGGCAATGTCGCGCTTGAGCCCATGAATGCGCAGCGGTTCACGTAAGAGATTGGAGACGCTTGCACGCGGATTAAATGCCGAGAGCGGGTCCTGAAACACCATCTGCATACGCGCCCGCTGCTTGCGGAGATCAACTCCCTGCAACGCCAGCCAGTCCTGACCTTCAAAGCGGATTGCACCGCTTTCAAGCGGCAAAAGCCGCAAAAGTGCCCGCGCCAGCGTGGACTTGCCGCTGCCTGACGGGCCGACCAGCGCCAGTGTCTCGCCCGGCTGGATCGTGAGGCTGATGCCATCAACCGCAAGGGCGTCGCCATAGCGAACCACAAGCCGGTCTGCCTTCAGAAGCGGCTCAACCATGTGCTGCCTCCAGCACTGGCACGGCTGCAATCAGCGCTTTCGTATAATCCGTTTGCGGATCTGAGATGATCTTTTGTGCGGGCCCGAGTTCCACCAGTTTTCCCTGCCGGAAAACCGCAACGCGGTCGGCCAGTCCCGATGCCAAAGCAATGTCATGGGTGATGAAGATCAGTGTCATCCCGTCTGCACGCACCAGTTCACGCAAGAGAGAGACAATCTCCTTCTGCACGATAGTGTCGAGTGCGCTTGTCGGCTCATCAGCAATCAGCAGTCGTGGGCTGGCGGCAATGGCGAGCGCAATCGCAATGCGCTGTTTCTGCCCGCCGGAAAACTGATGCGGATAGCGTGTGAAACCTGCTTCCGGTTGCGGAATGTGCACTCGCTGTAAAAGACTGATTGCTTTGGCCTTAGCCGCCGTCCTGTCGATTTTCGCATGGGCGCGAATAGTCTCGACAAGCTGCGAGCCGACCGTCATCAGCGGGTCGAAGCTCGATGCAGGGTCTTGAAACACGAAGCCGGTGTCACGTCCCGGTCGCGGCTTCCCATCTATCCAATTCATGTATCCCGAAATGCGGGCATTGCCCGGCAGGAGCGTGGCCAAGGCCAGTGCCAGCGTGCTTTTGCCCGAACCGCTTTCGCCAATAATCGCCAGCGTTTCGCCGCAACGAACGTCAAGATCGATATTCTCCAGCGCCATTTCACGGCCATAGTGCACGGAAAGCTGTTCCAGCCGGACAATCACGTTCATGACTGCACCTCGCGTCGGGACAAGGCGTTCGTCAGCCCTTCGCCCGCGAGATAGACGCCAACAACAGTCAATGCCAGCGCCAGACCCGGCAGGATCGAAAGCCATGGCGCGGAGCGCAAAACCGTGCGCCCCTCGGCGATCATCCCGCCCCAGGTGACGCGGTTCGGGTCGCCCAGCCCCAGAAACGACAGAGCGGCTTCGATCAATATGGCGGAAGCGACGATCACCGGCACCAGCGCCAGAACCGGCGGCAAGGCATTGGGCAGAATCTGGCGAAAAGCGATTTCCATCGGATGCATGCCGATGACACGGGCGGAAGCCACATAGTCGCTTTCGCGGATTGTGAGCACCTGCCCGCGCGTAAGGCGCGCAGCCTGCGTCCAGCTCGAAAGTGCGATCGCAGCAATCAGCACCGGCAGCGACGGCCCGGCAATGCTGACCAGCGCCAGCGCCAGCAGAAAGCCCGGCACAGTCTGGAAGGCTTCCGTGATCCGCATCAGGATTTCATCGATGACACCGCCCGCAAAACCGGCCAGCGTTCCGACGATGCTGCCGAGGATGATTGAGGCGCAGGCGGCCGCCAATCCCACTGCAAGCGATGTGCGCGCACCATGGAAAAGCTCAGCCAGAACATCGCGCCCGAGCCGATCCGTTCCAAAAATAAAATCCGCGTTGTCAAAGGGTTGCAGCAACGGCGTTGAGACAATGCTTAAAGGATCAGCGGGAAAGAACAGAGGCGCTGAAACTGCTGCCAGCACGAGCAGCGCCAGCAGGATTGTGCCTGTTATACCTTCACCCGTTCTGAAATAACGTTTAGCCCCGCTCATGCCCTGCCGCCTCCGGTCGCTATACGCGGATCGAGCCAGAGATAGATCAGATCGATAAGGAAATTGACCACAATAACCATGATGGCGCTGACCAGAATGACACCGAGCAGAAGCGGCGTATCGCGGCTTGCAACGGCCTCTTGCGCCAGCCGCCCCAGCCCCGGCACGGCGAAAACGCTTTCGATCACCACGCTACCGCCGAGCATGGATGCAGCCTGTAAGCCCAGCACGGTAATGAGTGGCAGCAACGCGTTGCGCACCACGTGGCGCAGGACGATGCGCGGATGCGAAATGCCCCTCGCTCGCAAGGCACGCACGAAATCCATGCGCCATATATCGGCCATGGCAGCGCGCATGACCCGCAGGTAAAGCGCCAGATAGATCACCGCCAGTGAGACAACCGGCAGCACCAGATGAACTGCAATATCGCCCGCCCGCGGCAGCCCGTGCTTGCCGGAGGCAATTGTTTCGATGCCGCTCGACGGCAGCCAGCGCAGTCTGATCGAAAACAGAATGACCAGCACAAGCGCCAGCCAGAAGCCGGGGATCGCATAGAGAACAAGCGATGCGACGGAAAGAAACCGATCACGAAAGCTTCCGGGCTTTGCACCCGCCACGACGCCAAGGAGCGAGCCCACAGCAAAAGATAAAGCGGTCGCCGCTCCCATCAAAAGAAGCGTGTTGGGCAGGCGCTCCAGAATAACGTCGAGAATAGGTCGGTTGAAACTCACGGACCAGCCGAGATTACCCTGCACAAGTGCTGCCAGATAGGCCCCCAGCCGATGCCAAATGGATTGGTCCAGCCCCCAGCGCGCCCGCATTTCGGCAATCGTTGCCGCATCGCCGCCGAATGTCACGGCATAGGCGTCGACGGCATCGCCCGGCGCACTTTCCAGCATGAAAAAACAACCGACAATAACAATCAGCAGCACGATAATGCTGCCGACCAGTCGTTTGCGGAAAAGGGCCAGAATCTGTTTCACGGTGGCAGGATACAATCAATCCGGCTGCTTAGTCACTGTTCCAGCCATGTATCCGCCCAGTTGGAAACAGCCCAGCGCGGATTGTTGGAAACATTTTTCACGCGGTCGCTGGCAACGGTGATGAAGCCCCATTCCGCAACATTGATCAGCGGTAAATCCGCCTTCACCATCTGCTGGAACTGCTGGTAGAGCGCCGTGCGCTTTTTCTCGTCGATCTCGTGTGCGGCTTTGGCGATCAGCGCGTCGAGTTCCGCATTGGCATAGCCGCCCTGGTTGGAAAACGGCACACCTGCCGGAATACCGCTTTCGACCAGAATCGTCGTGGATATGGCCGGATCGCCACGATAGACCGTGGGCGCGATGGCCAGGTCGAAATCATGATCGGTATAGACCGCCTTTTGATGTGCGGCGGAATCATTGTTGACGATACGCGCATCAATGCCGACTGCCGCAAGTGCCTGACGCAGATAATCGCCAAACTGCTTCGTTTCGTTGAAGTAGGGCGCCGGAAGAAGCTTGAGCGTGAAGCGCGTTCCGTCCGTGCCCCGCTTGTAACCGGCCTCGTCCAGAAGCGCATTCGCCTTCGCGACATCGAACGGATAGGACGAGACGTCATCGGTGTAAAACTGGCTGTCATAGCGCGGCACGGGGCCGGTTGAGGTCTTGGCGTAACCGAGAAAAATCGTCTTCACCGCGAAATCACGATCGATGGCATGGGCTATTGCCTGCCGAACCTCCAGGTCCGCCAGCTCCTTGCGGCGATGGTTGATCTCCACCACCAGCTGATAGGTCAGCGCTTCATAGCCCTTGGAAATGACTGTCAGGCCCGGAACCTTCGAAATGCGGTCCAGATCGGCTAGCGGCACGGCGGAAAAAGCGGCGAGATCGATTTCTTCCGCCTCCAGCGCACCAGCGGCTGCGGCGCGATCCGGCAACACGCGATAGACGATCTCGTCCAGATAAGGCTCCCCCTCGCCCCAATAATCGTCGTTCCGTGTCAGCCGATAATATTCGCCAGTCTTGTGCTCGGCATATTTGAACGGGCCGGTGCCGACGAGCTTTTCATTGGCTGGATTGGCCATGATGTCACTGCCCGCGAAGACATGTTTCGGAAGCACTGCGGTCAATGCCGGCAGGGCATTGCGGATAAGCTGGAAGGGCGTCGGCTCGGAGAAATGGAAGACGGCAGTCAGGTCGTCTGGCGTTTCGACCTTCTCCAGCGCCTTGAACACAACGCGGCCAAGGTTTTGCAATGGTTTCCAGACTTCCATGGCCGAAAAGGCCACATCTGCCGATGTGAACGGCTTGCCATCGTGCCATTTGACATCGTCGCGCAGACGGAACGCCACCGTCAGCCCGTCGGCGGAGCCTTCCCAGCCTGTGGCAAGCCGCGGCGCGAGACCATTTTCGCCCTCGGAGGACGCTTCCGCCAGAGGCTCGATCACCTTGCTTGCGACGAAGAAAACACCATTGGATGCCACGATGGCCGGGTTCAGATTGCGCGGCTCTGAATCTGCGGCCACGACCAGCCGGCCGCCTTTCACTTCGCCAGCCGCATTCGACCGTTGCGGCCAGACAGCGAGAGCAGCCAAAGCGGTCGAACCCGCCAGAAAAGCCCTACGCGACAGAACCAGTTGAACCATATTCATTGCCCCGCAATCACATTTTCATTCGCTAAGAGCCTGTTCCAAAAGTCGCCCTGTGCGGCTGCAAATGGCAATTTGCTTGCGTTCCGATGCTCATGTATCTAAAAGTACATTGCGCTCCGGTACTCGAAAATTACCATTTTTGCACACACATGCCGCTTTTTGATTCAAGCTCTGACTTTTTATACCAGTCGCCCGTAAATGACAGGATCAAACCTGTCACCCGAACAATAAATATCGAAAAACATTCTGTTTTCCGGCATCTTTAACCGTCAAGTAAAAATAATATTTCAATGATTTTCTAGCTTATTATTGCAGTATTTAAACCTGTGCGGTTGAATTATTTTTCCGATAAGAGCTGATTTAAAGAAAATCCCCTCTTGCCAAACAGGCCTTCTTCCGTAGATCATGGTTAATTATGTGTTGTCGTATTTCGTGAGCTTTCATTTCGACGCGACACGCATAGACCACAGAAGAGCAATTCAAGGCTCTTGTTTGAATGCATTTGTACGCCCCACTTCAATCACCTGGTGACAAATGCCCCCTGAAAGCTGAACCACATTGGAAGAGAGGAAACAGAAATGTCCAGTTTGCTGCCCCCGCTTCATGACGGTCATGCACCGATCTACCTTCATCACGCGTTTCAGGATGCGGTTGATGCTTATGAAGATTGGACCCCGGAAACGGCTGAACCTGTTGTTCGGGTCAATGGCAAGACCACTCGTATCAGCGTCGTCTTCCGCCGCCTGTGGAACTGCACCGATATGGTGCCACGCCACACGCTGGAAGCGCTGAGGGACATCGTCCCGACCGGCATCATTCTTGCCGAACACTGGAAGGAAACGCCCACATTCGCAGAAGCTGCCCGCATCATGCGTGCCGCTCTTGAGGGGCGCAAGGCACGACGGCTCCCGGTCGTGTGCTGATTATCCTGAAACCCACAAAGAAAACGGGCGGATTTTCCGCCCGTTTTGCATTTCTTGCTCTAGAGCGCATCCCGAAAAGTGTGAAACGGTTTTCGGAAAAGATGCGCGTTAAAACAAAGGATTAGAGTGCCGATCTGATTCAATCAGATCGAAACGCGCTCTAAACGACAGGATCAAGCTTGCGAAAGCGCACGCGCGCACTGCGTTCAATGGCGGCAACGGTCAATTCATCCAGCGTCCAGCGGTCACGCAGCATCTGCAGGAACTCCAGTTCCTCCTGCTCCACATGCAGATCGGCGGCAGCCACTTCGACAGCCAGCGCATAGGCCGTATCGTAGAGGCGTTCCGGCAATGCTTCATGAGCGAGATCGAGAATCTTTTCCAGGCCATCTTCATAGGCCAGCAACGTATAGCAATCATTGGCAAGCTGCGGCAGACGTCCGGTATCGAAACCACGGAAAACCGGCAGGCGCGTCACCACATTGCCGATGGATTCCAGCTCGGCATCGGTCATGGTGGTGTCGGCGGCAGACGTCGTAACCATGATATAGACGAGTGCGTCCTGCGGGGTGATCTTTTTCATCGCGTACTCCTGCACAACAATGGCCGGAATCAACTCCAACGGCCCAAATTGGTTTGAAAGTTAGGAAGCTGCATCACGTTGCGCAAGGAAATTCGGTCGCAACCGTTGACGGACAGTGGTTGCCGCGCCATAGAGCAATATGCGCCTCCCACGTGCGCACGTTTTTTTGAATAGAGCGCTTCACAGGATTAAACCATGACCTCGCACCGCCTTCCCGACATCACGCTGACCCCGGAACTGACCGCGGCGGCTGCGGAAGCGAAAGCATGGCCCTTTGAAGAAGCGAAGAAAATTCTCAAGCGCTATGCCAAGACCGGCCTGCCGGACACAGTGATCTTCGAAACCGGTTATGGCCCATCGGGCCTGCCGCATATCGGCACGTTCGGCGAAGTGGCGCGCACCTCGATGGTGCGCCATGCCTTCCGCATTCTGACCGAAGACAAGGTCAAGACGCGCCTGATCTGCTTCTCGGACGATCTCGACGGCATGCGCAAGATACCGGACAATGTGCCGGACAAGGCAGCTCTCGAGCCCTATCTGCAGATGCCGCTTTCAACCGTTCCGAACCCGTTCGGCGGCGATTACAAGAGCTTTGCGGATCATAACAACGCCATGCTGTGCCGCTTCCTCGACACTTTCGGCTTCGATTACGAGTTTGCCAGCGCGACCGAATACTACAAATCCGGCAAGTTTGACGCGGTGCTTCTCAAGGCCGTGGAGCGCTATGACGACATCATGAAGGTGATGCTGCCAACACTTGGTGAAGAGCGTCAGGCCACCTACAGCCCGTTCCTGCCGATCTCGCCCAAGTCCGGTCGCGTGCTCTACGTGCCGATGAAGCGTGTTGATGCCAAGGCTGGCACCATCACGTTCGACGATGAAGAGGGCGTTGAAACGACCCTGCCCGTCACCGGCGGCAATGTGAAGCTGCAGTGGAAGCCGGATTTCGGCATGCGCTGGGCTGCACTCGGCGTCGATTTCGAAATGTTCGGCAAGGATCATCAGACCAATGCGGGCGTTTATGACCGCATTTGCGAAATTCTGGGCGGACGTGCACCGGAACATTTCGTCTATGAACTGTTCCTCGACCAGATCGGCCAGAAGATTTCCAAGTCCAAGGGCAACGGAATTTCCATCGATGAATGGCTGGCCTATGCGCCGACAGAAAGCCTCGCACTTTACAATTTCCAGAAGCCGAAGACCGCCAAGCGGCTGTATTTCGATGTCATCCCGAAGGCGGTGGACGAATATTTCACCTATCTTTCGGCCTATGACCGTCAGGAATGGAAGGATCGGCTGAACAATCCGGTCTGGCATATTCATTACGGCAACCCGCCAAAGGTCAATCTGCCGGTCACCTTCGCGCTGATGCTCAATCTGGTCAGCGCATCTAACGCCGAAAGTCCTGCAGTTCTCTGGGGTTTTATCTCGCGCCACGTGCCGGGCGTAACGCCGGAAAACAACCCGGAACTCGACGCACTCGTTGGTTATGCGATCCGTTACTTCAACGACTTCGTGAAGCCGACCAAGCAGTTCCGCGCGCCGGACGATGTGGAGCGCGCAGCGCTTGAAGCACTGGATGCGAAGCTCGGAACTCTGCCTGCCGGAACCGATGGCAACGACATCCAGAATGCCATCCTTGATGTTGCCCGTGCCATCGAGCGTTATCAGGACCATACCAAGAAAAGCCCCGAAGGCGGACCCGGCGTTTCGGTTTCCTTCTTCCAGATGCTCTATGAGGTGCTGATCGGCCAGGAACGCGGACCGCGCTTCGGCTCCTTCGTTGCGCTTTACGGCATCGACGAAACCCGCGCACTGATCAAAAAGGCGCTGGCTGGCGAACTGGTCTAAATTTCAGATCATTGAATGAAAAAGCAACGGTGTTAGTGGTCAAGCACCGTTGCGTATACGTCTCGCATTTTTGCGTTGAGGATAATGATCATTTTTCGCATGACGGCAACGAGGGCGACCTTTCCGGGCTTTCCCTTTTGCTTGAGGTGCATGAAGAATGCCTTGATGGCTGGATCGAAGCGAATGGCTGGTAGCGCTGCGACGTAAAGCGCGTCGCGCACCGGCTGTCTTCCGCCTGCAATCATCCGCTTGCCCCGCATCAGCCCGCTATCGCGATTAAGCGGCGCAACGCCAACCAGCTTGGCAATCTGCCCTTTGCCGATGCGGCCCAATTCCGGCAGATCGGCCAGGATGAAACAGGCCGTCCGCAGGCCGATCCCCTTGAGCGACATGAGGATATCGGCTTTACGGGCAAGTTCCAGATCAGCCTTCAGACAAGCTTCCATCGCATCGACAACTGCCTGGCGCTGTTCGAGCAGTACGTGCAACATCTCCTCAATCCAGTCCTTGAGGGTCTCGTTCTGCTTTTCCCTGCGGTTCTTCTCCTGCACGATCATGTGCGATAACTGTCTGTAACGACGGACCAAATCCACCAGAGCGCCTTGCTGAGAAGAGCGTTGCGGCACAATGCGTGTTTCCATGCGTCTTGCATAATCGGCAAGGATGAAGGCATCGATCTTGTCAGTCTTGGAGAGCTGGCCGCAGGCTTTGGCAAATTGCCTGACCTGTTTGGCATTCACGCGTGCGACCGGCAATTGTGCTGCCTGCAAGGCTGCAAAGACATGACGCTCGTAACCGCCGGTCGGCTCGAGAACGAGGCGTTCTATTCCGCACAAAGGCTCAATGAACACGAGGAAATCGGCAATGCCTTCTACCGAATTGGCAAAGCTTGCCGAGCGGCCATCTGGCAAAACACAGACATCGAAGGAAGATTTCGATATGTCGATGCCGACAAAACGGGTAATATCAGTCATGAGGCTGGTCTCCCTTATACGCGAGCGCGAAGCTCTCTCAACGGTTCGACGAAGCCTCAAGGATGCAAAGGGTTCTGCTTTTTTACGAACGAAAGTTCATGCCCCGATGGGCTCAACCACTTTGCACCCGCCATCGTGAAGTGCGACAACACAACGGCAAAGAGGCCGGAACATCCTAACAGGTGTTCCGGCCTCTAATGTATAAGCCCTGCTCGATGAACTGACCCCCGAAAGTTGGACACCCAGCTTCGGGGCTTTTTTCATTTTATGAGCGGAACGACCCGACGGGAGTCGGCCTCGTTCGTCACTGTGCAGGCGGTGCGGGCGGAAAATCACCCTGCGGCTGTGGCGACGGCGAAGACGGCTGTGGCTCCGGTTCGGGTGCCAGAGGCGAAGGATTATCCATCATATTGCCGCTATCAAGCTCTGGATTGGGCAGGGATGTATCAGGTTTGTCGCCGAAAATGCCGAGATGCGCTGCGACAGCCTTGCGTCCCGCTTCGTCGTAGGCACCACCGGGTACGGCCTTCGCCCAGCCATTGGCAACCAGCCATGCGGCTGCATCCTCATTGCCCAGCACGCATTCAGTGGCGACCGCGCCGCCACTATCGTTTTGCGGCAGGCGGCACATGACGGCGCGGGAGCGCAGCCATTGCCGGAAGGCGGTGCGGGCCTGCATGCCGCATGGCCAGCTTTCGCCGGAAGCGGTCTGGCACATCTGTTCGACGGGAACGATTTCAATCCCCTGCAGCTCGACGATACGGCCCTGGCTTTCCAGCCGTCCGGCAGCCACAGCAACAGGACGCTGCAGAAGCTGCATCTGTTCGCCCGCATCGACAGGCGTTGCCGGTGCTGGTGGCTCCGGCGGCTTGGGTGTGGTGGCAAGACCAAGATCGCTCAGCGGCGGTCGTGGCGCCTCGCGTTCCATGCCGCCGTCATTGACCTGATCGTTTACTTTCCCGTTCTCTTTCCACGCAGGCGGCTGCCCTTCAGCAGGAGCGGCCTGGCCCGGCTGCGGAGATGTCCCCTCGGGTGAATTACCCGTTTCAGGCGATTTTCCCGGCTCGTTATAATCAAACTGTTCAACGACAATGCCGTTGCCCGTACCGGAATCGACTTTCGTCTGTGCATCACCGGAATCGATGACCACGACGGGGCGATCCAGCGCGCCATAGAACGGCGCCACGAAGGCTGCGACCAGTACCACGCCAGTTAGACCGGCCAAACCGCCGAAGACGGCGCGCGCATGACTTCTAGCTTGCGATTGCACCATTACTGGCTGGCCCACAAAATGCGGGCGACCCATTCGATATCCTTGGCCTCGAAAGTACGGTTCGGATGCTCCGGGTTGAGCGAATGAAGCTCAATGGTTCGCGGCGTCTGGCGATGCAGGATCTTGGCCATCACTTCTCCGTCTTTCGTTCGCACCACCACACGATCACCCCGGCGAATGGCGGTATTGGGTGCAACGATCAGCGTATCGCCATCACGGTAAAGGGGCAACATCGAGTCGCCCGAAACCTCCAGCGCATACACACCTTCCCCCGTACCGGCGGGAAATTCCACTATGTCCCAGCCCTGCCCTGCCGGAAAACCAGCATCGTCGAAATAGCCGCCCGCGCCCGCTTCGGCCATGCCGAGCAGCGGAATCGACTGCATGTCGTGCGTGTATTCGCCAAATTGCGGCGTGCGATCTTCACCCCGGATAAGCCGCGTGAACTCATCGAAGGTGGAGCCGGTTGCTTCCATCACCTTGGCAAGTGATTCCGTCGAAGGCCAGCGCGCACGCCCATCGGAAGCATAGCGCTTGGATTTGTTAAAAGTCGTGGGGTCAAGCCCTGCGCGACGCGCCAGCCCGGACGCGCTCAGGGAATGACGTTCAGCCAGGGCATCAATGGCCGCCCACACGCTATCGTGAGAAAACATATTAATGATCCGCCACCTAGGTTCCGACATATCTTCTGAACGATCACCTATCAGAATGATATGTTTAAGAGGATTTTAAACCTAATTTCCCGCCCCATCTTCAGCTTAAACCTACCTAAAAAGCCGGAATTGCGCAAGATGGGTGAATTAACAGGGAAAATTTTCTTATTCACGAAATAATGAGGTGGATGCAATTCAGTTCTGGCAGGATAGCGCAAACAAAAAGCGCGGCATGAGACATGCCGCGCCTGATGATCTGGAGAAAGCCGGAGCTTACGCTGCCTTCTTCGTTTCCGTCTTGTACGGGTTGAAGCGCTGATAAAAGCTTTCACCGTTTTCGGCCATATCGAGAAGCAGCTTCGGTGCCTTGAACTGCTGGCCGTATTTGCGCTGCAACTCCTTGGCAAGCTTGACGAATTTCTTCGCACCCACGCCATCGATATAGGATAGCGTACCGCCGGTATAAGGCGCGAAACCGAAGGCGAGGATGGAGCCGACATCGGCTTCACGCGGATCAGTGACAATGCCTTCTTCCATCACGCGGGCTGCTTCCAGAGCGATAGTGACAAGGAAGCGTTCCTTCAGTTCCTTCACATCGATCTTGTCCGGATCCTGCTGTGGATAGAGATCCTTGAGGCCGGGCCACAGGTGCTTCTTGGCAGGCTTGGCCGGGTAATCATAGAAGCCCTTGCCGTTTTTGCGGCCCTTGCGGTCAAACTCGTTGACGAGCCTATCCACCAGTTCGACATGGCGCGGATCGACAGCCTTTTCACCAAGATCGGCAAGCGTTGCTTTGAGGATCTTCTGTGACAGGTCAATGGCCGTTTCGTCGTTGAGCGCAAGCGGACCGACCGGCATGCCAGCCATACGGGCGGCATTCTCGATCATCGCAGCCGGGACGCCTTCAACCAGCATATTGTAGGCTTCCGACATATAGCGCAGCACGCAGCGATTGACGTAGAAGCCGCGCGTGTCGTTGACGACAATCGGCGTCTTCTTGATCGCACGAACATAATCAAGGGCTACGGCCAATGCCTTGTCGGAGGTCTTCTTGCCGAGGATCACTTCCACCAGCATCATCTTGTCGACCGGCGAGAAGAAGTGGATACCAATGAAGTTTTTCGGACGCTTCGAAACCTTGGCAAGACCGGTAATCGGCAAGGTCGAGGTGTTGGACGCGAAGACTGCGGAGGTCTTCAGCACTTCCTCGGCCTTCTCAGTCGCCACGCGCTTGACTTCGCGATCCTCGAACACGGCTTCGATCACCAGATCGGCACCCTCGAGTAGCGCATAATCAGGCGTTGCAGTGATAAGCGACAAGAGCTTTTCCTTGTCGGCTTCTGTCGCGCGGCCCTTCTGCATTTCCTTGGCGATGAGGTCAGCAGCGTGTGCCTTGCCCTTGTCGGCGGACTCCTGATCGCGATCGATCAGCACCACCGGAATGCCAGCCTTGGCGGTCACATAGGCAATGCCCGCGCCCATGAAGCCAGCGCCGATAACGCCGATCTTCTTGAACTTGGTCGGCTTTTCATCGACCGGACGACGCGCACCCTTGTTGAGCTCCTGCAACGACACGAACAGCGAACGGATCATCATGCCCGCTTCGGTCGTCTGGAGAATTTCGGTGAAGTAGCGCTGTTCGATCTTGAGACCGGTATCGAAAGGCACCAGTAGGCCTTCATAAACCGATTTCAGGATAGCGAGTGCCGCCGGATAATTGCCGGAGGTTTCACGGCGCAGAATGGCGGTTGCAGCAGGCCAGAGATTGGCACCGGCAGCCGAATAGATCGCACCACCCGGCAGCTTGAAGCCCTTTTCATCCCATGGCTGAACCGGCTTGAGGCCACCCTTGATAAGCTTCTTGGCGGTTTCAACCAGCTTCTTGGCCGGTGCAACTTCCGTGACGAGACCCATCGCCTTGGCGCGCTGCGCCGTCAGGCTGGAGCCGGTCGTCATCATCTGGAGCGCGTCCTGCTGGTTGGCAAGACGTGGAACGCGCTGCGTGCCGCCGGCACCAGGAAACAGGCCGACCTTCACTTCCGGCAGCGCCATCTTCACGCCCGGAGCATCGGATGCCACGCGGGCATGGCAGGCGAGCGACATTTCGAACGCGCCACCCATGCAGGTACCATTGATGGCCGAAACCCAAGGCTTGCCGCAGGTTTCAAGCTTGCGGAACAGGCCGCTCATCTTGCCGATATTGTCGAACAGGGTCTGGACCGCGCCTTGGCTGTCCTTGGCCTTCTGCTTCTGGAACTCCTTGAACATGCCTTCCAGCATGGTCAGGTCGGCACCACCGGAGAAGGTATCCTTACCGGATGTTATAACAACACCCTTGACCTTTACATCGGCAGTCGTCGCGTCGATGATGGCGTTTAGTTCTTGCATCGCATCGACGGTAAAAACATTCATCGACTTTTCAGGCATGTCCCAGATTACGAGAGCAATACCGTCAGCGTCGGTTTCAACCTTGAAATTTACATAAGCCATTGTCTGAACCTCCCCTTACACGCGCTCGATGATCGTGGCCGTTCCCATGCCGGCACCGATGCACAAAGTGACCAGCGCAGTATTGAGGTCGCGACGTTCCAGCTCATCCAGCACCGTACCGAGGATCATCGCGCCGGTCGCACCGAGCGGATGGCCCATCGCGATTGCGCCGCCATTAACGTTGATCTTGTCGTGGAGAATATCGAAAGCCTGCATATAACGCAGAACAACAGCCGCAAAGGCTTCGTTGAGCTCAAACAGATCAATATCCGAGATTTTCATCTTGGCTTGCTTGAGCAGCTTTTCCGTCACATCAACCGGACCGGTCAGCATGAGAGCCGGTTCAGAACCGATATTGGCAAAGGCGCGGATACGCGCGCGCGGCTTGATGTCGAAGGTCTTACCGGCCTTCTTGGAGCCAACCAGAACCCCTGCGGCACCATCGACGATGCCCGAGGAATTGCCGGCGTGGTGGACGTGAATGATGGTTTCGACTTCCGGGTGCGCCTGAATGCCGACTGCATTGAAGCCGCCCATTTCGCCGGGCATCACGAAGGACGGATTGAGCTGTCCCAGCGCCTGCATGTCTGTCGTCGGGCGCATATGCTCGTCATGATCGAGAATAGTGAGGCCATTCTGATCCTTGATCGGAATAACCGAATTCTTGAAATATCCCTTTTCCCACGACTTGGCGGCGCGCTTCTGGCTTTCGACCGCATAGGCATCGACGTCATCGCGTGAGAAACCGTATTTGGTAGCGATCAGATCGGCGGAGACGCCCTGTGGCATGAAACGTCCGGGAAGGCCTACCGACGGGTCCATGTACCAGGCACCGCCCGACATGCCCATGCCAACGCGTGACATGCTTTCCACGCCACCGGCAATCACCAGATCGTCAGAACCGAAGGCAACCTTGGCAGCGGCCAAGTTGATGGCATCGAGACCTGAAGCGCAGAAGCGCGAAATCTGGATGCCGGGTGCCTTGAAGTCATAACCCGCTTCAAAAGCCGAAGAGCGCGGAATGACAGCGCCCGCTTCGCCCACCGGATCCACGCAGCCGAAAATAATGTCATCGACCTTGGCGGTGTCGATACCGTTGCGATCACGCAGGGATTCCAGAACCTTCGCGCCCAGACGAACGGCAGTCACTTCGTGCAGGCTGCCATCCTTTTTGCCACGTCCGCGCGGCGTGCGCACGTGATCGTAAATATAAGCCTCAGCCATGTTTGCTCCTTCCAGCCATATTTGGCCCGCCGATGCCTTTCGGCACCGGCTCAAATCAAAAGACTCAGAATGCGTCTGCGTTAAGCGCCATCATGCTATCCGCACCCGACTGGATGCGCGCCAGATGGGCCACACTTTCCGGCATGATCCGTTCGAAATAGTAGCGCGCGGTAACAAGCTTGGCTTCGAAGAACGCCTTGTTGCCTTCACCCGATGCGAGCTTTTCCTCCGCAACCTTCGCCATGCGCGCCCACATGTAACCAAGCGCCACCAGACCAAAGAGATGCATGTAGTCGTTGGAGGCAGCACCGGCATTGTCGGGCTTTGCCATTGCGTTCTGCATCAGCCACATGGTTGCGGCCTGAAGGTCGTTGACGCCCTTCTTCAGATGCTTGGTATAGAAGGAGAGCTTTTCATCCTCGCGATTGGTTTCGCAGAATTCGCCCACTTCCTTGAAGAAGGCCGTGATTGCACGGCCACCATTCAACGCCAGCTTACGACCGACCAGATCAAGCGCCTGAATGCCGTTGGCACCTTCATAGATCATGGCGATGCGTGCATCGCGCACATACTGGCTCATGCCATGTTCTTCGATGTAGCCATGACCGCCGAAGACCTGCTGCGCCATGACAGCATGCTCAAACCCCTTGTCGGTCAGAACACCCTTCAGAACCGGCGTCAGCAAACCGACCAGATCGTCTGCGGCCTGACGTTCCGCTTCGTCACCTGCACGATGCGCAATATCGGAATTGAGCGCCGTCCACAGGATGAGCGCACGACCGGCTTCGTTATAAGCACGGATATTCATGAGATTGCGACGGATATCCGGATGCACGATGATCGGATCGGCCTTCTTGTCCGGCGCTGCGGCACCTGAAAGCGCACGGCCCTGAATGCGCTCGCGGGCATAGATGGCGGCATTCTGATAAGCCGTTTCGGCAATCGAAAGCCCCTGAAGCGCCACGCCCAGACGCGCTTCGTTCATCATGGTGAACATGGCGCGCAGGCCCTTATGCGCCTCACCGATCAGATAGCCGGTCGCATCGTCATAATTCATGACGCAGGTGGAGTTGGCGTGGATGCCCATCTTTTCTTCGATGGAACCGCAGGAAACGCCATTGCGCTCGCCCGGATTGCCATCGGCATCCAGAATGAACTTCGGCACGATGAAGAGCGAAATACCCTTCACGCCTTCCGGCGCGCCGTCGATACGGGCCAGCACCAGATGGATGATGTTTTCCGACATGTCGTGTTCACCAGCCGAGATGAAAATCTTCTGGCCGGAAATCTTGTAGGAACCGTCGTCCTGCGGTGTTGCACTGGAGCGCAGCAGACCCAGATCGGTGCCGCAATGCGGCTCGGTCAGGTTCATCGTGCCGGTCCAGGTGCCTTCCACCATCTTCGGCAGATAGGTGTCCTTCTGCTCATCGGTGCCGTGGGTAAGGATCGCTGCAATCGCGCCCTGTGTCAGGCCCGGATACATGGTGAGCGCCATATTGGCCGAGGACATATATTCGCCGACCGCCGTGTGCAGCAAATAAGGAAGCCCCTGCCCGCCATATTGTTCCGGCACGGCGAGACCCAGCCAGCCGCCTTCGCGATACTGATCATAAGCGGCCTTGAAACCCTTCGGCGTCGTCACGGAACCATCTGATGCGCGGACGCAGCCTTCCTGATCGCCGGTATGGTTGACCGGAAACAAAGTGCCTTCGGCAAGCTTCGCGCCTTCAGACAGGATCGCCTCGACGACATCGGGCGACGCGTCGGCAAAGCCCGGCAGGTTGTTATAGCGCTGATAATTCAGAACGTCGTTGAGAACGAAATTCGTATCCTCAACTGGCGCGCGATAGCTCGGCATAGAAATCCTCCAAATTCACCACCTGAGCCGTTCCGCGATGGCTGGAACGAGCCCGTAACCGCGTTTTATGCCTGCATGCCACATTATAGCGAAACGTTGTGACAGCGCGCACGTTGCAACAAAAAGGGAAGATTTTCTGCGAAAATAGTCATTTTTGCTGCCGTTTTGACCGATCATATCACGGATCTTGCGCACGATCGGTCAATTCAGGTCGAAGCTAGCCTACTTTGACGTTTCCGTAAACGTCAAAAATTACACAAGTTCGTGCGGGATGGAAAAATGTCCAGTCGAACAGATCGGAAGCATATGGAAGCACCTGCGAAACGGACCTCGTTACCCGTGTCTGCGCCAATAAAAAACCGCCGGAGCGCTTTCGATCCGGCGGTCTGTCTTGAATGGCTTTTAGAGCGCATTTCGATCGGATTGAATCAGATCGGCACTCTAACCATTTATTTTGACGCGCATCTTATCCGAAAACCGTTTCACGCTTTTCGCGATGCGCTCTAGTTCCGAAAGTTTCGGAGAATATATCAGGCAGCAGAAGAGGTTGTCGCTGCAGGAGCGACTGGGGCTCTCGACCGCGTGGGAGCAACCTTCTTCTTCGGCTTCGGCAGCAAACCTTCGCGCTGAGCCCGCTTCTTCGCATCCTTGCGCGCACGGCGAATAGCTTCGCCCTTCTCGCGCGCACGCTTTTCCGAAGGCTTTTCGTAAGCCCGGCGCTCTTTCAATTCACGCAGAATTCCCTCGCGCTGCATCTTCTTCTTGAGCACACGCAGCGCCTGATCGACATTATTATCTCGTACAACGACTTGCAAATTAACTCCTTTCATGGCCCGCGAACTAACCGACAAAACGCCATCGTTTCATCGCGCCGCTGCGACCGGTCTCCATTCATTCATCTTGCACGAATGCACGATCACTCTATAGATCACGCCTGTCGCGCCCGAATATGCTACGGATCACGCCTGTCGCGCTCAAGGCGCGCAGCTTTCAACCGTTCGGTCTTGGCATCCACCGCAGCTTTTTCGTGCTGAAGGATAGCTCTAGCCGTCTGGTCGGTTACGGCGCTCTTTGCCTCCATGCGCGAAAGCGGTTTCTTGAAGAGCGTATCCTTGGTCAGTCCCGCCGATTTTTCTTCGAGCATTCAACCTACTCCCCTGTGAAGAGCCGCGTCACACCTTTCAGGATGCATTCCAAAATAAAAAAGGCCGGGAGAAACCCGACCTTTCAATCGCCTCAACAATCAATGCCAGTACATCCGTGGTCAAAGATCGGAGACAACGTCTTTACGCCGAGTTACAGCGCCTGAAGATTATCAGCGGCCTTCTTGCCGGAACGGCGATCAGCCACCAGCTCGAAGCTCACCTTCTGACCTTCATTGAGTGTATGCATACCTGCACGCTCAACAGCAGAGATGTGAACAAACACATCCGGCGAACCATCATCAGGCTGAATAAATCCGAAGCCTTTGCCGCCGTTGAAGAATTTTACTGTTCCGTTTGCCATAGAGAATTCCTTTCGATTCGCATGGTTGAAGAATAACGAAATAAATTTCGCTGCGTATTTTACGAAATTGAAAGAAAAGTCAGGACGCAACACGCGCCTTGTCGTTCGATGACAAAATCGATTTGTAATAGATATACCCTTATGTCACTGCCTACAAGGGTAGCAGACCAATTTTATTTTTCAGTGCCAATTCGATTTCGCCATAGAACTTTTTGAATGGTTGAAAACAACGGTCCATAAATGCAAAGTTTACCGGAAATTATCGAGCAACAACTCCGTCAGCATGAACCCTCAATTACGGTTTTATTGTAAATAACAGATGGGGATTTTCACCCTTGAACCCCAGTCGCAGAGCTGTGATCGGGCGTGAATTCTGTTGATCGGCTTTGCTATGGAGCCCGACAAATTAATCGCTACTTCAATAGACAGGATCGGCCCGGCATAGTTGAATGAATATGCGAGTTGACGATCCTTCGAAGGAGCGCAGTCCAGTTTGCGCCATTCGGGAGAAGATTGAAATGCGGTACCACCTTATGGCCGCCATTGCGGCAAGTGTTTCGCTGTTTTCGTTTGCCGCCCATGCGGAAGATTTCACCATGGGAACGCTGAAGTCCTACGATCAGGCGAGCCACGTCGTCACCTTGGCCGACGGTCAGAGCTTCGAACTCTATCCGCCCTATCATCCAAATGTGCGGCCCGGCGAAAAGGTTATCGTCGACTGGCAAAGCAATTTGAACGGTGACGATCACGCCGATTATGTCGGCCCGGCATCCCAGATGCACCACATGTAACGGGTGGGAAAGGCGGCAACTCTGCCGCCTTTCCTTGCCCTATTTGATCCCCTCTATCGTGCTTACTTGACCCAAACGACACGGCGGGTCTGCGTATCGATCAGAGCCGGACGGTCCTCCACATAGACATAGGAGTAAGTTGGCTGGTCGGGAACGGCCACAAGTGGCATGTCCTCCGGGATCACCGAGCCTTCCGCCAAATCCCCTTCAATCATGACCGGATCAACCGGGTTGGTTTCGATATAGGTCACGATTTCCTTCGGCACGAGCGGTCCGGCATTCGGCTCATCGACGTAATAGACAACCTGGCGGTTCTGCATGGAAACAATCACCGGCTCGCCATTGACATAGATATAACCGAAATCCGGATTTTCGGGGATCGGATGAACCGCCACCGCATCGGGAAGGACATAGCCATCGCTGATTTCTCCCTCAATGACGACAGGATCCGACGGATTTGCGATGACATAGTCGCGTGCTGCCTGAGGCACTTCGATAAGCACTCGGTCCTGCGCGAGCGCGAAACCGGAGCTGGCGAGAAACGCCGCTGCGGTCAGAACAAGAGCTCTTTTCATTTTCAGCCTCACTTTCGCGTTAAGTCGCAAGGCTGGGATAACCGGACCACAACGTCGAAGTTCCCTTCAGGCGGCACACTTCGTGCGACAGGCTGAAACATTCCGCCTGGCGACGCCGCGTCGAAACGCTACGCAGAACCTCCCTGTAAACCCCGTATTTCCGGTAACTTCGAACCCGGTCACGCTGGCCAAATTTAATGATTTGGACCCTATAATATGAGCGATTCCTGATGTGTACGGATCACCCACCAACTTGCTATTTAGAATAACTCTAAAAACAGTTAGGCTGGCGGCGTTTTGATAACCAGGAACTTTTTACGATATGCAATATATTATTTCGGCACTTACCCCCGCTGTCTTGTCGGCAACATCTGCTTTCCCGATGACCTCATCAGGGCGGAGCATTTGAAGCAGTAAGACAGAATGCGACAGCGGCTTGCAAAAGTGTCGAGACGAAATGGCAACGGTTCCACCGCCGCCAGTATCGGTGCGCTGGCCGATGTCACATTCTGGTGCCGATGATTTTCAACTCTATATTTTTCATTACGTACAAAACGATAGTTCGTTACTCGGTTTAAGAGATAACGAGCTATCGAGACCGCCCTTGTCTGTCCGACTGGCGCAGACAAGGGCGGTCACATTTTCATATCTCAAATACCGGAAATCAGATCGGCGCTTTTCCCATCCGCGCCAGAATGGCCCGAAGCTCATCGACGGACCGGTCGACCTCGTCCTTTTTCTTCTCAAGCTCGACCAGTTTTTCCCTGAAGCGCCCGCGCAGCCGCTCAATCTCGGCGGAGTCACTGGCGCCCTTTTCCCACACGCTGATAAGCTGCCCCATCTCGCTCAGCGTGAAGCCGATACGGCGCCCAAACAGGATGAGACGCAATCGTGTGTGGTCGTTGTAATCGTAAAGCCGCGTCACGCCCGCGCGGCGCGGATTAAGCAATCCCTTGCCTTCGTAAAAACGCAAGGCCCGCAACGTCAGGTCGAACTCCTCGGCCAGATCACCAATCCGGTATAATTGACCGCCTGACTGATTTTCCTTTCGCATATGCCCGCTTGTGCCGGTTAGCAGATCCGCAATCGCGACATCTGCAGCCAGCTCCCGCGCTTTTGTCTGTTTACTCATGTTCTACCTGTTTCCGCCCCCGGAAACGCCCGGTCACCGCACAATTGCGCGATGGAACCACTGTTGATGACAGCTCACATTGACATTGCTGTCAGTGCCGCAGCTTCGATTTACACTCGCCGCCGCAATTCACTCGTCGTCCATACTCGATAAATCAGCTTTCCATGTCAGGCTGCTTCGATACGCCGAATTCAGCCCGCTCAACCGTGGGATGCTTTTCCGCCCCACTAAAGCACTCACTTAGTCGCATATATTAACGAGTTATTTACCACGTTTGTACAAATGTAAGCAGAGCAAATTCTCGCTTGTTGCGCTGGTGAAATTTGCTCTCGGCAGTCTCTATCATTGGAAAAAGTGAATTTCTCATGGCAAACCCAGATCTGGCGTCAGGTTCACGATCCATCATTGACGAATTGAACGCCCGCCGCGAGCGCCGCGCACCTTCGCCTGCCATGGAAGAACTCAATCAGACACTGGCCAGTCTCGAAAAGCGCCTTGTGGATCTGGAAAAGGACGACACGCCCGATATGCGGGACATTCTGCGCTCCGAACGCAAGCCGGCGCGCCATCCGGACGAGACTGTAACTGGCCTTGCTGAAATTGCCGAAAATCTGCGCCGGATGCGCGGGAGCCATGACGCCCCGCAGCAAGCCTATGCATCGAGTGCAGAAGTCAGCCGTGCCAGCCGTGAGATGACCCGCCTTCAGCGCGCAGCGAGCGAAGAAGGCTTTACACAGCGGATGAGCGACGATTTCGAACGCATCAGCGACAGTGTGCACCTTCTCGCCGAACGCAGCAGCGAGGCCAACGCACAGGCGCTCCGCCGCCAGCTCGAAGAGCTCAATCGCACCGTCCAGAGCCTTGCCCGCGAAGAAACGCTGCATCGCCTCAACAATCGCTGGGACCAGTTCGACGCGCGTTTCGAGGCGTTCGAGCAGCGCCACAACGCAGGAGATCCGGCGCTGGATGCAATCGGCGCGCGGCTTGAGCAGGTGCGTGACGCCATCGGCACCTTACCGCAATCGAACCGCCTGAGTGCAATCGAAGATCGCATCGGCCAGCTTGCAAATTCCATCGAGGAATCCCTCAGCCCCCAACATGCATCGTCGCTCGAACAGGGCCGCCTGCAACAGATCGACGAGCGGCTGAACGAAATAAGTCGGGCCATCATCGCGACAAGCCGTGCCCAGCGCCCGGATCAGGATGGTGCGCGTCGCCTGGAGCGCATTGAAAGCCGTCTGGCGGAACTTGCAGAACAGCTTGCCGCTTCGGCAACGCAGCAGAATTCAGACACGCTTTATCGCAAGCTCGGTGAACTTTCCTCGCGTATCGACGGGCTTTCAAGCAACTCGGCAATGCCGGACGGCGTTATCGACCAGCTCGCACACCAGATCAACCTGCTTGCCAACCAGGTTGGCAAGGTGATGGAGAATCTCAGCCAGTCCGACTATCAGGCTGTTGAGGCACGCCTTGAAGCCATCGGCGAAAAACTCGAAGCCGCCGAACGCAGGGCCGAAGAGCCGCATCCTGCCGTTCTGGACAAGATCGACCGCCGTTTCGCGGAACTGACCCAGCGTCTCGACACGCAATATGCTACCCAGCACGTCGACAGCAGCGCCATCCACTCGCTGGAAGGCCGCCTGGACGATCTTTCGCAGCAGATTTCGCTGGGCCTCCTGCAGGCCCCCGCCTATGAAGGTCCGGGCCTCGACATGAAGGCTATCCGTAGCCTTGAAGATCAGATTGCAAATATCGCGCATCATCTGGCGCAGCCCGTCGCCGAAATCGCAGAGCTGAAGCCGCGTCTCGATTCCATAGAGCGCTCCATCGCCTCCAATCGCGAAACAGTACTCGATGCAGCGCGTGAAGCCGCCGAAAGTGCGGTCGCGCGGGTTCTGCAGCACGGTTCGCATGGCGACAGCGTAATCGCCCGCCAACTCGCCGACGACATGAAATCGCTCGAAGCTCTGGCGCGCAATTCCGACGAGCGCAACGGCAAGACATTCGAGACCGTGCATGACACGCTAGTCAAGATTGTCGACCGTCTGGCCCGACTTGAGCAGGACGTGGTTGGAAAGCCGGATACGCCGGACACCGAAAGACAGCAGGTCTTCACGAGCCCGAACTCTGGATCCTCGCGTC
This sequence comes from Ochrobactrum vermis, assembly GCF_002975205.1. Classification (NCBI taxonomy): domain Bacteria; kingdom Pseudomonadati; phylum Pseudomonadota; class Alphaproteobacteria; order Hyphomicrobiales; family Brucellaceae; genus Ochrobactrum; species Ochrobactrum vermis. The sequence goes on along the minus strand of NZ_PCOC01000002.1, from coordinate 807,487 downwards.
CGTCGGCACCGCGTTCACCGGCTGCGGCCGCTGCGGAAGCGGCATTCGCGACCGTTCAGAGTGAAACCGGTCCTGTCAACATGCAGGCGGGCGATGCGGCTGGCAAATCATCGCTCTTCGGCGGCTTTGCCAAGGCAATACGCGGTCGCAGGGCCGACAAGTCCGCTGGAAAGAACGACGAAACGCTCGAAGCCAGCGCGTTTGATGCGACACTCGACGCGCCAGCCTTCGAAAGCGACCTTGCTGCCATCGAGCCGATCACGCACGAAGAACCTGAGCTCGAAAGAACCCCATCTCCTCGCCCTCAAGGCGAAGGCATGCCGGATCTTAATTCGATCATGAAGCGGGTGCGCGAAGAACGCCGCCAGCGCGAAGATGCGGCCGATGCGGCACTTGCCGCTAATGGTAAGGTGGACTTTATAACCGCAGCACGGCGCGCCGCCCAGCTTGCCGCCGCCGAAGCCGAACAGCTTCAGAAGGGCGCAACCAAGCGCTCTGGCAAAAAGAAGTCGTCGGTCGGCGACATGATCCAGCGCCAGCGCAAACCCATTCTGATGGCCATCGGTGCCGTGATGATCGCTATGGCCGGTCTACAGATCGGTTCTGCCTTCCTCAACCGCGACGAACCGGTGGACATGGCAATCGATACGGTCCCTCCGCAGATCGACACAACCGTCACCGATAACCCGGCTGCGCCAACCGACGAAATCGCCGCCAAGATCGCGTCGGATACCACCCCCGCATCCCCTCAATCGGCTGAAATCGCACCGGCGACAACAACCCCGATCACGGAGCCGCGCGCAGAAAACGTTGCTCAGGAACCCATTACGGCACAAGCGAATGAGCAACAGGCCACGGTAGAAATTCCTACACAGATCGAGCCGCAGGCCGGATCAGCCGAAGCGACTACCAATCCGGTCGAAACGGCCACATCGACCGACCCCACCACCCAAACCCAGGCCTCTATTCCGCTTGTGCCGGAAGAAGCTGGACCGGTGGCACTTCGCGAAGCTGCGGCCAAGGGCGACTCTCGCGCCCTCTTCGAAGTCGGTAACCGCTACATGGAAGGGCGCGGCGTTGCCGCCGACTTTGCCAAGGCGGCAAAATGGTACGAGATTTCTGCAAGTCAGGGCTTCGCCCCGGCGCAGTACCGCCTCGGCAATTTCAACGAAAAGGGTCTTGGCATGCCCCGCGACCTCGACAAGGCCAAGACCTGGTATCAGCTCTCGGCGCAGCAGGGCAACGCAAGCGCGATGCATAATCTTGCCGTCCTTTTCGCAACCGGCGCCAATGGTAACCCGGACAATACGTCTGCGGTGCGCTGGTTCACCGACGCTGCAGAACTCGGTGTGAAGGATAGCCAGTTCAACCTCGGCATCCTTGCTGCCAAGGGGCTGGGCATGCCAGCCAATCTGGAGGAGAGCTACAAGTGGTTCTCTCTCGCCGCCAATACCGGCGACAAGGATGCTGCAGACAAGCGTGACCAGATTGCCAAGGCTCTGAAGCCGGAACAGCTCGAACACGCCAAGGACACGGTCAAGCTCTGGAAGGCCAAACCGCTTGATCAGGCGACCAATTCCATTGACGTGCCGGACGCGTGGGCCGAAAACAAACCACTTACCACCGGCTCGGTGGACATGAAGAAGGCGGTTCACAACATCCAGCTCATTCTTCAGAAAAACGGCTACGATGTTGGCTCAGCCGATGGTCTGATGGGCGGCAAGACCCGCGCCGCAATTGCCGCATTCCAGAAGGCAAATGGACAGACGCCCACCGGCGATGTCGATCAGAAACTGGTCCAGCTTCTGCTTGAGAAGAACAAATAATTCATTGAAGCTACATTGATTTTTCAAGGGCAGCACACGCTGCCCTTTTTCGCTTCGACCATAGGTGTCTGAAAGAAGTGACAGGTTGAATCGACTCGTTGAGGCTTATCATTTACCTCCTATCAACGAGGGGATAGACGATGCTCTTGCACGTAAACAACGACATGGAAAACGGTATCATCGCGAAAATTCCCCTCGCGCTCGACAAGGATATCAAAAGTTTCCAGGGGGATGCGATCGATTTTGAAATTTCCTCCGGCGACAAGCAGCTTGTCCCCGCAGAGGACATTCATCCCTACAGATCCATTTTCAAAGTTCTATCCGGCAGTTTAGAGCTGAAGAATATCTTCATAGCTGTGTCATTCAACGCGAACTTCACCACACCCGATGGCAAAAAGACCTGCCTGACGCGTTCCAGCCCTATGGAGGAATGGAACGTGATGAATGGCAACTATTATGCCGAAAGCATGAACTGCTTCGGCTTCAAATCCAGTAGCCGTTTCGCGGGAAACTTCAGCGTAAACCTGACCAATCCCTATCTTTATATCATAAAGAACGGCAGCCTGACCGACAGTAAAATGTCGGACAGCATCTCGATCCGTGCGCAGTTTTATCCGTCGTCTGGCCATTCCGTCATCACGCCGAAAGAAGATATCAACATCGTCATCAGCAACCGCCAGAACGTTGTCGACTGATCCACTATGCATCAATGTCCGATTCCACCGATGTATTTCCTATATATTTTATGGGATTATCTCAACCGCACCTTTTTCAGTACTCTTCAACACTCTTTTTGTTGTTCTTAAACAACACCCCGGAAATTTCCTTGAATAGAGTGCCGCGAGGTAACCTTATCGGCAATCGGCGTTTGACTCCGCTGCGTCGACAGAGCAAGACATTATGAGGAGTGGTCCGGTTGAAACTCAAAGTTTGAGTTGAGCCTAACTACTTGTTTTCATGCATTTCCGCGCTCAGAACCGTTTCATAATTTTGCCGGAGATGTTTTAGTAGGGTGAAACATCTTGCGGAGAAGCGCGACCGCAAGCAGCTGTATGTCATGCGTTCGTGAAAGCCGGGTTCGGAATTGGGTATTTACCTTCCCATTGCGGAATTGTCGGTCAACATGCTGGTTCTTCTCGGCATGGGCGCCGCCGTGGGTTTCCTGTCCGGATTGTTCGGCGTTGGCGGCGGTTTTCTTATCACGCCGCTTCTGATCTTTTATAACATTCCGCCTGCAATCGCGGTCGCCACCGGCGCCAATCAGGTCATTGCTTCGTCGGTTTCCGGCGCCCTTGCGCATTTCAAGCGCCGAACACTCGATATCAAGCTTGGCCTGTTTCTTGTGGCGGGCGGCATATTGGGTTCCCTCGTCGGCATCTTCGTGTTCTCGTGGCTGCGCGATCTCGGCCAGTTGGACCTGATCGTTTCGATCCTCTACGTCTTCTTCCTCGGCACTGTCGGCGGATTGATGCTGGTGGAAAGCGTGCGTGCGCTCCGCCGCGTGAAGAAGGGACAGGCTGGTGCCGTTCGGCGCTCCGGCCAGCACACGTGGATACATCGTCTGCCATTCAAGATGCGGTTCCGCGCATCCACCATCTATGTCAGCATCATTCCGGTGCTCGGTATCGGTTTCTTCATCGGTCTTCTCTCATCCGTAATGGGCGTTGGCGGCGGCTTCATCATGGTGCCGGCTCTCATCTATCTGCTGCATGTGCCGACCAATGTGGTGGTGGGAACCTCGCTGTTTCAGATCACCTTTGTGACTGCATTCACAACCGTCCTGCAGGCGACCACCAACCAGTCCATCGACATCGTGCTTGCTTTCCTGCTGATGGTTGGCGGTGTCATCGGTGCACAATATGGAGCGCGCGCTGGACAGAAGCTGCGCGGCGAACAATTGCGCCTTCTGCTGGCGCTTCTGGTGCTTGCCGTTGGCCTGCGCCTCGCCTTTGGCCTGTTTGTACGACCCGACAATCTGTTCTCCATTTCGATTGCGGATATCTGACATGCGGGGCCTCACGCTCTCCTCCGCATTGTTCATGTTCCTGTTGGTGGAAACCGCCGCTGCGCAGGTCGATTCCAGCGGCAGCGGCAACACGGTTCCGCAATTGCAAAACCCCGCCGATGAAACCATCGAAATCGGGCTTTCGACCGAAACCATCGCCATCACATCGAATTTTGGCGGCACGGATCTCACCATATTCGGTGCGCTCGACAATGCCGATCCAATGATCCAGCGGCAGGGACGCTACGACATCATCGTCGTGCTGCAAGGCCCTTCGCGTGACCTCGTGGTGCGCAAGAAGGACCGTTATCTCGGTGTCTGGGTGAATGCGGATTCGGAAACCTTCATGGGCGTCCCACTCTCCTATTCGCTGGCCTCCACCCGCAATCTGCAGGACATTGCCGAAGAGAAGATCTACCGACAGCTTTCGGTGGGCGTGCGCAACTTCTATCTCGTTCCCGAAGATCCCGGCAGCCTGTCGGGCAATATCCCGGCATTCGGCAACGAACTGCGCGAGATGAAAATCCGGCAGGGCCTGTATACACAGCGCATCGGGGGTGTGGAGTTCATTTCCCGCACCTTGTTTCGCGCCACGCTCAAACTACCCGCCAACGTGCCGGTTGGTCGCCACAAGGCCCGAGCGCTCCTGTTCCGCAACGGTGTTTTTCTGCGTGAAGCCAATGCCAGTCTGGAAATCGTCAAGGCAGGCTTCGAACAGAGCATCTACAACGCCGCCCACCAGAACAGCTTTCTCTACGGCCTTTTTGCCGTTTTCCTTGCCGTGTTCACCGGCTGGTTTGGGCGCATTCTGTTCCGTCGAGATTAACCACCATAAAGCGCACCACGAGCAATCGGGTAAACCTTGCCCTGACCGAGCATATAGGCACGCAGGGTCTCATCGGCGAACAGGCCCCGGAAAGCGCGATCCAGAATATTCAGCGCACCCGTATAGGCTCCGAAAGCAGGCATGATGAGCCTTTCCCCGTCGCTCACAAAACAAGGGCGACGCACCGACCGTCCGCGCCGCACGATGCGGGCAGCCGGGTGAAGATGTCCGGCAATCTCACCCTGCCCGGCTTTACGCGATGGTTCATGCCGGAAAGTAAGCGGCCCGACTGCCAGTTCTTCAACACAATCGCCCGGCAGGTCTACCGGGCGATCCGGATCGTGATTGCCGGTGATCCAGAACCAGTCGCGATGCTCCATCAGCGATTTCAGCCGGATGGCATAAAGTGACGGCAAGCGCTCGCTAGCCGTCGCATCGTGAAAACTGTCCCCGAGGCTGATGACAGTTCGCGGCTGATAGCGCGCGATTGCCAGCGCCAGCATGTCGAGCGTTGCTGCGGTGTCATAGGGCGGGATGAGCTGACCCCGCCTGGCAAAGGATGAGCCTTTTTCCAGATGCAGGTCGGAAACGATCAGCATATGCAGGTCGGGCAGGAACAGCGCGCCCGATGGGTCGCACACAGCGGCCACGCCACGCACTTCGGCATGGGCCAGACTGTAGGCCTCGCCATTTCCCCACACCGCGGTTTTCATTGCATAGCCTCTCTGATCAGATCGTCCGCGGCCTCTTCAAGCAGCATTTCATCGCCCTCGCCTGCCACTCGCTCGCGTCCGATTTCGAGCATCACAGGCAGCGCCAGCGGTGAAATCTTGTCGAGCGGCTTGTGCAGCAGATGACCTTTCACACGCGCCAGCATGTCCCCGAGACGCTTGATATCCAGAAGCCCGGTCGCAGCATCCGCGCGCGTCGCCTGCAGTAATATGTGGTCCGGCTCGTGGGTCCGCAGTACGTCATAGATGAGATCGGTGGAAACCGTAACCTGACGGCCTGTTTTCTCCTGCCCCGGATGACGGCGCTCGATAAGCCCTGAAATCACCGCGCAATTGCGGAAAGTGCGTTTCAAAAGGTAGCTTTCATCGAGCCATGCTTCGAGATCGTCCCCCAGCATATCCTCGTCGAACAGCCGGGTGAGATTGAGTTTTCCCGTGCCGATCATCGTGCCCATATCCTTGAGGCCCCAGAGCCCCAGCGAATAATCGGTAGCGACAAAGCCAAGCGGATGCGCGCCCATGCGTTCCAGACGACGTGTCAGCAACATGCCGAGCGTCTGGTGCGCCAGCCTGCCTTCAAACGGATAGGCGACCATGTAGAAGCGATTGCCGCGCGGAAAGGTTTCGATCAACAGCTCGTCCGTTGCAGGCAGTACGGATTTCCACTGCTGTATTTCCAGCCATTCCCGCACCTGTTCCGGCAAAAACTGCCAGCGTGTGCGGTCGGCGAGCATGGCGCGCACCTGCGCTGCGAGATAGGTGGAAAGCGGAAACTTGCCGCCAGCATAGACAGGGATTTTTGCGTCCTGTCCCGCAGCATTGGAGGCAATGCATTCGTTCTCACGAATACCTTCGAACCGCAGCACCTTTCCGGCAAACAGGAACGTGTCACCAGCCGTCAGCGTCTCGAGGAAATACTCCTCGATGCGACCAAGAACACGTCCACCGCGCGCATTTCCACCCTTGCCGCCGCGTGTGAGCCGCACATTCAGCTCTGGCGCCTCGACTATTGTGCCAATGTTGAGCCTATATTGCTGTGCGATACGCGGATTGGAGACCCGCCAAGCGCCGTCCACGGTCTTGCGGATTTTCGCAAACCGCTCATAGGTCTTGAGCGCGTAACCGCCGGTCGCCACGAAATTCAGAATGCGGTCGAACGTTTCGCGCGGGAGGTTCGAATAAGGTGCCGCACTCTGCACCTCACGATAAAGCTGATCGGCATTGAACGGCTCGGCACAGGCCATGCCAAGCACGTGTTGCGCCAGCACATCCAGCGCTCCGTCGATCAAAGGCGGCGTATCCTGCGCGCCCAGATAATTGGCGTCGAGTGCGGCACGACACTCCATCACCTCAAAGCGATTGGCGGGCACAAGAATAGCCCGGCTCGGTTCATCCATGCGGTGATTGGCGCGGCCTATACGTTGGGCAAGACGGCTGGCGCCCTTCGGTGCACCGACATGAATGACCAGATCGACATCGCCCCAGTCGATCCCCAGATCGAGCGTTGACGTCGCCACCACCGCTCGCAACGTGTTGGCAGCCATGGCCTGCTCGACCTTGCGGCGCTGGCTGGCATCGAGCGAACCATGATGCAGCGCAATCGGTAGTGTGTCCTCATTGACCCGCCAGAGTTCCTGAAACAGCATCTCCGCCTGGCTGCGCGTATTGACGAACAAGAGCGTCGTGCGGTGCTGGCGGATCGCCTCATAGATATCGGGTATTGCATAGCGCGAGGAGTGGCCTGACCATGGCACCCGCTCATCGGAATCGAGAATGGTGATTTCCGGCTTGGCGCCGCCGTCGACTGTCACAAGACCGGCCATGGGCCCGGTGCCGTCCTGTTCCACCAGCCAGCGGCGCAGTTCTTCGGGCTCCGCCACCGTGGCGGAAAGGCCGATGGTCTGCAATTGCGGTTGCAGGCGGCGCAGCCGCGCCAGCCCCAGCGCCAGCAAATGCCCGCGCTTGGAAATCACCAGCGAATGCAATTCGTCCAGCACCACATAGCGCAATCCCTTGAAGAACTGTTCGGCGCCTTTGGAAGCGATCAACAGCGCAAGCTGTTCCGGTGTCGTCAGCAGAATATCCGGCGGCGCCAGCTTCTGTCGCTGGCGTTTGTGCGCTGGCGTATCACCCGTTCGGGTCTCGATGGAGATATCGAGGCCCATTTCCTCGACCGGCACCGTAAGGTTGCGATGGATATCGACCGCAAGCGCCTTCAGCGGCGAGATGTAAAGCGTATGCACACCACGCTTCGCCATACCCGGCTTCTTACGGCCATTTCGTTCCAGATCCACCAGCGCCGGCAAAAATCCGGCCAGCGTCTTACCCGCGCCAGTGGGCGCGATCAGAAGCGTAGACTGTCCCTCTTCTGCGCGCGCCAGTAGTTCAAGCTGATGGGCGCGGGGCGACCAGCCCTTGGCCGCAAACCATTCAATAAAACGGTCCGGCAAAGGAAAAGCGGCAGATGCGGCGGCGGGTTTCAGGTTCAGTGTCACGCCGTCAATCTAATCGCAGCGAGGCAAGCCGCCAAGGTGTTTGTTCACTTTTGTTCTCATTTTGTCAGCAGCAAAGGGTTCCCTCCCTTTTCGACACAAACTTCATGACCTATCTTGAAACCATGCGTTTCAATCAGCTTCTCTGTTCCTCTCCCAAAGGCCTCTATTGCCCGCCCGGCGATTTCTACATCGACCCCGTGCGCCCGGTGGAACGCGCGCTCATCACCCACGGGCATTCCGATCATGCCCGCTCTGGCCACACCCATGTACTGGCAACACGCGAAACGCTCGACATTATGGCGCTGCGCTACGGCGCAAATTTCGCCGAAACCACCCAACCGATAGGCCTCGGCGAGAGCCTCACGATCAACGGTACACGGGTCAGTTTTCACGGTGCAGGCCACGTACTCGGCTCGGCCCAGATTGCAGTGGAGAAGGACGGAACCCGCATTGTCGCTTCCGGCGATTACAAGCGCGCAACCGATCCGACCTGCGCGCCCTTTGAACCTGTCGCGTGTGATGTCTTCATAACCGAAGCAACCTTTGCGCTACCGGTATTTCGTCACCCCGATGCGTCACACGAAATCGCGGCGCTTCTCAAATCAACCCGACAGTTTCCCGAACGCGCGCATCTTGTCGGCGCCTATTCACTGGGCAAGGCACAACGGGTCATCAAACTCATACGCAATGCAGGCTACTCAGAACCGATTTACATTCATGTTGCGCTGGAAAAGATCTGCGATTATTACCAGTCGCAAGGTATCAATCTCGGTCCCCTTGAACCAGCGACCCTTGAGCGCGGCGAAGCAGAGCCGGATTTTGCAGGCAAGATCATCGTCGGTCCGCCATCGGCCTTTTCCGACCGCTGGGCGCAGCGTTTTCCCGATCCCATATCAGCCTTCGCCTCCGGCTGGATGCGTATCCGCCAGCGCGCCAAACAACAGGGCGTGGAGCTGCCGCTCATCATTTCCGACCATTGCGACTGGGATGAGCTGACGGCGACCATAACAGAAATCGCACCCGCCGAAGTGTGGGTTACCCATGGACGCGAGGAAGCGCTTGTTCGCTGGTGCGAGCTGCAGAACATACTGGCAAAGCCGCTGCATCTTGTCGGCTATGAAGACGAGGGCGATTGATGCGTGCTTTCGCTGAACTTCTTGACCGGCTGGTTCTGACCCCGCAGCGCAACGGCAAGCTTCGGCTGCTCATCGACTATTTCCGCGCCACGCCCGACCCGGATCGCGGTCTGGCACTTGCGGCAATCACACGCGATCTCGAACTGCAAAGTGTGAAGCCCGCCATGCTGCGGGCGCTGATAACCGAGCGGACCGATCCGACATTATTTGCCTATTCCTACGACTATGTCGGTGATCTTGCCGAAACAATTTCACTCATCTGGCCCAGCCCAAGCGAAACAACTCCGGGGGCAAATCTGCCACTTGGGATCGTGATGCACGAATTGCAGAACGCATCGCGCCGCGAAGGCCCGATGCTCGTGGCCGGATGGCTCGATCTACTCGGCATTTCTGAACGTTACGCGCTGTTGAAACTCGTCACCGGCGGTTTGCGCGTGGGGGTTTCAGCCCGTCTGGCCAAACAGGCACTTGCCGATTTCGGCGGCGCCGACATTGTAGAAATCGAGGAACTCTGGCACGGCCAGTCGCCGCCCTATGAAGCGCTTTTCGCCTGGCTGGAAGGCCGTGGTGAAAAACCTGCTGCCACCGCAGCTGCACCGTTTCGCCCCGTCATGCTGGCAACTGCCCTCGATGAAGCCGAAATCTCCTCGCTCGATGCGTCTGCCTACAGTGCAGAATGGAAGTGGGACGGTATTCGGGTCCAGGCCGTTTCGGAAAACGGCGTGCGTCGCCTCTATTCGCGCACTGGTGACGATATTTCCGGCGCATTCCCGGATATTCTGGAAGCTATGGATTTCGAAGGCGCAATCGACGGCGAACTGCTCGTCAGTCATAACGGCGAAACCGGCATCGAAACAGCCACGTTTTCCGATCTCCAGCAAAGGCTGAACCGCAAGACCGTGAGCGTAAAGCAGTTACGCGACTATCCGGCTTTCGTGCGGGCCTATGACCTGTTGCAGGAAGGGAACCAGCAGACCGGTGCCGATTTGCGCGCGCGGCCTTTTTCCGAGCGCCGCGCCCGCCTGCAAGATTTCATCGGCAGGCTCGATCCGCGCCGCTTCGATCTATCGCCCGTCTTGCCCTTTGGCGATTTTCAGGAACTGGCGGAGTTTCGCTCCAATCCGCCACATCCCGTCGTCGAAGGCGTTATGTTGAAACGCCACGACAGCACTTACCTTCCCGGCCGGCCCAAGGGCCCCTGGTTCAAATGGAAGCGCGATCCCTTCACCGTCGATGCCGTGATCGTCTATGCCCAGCGCGGGCATGGCAAGCGGTCCAGCTATTATTCCGATTTCACCTTTGCCGTCTGGACGGGGCCGGAGGATCAACCGGTACTGGTGCCGGTCGGCAAAGCCTATTTCGGCTTTACGGACGAAGAACTGAAATTGCTGGACAAGTTTGTGCGCGAGAATACCACCGAGCGCTTCGGGCCGGTTCGGTCCGTCCGCGCCGAGCCCGATCATGGGCTGGTGGTAGAAGTCGCTTTCGAAGGCCTCAACCGCTCCACGCGTCACAAATCGGGTGTCGCTATGCGCTTTCCGCGTTTCTCGCGGCTTCGGTGGGACAAACCGCCCCGCGAAGCGGATCGGCTTGAAACTTTGGAAAAGCTGCTGACCTGATTATTCAGCCGCCGTCGAAACGCGAATCTCATAGATGTTGACCGGTTTGCCGGAACCGCTGAGATCGGAATTGACCGTGATGGTGCCTGCACGCCCTGCCTTCTGACCGGACGGAACAGCCATATCAAAAAGGAAGTCGCTAATGGAATCGCGCACGTCGTAGCGCCTGCGTCCGCAGTCGCCAAGACTGCCGAAATCGCAATTGACTGACATCTGGGTCATCTTGCCATCGTCGGCACGTGCCACGATGTCGAAGGTCGCCTTCTTGCCTTCCAACTGGTTCAAGATGCCTTCACCGACATCGAATGTAACCGTATCCTCAGCCCCCGAAGACTGAATACGCGCGAAACTGCGCGTGCCTTCCTGCCTGATTTCGGCTGTTGCACGTCCTTTCACGGACATGCGGGTTGCCTCGGATGGCTGGAAGATCGTGATCCATTTCAGCCCGCCAGGCTCCTCACCTTCTTTCAAAGGCGCAATATTGCCATCGCCGTACAAGGGGTTGTTTGCCGGTCCCCGGCTCAGATCAATAAAGCTGTTATAGAGCGAGTAACCGATGAAAGCAGCAACAGCGAGCACGAGCGCCGGAATGCCATAACTGTAGAAAGGTGAATGGCGTTTCTTTTTCCTCCGGTCCTTGCGAGACACGCCACCCTCATAACCAAGGTCGGCATTGCTGCGCTTCTTCTGCCGCGAGTTAGAGCGAATATCGCTGGTATCGAGTGCGGGCGAGGCTTCTTCCGCCCTGCCACCAAGCACCGGGTCTTCCCGGTGTGAGGCGTCGAGCGACGGCTCACGGCGATCTTCCGCGCCGCTGCCGGTCTTGAATTCCTGTTCAATACGAGAGATTGCGTCCTTCAGTTTCTGACGACGCTCTTCCTTTTGCGCATCGCTGAGCGCGGTGTTCGTCGCAAGAGCGCGCTCGTGCGCACCCCAGGCGGATTCATAGATTCGCTGGCGGGTCGCCGGATTATGCGCATCTGCCTTGGCAAATGCATTCCTGATCGCGCGCTCAATACTTTCCAAAGGCTGCTCTTCCCTTGTTCGTTTTTCCCGCCATGCTAGTCACGCCCCTAACAGGAGCAAGCGGTACCCGATGCAGACTATTTTATAAGCCTCAGCGAAATTAACGTCTGAATCAAGGCATTTACCTGTTCATCACCCGCTTTGACTAGCCGATAAGCATGTCGGAACACCGAATATTAACTCTGAATGCGGTTTTCCCCCATCCGTACAGCGTTACAGGATCAAAATGCACCCATTGCGGGTGACCAAGACATCCAGAAGTGTGCTGGCGATTCCCTCCCATTGGGCATTTCCGGCAGAAGCAGCGCCTATGTTTCCAAAATATGCAAATCGGCTGGCATTCGACACGCCCTGTCAAGGTTTTCAACGACAGAGGAGACAAGCCTATCAACAGACAGGCTCGCACTCTTTTGATATTGCCGTTGGACAAAGAGCTGCTAGAAATATTACGTTTACGGAAACGTCAATCAAGGAGGACGGTTGAAGATGGCCTTGCCGGATATTCTGAAAAGCAGACTGCGCATCCCGGTGGTTGGTGCTCCCCTATTCATCATTTCGCATCCAGCCCTTGTGATGGCGCAGTGCAAGGCAGGTGTCGTCGGTTCTTTTCCTGCACTTAATGCCCGTCCTGAAGCGCAGCTCGACGAATGGCTGGCAGAGATTACGGAAGGGCTTTCGGCTTACGACAAGGCTAATCCCGATCGGCCATCCGCGCCATTCGCGGTCAACCAGATCGTGCACCGTTCCAACAAGCGCCTTGAGCACGATCTCGGCCTTTGTGTGAAGTATAAGGTTCCGATTGTCATTTCCTCGCTCGGCGCGGTACCAGAAGTGAATGCCGCCATCCATTCCTATGGTGGTATCGTCCTTCATGACGTCATCAACAACCGCCACGCCAATTCGGCAATCCGCAAGGGTGCGGACGGCCTCATCGCAGTTGCTGCCGGTGCGGGCGGCCATGCAGGCGCGCTATCGCCCTTCGCACTTGTGCAGGAAATTCGCTCCTGGTTCGACGGCCCCCTGCTCCTTTCCGGCGCCATCGCCAATGGCGGCTCGATCCTTGCAGCGCAGGCCATGGGTGCAGATCTCGCTTATATCGGTTCCCCCTTCATCGCCACAACAGAAGCGCGTGCAACAGATGCCTATAAACAGATGATCGTCGAATCGAATTCATCCGACATCGTCTATTCCAACTATTTTACAGGCATTGGAGGCAACTACCTGAAGCCGTCCATCGCCAATTCGGGCCTCGATCCAGACAACCTTCCGGAGGCTGATCCTTCCAAGATGGACTTCGACAAGGCGCAGCAGGACGGCGCCAAGGCCTGGAAGGATATCTGGGGCTGCGGTCAGGGCATCGGCGCCATCCGCGAAGTGGCTCCTGCCGGGCAACTGATCGACCGCCTCGAGCGTGAATACAAGGAGGCTCGCCAGCATCTATGCGCGGGCGCGTAATTCTCTGACTTCCATGACACCGCGCCAGCTTCGACGGCTGGCGCGGTATCGGCACCCCATATGCCCGACGAGATTACCATCACTTCCATCTCGCAAAACCGACCGGCTTCCACACTGTCAGGCTTTCGCGTCACGCATGACGCAAAACCTTTGAACAAACACACATATTGTTTGATTTGGGCCTTGCTTTCCTCCATGCTTTTGGTTATCAGCGCACCGTCCAGTCAGAAATGGTTGGCTTCCCTCGGGAATTTGGAACGCAATGTTCCGGGCCGCTTTAGCTCAGTTGGTAGAGCACATCATTCGTAATGATGGGGTCAGGTGTTCGAGTCACCTAAGCGGCACCAGTTTTGTTAATAGAGTCAACAACATATAAAAATGATCCTGCGGCGCCTTTCAATCCGAACGGTGTAAATCGCCACCGGTCATTGAAACGCACTGCACCAAAATGAGCGGTGGCGATATGTAACTATGTTCTCACGGCTATGCGTTCATTGATCCAATCGCCGCGACGTCTGAACCTGTGCCGGGCTTCCGGTATCCCCTGACAGCTTGCGGCAAGCCGCCAGGGGAAGTGCTAGGAAGGTCGCAACGACTGCGAACCATAATCGTGACGTCCCACCGCAATTCTGATTGTCGATTGGTTTCCACATCCCCACATGTACAGTGGGCCTGCCGATTGCGGCAGGTACCGCCGCATCGCGTTCTCAGGCAACGCGTACCCCCGGCGCGCGATGCGGTCGGGAACCATCATCTTTCGCAACTACAACCTCCACAAGATATGATTGTTTATTAGCGATACATTGCTCGTATATCGTGTTAATGTGTTGAGCCGCCGTGGGACCATTAGTTTAGTGAGAACCACTCGTGGACATATCGCCGGGCATAAGGGCGGCGATATGAACTGCTGGCCGGAGCGCGCTGGGGATGATCGTGTTCCGGCCTTCCACTGGTGCGCGGGCAAAATTGTCAGGACGAGCGCTGGTTGCGCCGAAGCTCGATAATCTTTTTCTCGAGCGCATCATGCTTTTTGTCCAGCTCACAGGCATTATCAGCCAATATGTGGATCAAGAACGGCCCTGCACGGCTGTAGAGCTCGCTGTCGTTCTGGTCGATCGAGACAAGCGCTCGGCTATCGCTCTGACTTCTGCAATATCGCAGGAAAGATTGTTGTTCATGCTGCACCTGTCGGAGTTGGGCCATACAGCGTTTCGCAGATGCTTTTCGCCATTATCTGCGCCTCGATAATCTCTTGGATCGGCGTGCATCCGATGAAGAACACAATCGCGCTGTAATAGCTGTTTAGTCCCAGCATTTGGTGGATCGGATCGATAATGAATCGTTCGCGCTCTTTTGTCCACTGTTTGCAGATGAACTCGTAGGGTGTAAGCCCCTTCAGTGTCTTGAGGCGGCGGCCAAAGTTGTAGGCGGCGACGAAGCTTGCGAGATGAGTTCGGAGTTGCTCGTAGTAATCGTAATGGTAGCGTTTGACCGTCGCCTCCTTGATCGTACGGTTCATCAGCTCGACTTGTCCGTTGGTCCATGGATGCTTGGGCTTCGTCAGCCGGTGTTCGATGCCGTGGGCTTGGTAGGCACGATCGAACGGATGCCCGCGCCACATGGCTGTCGGCCCTGAACGGTTCTTTGGCAGGTCCGCGGACTGAATGCCATTGTCGGTCAACACGATCTCGATGCGGTAGGGAACAGCGGCTACCAGCGCATCAAGGAAGGCTCGTGCGGTCACCGTGTTGGCCTTGTCGGTGAGTTGCGTGAAGGCTGACCTGCCACTGAGAATTTCCTCCAGAATGGATTAGAGTCCGGCCCAATAAAGGACGGACGAATGAAAAAGCAGCGATTTACAGAAGAGCAGATTATTGCGGTGCTGAAGGAGCAGGAGGCAGGCATGAAGGTGGCCGACCTTTGCCGCAAGTATGGGATTTCGGACGCAACATTTTATAACTGGAAAGCCAAATACGGCGGTATGGAGGTGTCAGAGGCGAAGCGCCTGAAGGCACTCGAAGAAGAGAACGCCAAGCTTAAGAAGCTGTTGGCCGAGCAGATGCTCGATGCCGCCGCACTCCGCGAGCTCCTCGCAAAAAAATGGTAGGGCCTGCCGCCAAGCGTGAAGCTGTCATGCATCTGAAGGCCGTCATGGGTCTGTCGGAGCGGCGGGCCTGCCAGATTGTGTCGGCTGATCGCAAGATGATCCGCTATCGGTCCTGCCGACCGCCGGAGGTCGAATTGCGAGCAAAGTTGCGCGATCTCGCCAACGAGCGACGGCGCTTCGGCTACCGACGGCTGTTCGTCCTGCTCAGGCGGGACGGAGAGCCATCCGGCGTCAACCGCATCTATCGGCTGTATCGCGAGGAAGGGCTTTCGGTTCGCAAGCGGAAGGCTCGACGAAGGGCCGTCGGCACGCGTGCGCCGATCCTGGTCGAGGCGAAGGCAAATGCCCGTTGGTCTCTCGATTTCGTGCACGACCAGTTTGCATGCGGGAGACGGTTCCGGGTCCTCAATATCGTTGATGATGTGACCCGTGAATGCCTGGCAGCAATCCCGGACACCTCAATCTCCGGCCGCCGTGTCGCACGGGAGCTGACGACGCTGATCGAACGACGCGGCAAGCCCGGGATGATTGTCTCCGATAACGGCACGGAACTCACCTCGAATGCCATTCTGGCCTGGTCGAAGGATCACAAGGTCGAGTGGCATTACATCGCGCCGGGAAAGCCCATGCAAAACGGCTATGTCGAGAGCTTCAACGGACGAATGCGTGACGAACTGCTCAACGAAAGCCTGTTCTTCGGCCTCGAACATGCCCGAAGCGCCATCGCTGAATGGGCAGAGGATTATAATCATTTCCGGCCACACTCATCGCTCGGTTATCAGACACCGGCATGCTACGCCGGAATTATCGCCGCAACCGGCTCCAACGCTGCGCAATATGAAAGCTTGGCGTTTCCGCCGGTTGCTACCAACACGCCAATTGGCGTATTCAAAACCGCCGAGGCTCTAATGGCCGTTGGATGAAAGTTCAGTGGCAGGTCAAGGCGAACTTCGAGGTGCGGTCGATGCCAACGTACAAATACAGCTTGCCTTATCTATGAAGGCGGGGCGTTTTTGGGGAACAATCTGTATTTCTGCAAGTAGGAAAGCAGCGTCTGCAACGGCATGGCTCGCTTCGGCAGACGTTACCTCGCCAGTCAAAACATGATGGGCGAGGACTTTTTTATTGATTCGGCTGTCGTCATCCGGCATAAATTTCCTATGCATTTATAGTTGTGGGGCGTTGCTCTGGTGTCAACTGGAGGGAGGCAACTATGCCGCTTTTTAACAAAGCGAGCCGCATTTTCAGTCCATTGGAAGTGAATTTTATGCGGCGCTGCTTTAGTAATGCAGCAATAATGCTCGAAGAGAGCGATCGCAATTATTCTCCGTCAGAATTAGCATCCAGTATCATCATGCTGTACGAGAGTGGGCTGAGGGAGCAATCATATATCTGCGAGTTAAAGCGTGTCGCATCTATTCAACCTCATAACCCGCAGCTTTGAAGAAGTTTCTGCATTCATGAACGGAGAATAGGCTAATGATATCGCCGAGGGCTTTCGTGATGGCATCGAAGTTACGAGCTGCTCGCTTTCGTAGAAGTGCCTTGAGCTTTGAGAAAGCCATTTCGATGGGGTTCAGGTCTGGCGAGTAAGGTGGCAAGAAAAGCAGCCAGGCGCCTTTAGCCTTGACTAAGAGGTCGGCTCGCTCGCTTTTATGGAAGCCGACATTGTCGAGGATGACGATGTCGCCGGGCGAGAGTGTCGGCGCAAGCTGTGTTTCGATCCATGTTTCGAAGATGCGGCTGTTCATTGGTGCATTGACGATCCATGGCGCGGTCAGGCCGTGGCATCGCAGGCCAGCAATGAAGGTCTGGGTTTTCCAGTGACCGAACGGAGCATAGCCGACAAAACGGCTGCCTCTGGCCGACCATCCGGTGCGTTTTGTCAGGCGCGTGTTTGTTGAAGTCTCATCGATAAAAACGAGCCGCGACAAGGCTTTGTTGAAAAATGGCTTTCGGCGATTGATCCATAGATCACGCGCCCTGGCGATCTGCGGCCTGCGCTGTTCGCTTGCCTTGAGGCTTTTTTTTATTGCTCAGCCCAAGCCCGTGCAGAAACCGACCAACTGTCGCACGGTGCACTTCAATACCACGCTCTGCGAGTTCGACACACAATTCATCCAAGGTCACTTCACCCTGGGCCGCCACGCGCTCACTGATCCATTCACAATGGGCTGATAGTTTGCTGCCGGGCGGATGGCCTTGTTTAGCAGCGGCAAGAGAACCAGATGACCGGTGCAGGATCATCATGTTGTTGACGAACCGAGGCGAAACGCGGAAATGCCGCGCGGTTTCCCGGTTACTATTGCCTTCATTCACAAACGCAACGACACGCTCACGCAACTCGATCGGATGCGGCTTGCCCATGGCGCGTCTCCTTCCATGGGCAAAGTGAATCATAGATCACACAAAAGCGAAACTCTGAATCCGCTTAGACGCGACACGCTTTAGCCGCTCGTTTGGCGCATCAGAAATATCAAAAGCGCCAGGACATCCAGTCATTTCCAACGACAAACAACAATGGCTCGGCGCTGGCCAGCTACCCTGTTCTCGATGAAAATGACCCGTTTGCATAACTTGGAACAAATTCCGCCGTTGAGAGTTTAACGGCCGCAAGAACAACAACTTCGCGTCAGCGCACCTCACCTAGCACCAGAGCCATCGCTGACGCAGCCCTGCCTTGCTCGCCCCGAGGCAGGGCCTTTTTGCGCGGGAGAGGTTATGGCTATGAGAACGACATCCGATTTTGTCAAGCCAACTGGAGTATCCGTTAAGTCCTGTACGAAGCTCAGCGGATATAGCGCGAAGCAAGGACTTGCACCTTATTTGCCAAGCGCGGCCCCGGCTCTGGAGGGAGCGTCGGGGCTTTACTTTATATTGGCCGGATATTGTGCGTTACGTTCAGCGCTTTCAAATCAACTGGCTCAGAATAACACCAGTGCCTGCGCTGCAAACCACAATCAATACTAGAAACTTCGGCACGGACAATTGTTCGATCCATTGTATGGCCCACACACGCCGCGCTTCGATGACCTTCTTTTTATTCATTCGCCCCTCCCATTTGGGCGTAACTTTTATCATATGGTCAAAAAGTGTCACCTCTGTCTTTCGTTTATGAGGACCCTCTCCACGGTTGCGAAAATGGGGTTGGGGTTTCACTTTCTCTCTCGTCTGAATAGAATTTTGATTGTAGGCATTTGAGACCTTCCCTCTAGCCCCGCGTGTTCCTCGCTGCGGGGATTTTTTGCAGCAATCGCGGCCAGTGGGAACTCTTCTAGTAACGCTCAACGGGTTTACTGAACCCGGCACGATGTGTTTTTATTTGCTCAAAGGAGGCCAAAAATGACATCCGCAAATTTGAGCAAATCGCTTCGAACAGCATCATCGACCGCGTTGGCTGGCATGTCGATTGCCTTGCCAACCGCCATACTCCTTACAATCGCCGTGCAACGATCACCGTTCTTTTGAGCGGTCACTGTTTAAACCGTCGCGTGACGATTTCGAACAATGCGTCTGATATCCACATTCTGCACGCTCCGACGACACATGCGGCGCATCGACCGTCTTCTCCGCAAGACTAAGTTAGGACTTTACAAGTGCGAAGTTCTGCATAAAATTTTGATTGCCGATGACATATGACTTCCAACCCCGCGCGATAACGCTGCGGGGTTTCTTTTTTAGCGACCAAGGGAATAGCTGGACTTGCTTCGGAAAAGTGGAGAGGTTTTCATGAGTTGAAAGGAAACCTTTATGACGAAGCGAGTGCCCTTTACGAAAGAATTTGAACGTGAGGCTGTTCGTCTGGCCGAGACGAGTGGTCGGACCCGGCGTGAAGTTGCTGAGGACCTTGGCGTGGGACTGTCGACGCTAACACGGTGGATTTCCCGCAATCGGGATGCAGCCATTGATGATCCTGAACTGGTTGCTGCGAACGAAGATATGGCGGCTGAGCTTAAACGCCTTCGTCGAGAGAATGAGATATTGCGGCAGGAACGCGAGATACTAAAGCGTGCAACAGCTTTTTTCGCCAAGGAGGGAAGTCGATGAGATTTCGTTTCATCGATCAGGCGAAGAAAGAATTCCCCGCATCTCGTCTTTGCCATGTCATGGGCGTTAGCCAAAGCGGTTATTTTTCATGGAAAGATCGAGCAGCCAGTCGTCGCCAGCGCGATGATCTGGTGATGCTGGCACATATGCGCACGGCTTGGTCTCTCTCGAATGAAACCTATGGCAGCCCGCGCATGACGCGGGAATTGCTGGATCAAGGTTTTGATGTTGGCCGTCGGCGAATTGCCCGCCTGATGCGGGAGAACGCAATGCATGCACGCCAGAAGCGCCGTTTCAAAAAGACCACGGACAGCCATCATGCTTTTCCGGTCGCACCCAACATAATTGCGCAGGATTTCGCCGCAACGGGCCCTAATCAGAAATGGGGTGCCGACATTTCATATAGGTGCGCCTCGCCCCAATTGGGGAGGTATATGACTGGAATGCAAAGGAGAAAGGAGGAATTGAAGATTTGCCTGCCCTCTGCTGTAAGGGGGCGTGAGCCCAAGCGGCGGTGACCTGTCGTCAACTGGCAGGGTGACGTAGCCCGCAGGTAAAGGGAATTGAGGCGAAGCCGTTACGCCGAGATGGTTCCCGAGGCTGAAGTATTGGAAGGTTGAGGAACACGAACCGGTTAACCCGCATCTGAGGGCTGAAATGTCGCCTTCGCCTACGCGGCTTAACAGGCGGAATGCTGATGATGTTGCTGGAGACGTATGTCAGCGTCATCCGAATGTGATCATATATGTAGCTTGCTCACATGGGGTCATGGGGAGAATGCAGCCAGACCATGGCATCGGCATCGACTTGCGGAAAGCAAGGGAAAAGACTGCGACCGGCAGCCTCACCAATATGAAGACGTCCAGCATATGAACGAGGGAAGGCATGATGGAATGACAACGATGTTCTGCATTGCAAGGGAGTTGACCCTGATGTCCATCATGCTGGCGGAGTTCTCGTAGTAGTCCGCGGCAGGGAAAGCCTGTCACATGGCGAAGGGGAACAGTTCAAACTGCTTGAAGTGCAAATTACCTGACCAAATGAGGTGAAGACCTATGATAATCAGCGAAATGCAGCACAAGCTCGCAACATGGGCCGAGAGCGATCCAAATAGAAGGTTTGATCGTCTTCTTCGGCTCATTGCCGATCGGGAGTGGCTCGCCGAGGCCGCCCGTATTGTTCTGGCGTCAAGTGGCGCACGAACACCGGGTATCGACGGAATAGATAAGCAACGGATGCAGGCTGGTTTGGATCAGCATCTGGACAATCTGCGGACAAGCCTGCTGAAGGGTGCCTACTGCCCCCAGCCGGTGAAGCGCATCTATATCCCGAAATCAAACGGCAAGCTACGACCACTGGGTATTCCGACCCTGACAGACCGCATTGTCCAACGCGCCATGCTGATGGCCATGGAGCCAATCTGGGAAAGCGATTTCCATCGTCTATCCTATGGCTTCCGGCCAGAACGGAGTGTGCATCATGCCGTTCGCACAGTGAGAATACAGTTACAGGATGGTGGTGGAACGAAAGGCCGCTCGATCATTGAAGGTGATCTGGCAAGTTACTTCGACACGGTTCATCATCGACTGCTTCTTCAATGTGTGCGGCGTCGGGTACAGGACGGACGGTTTGTTGATCTTCTCTGGCGGTTTCTGAAGGCAGGTCACATTGATCGTGGCCTGTTTACGGCTTCAAGCGAAGGCGTTCCGCAAGGCGGCGTTTTATCGCCGCTGCTGTCCAACATCATGCTCCATGAATTTGATGTGTGGTTGGAGGCGAAATACCTGAGTGACAAGGCCCGCAAGGATCGCTGGGCATGGAACTTCGGCATCCAGCAAGGCAGGCCCATTACGGTTCGAGAGAACCGGCAATGGAAACCGGCTGTTGCCTATTGCCGATACGCTGACGACTTTGTCGTGATCGTAAAAGGAACCAAGGCTCAGGCGGAGGAAATCCGCGAGGAATGCCGGGCGTTTCTGGAAGACAGGCTTAAGCTGACGATGAATATGGAGAAGAGCCATATCACCCACGTCAATGACGGCTTCGTCTTTCTGGGGCACCGGATTATCCGCAAGCGAGGGGCGCATGGACGGATGTCCATCGTTACGACGATACCCAAGGAAAAGGCCAAGGGGTTTGTTCGCAAACTCACGGAAACTCTTTCCGGCAATCATAGTGTCAGCACGGTCGACATGATCGCCAGCCTAAACCGCCAGTTGGTGGGATGGGCGGCGTTCTACAAGTTCACCGACTTCACGGCGTATGTCTTCCGGCGCATCGACCATGTCGTGTTCTGGAAAATGGCGCACTGGCTGGGACATAAGTACCGATCTCGCATCAAACCCTTGATGCGAAAATGGTTCAGGGTCCCGGAACCGGGCAAGGCGAAAACCTGGCTCGTGTTTGGTCGCAATGAACGCGGTGATCCTATCGGAAAAGCATTGGAACGGCTTGTCTCAAGCCCGAAAGCGCAATTCCGGTGGCGCAATCCCGAGGTAAATCCATACATCTTCCGGATTGAAGACCGCAGCACCGTCACGTCGCATTATCATGACGTTGCTATGGCCATGGGCCAAGCTTGAATAGAGAGCCGTATGCGCTGAAAGGTGCACGTACGGTTCGGGGAGGAGAAGCGCATCTGCGCTTCTTACTCCACTTGGACGAAAGAAGGATGGCTGTATCTCGCTGTCGTCATTGATCTCTTTGCACGTCGTGTCGTCGGCTGGGCGGCCAGTGATCGCCTGCATCGCCGGTTGGCTCTTCAGGCTCTCGAAAAGGCCTTAACGATGCGGCGTCCGCCGAAAGGCCTGATCCATCATTCGGACCGCGGAAGTCAATATTGTTCCCATGACTACCAGGCGAAGCTAAAGGCGAACGGCATCGCGATTTCCATGTCTGGAAAGGGAAATTGCTACGATAACGCCATGGTTGAAACATTCTTCAAGACGTTGAAATCAGAGCTGATCTGGAGGACGGTATTCCAGACAAGGCACGATGCAGAAATAGCTATTGCCCGATATATCGACGGCTTCTACAATCCCATCCGCCGTCATTCTTCACTCGATTATCTGAGCCCGGCTCAGTTCGAGCGAATGACCGCATAAATGAAAAACGCCTCTCCACTTTTTCGAAGCAAGTCCATTTCGATTGTGGCGGCGGATTGCATTAGATGCCTATTAATGACTGGGCATCGTAGATACCTTAATGCAGCCTTAGTTGCTTAAGTCGGACATTAGGCGCATGGTGAATGTCATAACAGCAATTGAAACGGGCGCTGTTGTTCAGGCTTTAAAAGCCTAGCCCGCAACAAAGGAGGACGCCATGTCTTCCACCGCCTTGAATTCCAGAAACATTACTATGATTTCCCGCCTTCTTAGAGAAGCCCGGCAAACAGAGGACACGCAAGATTTGCGCACTGATGCTGCACGTTATCTCGCGCGCCGGTTTCAAGAGGGAACACGCGACGAAGGTCGCCTACAGATTGCCCTGAAACAATTCATCAAAAAGCATCGAGCAATGGCAAAGGCCACCGATCGATGGGATGGTGACGGCGGGTCGGGAAAAAGAGAAACATAATGTCCCTTTTGTTTCCAAATCCCGCAAGAAGCTTTGATGAAGTTGAGATGGGTGTGCGCTTTACCGGTTACGATGGAATGACATCCGTTCCATTCCTAATCGATAAAACCGCACTGGAGAAAAACGGCTCCATCGCCGCGACGGAATCGTCACTTCTCGCTGCCTTCGACGCGTCTCGGAAAATTATCTACGACGTTGCGCGCGAAGTGTACTTCCATGCGCGGCAAACCTCTTATCGGATCACCGTAGCCGACATGGCGTAGCCATTGCTGCAAACAATAAACAATAAGGCGGCGCCTATCTGCGGTCACAATGCGGCCTCAGTTGCTTTGCTCAAACATAAAGCGCATGGTGACTACCTCGATAGCATTTGGAACGGGCGCTGTCGGTTACGAGTGCAGACTCTAGCCCCAAAAAAGGAGGACAAAATGTCTTCCAAGATTATCAAACCATATTTTGGCCCGACTGACTTCCGCATGATGCGTGAAATATTGAGGCGCGCAGGCTATCGGCTTTACGATAACGCGGAAAACCGGGCCGCCCATCTGGCCAAAGCAAAGTTACTGATTCAAGAATTCCAATCTGGTCGCTCACTATCCAGAGCTCTGCCAAAACTTCCTCAGCGTCATGCAACTGAGAATATGGACGGGTCTCCAGCCGTGGTTTGAACCATTGAATGATTAGACCGACCACAAGAAATGATAGATTACTCAAAAGCAGGAAGTTTTCAGGATGTCCAGAGGTCAGAAAAGAAGTAACCGAGAAATTAGAAAACCAAAGCAAGACAAGTCCAAGGCAAAGGTTGCAACAACTGAGGTTGTTGCTGGTCGGTTTCCTACCCCCACCAATGACTTGATCAAAACGAAACGGAATTAGGTGTAGCGTTGCCGTCCTACTCGGATAAGTGGGGCGGCACAACACATGCGGGGAGAGAGCTAGGGCGCATTAATTAAAGAAAGCGGAACCGAAGCCCCGCTTTCTTTATTCCTAAACCGCCCTTACAAACGTCGCCGTCTTCCTTCGTATCGGATCGCGATCCTCAGAGGTGGCTTCTCTATTCGGCGAGCTAAAGTCAAGCGCTTCGATATTTCACAATCTCCGCATTTCAAAGTCTTTCGCAGGTTCTTGCCTCTCTCCGGAATCGGCGCGTTGGCCCTTCCACTATGGGGTTAGACGAATGAGGTATCCAATCTCGGTATCGTCCTGATCGCCATATACGACCAGCACTGCCACCTCTACGAACTTACCTCATTCATCGTCCTGCAAAGGACATCTCTCCACGGCGATGTGGATCTTTATACAGCTACTGTTCACGCAGCAGCGGGTAAGCCATTCCTAGTCCAGCAAAACTCGGTTCCGTCGCTCCACATGCGGTGCATTATGACAGCCAGTCGCCTGGCAAGTGCGACAATTGCCTTTTGCTTTCCTGCTCGTTTGGCAATCTTCATTGCCCAAGCCTTTAACCACGACCATTTCTTGACAAGCGTCAGGAGGGTCTGAGCCGCTTCGTATAATAAGGAACGCATCATTGCATCACCACAGCAGGAGATCCGACCAATTCGTTTACTCTCACCCGATTCATTCAGCTTTGGCGTTAATCCGAGGATTGGCCCAACTGCCTTAGAGTTTTTAAATCGTTGCGGAATATCAATCGTGCTCACAAAGGCAAAAGAGACAACAGGGCCAACGCCGGGAACAGTCATCAACAGTCGGCAGATTTCATCCCGGGAGGTCAAATCAAGCACTTTCTTCTGCAGCTTTTTAAGTTCATCGCGTAGTTTGGTCCGGGCTGACAGCAGAACGTCCATGATTTCCGCAAGCTCTGGAAAGCCAGTGACCAGTTCGCAGACCCGTTCTTCAAACGTGATCTTACCGGCCAGGCCAACCTTTAAACCAAAATTCCGCAGTAGGCCTCGAATGTCATTCTCTATGGCAATGGCTTTTTGTTGAAGCAATTGACGTGCCGTGAGCAAGGCGCGACGCTTCTGGCTCGTCAATGTCTTCACATGTACAGGCTTGTACAGATTTACGCGCATCATCTGGGCAATGCCGCGAGCATCGTTACGATCAGTTTTGTTCGGCTGTGCCTTCAGAAACGCCTTGGTGTGACGAATCTCGATGCAAATCGTTGGCACGCCTGCTTTTGCCAGAGTCTCAAACAGCCATTGCGATAAGGGGCCCGCTTCAAGTCCGACACGTTCAATATGCCACCTAGGATCTTTCAGAACTACAATCAGGTCATCAGGATGTGACGATACTTTTACCTCACGGCAAATCTTACCGGCTTCATCGATAATGCAAACGGCGGTCTCTTTTACCGATACGTCAAGTCCAGTATAATGTTTCATGCTGCGCTTCCTTTCCGATGCTTGAGGCTATTGCAAAACATGACCTCGTTTTACCATCAACAGAAGCGCAGCACCCTTCTACAATCCGCAATCGTTAAAGGTGGGGCTCAAGCGGAATACCCCATCTCGGTTTGTCTGAACAGTTTCGGGCGTTTCGTTAAATTGACGTGATCGACGGCACACCGCTGTGCTCTGTTGGGAGAAGAGCAATGGAGTTCGCCCGTGTCCTCAATGATGACAAGTCGCTGATAAAGAACCGCTTCGACCGTTGGCCAGACGACGCCATGCAGGAGCAGCCCTATTCTCGAGCAGTTGTTGGCCTGTCACAGCGATCTGGAAGGCAATCGCAGTATAAGTGCGTCCAGAAATAAGCCAACCTTCATCCAAAGCAGATTTCTTTGCAACTGAACCTTCGCGCCGCCCCCCATCATTGAAGTTATCAAGAGCATTCAACGGCTGGCACTGCCTACAGTCTTCCAGTCGGGCCCTATGGAATCCATCTACCGAACCATATTGGGCTGACCCGGCACTGTAAATACATAAGGTTTGTTCGGTTGCGAACGCTAGCGGGGCTTGATCGTCAAGTTCAGTTCCAGTCCGCGGTTATCGGGTGCCTTATCATGATTTCACAATTATCGATGCGGCTCTTGCATGTGCCAGCTGCGCCTGTTCGTTCTGACCAAGCGTGCTGAGAACTTCTCCATAACCAGTCCACGACCAGCTCGAATGCGCCTTATGGCCGAGGCGCTCTGCGAAGAGTGCCCTTGCACGCAGTGTGTCGCTGCTGGATTTGGCTGCATCGAGCAGGATCATATGGAACACATCTCGTTGCGCCCGACTACCCCCAATCCGGTCCAGCTTGTAACGAACTGGTTCCATGGTCGCCACAGCCTCAGCAAAGCGGCTAGCCCGAACCAGTTGCAGGCTTTTTGCAAGCGCTAGCCCGGACTCCGCGCAGATTTGGGCCTGCGTACCGTCCAGTGTCGACCATTCCGTTATGTTTGAGATCATGCGGTCGGCCGCTTCGCGATCGCCGCCAGCAATAAGCGCCATGAGATAGTGAAGCGATACGAAAATCAAGTCTGTATCGTTGACATGGCGACGCGCGACATCCAGAAGCGATTCCCAACGTTTGCCTATATCAATGCCGAACATTTCCAGTCGCCACAACAACGACGATGCATTGCAAATGTCGAGATAAAAATCCGACTCGATATCCGATACAATCTGCTCATCATACAACCGCAATACCATCTGGAATTCACCTCGTTCCAGATGATAGAGACACCGATGCCAATAGAGGTGGAAACGGAAGTTGTTGACGGAAGACCAGCTGTCTTCGAGACCCATCACCCACTCAATGCCTTCTTCCGTTCTTTCAGTCATCTCCAGAACGTGGGCTACCGAATGCACGGACCATGCATCCGCTGGGTTTCGCTCAACTGCCATCCGACCGTATTTCTCCGCAGAGAAATATTCGCCGTTTTCCTCAAGACCAAAGGCATACATTCCAAGCAGGAAGCCATAATCCCGATGGTCGCGAGACCAGAGCGGCAGGATACGCGCCATAGAATCGCGCATCCTGCGTGGATCACCGGAATAGAAATGCGTAAAATGTGCTAGACGCAAAGCAAGACCATCCAGAGGATGATCGAGCAAAATCCCTTCCCATACCCCTGTCGCCTTTTCAAGATCGCCAGCACACCAATGCGCCAGTGCGGCGGCATGGGCGCGCTCGCGATCGTTTGCGCCAGTTTGATTGAGTATCTCACCCATCTCGCTGGAAATGACCTTCGCTCTTGCCGAATGATTTGTGCTGCCGATCAACTTGGCAAGATAGCCTTTGGCACATCGCGCCATAGGCATATCGGGGTCACTTTCTGTCAGCGCCTTGATTAGGCCGCCTGTGTCGCGGCGAAAGCCCATATAGGCAGAAGTAAAATTGCTGAATGCGGTAGCACTGTCGCTTGATGTCGCCGTAAAGGCGAGGCCGTCTGAATTTTCAAATTGTCTCACGGTGCGATCCTCACATGGCACTTGCAACATTGAGAAGAGCATCCTGCCGGGCCGGCAGCGCCTCCTTTTGCAGATACCCATCCCGCGTTTGCGGTGTCTTCATTCCCATAACCACACCGGCTACCTGTGTGCGCAGAATCTGTGCGGTGCCACCGGCTATGCTGAACATGCGAGCATCACGCACCATGCGCTCCAGTGGCAGGTTGCGAGAATAACCCATGGCACCATGAATCTGGAGTGCGGCACTGGTTACGGACTGCGCTGCTTCGGCAGCGAGAATTTTGGCCTGCGCTGCGGCGCAGATCTCCGGGAATCCATCGACCAGAGTCCCTGCTGCGGACCGGAGCAGCCCGCGGGCAGCAGCTATTGAAATCGACATGTCCGCGATCATCCATTGCAGCCCCTGGAATTCAGCAATGGGGCGCCCGAATTGCTCTCGCTGTTGTGCATAGGTGACAGCGTGCTCATAAGCGCCCTGAGCAATGCCCAATGCAACTGTGCCTGCGCCGACACGTTGAGAATTATAGGCGCGCATCAGTCCTGCAAAGCCCCGCTTGACCCCCTCCGGCGGAATGACGATCATATCCTCGCCGATTTCCATATCTTCAAACAGAATTTCTGTTTCAGGTATTCCGCGAAGCCCCATGGCTGGCTCTCGCTTGCCGATCACCAGACCTGGCGTCTTGTCCCTGACGGCAATAAATCCGGCAATGCCCTTTGATTGACCTCCTTCGACCAGACGGGCAAAGACGAGATGCAACCGTGACACACCTCCGCCAGTGATCCAATGCTTCTTGCCATTGATGATATATTTATCGCCTGTTTTGATCGCAGTCGTGGTCATTTCAGTGGCGGCACTGCCTGCGGCCGGTTCTGTTATGCAAATCGCTGGCTTGTCGCCTGCCAAAATAAGTTCACTGGCAAGATGTTTCTGCTTGTCGGAGCCATAGCGCATGATCGCGCCAATAGCTCCCATATTGGCTTCGACGGTGATCCGCCCCATTGTCCCACAGCAACGTGACATTTCCTCAATCACCACGACCGCATCGGCATAGCTCAATCCACGGCCGCCAAATTCCTTGGGAAGGGTCATTCCCATAAAGCCGGCTTTTGCAAGCTTTTCCACATTCTGCCATGGATAGGCTTCGGTTCGGTCTATTTCTGCCGCCAATGGCCGAAACTCATTTTCCGCAAGGTCGCGGGCTGCGGCCATCAAATCGCTTGTAATCGGGGTTGCGGCAGTCATGTTGTTCTCCTCATTCCATAGTCGGCTGCGGCTCTGAATCCATCAGGCCGAATTGCTCAAGAATTTCGTTCGTGTGTTCCCCGCAGGTCGGCGGCGCCCGGCGATAAGTAACCGGCGTATGGCTGAACTTTATGGGATTGCCGATCAGGCTCACATGGCCGGAATGTGACGTCGGATAGGGAACTGAAATCTTCATCCCCCGGCTTTCCACCTGATCCGAAACGAAGACATCTGAAAGCGTATTGATGGGACCGCCGGGAACACCGGCGCCCTCCATGCCATCGACCAGCCTTTGTCTGGAAATGGATTTCAGCTCTCTCTCAAGAAGCTCAATCAGCACCTCACGGTTTTCGATACGAGCTGCATTGGTTTTGAAACGGGCATCGGTTGCCAGATCTGGCCGCTCAATGATATCGCAAAAGCTCCGGTACTGGCGGTCATTGCCCGCTGCAACCACGACATGCCCATCGGCAACTTCAAAAACCTGATATGGAACGATATTCGGATGTTGGTTGCCATATCTTGCCGGTGCCTTGCCGGACAACAGATAGTAGGTACCCGCATTCACAAGCCAGGAGATCTGTGAATCGACGAGCGCAATATCGATGTGCTGGCCGACGCCGGTCTGGTCACGATGGCGCAATGCAGCCAGGATAGCGGTGGCGGCATAAAGACCGCAGACAACATCCGCAACACCGACGCCGACTTTCATCGGCTCCCCAGAAGGTTCACCAGTCAGGCTCATGATCCCACCATAAGCCTGAGCCAGCAAATCATAACCGGGTTTAGCCGCATTCGGACCAGTCTGACCAAAACCGGTGATCGAACAATAAATGAGATCCGGCTTGTCCTTAATCAGACTCTCATAGTCCAGCCCGTATTTACGCAGGCCTCCGACTTTGAAATTTTCCACCACAATGTCGCATTCTCTGACAAGCTTTCGAAGCTTCTTCACATCATCGGGGTTGGCAATATCGAGGGCAAGCGATCTTTTGTTACGATTGGCACACAGATAATAAGCACTTTCCCGTGTCGAAGCGCCATCCGGACCTGTGACAAACGGGGGGCCCCAGCTTCGTGTGTCGTCCCCTTCTTCTGGTCGCTCGATCTTGAGGATGTCCGCCCCCATATCGCCGAGCAATTGCGTACATGTCGGTCCTGCAAGAATGCGGGACAGGTCAAGTACTCTGACGCCGTGGAGAGGGCCGGTGGAAACTGGATCTGTGTGGGCTGAACTCATCATGCTTGCATTCTAGATACTGAAAAGAAGTGTTGCCAGTTTAAAGAAGTGCATTTTATCATGACAAATATTCACGATAAATCTTCTCCAGAGGGCCTCACTGCATGAATATCCGCCAACTCAGAACCGTTGTGACGTTCCTGAAGCAACAAAGTTTTGCTTCAACCGGAGATCAGATCGGGCTCAGCCCTTCAGCCGTAAGCATTCAAATGCTTCGGCTGGAGCAGGAGCTTGGGATCAATCTTTTCAATCGCACCACGCGGCCGCCAACCTTGACGGTCGAGGGATTTGCTATTGCCGAAATTGCGCAAGAGATTCTGGAATTGGAAGAGCGTATCCGTAGAATTGCAAAGGGTATGGATATCGCGAAGTCGATCACGATCGGTTTTGTTCCGACAACCCTGACACGTATTCTGCCCCGCGTAATCAGCCGGTTGCGGGACGTCTTTCCCGATCTTCAGATCAATATCAAATCCGGCCTGTCCGGCGAATTGGCTACAGCCGTGCTGCGGCGCGAAATAGATTTCGCACTGATCACCTCCCCTAGCACGGAAATGCCGGAGCTGAATGTTACCGAGATCGCGCGGGAACCGCTTTTCATCGTTGGCCCGCAATCGTTGAAACACGTAACTTCAGCCGTAGAACTCGTAACAGCGTTACCTTTCATCGCATTTAATAAACGTGCATGGCTGGGGCAGAAGATCGCAGCAGACTTGCAGATACAAGCCATTTACCCCACCGACGGCATGGAAATCGACTCCCTCGATACGATAGAGCAACTGGTCTCTCAGGGCTTTGGAGTTTCGGTCATTCCGCAGCGTCTCTTGTCCCCTCCACTCGCAGAGCACCTGAAGTGCCTGCCATTCGGCCAGCCACCGGAATCACGAATTCTTTCCCTGATCGAGCATGTCGGCCATCGTGCAACAGAACTGGAAGCTACGGTTCGCCGTGTGTTTCAGTCCCTGGTAAATGACAGTTAGGCCATTCCAGCTATAGCGCCTCACACTCCTGACCGAAGCAGCACACGTCACTTATCGTGCGGATCGAAAACGGTCGTGCCAACATACCTGTGGCGCAAGCAAGAACAGCAGCTTCACTTTTCGCCCGAAGTGCATGATCCGTGATAAGTTCATAGTCGAGCGTATGAGCTGGACCGATGGTGCGCCGGATCATCTCAACCGCAGCATAACCGATGGTGTCGCGCAGGACTTCGTCGAGATAGGAGCGAACGAAGGCATCACGTGCCTGACTCATACCCTCAATCGACGGGTCATAAGCAGAAGTGGAGAAGATGCCTGCATCGGATGGCTCCTGGCAGAGCAGGGAGAACTTCGAAGCAAAGCCAGACCAGACATCCTGGACCATAGTCAGAATATACTGACGATAGCCCCCGCGATCGCCTCCAGATAGCTCATAAACAGGTTGGGCGAAATAGTTAAGCAGCAGGTTGCCGATCAAAATGCCAATATCGAACCCCATTGGGCCAAACACCGCAAATTCCGGATCGATGACCTTTGTATCCCTCTCCGTCAGCATGATCGACCCGGAATGCAGGTCTGCGTGAAGCAGCGCATCGGTTCGCGTCAGAAATTTTTGCTTCAATTCCGCCACGCGGAGTTTCAATACTGTGTCAGACTGAATGCGTTCGACATGCGCATCCAAGGCCGGACTCGTCCATCTGTTATTCGTGGAGCGCACAAAGGGCTCCGTAAAGATCAGTCGTTCGGTGATTTCACACAGTTCGATATTGCGTGCAAAATCAGCCACCAGTTCACGCTTCCGCGTCGCAGCCAGCGCAAAATCCGACGTCCCGTACAGACAACGGGCCAGATAAGTTGAAATATGATCGGCAAAATGAGGGTAAACCACACCATCGACCATGCCCTTGCGCATGATGATATGCGGCGAGAGAAACTCCTGTGCCATCAACGATTTTTCGGCATCATAGTGATGGACCACCGGAACATGATCGGGTGCGAGCTGCGCAAATATCCTCAGCGCTTTAGTTTCAAAAGCCAGTCGCTCGCATGTCAATGAACGCGAACCACCGGACATGCGCGAATAGGGAAGCGCCTGTTTGAGCGCCAACGCTGCCTTCTTGCCACGCACGAAAAAAACGAAATTCAGATTGCCATCGCCGATCTCATCGATAAGCAGATCTTCAACCGCTTCATCGAACACCGCATTCAGCCGAGGCGTCGAACCAAGATAAGCCTTAAGCGTGTGTTCATTGAATGCGACCGCAGTTGTCGTGATCGTCTTATCAGTCATGCCGCCTCACTCTCGGAAAAAACTCTCGATTGGAGCTGCGGTCGCCCGCAAACGCCTCATATTTCGTCCTGGAGCATTTCCGGTTTAATTGGATCATCAGAAATGCTCAATCTCTTTGCTATTGTGGCTATCTTGTCCCGAAAACCGCTTCACGCTTTTCGGGATACACTTCACGGGCAGGCCATGAGGTTGTTCATCATCAGGAAATCTCGACCACTCCCGGAAGCTCGCTTCATGAGCAGCAATCTCTGATTATTCTCGTCCCCCATTTAATTATCATATTACAATTTGCGATTTGGCCGTCAACATATGTTGTCTGCAACTGCCAGATATCGCATTATGCTGGCATGACACATCCGGGAAAAGGAACCATGACCGACATCAAACCTCTTCCGGAAACGGAAGCCCCCCAGGCACCGCGGCAGATCACGCGGCAAATCGCGGATGATATCCGCGACAGCATCCTTAATGGCGAACTGAAGATCGATGAACGCCTGTCGACAGAGGGCGATCTGGCTGAACATTACGGTGTATCGGTCCCTACAATTCGCGAAGCCCTGAAGCGACTTGCTGCCCAACATCTGATCCGCTCCAAGCGCGGACCAGGGGGAGGTATATTCGTCAACCGACCAAGCTTTGATCAGACCCGCGAGAACATGGTCGGCATCATGATGCTTCTTTCGAGCCTCGGTTCGTTTTCGCTGATCGATATTGCCGAATTTCGCCATGATACGGGGCTTCTGTGCTTGAAATACGCAATCCAGCGCCGCACGGACGACGACCTTGCCGCGCTTGAAAGGGAACTGGTATTGCAGGAAGATGCCACCATCAGCGACGTCGATTTCTGCGCCGCCGATGTGCGCTTTCATCAAGCATTGGCTCAGGCAACGGGCAATGGTGTCTATAGCTTCTTTCTTCAGGGCTTGCTCGAAGTGCTGATTCCACCTGCCAATATGGTGGTATTCAAGTTCCGTGATCGCATGCTGATTGCTGGCTTTCACAGACGCATCTTGCTGGGGGTCTATAGCCGAAACCAGCGCACGACCGAGGAAGCTTTCACCGAACTTATGGATTACTTGCGCGCCAGATACGCGGAAGCCCAGGATTGGCGACGCGCTGCCGATGCAGTACCCTAGTTTAAATTTTAATATTGAAATTATGTATTTCATTATGTTAATTCCATTACTGGACGGACAGGTTGAGCCAGATTGAATAAGATGATTGTCAATCATCACCGAGGCCTCAGCGTCCTGGAGGAAATATGCATTCCATCACTTTGCCCACCATAATGCGCGAGAACGTGATCCTGGAGCCCGACTGCGTGCGCATCCTCGACAGGCGAGTCTTCCCGTTCGAAAAATCCTTCGTGGTCTGCCGCACGGTGGAAGACGTGGCGATCGCCATCGAACAGATGGTGACACAGAGCGGGGGGCCTTTCTATGCCGCCAGTGCAGGCATGGTTCTGGCCGCGCGCGAAGCACAACTCCTTTCCGGTGAGCAGAACCGGCTTGATCTGATGCGACGCGCCGGTGCGCGCCTGATCGCGACCAGAGCGACCAATGATCATATCGCCAATGTCGTCAGGGTGTTGTTGGCCGATACAGAAACCTTCGCCGGTGCCGATGATTTTCTTGGTCAGTTCGAGGCCGCCATCGAGCGTGTTTGGAATGAACGTCGTGCGACAGCCAGACGTCTCGGGATCCATGGCGCAAGTGTGATCGCCGATGGTGACAGCGTGCTCACCCACTGCTGGGCAGAAGCAACTATTATCGAAACAGCTGCGGCCGTCAGGCGCGCAGGTAAACGGGTCAGCTTCATTTGCTCCGAAACCCGTCCCTATCTGCAAGGGGCGCGGCTTACCGCTCACAGCCTTGCGGAAATGGATTTCGAGGTAACCGTCATTACCGACAATATGGGCGCCTGGGCAATGGCGCGCGGCAACGTCGCACGGCTGATGACGGCAGCCGACAGGGTTACCATGTCCGGCCACGTCGTCAACAAGGTTGGTACGTTGCAACTTGCAATCGCGGCACAACATTTTGGCCTTCCCTACTTTGCCATGGTGCAGAGCCCTGACCGCAATACACCGACGGACGCCGACGTGCCCATGGAAGACAGAAACCCGGAGGAGAGCCTCCATTGCCTCGGCCAACGGACAGCTTCACCGCTAGCAAAAGGCTGGTATCCGGCTTTCGACGTAACCCCGCCTCACCTCGTATCTGGTGTGGTGACAAGCAATGGTGTGTTTTCCGCAAGCGCTCTTTTCGCCCATTTCGAACAAGCCCCAGCCTCGTAACTTATCTTTCGTCATGTGCAGGATGTCATATAAGGCGCAAATGCTGTGCCGCTCACCAGTGAGATCGTCTATGTTGCTGAGAAGATATTCTGCGTCTGAAGCATTTGCAGCAAAAGTGCGAAGCATTTTTACGTCGGACAGCGCGTAAAAACAAAGAGATAAAGCGCCCGACCACTTCTGTGGAATCGGGCGCTCTTAAAGATTCAGATAATGGCTTCGATCAGGAAAGGCCCTTTTTGCTGGCAGGCAGCCTTTAGTGCATTCTCAAATCCCGCCACGGTATCCACGCGAACAGCCTCGACGCCCATGCCGTTGGCAAGGCCGACCCAATCAAGCGTTGGATCGACCAGATCAAGCATTCGGCTTGCGTTGAAACCTGCAACCCCTGCCCCCACCTGCTTAAGCTCACCATGCAGAATGTTATAGCGCTGGTTCGCATAGACAATGGTCAGAACATCAAGCCTCTCCCGTGCCTGGCTCCAGAGAGCCTGTACCGTATACATACCGCTGCCATCCGCCTGTAGAGTGATCACTTTACGATCCGGGCAGGCAATGGACGCGCCCACAGCCAGAGGTAACCCTATCCCGATTGAGCCTCCCGTGAGCTGTAGAAAATCATGAGGTTCCGCACTGTATGTATGTCGGAAAAAATCCCGGCCTGACGAAACGGATTCATCGCATATAATCGAATTTTCCGGCATATGGTGGGCCAGCGCGAGCGAAATCGCTTCAGGCGTCAGTGTCCCATCTGGCATGGAGGGCTTTTCACGCTTTGCAACAATGGCGCCGGTCGTTGCGTTGATCCCGAGTTCGTCGGCAAGCATGGCGATTGCGGCCTTCAAATCCTGATGGTTCGATGCCATATCGAGAACCATGCAGCCAACGGGCAGCATACTGCTCGGCTTGCCAGGATAAGCAAAGAAGCCGACGGGTGCCTTTGCACCTATCAGGATAATCTGCTGCGTCTCGGCGAAAATTTCAATCGCTTTATCGATGGCAAAAGGCACTCGATCAAGGGCGACACGTCCTGCACCGCGCTGTATCCTGCTATTCGATTGCTGTGCCATCAGCCGTGCGCCGCTCATCGAGGCGATCCGGCCCAGCGTTTCGAGATTTTCCGCCCTTAGCGCTATTCCCGAAACGAGAATGGTCGTATTCTTTCCTGCGCGCAAAGCCTGCGCGGCCTCTCTTATCTTGTCAGAGTCCGGTTGGTCAGCCGGAATTCTCGATGCTTTCCCGGGCACGTTGCTGTGCACCTCTCCCCACGCGGCATCAGCGGGAAGGATAAGAGTGGAGATGGCGCCGGGCGCCCTGTTGGCTTCCGTAATCGCACGTGCCGACTGCCGCCCCACATCATCTGCCGATTGAGCTCTTCCAACCCAGCCCGACATCGGACGCGCCAGTGACTCTATATCGGAAGTCAATGGGGCGTCATAGGCAAGGTGCTGTGTCGCATGATCTCCAACGACATTGACTATCGGCGTGAAAGCACGACGGGCATTGTGCAGATTGGCAAGACCATTCGCCAACCCCGGTCCCAGATGCAGCAGAGTAGCCGCCGGCCTATCCGCCATACGGGCGTACCCGTCCGCGGCTCCGGTCACCACACCTTCGAAAAGGCCAAGTACGCACCGGATTTTCGGCTGCCTGTCCAACGCTGCCACGAAGTGCATCTCGGACGTTCCCGGATTGGCAAAACAGACGTCAATTCCATTTGACAGCAAGGTTTCGCACAGAAGATCGGCGCCGTTCATTTGTGTTAGTTCCCTCATTTTGAAGCGAAGTATCGGAGTGGTCGGAATGCCGATAAACCAAACCAGAACGGTTTCCGTAAAACGGCTTTGCCAAAATCGTCCTGTTTGCCTTTATCGTTTCCCGAACGCAAACCAGCCTTAATTCTCACAGTAAATCTCTAGACCGTTTTTGCCGGTATTGGTGAAACCGTTTCCATCCCTGGCAGAACTTCCCGATAGTCCTCGATATCGACACCATGCTCGCTAAGAATTTCATTTGTATGTTGAGCAAAGCGCGGCGGCTTGCGTCTATAACTGGCCGGAGTTCGCGACATCTTGATCGGACTCCCTGTACTGCGAAAATCATCGATATCCACAACCATTTCCCGGTGTTTCGTATGCGGATCGTCGATCACCTGATCGATGGTTCGAACGGCACCGCAGGGAACCCCGGCCTCAATCAAATCCTTCGCGATCGCCTTACATTCAAAAGCAGCCAACCCCTTTTCCAGTTCAGCCTTCAAGGCGTCCCTGTTTCGATTTCGCTGCCCGTTGTTTGTAAATCGTGAATCTGAAGGCAGATCCGGCTTACCGATCATCTGGCATAATATCTCGAACTGCCGGTTATTGCCGACTGCAAGAAAGATCGGGTCCGTCGCGGTCAAGAATGTGTCATACGGGCATATGTTAGGATGCGCATTGCCGGAGGTTCCAGCCACTTTCCCCGAGAGATAGAAATTCGGCAAATGCGGGTGGAGAAGAGAAAAGCCGCAATCGTAGAGTGTCGTCTCCACAAACTGGCCCTTACCGCTCGTTACGCGTTCATTCAGCGCCATCATAATCCCTATGACGGCGTTCAGGCCGGTTACCATATCGACCACCGGCAAACCGACACGCAGAGCCTGTCCACCCTTTTCACCGTTCACACTCATAATGCCGCAAGCCGCCTGGATCGCCGCATCATAGCCGGGCAAGCCGCCCAGTGGCCCGTCGCTACCGAAACCGGATATCCGGCAATGAATGAGCTTGGGGAAACGTTCAGTCAGAACTGTACGGTTCAGGCCCCAGCGCTCAAGCGTGCCGCTCTTAAAATTTTCAATGAAGACATCGGCCGTCTCAAGCAGATGCAGCAGCAACTCTTGTCCGGCCGACTTGGACATATCTAGCGCCATGCCGCGTTTGTTGCGATTGAGACCAAGAAAATAGCTTGCCGCATCATCCAGAAAAGGCGGTCCCCATCCACGGGTTTCATCCCCACCCGGTGGCTCGATCTTGACGACATCAGCGCCGTGATCCGCGAGAATTTGCCCCGCATATGGCCCACCCAACACTCGGCTTGCATCAATGACTTTCAAGCCTTGAAGAGATCCGTTGGAAACTTGCTTATGCGTCATGTCAATTTTCCTGTATTTCAAATGCATCGGACGAGAGCATCTCGATTTCCTGGCGCATCTCGGTCGCAAATTCTGGATAGGTTTCGCTAAGTTCGTCCAATATACGTCCTCGCAGCAACTGGAGGATGGAAGGATCAGGATCGGGCGTTAAATCTGGCCTGGGCGAATGATCGAAGTCGAAACCGGTCGCTTCCATAACGTCTGCCAGCTCATGCCCTTTATGCAGGCTTGTCAGACGGAAATTTTCACGTTCTTTATCAAAATGGAAAAGCCCCTTGCCCGTCAGCAACGCATATGGTCCGCCGGTTCTGTAGACATTCTTCTCGGAGACACCCGCCGCACTTATGAAATCCACTTCTTTCACCAGAACACGTGGGCTGTGCTCTTCGCGAAAAAGAATGATGCGCGGAACGACAAAGTAAAGATAGGCAGAGCCAAAGGAACCAGGCCACCGCACAGTGCTTCGCGGATAATCACCGACGCCGACAAGATTTATGTTGCCCTTCCCGTCAATCTGTCCACCGCCCAGAAAAAAGGCATCTATCCGACCCTGACCAGCACAATCAAAAAGCTCTGCGGAACCGTTGGTGAAGAAATTATGTTCGACCGAACCCAGAATCGAGATTTTGACCGCTTCCCCGCCGTCGCGCCTGTTGAGCGCACGTCGAAGCATTGCACCGGCGGCAGGGATGGGAGACGATGCTCCAACGGCAACGTGTCGCACACCTTCAAGAAGTTGTGCGATTGTATAAATCAGTGTCTCTCGAGCAAGAATTGGCATCATTGCACGGACTCCGGAGAAAGCGACTTGATATATTCTGCGAACCCGGCAGCGGTTCGCGCAAGCCCGGCATAGCGTTTCAGCTCTGCAAGATCAGGAGGATA
This sequence comes from Ochrobactrum vermis, assembly GCF_002975205.1. Lineage (NCBI taxonomy): Bacteria > Pseudomonadati > Pseudomonadota > Alphaproteobacteria > Hyphomicrobiales > Brucellaceae > Ochrobactrum > Ochrobactrum vermis. Next base: position 769,209 of record NZ_PCOC01000002.1, on the reverse strand, counting down.
TTCTCCCCAAAGACCGTAGGGCCAGGCCCCTTTTGGCGCGACAGCAACACCCGTCACATAGAGTGACGGGAGCGTGCCTGCGGCTGTGATCTCGTCACTTAGCAAGCTGTGCTCTACAACCCTTTCGACAGTTACGATTGTCTGTCGTGAAGCATATGCCATCGCCGCCAATTCCCGGCGACGCCCCACCCAGACATTACCGAACCGGTCAGCCATTGGAGCATGGAAGATAGCAACATCCGGCTGGATGGCAGGCACCAGAACGATGGGGTCAGGATCCTTCGAGAAAGGATTTTCGATAAGGCGCCAGTCAGGCCTATTGCGTAATATATCAGTGCCAATGAGTCCCCGTATCGGCAGAAACGGACTCCCCTTCTGGGCCGCCATCAAACCGGCATGAATCGCGGGACAAGTTGAATCGAGTATCGCGACTTCACCCTGCTTGACAGCGTTACTGAACTGCGGCGCACTGCCGGCCTCACCCAGCGATACAGCGCTCGTTTCAATACATCTGACCAGCCCTGCACCGATCAGGATATCTGCCTGCACCCCCCCGGTCGGCACGCAAACCAGATGAAGGTCACTTGCACCATTTTCGACAAGCGCTCCGGTCATGGCCATCGAGACACCGGCATAATCAACCGGAATCGCGATTTTCATGCCAGTTTTAACTAGGCTGGCCAATTCGCAAAGCTTGGATCGCAAGTGACCCTCCCATTAGCCGGGCGCGTCATAAACGCGTTCTACGTTTCGTTGTGTGTTCTGTATTATAGAACCTATTTCTAAATTAGAGTTAACGTCCAGCGTAACGACCTGTCAATCCTCTAACCAGCGGCAGAGGCAATTTTCTGTGACTGCTTGACAAGCTGGGTGAACGAAATAATCTATTTATGGAATATCGTTCTATTATGTAGAACCAATGGGAGGATTTATGACCGCTACATCAAAACAGCTCAAGGAGTCCCCTGACACCACGTACATCAGACAGAATCGGACAAATATCACCTCAATGCCCTCCACAGTCATCGGAAGTAGCATTCGCATTTCTCAGGTTCGCAAGAGTTACGCCGGTTTCCTTGCAATCGATGATGCAAATCTTGATATCGCTCCTGGTGAGTTTATCACTCTTCTCGGGCCAAGCGGCAGCGGGAAAACCACACTTCTGAATGTCATCGCGGGGTTTCAGAAGATTGATTCAGGTGAAATTCTCGTCGACGGTCGTCCTGTACAGCACATACCACCGCATAAACGCGGCTTCGGCATGGTATTTCAAAGCTACGCGTTGTTTCCAAACATGACGGTGACGCAGAACGTAGCTTTCCCAATGCGCATGGCCGGGTTGGATCGAGCAACGACCGACAGACGCGTTGCCGAAACGCTGGAAATGATGCAACTCGCGGCTCATGCGGCAAAGATGCCCGGCCAGATGAGCGGCGGCCAGCAACAGCGCGTGGCGATAGCACGAGCCATTGTCATGCGCCCGCGCATCGTTCTGATGGATGAGCCGTTGAGCGCCCTTGATCGCCGTCTTCGGGAATCCATCCAGATAGAAATCCGAGAACTGCACCGAACAATCGGAAGCACCATTCTTTTCGTGACCCACGATCAGGGCGAAGCCCTTACGATGAGTGATCGTATCGCCGTTCTTGATGCAGGTAAGATCATTCAGATAGGCACACCAACAGAAATCTATCGCCATCCCGAAACACGGTTCGTCGCTTCGTTTGTCGGTGAATCGAATCTTATTGATGTCGAAGTGCTTCAAAGACGAGGAACACGGCTTTTGTTGAAGAGCCAGGCCGGTTTCACATTCGAAGTCGAAAGCGGCAACCAGGTTGATGCAAGACGGGTCACTGTACTTGTACGTCCAGAGCGCATTTCCTTTACAAATACGCAACACCAGAATTCACTCCCGGTCAAGGTGACTTCAGCCCTCTTTCTCGGAGAGTTACTGCGAATAGAAGCAAGAACGGACAGTGGTGAGAAGCTGGTAATCCGCTGTACAGACAGTCATCGCAGACCAATTCCCGAAATTGGTGAGCAGCTCTACGTAAGCTGGAGCGCCGAAGATTGCTGGGTATTGTCATGACGATGGCCCAGGGCAACGCTTCCAGTCGTATGGAGCCGACAAGACCATGGCTTGAAAGACTGAAGAATCCGTCAGTTCTTTTGCTGCCTTCTATAATCTTTCTCAGCTTCATCTATCTTTGGCCACTGCTCGATCTATTTCGCCTGAGCATCAGCGGTCCCAACTGGACAAGCCATTTCGAGCGCATATTCTCCGTTGCCCTCTATTGGGAATCGCTGATTCGAACGATGGAGATATCTGTTTCCGTTGCAATAATGTGTCTGCTGTTGGGATATCCTACTGCACTTCTTCTTCACCGCAGCCGCGGCATTGTGAAAATGCTCATAGCGACCGCAATCATTCTTCCGTATTTCATTGCGATTCTAATCCGGACCTATGCATGGATGGTACTGCTCGGTCGTAACGGTCCGTTGAACAAGCTCGCACTGTGGCTTGGTATCTTCGATGAGCCCGCACAACTGCTCTTCAATCGCGGCAGCGTTCTACTCGGAATGACAGCCGTTCTGCTTCCCCTCATGGTTCTCAGCATCTATTCCAGTGTTTCCAAGATTGATAACAATCTCACACGGGCGGCTCTGGCCAGCGGTGCAGGACCAATTGCAGTCTTCTGGCGTATCCTGCTTCCGCTTACCTTTCCTGGCATCGGCGCTGGGTTTCTGCTGGTATTCGTAACCGGCCTCGGTTTCTTCATCACGCCGACCTTGCTTGGTGGCCCCGGCGACCAGATGTTCGCGATGCATATAACACAACAAGCGGATTTCCTCACCAGTGAGGGTTTCCTTCAGGCCCTTGCGGTGGTCCTACTCCTGATTACGCTTCTGGTCGTCGGGATCGCCGGACGGTTTCTGGGTTTTGATTTCATCTGGGGTGGAGGAAAACTGGCCGAAGGCAAAAGCACTTCCTCATCCCAGAGTGATAATCGGCAAGCCCGCCAATCCCTCAAAGCCATAGTGGCAGACAGTTTTGGATGGCCACTTCTACGTTTGCTTGGAAAATTGCCGGAAAGCTCCGGCACATGGACAGTCAGGCTATTGGGAGCCCTGGTGATACTGGCCCTGATAGGGCCCATCCTTGTGGTCATCATCATTTCGTTCAGCAAGGCAAGCTTTCTGACATTCCCACCGCCCGGCTTTTCGTTGCGATGGTATCAGAAATTCTTCTCGGACTCCGAATGGCTGGCAGCATTCTTCGCATCTTTAAGTATTGCGGCAATCTCATCATTCATCTCCGTCCTGTTCGGCGCATCAGCGGCGATGGGTATCGTTCGAGGAACATTCAAAGCAAAGACGCTCGTCATGCTGCTTCTGGTCAGTCCCATCATCGTGCCACCGGTCGTGCTGGGGCTGTCACTCTACAGCCTGTTTCTTCAGTTCGACCTGATCGGCACGAGACTGGGGCTCGCAGCCGCCCATGCCATCGGCGGGATACCCCTTGTCGTGGTTATCGTGGCTGCCAGTCTGCAAGGTGTGGATAGAAGGCTGGAACAGGCTGCGGCAATACATGGCGCTTCAGCGCTGGTGGTATTGCAGAAAGTGACGCTGCCCGCGATCGCCCCCGGCCTTGCTGCGGCAGCATTCTTTGCTTTCCTGCACTCTTTTGACGAACTCGTCCTGTCCCTTTTTCTCTCCAGCGCCCAGTTGAAGACGCTGCCGCTGCGCCTGTGGGCGGACGTAAACTATCAGCTCAATCCGGTACTCGCCGTCGTCTCAACGCTGGAAGTCGTCCTGGTGGTGGGCGGGATACTTCTGTTCGGCCCCGTTCTGACGAGGTCGAAGAAAGCAAATGCGTAAGATCAATCCAAAATTCAATGTCAAAACAGGGAGGAGACAGGTAATGCGAACGGTACGAAAGCTTTTCATGGGAACAATGATTGCGTCCACATGCAGCCTGCTCGGCGTGATGGGGGCAAATGCGCAAAGCAAGGAAGTCATTATGCAGGATCCGGGCGGCGCTTATGGTGAAGCGCTCCGTTCGATCATGTATGATCCATTCGAAAAGGATACCGGCATCAAGGTCATCACCATTCAGGATGCCCGTAGCGGGCCAAAGATCAAGGCACAGGCAGCCGCTGAAAAGGCACAGTGGGATCTAACATTCATCTTTGATCAAGAAACCAAACTTCTTGGCGATTGTTGCCTCCTGGATATAGATTATAGCAAGCTCTCCGATGGAGCCCAGAAAACGCTTGCCGCGATGCCAGACAATCTGAAGCGGCAGAAGGGCGTAGCGCTGCAGGTCATTGGTGTGACACTTGCCTACAACACCGATAAATATGATGAAAAACACCCAGATAACTGGGCTGATTTCTGGAACGTGGATGCATTTCCCGGCAAACGCTGCCTGCCCGCATGGCCGCGCTTTGTTTTTGAAGCAGCGTTGATGGCCGACGGCGTCGACAAATCCGAGCTTTATCCGATTGATATGGAACGGGCGCTCAAAAAAATTGCGGAGATCAAACCCAATGTGGCCAAGTGGTGGACGACGGCCGCTCAGGCACCTCAGCTTATGCTGGATGGAGAAGCAGACATGTGTCTGGCATATGTGGGCCGTATCATCACACTCAGACAGGATGAAGGCGCCCCAATCAACATGACCTGGAATCAGGGCTTCGTCTATTATGACTTCTTTTCAATTCCCAAAGGTGCTCCCAATCCCGAGAATGCTCTGAAGCTTCTCTCCTATCGCCTTGATGCAAACCGCGCAGCCCAACTGTCGACAGCCTATCCGGTGCCCGTGCCATCCTCGGTAGTCTATGAAGCCGCCGACCCGGAAGTGAGCCGGCTGTGGGCCAATAATCCCGAAAACGTCAAACAGGCCATTGAATGGAGCGCAGATTATTGGGGTGCGCCATCGCCAGACGGAAAATCAACAAATGAAGAATATGCACAAGAAAAACTGAATGCTTTGCTCGCACAATAATTAATAATTGCCGAGCCCGTTTTTTGGGCTCGGCGCTTTTCCTGCGGGACAATCTATTCTATAGTTTTCATTTTAATACACTCTAACGCATTATCGTCGAAAGCATGTTCAGCAAGCCTGCGATGAATTGAGATACGAAACCCAAAACGAGATTAATGCAAGCGCGCAATGGATAAAGCCTTTATCAAGGGACTACGGCTGATCGAGACCTTGGCAGCCAGTGAAAAACCTCGCGGGATAACCGATCTCGCCAATGAATTGGGACTGACCAAAAGCAATGTGCATCGTCTGTTGGCGACGCTCATAGGGAATGGCTATGTTCGCCAGATTCCTCCGCATAGTACCTACGAACTGACAACGAAAATCTGGCAACTCGGTAGTCTTGTTATCAAGAGACTGAATTTTATTGAAGTAGCGCATCCGGCGCTTGCAATGCTTTCTGAACTTACCGGTGAAACCATCCACCTGTCGGTCCTTGAAGGAACGGAAGTCGTCTATGTCGACAAGATCGAGGGTGCGCATCATGTCAGAGCGCATACTAGCGTTGGTTCGAGAGCCCCTGCATGGACGGTCGCCACGGGCAAATCGATGCTGGCGCAATTGCCAGATTCCTATCTGGAACAGTTTAAAGATCTGATTACGCCCTATACGGTTTCCTCAAAGACGAGCCTTGAAGAGTTAAAAGCGGATATAGACCTGATACGTCAGCAAGGATATGCGTCTGTTCCGCAAGGCGAATGGCGGGAAGGCATTGCTGCCTGTGCCTGTGCTGTTCTGGGGCATTCCGGCGAGCTGGTTGGTGCGATCGGAATATCCGGTCCGGATACCCGGCTGAAGCGCAAACAGATCAAGGAATACTCCGTTCATGTGATGGAAGCTTCCAGAATGATAACACGGGCGCTGGGAGGGCGGAGCTTTCCCCCAAATGTGTAAGCAGCTACACAAGAAAATTCGTCCATAAGCGGCTCAACCGGGCCGATTGGAGCGCATCCCAAAAGCGTGAAGTGGTTTTCGGGGAAATATGCGTTTGATAACAAACAGATAGAAATATCTGATGATTCAGCATAGACCGGAAATGCTCCAAGTCTGCTTGAAGATCCAGTAAAATCAAGAGGTAGAGCGGTTTCGACTTCATTGAAGCCAAACCGCCCTTGTGTCTCATTGATGAACAATCGTTATGTCAACGCGGCGCAGGCTCGGCTGATCCTGTTTATCGCGTCGTTTAGCTCCGCCTCCGATATAGCGTAGGAGATACGAAAGAACGGCGACAGACCGAATGCCGACCCCGGAACAACGGCAACGAATGCCTCCTCCAGAAGATAATCGGTGAAATCGCTGTCTGTGACGATCGTTCGTCCATTAGGCGTCGTCTTGCCCAAAACGCCACCGCATCCGGCAAAAGTGAAGAAAGCGCCTTCCGGCGTACGGCATTCAAGCCCATCAATAGCATTCAAGCCGCTGACGACGATATCCCGGCGGCGCTGAAAGTCATCTCGACGTTCTTTCAAAAACGCCTGCGGCCCGTTCAGGGCTTCGACCGCAGCCGCCTGACTGACCGAGCAAGGACATGATGTCGCCTGACTCTGGATGACCGCCATGGACTTGATGAGCGCCTTCGGTCCGCCAGCATAACCGATACGCCAGCCGGTCATTGCATAAGCCTTTGAAACCCCATTAATGGTGAGCGTTCGCTTGTGTAGGCGAGGTTCCAGAGCTGCTGGTGTCACAAATTTGAAGTCATCATAGACAATATGCTCGTACATATCGTCAACCATCAACCAGACATGCGGATTGCGCAGCAGCACATCGATCAATGGACGATAATCGTCAGCGCTGTAGGCTGCACCAGAAGGATTCGAAGGCGAATTCAACAGAACCCAGCGCGTTTTTGGCGTAATGGCTTTTTCAAGTTGCTCGGCCTGAAGGCGAAACCCGAACCTGGTATCGCAGGGAACCGTGACACAAATACCGCCGCAAATTTCAACAATATCAGAATAAGATGTCCAGTAAGGGGTAGGAATAATTACTTCGTCACCATCATCGAGTGTAGCCATGAACGCATTGAAAAGAATTTGCTTTGCACCGGTGGCCACCGTGATCTCGTCATTCGAATAATCAATACCGTTCTCACGGCGAAATTTTTCCATGATTGCCATTTTCAGAGCCACTGTCCCGTCAAGCGCAGTGTACTTCGTCTGCCCCGCTTCGATCGCGGCCTTGGCTGCTTCCTTGATATTCTGCGGCGTATCGAAATCCGGCTCACCCGCACCCAACACAATAACCGGATGGCCATCGCGCTTCATGGCAGCTGCCCTCGCACCGATTTGCAGTATCTTCGAGACACCAACGGAAGCGATACGGGACGCTGGTCGAAAACCCACCGGATCGTTATCAAGAGCAATTGTCATGCTTTCAACCTTTGCAGATAAAAAATAGAAATATGATAATCGTCGAACGAGACCGGCTCACCGTCACGATGCAACTCTAAGACCGTCTAGTGCTGCGTTGCTTTGCTGTCCGTATGTCTTGAACTTTTCCAGAACGGCAGCAATCTGTGTCTCCGACAAGACTGGCGGCTCGCCAAATGGCAGGCAAAGAAGATACTGCCGGGCAAGCTCTTCTACGGTCACAGCCAGCGAAAGCGCTCGTGCAACCGAAACATGCGCTGCGACAACGCCATGATGCGCCATAAGGCACGCACGCCGTCCTTCAAGCGCGTCAATGATCCGGTCGGCCAACTCCTGCGAACCGAAGATTTCGTAAGGGGCACATCGGATGCTTGAGCCGCCCGCCGATGCAATCATATAGTGGATCGCAGGGATATCCCGTTCAAGGATACTAACGGCAGTGGCATGGGTCGAATGCGTATGTACGACCGCGTTAAGGTCGTCGCGCGCCATTAGAATATCCCTGTGAAAGCGCCATTCGCTGGAGGGTAGCACATCGCCTTCATAGCTCGCATCCCAGCGCATCGCGACAACATGTTCCGGAGCAAGCTTCTCATAGGGAATACCCGTCGGCGAAATCAGAAAGCCGTCTCCATAGCGCATGCTGATGTTGCCGGACGTACCCTTATTGATGCCGAGGCTATTCATGCTCCGGCAGCCTTCGATGATTTCATTGCGTAATGTCAGTTCATCGCTCATGCGTAACCCACTGTCTGCTTTGATATTGTAGTTTCGTGCCTGCTTGGATGCGCTGCAACCGCGTCCCGCGATCTCTCTCGCGCCTTGCATATATTGCCCCAGACGCATCGTCATTCCGAATGGAATTGCAGATTGCGGGAGTGTTCTAGAATATAGAATACAGTTCTGAATTCCAGTCTATCGCCGCCATATCTTCCTTGTCAATTCCATTATGACAACTCCGCAACCGGACAATAGGTTTTGCCGACAATCCAGCTTGACAAAGGTTGTCTACCTATACAATAAATATTTGGAATAGCGTTCTATATTTCAGAACATATAGCAACCGTATGCGATATCGCCAACAGTATCGCAGACCCTCAAAGCCAAAATATTCGAGCGGTGCCCATGCTAAACGAACTGAAGATCAAACTTTTCATCAACGGTGAATGGCGCGACGCGCTTAAGGGCGAAACGATGCCGCTTATCGATCCGGCAACAAACGAGATCGTCGGCCATATTGCACAGGCTCGCCAGGAAGATCTTGATCTAGCTCTTGTTGCCGCCGAACGCGGCTTTCGTGTCTGGCGGGAAACGTCTCCGTTCGAACGTTCGAAAATCATGCGCAAGGCCGCCAGCCTCATGAGAGAGCGGGTCGATCATATAGGCCGCCTCATGACGCTCGAGCAGGGCAAGCCACTGGAACAGTCCAGAGCAGAAGTTCTAAGTGCAGCGGACATCATCGAGTGGTTTGCCGAAGAGGCCCGGCGCACCTATGGCCAGGTCATTCCAGCTCGCCACAGCGACGTGTCCCAACTGGCAATCAAGCAGCCAATTGGACCGGTTGCAGCCTTTACACCGTGGAACTTTCCCATCAACCAAGCTGTTCGAAAGCTTTCAGCGGCGGTCGCGACCGGCTGCTCGATCATCGTAAAAGCACCGCATGAGACCCCGGCCTCCCCGGCGGAACTGGTGCGAGCCTTCGCCGACGCAGGAATCCCCGCTGGCGTCGTCAATCTTGTCAACGGCAAGGCATCGGAAATATCATCCTATCTAATTCCCCATCCGACAATTCGCAAAATCTCCTTCACCGGCTCTACTCCCGTAGGCAAGGAATTGGCTTCACTTGCTGGCCTACATATGAAACGGGTCACGATGGAACTGGGCGGACACGCGCCGGTCCTCATCTTTGACGACGCGGATCTGCAAAAGGCAATCTCCGTGACATCCGCTTCCAAGTTTCGAAACGCCGGTCAGATCTGCATCTCTCCAACGCGCTTTCTTGTACAGGAAGGAGTAGCGGAACAGTTCATCAACGGCTTCGTGAAGGCCGCCAAAGCCATCATCGTCGGCAATGGTTTCAATGACGCAATCCAGATGGGACCGCTGGCAAATGAACGGCGCGTCCTTGCCATGGAAGACCTGATAGCCGATGCCGTACAGCAGGGCGGAGAAGTGAAGACGGGCGGACGGCGGATCGGCAACAAGGGCAACTTCTTCGAACCAACCGTGCTGGTCAATGTTCCCATTTCGGCAAAGATCATGAATGAAGAACCTTTCGGCCCCGTAGCTATCATCAACCGGTTCCAATCATACGAAGATGCTATCGGCGAAGCAAATCGCCTGCCTTTCGGCCTTGCATCCTATGCCTTCACCAGTTCCGCCAGAACAGCTCACGCTCTGACCCGCGACATGGAAGCAGGCATGCTAAGTATCAATCACAACGGCCTTGCACTGCCTGAAGTGCCGTTTGGAGGAATTAAAGATTCGGGTTACGGAACGGAAGGCGGCTCCGAAGCAACCGCAGCCTATCTCGAAACCAAGTTTGTCAGCCAGATGAACTGAGTATCCCGTCAGCATCGTTGTTCAAAGCACGCACGCTGATGACCGGAATATTCGCTGGACAATCGGATACGGCAGCGCAGCAGGCATAGGTCAAGCCCATGGAAACAACCAAAGACGCGCACTCCAAAGGAACGCTGGTTCACTCGGAGACGAATGCGCTGATCGTCTTCATCTACAAGGCAGTCGTGCGAATGGAGACGATCATCTGTTATATTGCCTTCATTGCCGGTACAATCGCATTGGTTCTGGACATTTTTGGACGGGAAGTTCTCGGCCAAGGCATATTCGGCGCCCAGCGTGTCGCCGTCTATTGCATGGCAGTCGCCGGAATCATGGGCTTCTCTTATGTGATCTCCTATGGCGGTCATTTACGTCCCACCGTGCTCGACAAGCTGATTTCGCCGCGATACGACGCCTTCTTCGCACGTCTTGCCGACATCATCTCATGTATATTGTGTCTCGGACTTGCCTATGCGTCCTTCTTGTTCATCGCCAGCACCTACCAGCTCGGCGAGCAGGACATGACCCTACCCTTCAACATCTGGAAAGTGCAAAGCGTGCTTGTCGTCGCCTTCGGCTTTTCTGCGTTCAAGTTTTTTCTGTTTAGTTGCTTTCCCGGCTTACGGCCGAATGACGGAGGTGCCGATATATGACCGGCTTCTTGATTGCGGGCGGCAGTCTGGCCCTCGTTATACTACGCCAGCCCATGGTGCTGATGCTTGCCTTTGCAGTGATCTGTCTACATCAGTTCGTAGCGCGCAATTCATCGGTCGAATTCTTCATTCAGGATTTGTGGTTCACGGTTGATCGCGATGTGCTTCTGCCGATCCCCATGTTCATCCTTGCGGGCAACATCATGAGCAAGGGCGTCATTGCGCAGCGCCTGATCAACATCATGATAGAACTGACGGCCAATATTCGTGGCGGTCTTGCGGTGGCGACAATTCTGGCCTGTGCGGTTTTCGCAGCTATTTCAGGCTCATCCATCGTCACGCTCGCCGCCATCGGCTCAATCATGTATCCGGCGCTGCTGAAGGAAGGCTACTCCAAACAATTGTCGCTTGGCCTGCTATGTTCAGGCGGGACACTCGGCATCCTGATTCCCCCATCAATTCCCATGATGCTCTACGGCATCATCACCGATACTTCGATTGTTAAACTCTTCATGGGTGGCATCGGCCCTGGCATCCTCATGACGGCCTTCTTCGTGATCTATTGCGTAATCGTCGCCCCGATCTCGGCTCGTGGCAATTTCTCACTGCCTCGTCTCCTGAATGCGCTGAAACGCGGTGGCCCGGCCATGTTCCTTCCAGTTCTGCTACTTGGAGGTATCTATACCGGCTATTTTACGGCAACCGAAGCAGCCGTGGTTTCACTCGTCTACGCTCTTATCGTCGAAGGGCTGGTCTATCGAGACCTGACGATGAAAGGCTTCTCGGAAATGCTGGGGGAATCCATCCGCCTGTTCGGCACGCTTCTGCCACTTCTCGCCATCGCGGGCAGCTTCAACACCATTCTCGACTATGAAGGCATCCCGAAGATGATGGTCGAGTGGTTGAGCCAGTGGATCACCAATCCGATCACGGCGGGGTTAACACTGAACATCATCTTGCTGATTGCGGGTTGCTTCATGGACATTGGTTCCGCGATTCTGATCCTGTCGCCGCTACTGCTGCCGCTGATGCAGGCCCAGGGCTACGATCCCGTACATGTCGGCGTCATTACTACGGTCAATCTGGAGATCGGTTACATCACGCCTCCAGTCGGCATGAATCTATTCGTGGCAATGAGCGTTTTCAGGGAAAGCTTTTCGACCATAGTACGCGGTGCGCTGCCTTTCGTCATCCTGATGCTGATCCCCCTGCTGATCACCACCTATGTGCCGCAGATTGTCATGTTTTTTGTCCGCTGAACCTGCTGCAAGAAAAGAATAATACGGACCGTCATTGGGGACAGCGTAAGGTATAATAAAGGAGGAGGTAACAACATGCAGACAATCACGAGGATCGCGCTGCTTGGCTCTCTGGCCGCAACGGTCGCAATGACTGGAACAGCGCAGGCGACTGAAACCCTACGCATCGCCGGATCACTGCGGCCAGGTTCGATGATGATGGGCATCATCCAGACATTCATCGACAATTTCAACGCGCAGAGCGGTGACGACTACAAGATCGGGTACCAGCTCGTCGCCAACGATCAGGAAATGACCCAACAGGTCATCCGTGGCCGTCTTGAAATCGGCACCAGCGGACTGGCGGCGACCGCAGTATCGCTTCCCCCTGTCGCAGTGATGTCCATGCCCTATCTGTGGGACAATGACGCACAACGCCGTTGGGCCACGGATAACGTTGTGCGTCCTGCACTTGAACAAATTTTCGAGGATAATGGGCTGGTTCTAATCGGGCTTGGCGATGCTGGCTGGTCAAACCTTTTCTGCAAGTCCACCTGCACAACCCCCGATGATATTGCAAGCCAGCGTTTTCGGGTCCCGCCCGCAGCATCGGCTCGCGCGTTCTGGGAGAACATCGGTGTCAACGGCGTCCAGCTTTCCCTGCCGGATTTCTTTACTGGGCTGGAGCAAGGTATGGTTGAGGGTGGCGACCTGCCCTTCACCTTCTATGTGACAACACCCGCCGCCCAGTTCGCCAAGAATTATGTAACCACCCATCAGTACCATCACGAACAGGGATTTTTCATCAACAAGCGCGTCTATGACGGACTACCGCCTAAGATTCAGGACCTGCTCAAATCAGCAATGCCGTCCACCGATGAGATGCGGCAGCGCCAGGATGCTGACGAGAAAGTACAAGTCGGTAAATTCGAAGCCAATGGTGGCAAGTTCGTGCTCTTAACTGAAGAACAGCAGAAGAGGTGGGCAGACAAGGCAGGCGATACACATAGCGGCCTGCTTTCCACACTGCCGACAGCCGCGCAAACCCTCTATCAGACAGTTCAGACCGGCAAGCGGCAATACGCCGAAAATAAATAGCTGTCATCACCGGTAGTAGAGGGGCTGGCCGATAGAACGGCCAGCCCTTTTATATTCAATCAGCTGTAGAAAATACCGCCATCGACGTTGAGTGCCTGCCCGGTGACAAAGGCGCAATCGTCAGAGGCGAAGAAAGCAACCGGTCCGACGACATCCTCAGGCTCGCCTAGCCGGTGCACATCTGTGACCTTCTCAAAATACGCTATCTTTTCGGGCTCCCGCAGATTGTTCATTCCCATCTCGGTCTTGATGATGCCCGGACAAACAGCATTAACGGTAATTCCATCTCCGGCAAACTCCATTGAGCAGACGCGCGTAAACCCGACGACAGCGGATTTTGAGGCTGAATAATGCGCTTGGCCTGGCCCGCCGGTCCGGGCGGCCAGCGAAGCGATATTCACGATACGTCCGTAACGCCGCTTCTTCATATGAGCGATGACAGCTTGCGTCATCTGAAATACACCACGGGTATTAACCGCAAAGGTCTGGTCCCAGAGTTCAGGCGTCATCTCCTCGATCGTTGCCATTTTCAGAATGCCGGCATTATTGACCAGCACGTCAATATGGCCAAGTGCATCGATGGATTCCTGTGTCGCCCGCTGACATTCAGCCAAATCACTCACATCTGCGAAAACCGGCACACAGCGGCGACCGAGAGCTTCAACGGCTTTCACGGTTTCAAGAAGATATTCCTTCTGTGGCTCCATATCATGAAGCGCGAGATTGAAACCGCGCTGCGCAAGCCCCAAAGCTATTGCGCGTCCGATACCGCGGCTTCCGCCGGTTACGATGGCATTCCTGTTCATTTCGCATTTTCCAGTTTGTTGTAGGATCAGTGTTTCAAGACCGGCAACGAGTTCATCGCTTCAACAGTTTTCTCAAAAGAAACAAGATTCGCACCCGAGCCCAACCCGGTAGCAACAATGGCGGATGTCGCTGTGGCAAGCTTCGCGCAGTCCTCGACATCCCAGTCTCGTACTAATCCGGCGATAAATCCGCCGGTATAGGAATCTCCGCAGCCAGATGTATCCTTCACTTTCACAGCAAATGCGGGAAGAGCGAACTGCCGTCCTTCCTTATTCAAGAAGTAAGAACCATCTGCGCCAAGCGAGATAGCACAAGCCCCAGCACCTTTTGAAAGGAAGAAACGGGCGCAAGCCTCGGGATCGTCGGTGCCTGTCATCATGGCCGACTCATCAATGCTTGGCATGAAAAAATCGACATATGGAAGCAGCGGCTCAACCAGCGCCCAGGTATCATTGCGCGCAGAAATCAGGTCGAGGGTCGTAATACAACCGGCAGATTTGGCAGACTTCAGAAGTGCGATGGAAGGCTCCCCCTGCATGGCGATGATCGAATTGACGCCGCCAAGATGTACAACCTTGCATTTGATCGCTGCGGCCTGCGCTTCAGGTGTCATCACCCATTGAGCGGAGGCACCGCGTGCGTGAATTGCAGGTCGCGAACCATCAGGACGGATTGGCAGGATCGTGGCCGATGTTTGCACGCCGTCCAAACGCAGCATATGCGACGTATCAATACTTTCCATTTGTAAAGAATTGAGAACCCAGCTCCCTTTCTCGTCATTACCGACTGCACCGAATGCTTGGGATTTAAGACCCAGGCGTGCGCATGGAACCACTGTGCCTCCAGCTGTTCCCGCGACGGTCATACTGATTTCTTCGATAAGAGAAACGCTGCCGCCCGGCGGGATATCGGTTACCGGAAACCCGCAGATATCCAGAATATAACTACCACATACACTTACATCGAACTCAGCGGCCATGACCCCTCACTTGCTGGTTGGGAGCATCTCAAGGGAAAACGAGCAGCAATTTTCCGTTCAGAAATGCGTAAAAACAAAGATCTGGAGAAGTTCCGACAATTCTGTTCAAGCAGAAGCAACCCCGACTGGTCTCTCAACTATCCTCGTATCATCTGCCCACAGCCGATAGGGCCACGAGTTGATCGTGATACTTTTCGATTGCATCCCCCGCGTCCCCCAAATAGGACTCAACATGGACCAAACAGGTATGTGCTGAGCACCCCTGCCCGAACTGAGATGTACCAATATCGAGCGTTAACACATTGGGATTTCCTGCAATCTCAAGCCCGTTGTTCCCGGAAGGGGTGAACCATGCTCCCGTCGGGAGAACAACGACGCCCTGCCGGACAGCATCCGAAATGCTGGCTGTCGCCAGACATTCACCTCGCATATTCCACAGGCGTATTGACTGGCCGTCTTCTATCCCCAGATCACAGGCATCAAGTGGATTGATACGGGCTTGCTCCCGTCCATTTCGCTTTTGTGCCCTGCTCGTCTCGCCCGTTTCTAGTTGGCTATGGAGACGTCCCGACGGTTGATGCGAGATAAGATGAAACTGATTGCCAGCCTGAGCAGAACCGAGCCACTCAGCCGGCTCTATCCATGCAGGATGTTCGCGGCAGTCGGAATATTTCAGTGAAGCGAGTGTCTCGCTACCGATCACGATCTTGCCACTCTCGGTATTGAGGGTATGATTTTCAGGGTGTTCGCGGAAACCGGAAAGATATACGTGATGATCCACAGTGGGACATCGGGCATATCCCTGTTCCCAGAACATATCGAAATCCGGCATGTCGAAGCCTAATCGCTCACGCGCGTCGTCGCGGCTGATATCGTAAAGGTGCCGCAGCCATCCCATTTCGTCATGGCCTTCATTAAAGGCTGTGCCTACACCCAGCTTCATCGCAATGGCGTTGAAAATATCAAAGTCAGATTTTGAATCACCAACAGGATCGATCGCCTTGTGCATGGCTATGATAAAATCGGATCGTCTGTTGCCCGCTATGTCGTTTCGTTCAATAGATGTATTTGCCGGAAGAATAATGTCAGCCCGCTGTGCCGTAGCGGTAAACATGGGGTCCTGAACGATAATCGTTTCCGGCCGTGTCCAGGCTTCAGAGAGCCTGTTGAGATCTTGATGATGGTGGTAGGGATTGCCGCCCGCCCAGTAGACGAGACGAATATCCGGATAGGTCCGCACCAATCCTTCATAGGTGTAAGTCTTCCCTGGATTGAGAAGCATATCACTAATACGCGCGACGGGAATGAAGCTGTTAATGGGCTTGGTCAGTTGCGAGATTGCAGGTGACTTGCCAATATTGATCGGAGCGCCAACACCACCGAGAGATGCATATCCATATCCGACACCTCCACCCGGCAGTCCGATCTGACCGATCAGTGACGCAAGCCCCAGCGCCGCCCAGAAAGGTTGCTCGCCATGATGCGCTCGCTGCAGGCTCCAGCTGACCGTTATCATCGAGCGCGTGTCTACCAACTGCTTCGCCAGCGACACGATCTGATTTCTATCGAGGCCCGTGATATCCGCCGCCCACTCGGCGGTCTTCACAACACCGTCGCTACCACCGTCCAGATAGGCCAGAAAGCGCTCGGAACCACTGGTGCAGCGTTGTAAAAACGACAGGTCGTGTCTGCCCGCCCGTAATATCTCTCCCGCTATGCCGATCATCAAAGCAGTATCTGTGTTTGGGCGGATCGGCCACCATTCGGCATTGACCCAATCGGGGATATCGTCACGCAAAGGGGAGACGAGAATGACTTTCACGCCGCGCTCTGCAATTTTCTTCAAATATATCTCGAGCGAATGACTTGCGATACCACCCGCTTCGCTTTGTGCCGTTCTCGGTGACAGTGCACCAAAAACAACCAATGTTTCCGTATGTTCGGCAATTGTATCGAGCGTATTGGCCTGGCCACCGCCAGCAGCATCATCTCCCAGCGTATGCCGCAAGATGACCGGCCCCGCAGCGGTAGAATAGGTGTCCACATGCCCGGTGAAACCACCGACCAGATTGAGCATACGTTTGAGTAACGATGGTGCATGATGAAAACGTCCGCAACTCGTCCAGCCATAAGAGCCGGCGAAGATCGATTCATTACTGAAATCACGCGAGACGCGCTGTATCTCCTCGGCAATCAGGTTGATTGCTTCATTCCATCCCACAGGTATGAACTTCTCACACCCGCGTCCGCGGCGATCGCTTTTCTCACGCTTCTCCAGCCAACCCGCGCGCACCAGCGGCTGCGGCACGCGGCGATAGCCGCTGCCCCATTCCTTTACCGAATTGATGATCGGCGACGGTGACGGATCGAACTCGAAGGGCTCGACGCCGACAATGGTGCCGTCATTCACAAGGAGCGTATACGCGCCCCAATGGCTGCAATGTGGTACTCGCTTGATTTTACTCATGGCATGTACTCTCCCTTGGATCATAGCCTCGACAGGAAGCGGCTGAAGCGAGGCCTATAGTCGTCCGGCTTCGATGATCCGCTGCAGGAAAGCACGTGTGCGCTCCTGCTTCGGATCCCCGAATATTTCTTCCGCCGAACCTTCTTCATGCACTTTGCCGTCGGCCAGGAAACAGATCTTGCTGGAAACTTCGCGGGCGAATGCCATTTCGTGTGTTGCAAGAAGCATGGTCATGCCTTCGGCCGCAAGATCACGGACAATATTAAGCACTTCCGAAACAAGTTCCGGATCAAGCGCCGA
This sequence comes from Ochrobactrum vermis, assembly GCF_002975205.1. Classification (NCBI taxonomy): domain Bacteria; kingdom Pseudomonadati; phylum Pseudomonadota; class Alphaproteobacteria; order Hyphomicrobiales; family Brucellaceae; genus Ochrobactrum; species Ochrobactrum vermis. The sequence continues at coordinate 751,689 of NZ_PCOC01000002.1, read as the reverse complement.
TGTGATCTCATCGAGAAGCAACACCATCGGCCCCATGGCCATCGCCCGGACAATAGCAACGCGCTGCTGCTGCCCGCCAGAAAGACGGTCGGGATATTCCTTCGCCTTATGGTCGAGACCGATCCGCTTCAAAAGCGCTATTGCTCTGGCTTCCGCTTCCGCACGATCCTCACCCAGCACCTTGATCGGCGCCAATGTGACATTCTCAAGTACCGTCATATGCGGAAAGAGATTGTAGCTCTGGAAAACGATACCGACATCCCGTCTTAGCGTGTTGACATCAACACCAGGGCCGGTAATCCGGTCGCCGCATATGCGGATTTCACCGGACTGTATGTCCTCCAGTCCGTTGATCGTTCGCAGCAAGGTCGACTTGCCACAACCGGACGCGCCGATCAGGCAGACGACCTGATGCTCTTCGACCTTCAGACTGAGGCCATCGAACACCTTGTGGTGACCGTATTGCTTATGGATGTTACGAATTTCAATCATTGCCATTGTGCGGAAGCCCTCAATTGCCGCCGGCACGCATGCGGCGCTGGTCTCGTTCCATCAGCTTGTCCACGAGACGAGCCTGTGGAATGGTAATCAGGATAAACAGGAAGGCGACGCCGGATACCGGCGACAGGTTGAAGTAATTGCTGGTCAGAATCTTGGCCTGATTGAAAGCATCGACAGCGCCGATCACATTAACCAGTGCCGTATCTTTCTGCAGTCCGATAAAGCCGTTCAAGAGTGGTGGAATGATGCGTCGCACCGCCTGCGGTACGATTACGTATCGCAACGTCTGGAAATATGTGAGCCCCAGCGAGCGTGCTGCTGCCACCTGACTGCCATGAATACTCTCAATACCGGCGCGATAAATTTCGGCAGTATAGGCACCATGCGTCAAGGTCAGTGCGATAATGGCAAAGGTTTCCTGTGAAAGATCTTTGACCCAAGGCAGCCCTGTTAACGAGAGGCCAAAGCCGATCAGATAGATGTTGATGATCGCTGGCAACCCGCGGAATACGTCGGTGTAGATGGTTGCCATCATACGGATTGGACGCCATGCTTTGCCTGGCATGAGCCGTGCAACGGCGACTATCAGTCCCCAAATGAGAACAAAGATTTCCGCAACGACGAAAATATAGATGTTGACCCAGAATGCCTTGCCGACCAGCCCAAACGTGCTTCCAATCAGCGGCAGCAGAAAGAACGTGCGCCCAACGGCGAGATCATTTGCAATGACGAACTGCACAAGTAGTATCACGGCTACGACCGCAGCGGCCGCACCCAAAGTATAATAGGCGTTCTCCCGCGACGCTGCATTGGCCACCCGGGCATCAACCATACTGTCCGACGCAAGCGCCGCTTTTGCAGCGCGTGAATTTTGCAGGCTTCTGAGCCCTGGTAGCAAGAGCAGCAAAACGGCAAGACCGCAGATCATCAGAACCGCGTCAACGAACAGCCCCCCGATTTCCAGCGTCACAGCGGCAGCCCTGACGTCAAGCAGCGTTTTCCAGGTACAGGCAATGACGAGGACGCTGGCGCCCAACGCGGCAGCCACCCAACCGGCAACATCCTTGGGCGGCGTGCCAGCACTCCAGCGGCGCTTGCCGCTGAGAAGGCCAGAAATCTGGCCTCCTTCGCTATCCGTAATGAAGGACATCAGCTCAAAACCTCGCGCGATTACATCTTGATGTAGGGGATCGAAGCCGGGTCAGCGCCCAGCACCGGCGTGAGATACTTGGCTGAAAGTGACTTCACCGTCCCATCACCGATCAACGACTCGATGATTTTGTTGATCTTTTCGGCATTATCGGAACCCTTTGGATAAAGGCCGCCGTATGTTTCACCTGTCGGAAATTGTCCAGGCACTTCAAGCGCTCCGTTTGAGCGCTTTGCCCAGCCGAGTACAACAGCGGTATCATTACCCACGGCATCAACCTGACCTGCCCTCAACGCAGTAACCGTGCTGGCTACATCCTGATACACCTTGACTTCGGCTGGTTGCAGCTTGCTGGAAACAAAATCAGCGGCAGTGGTCGACTGTTGCACGGCGATGCGCATCTTCTTAATGGAGGCTGCGTCGACAACCGTACCCTTCTTCACCAGGATCCCAAAATCAGAGTGGAAATAGGGCGTCGAAAAATCGACAACTTTCTTACGTGGTTCCGTAATCGAAATCTGCGAAAGCGCCACGTCGAAATCTTTGGTTCGACCTGCGACCAGCGCATCCCATGCAACATTGACGATCTTCACACCATCAAGGCCCGCGCGATGAGCAATGTTAGCGCCAAGGCAATATTCGTAACCATCCTTGATCTTGTCAGGCGTATCCCCATTGTTCCAGCCAGGGTTCGAAGGAAGATTAACCTGTACCGTCAATTGGCCGGCAGTGACTGGTGTGAAAGGCATGGAGCCTTTCACACCAGTCACTTCGCACTCACCCATCATCTCGACAGCCAGGGCCGACGGCGCAGCGGCAAGAGCCAAAAATGCGGCGAGAGTGACGGGGCGACCGAGTGAAAAAAAAGTACCAAAGCTTAGTGTCATGATGCATTGCCTCCATTTGCAACGTGTAGATCTGGTGTTGAGCGAAGAACGACGCAGCCTGGCTTGGCGCACCAACCTTTGATGCTTGCAAGCGCAGAAAATCGCCGCAGATAACAATGCCCTGACAAGGCATGTATGGCTCGCGACTTCCCTGATTTGAGGTGCAAAAAGTCAGCCGCACCGGATAACCGGCCGCGCAATTCCACAGGCTCACTCATTTATTTTTATCCCCTCCATGCAATTCTACATTATAGAACAGCATTCTGAATATTTATGATGAAACGCCTAAACATGTCAAGATACGGCGTTCAGACTTTCGATGCTTCTGTGTGACAAAATCAGATGGAATCAATTCGCGCCGATTGGCTATAACCGTCGCCGGGAGCATCTACGGCGGCAGACCGTCCGTCATTATCGATAATATGCTTGACAGACAGTGCGACGTGACGGCTCCAAACACAGGCTCGGATGACGAACATCGCCAACATCCGAATCTGCTAAGGCTTCGCCTACCTTGCAGTCGTGGTTGATCTCTATTTGTGTAAGGCCACCGTAACGGGCAAGTGCTACTTTCGCCCTGAGAGCCGGGCATCGTTCCGGCGGGGTCGTCGTGTCATGGTATCGCCTGTTCCGGGCATCTGCGCCGAACTCAGGCAGAAATTCCATTTGTCATCATTATGCAGATCCCCCGAGCCAGTCCTCTCACGCGATACAGACGATCCATTTGGATTTTTCCTCACCGTGTTGTGGGGCTATCGTGGCCGCGAAAATCAAACTGGCGCGGTCACATGTGGAAACCTGGACAAAGTCATAGCAGGACATATCGCTTCGACGATTATCCGAAGCTGGCCGTTGCACGGATAATCGGTGGCTATCGATGACTTCGAGCACCGCCCCCGTCAAGTTCTCCAATGGCCCAACGGGGCGCATCATCAAGGCATCTTCAGCACGGGTCTGGCTGGAGGGGTACAACCTCCTCCAAAGTGCCAAAGCTGCGGCAGAAGAACAGCAGGCAGCGGCCCGCAAGGCCTATGGCGACAGTTACGCACAGGGTTATGAAGACGGATATAGCGAAGGCCAGAAGGCGGCCACACGTCTGATTCAGACCACCACCATCAAAGTTGATCGATATCTCGGATCCCTGGAGAATGAAATCACCAGTCTCGCGCTCGACATCGTCACGCGTGTGCTTGGCGCATTCGACACAGGCAACCTACTGGCCCAGACGGCCCGTCAGGCGCTGGTGGATCTGCGTCGCTCAAAATACGTGAAGATTGCCGTCAACCCAGCCATGGAACAGGCAGTGCGTCGTGAACTGGCCGACCTGATGGCGAATGAAGAGATGCCCTTTGAAATACATGGCGACCCCGAACTGGCGGACGATGCCTGTATTCTGTCCTCCGATCTGGCCGTGATCGACGCTACGCTCAGAGTACAGTTGGAAGCAATACGCACGAACCTTCTGACACCTGATGCAACGTTTTCCAGAACGGGGCATGAATGAACGAAACAGACACGAAGTTTGCCTCCATCATCCCCCGACTGCGCGGAGGACTTACCGAAAACAGGGTTTCTCGCCCCAGTCGCGGTCGGGTGCGCGATGTCACTGGCCTGATGATTAGCGCCTCTATCGATGAAGCCCGCATGGGCGAAATCTGTGATCTTGTCGACCCCAAATCAGGTCAGCGAGGGAAAGCCGAAGTCGTTGGGCTAAGGGACGACACCGCTATCTTGCTTCCATTGGGCGACATTCAAAACCTATCCAATCTTACAGAGGTCATCCCGACACGAAATGTACAGCAAATCCGTGTTGGACCAGGTCTCCTCGGTCGGGTCATCGATTCTTTGGGCAATCCCATCGATGGCGCACCGTTGGATCCTGGCTACGACTGGCACTCCTATCCGGTCATGGCCCAGGCGCCCGAGCCTATGGAAAGGATGTTGATATCGGAACCCATCCATTTCGGCGTACGGGCGATTGACGGGATGCTAACCTGCGCGCGGGGCCAACGCGTCGGTCTGTTCGGTGCACCAGGTGTCGGAAAGTCACTCCTTCTGGCCGAAATCGTCGAAGGCAGCGATGCAGATGTCACCGTTGTCGCCCTGATCGGGGAACGCGGCCGGGAAGTGCGCGAATTCATGGAGCACCATCTTGGTGTAGCATCACGACAGCGCTGTGTAGTGGTCGCAGCCACTTCTGATCGCTCGGGTATAGAACGTGTCAAGGCAGCACATGCTGCCACAACCATAGCCGAGTATTTCCGCGACCAAGGTAAACATGTACTGCTGGCAGTCGACAATATCACGCGCTTCGCCAGGGCTCAGCGTGAAATTGGACTTGCTGCCGGGGAGCCTCCCACCAGACGCGGTTTCCCACCCTCTTTCTTTGCTGCTCTACCTCGCTTGCTAGAACGGGCCGGTCCCGGCTCCACCGGGTCGATTACCGGGCTTTACAACGTGCTCATAGAGGGCGACGGCACTCAGGATCCTGTTGTCGAAGAAGTTCAGGCGCTGCTGGATGGCCACATCTTCCTCTCGGCAGATCTTGCCCAGCGCAACCATTTTCCCGCCATCGACGTCGTGCGTTCCAATAGCCGTCTGATGTCGAAGGTGATTGACGATGAGCATCGTGCGGCGGCGGCACATATTAGACGGCTCCTTGCCAGATATCAGGAGGTGGAACTTCTGATACGCATCGGTGAATATGAACATGGTTCCGATGCGCTAACCGACGAAGCGATTGCAAAGATCGACAAGATCAATGACTTCCTGCAGCAAAAACAGCCAATGCGCGCACCAATCGAAGAAACCCTGTGCCTGATGCGAGGGATAGCGGATTGAATCACGCCAAACAAAAAGCCGTTCTCGAGCATCTGCGCGAGATCCGTAAGTTCCGCGAAACAAAGGCCGGAGCCACTCTCGGTCGCGTCAGAAAGCTGGCTCGACAGGCGGAAGCCATGGCACGCGAAAAGGCGGCACTTCGCCTTGCACACGTCGCCGAGGCTGCAATCATGGAGCAAGAGATACTGGCCACAATGGCGGGTAAAACCATCAACACGTCCCGGCTGCAATATCTGGAGGCTTTTCAACAGCACGCCGCAGCAACTGGCAAGCACCACTGGAAAGAGGAATGCGCGGCACAATCATCTCTCGATCAAGCAATGGAAAAACTGAGTATCGAACAGAGCCGATACAGACAGGTTTGTGCTTCGAAAACAAAGCTTGAGGAGTTGATCGATCGATTGAACAAGTCCCCAGACGATGACGGGTGGCCAGTCTGAATGGTTGCGGTGCTGGCAAACAGAAGACAGGTGGCAACCACCAGTCAGGTCAACGGTAAGCTTCGCCCTACCGTTGAGCCTTTGGGCTTGCCCGAACTACCCACCCAGCACATTGATACGGCTAACGCGCTTAATCGGCGACGGAGCCTGGTTTCATTTTCAGTAATGGACCGGACATTTACTCTTGGCCCGACCAACTATCCGCCAGACGCACATCACGAGGTTTCCGTTACCCTAACAACCTCCTATGGCTGGGCGGCGCTTCATATCCCAGCCGCATTATTCGGTGACTGGTTAGAACGGTCTGATTCAACAACCGGCTTCGAAACTATGCCGTTGGCAGATCTGACCCTCCTGCTTGAGGCCATTCTTGATAACGAATTGAACTGGCTTGAACAAAAGCTGAATAGCGGAATTGAATTCCTTGAGGTCCGGGGGAACGTCGATTTTCACGATGATCCGCTACTGCCCATCATATCGGCCAGATCCGATTGCGGCATGAGCATCTCACTGACCATCGGCAGCGATCAACTTGCGCAAAAGCTGGCGGCGCTGCTCGATCAGGCGGCAGAACCGGCCTCGCTTTTTGCAACATCGGTTCCGGTTCCCCTGCGCATTCTCTACGGCGCAACCACCATTACCCTCCGCGAGATGAAAGAACTGGAACGGGACGATGTCATTCTACCGGCAGACAGCGAACTTCATGCAAGCCGATCCTGTTGTCTGATCGGCGACCGATTGGCTGCCCCTGTTTCGGCTGTCAACGGTGGCTGGCATTTGAATGATCACTTCCTTCCTTTAACCGGATCTGAATGGGATTTCGACATGGCTACTGAACGCACGACGGAAAACGGTGATGACGACAGCGTTGCAGGCCTGGCCGATATACCGGTAACTCTGGTGTTTGAGGCAGGCCGTGTGGCGTTGCCCCTTGCGGAAGTCCAGCGTCTGGATGCAGGCGCTCTGATCCCGCTCGACGCTCCCGTCGACAATGGGGTCTCGATCTTTGCAAGTGGCAAGCGTGTCGGTCGTGGGGAGCTCGTAAAGCTGGGTGAAAAACTTGGTATCCGTGTTGTGAATATCTTCAACAATGATTGAGGCGCAACAGAACATCCTTCCCCTCATTGTTGTCATCGGAATTGTCGGTCTCCTGCCCCTGGCAGTGGTCACCATGACCGGCTTTCTCAAAATATCCGTTGTGCTGTTTCTGGTGCGTAATGCGCTAGGCATCCAGCAAATGCCGCCAAATCTCGTTCTGTACGGAATAGCCCTTGTCCTGACAGTGTTTGTCACCACGCCAATGTTGACAGAAATCCAGAGAACACTTGTGGAGGGACAGGCTAAATTCGAAACGGCGGACGACATTATGCGTAGCGCCGAACTTGTACGCGAACCGATCAAACGCCAGCTTGTGCGGTTCACCAAGCCGGAAGAACGCAGCTTTTTTCAAAGCGCAACTCAACGTTTATGGCCCGACGCCAAGCAAGACATCGTGCGCGACGATGACCTGTCTATTCTCATACCTGCTTTCGTTGCCAGCGAATTAACGCGTGCATTCGAGATCGGACTCCTGCTTTATCTGCCATTTCTCGTGATCGATCTGGTTGTCGCCAACATCCTCATGACGCTTGGCATGATCATGGTGTCACCGATCCTCATATCCATTCCACTGAAACTGTTCCTGTTTGTCGCAATCGACGGATGGTCGCGCCTGATGCACGGCCTTATCTTGAGCTATTCCTGAAGAGGCGCAATGACAGATGATCTCATTCTCACAAGGGTTCAGGGAGCACTACTATCGGTGCTTTATGCATCAGCGCCTGTAATCATCGCTGCCCTGGTCGTTGGATTGATCGTCGGCCTCCTTCAGGCTTTGACCCAGATTCAAGATCAGTCACTGCCTCAGGCAATCAAGATCGTCGTCATTCTGGTCGTGATCCTCATTTTCGGGCCGATAGTTGGTCAGGACATCGCACGCCAGGCAACGGTTGCTTTCGAGGAGTTTCCGGGGGCAACGCGATGACATCGGTCGGTGGAATCTTTTCAGCGCTCCATCAGGTCCATATTCTGGTCCTGGTTGCGGCACTGGCAATGGCACGCATGGTCGGCCTGATGATCCTGATGGCTCTGTTCACGCGCGCCCGTATTGCAGGTCTCCTGCGCAATGGTGTGGCCATTGCATTGTCCATTCCACTCATGCCGCTTGTTTACAAGACCGTGACGGACACGAATATGGGCCCGTTAATGATGGTGGCCCTGGGCATGAAAGAAATGCTTCTCGGCGCGATGCTCGGCTTTGTCATGAGCCTTCCATTCTGGGCAGCAGAAGCAGCAGGTGACATAGTGGATCTTCAGCGCGGCGTGACGATGGGATCGCTTATCGATCCCATGATGACTCATGAAACCAGTATAACGGGTACACTTTTCAGCATCGTCATGATCGTGATTTTCCTGTCGCTGGGCGGATTGTTGCTGATGCTCGACATTGTCTATACGAGTTATCGCATATGGCCGGTCGATCAGTTCACCCCGGTCTTTCGCACCGAGAGCGTTACGCTTTTTCTCAATCTTTGCACACGGATCGTTACCATGGCCCTGGCTCTCGCGTTCCCGCTTATTGTCGGCCTGTTGCTCTCGGATATTCTGCTTGCGCTGGTATCGCGCGCGGCACCGCATCTCAATATTTTTGCCATGTCGCTCGCCGTGAAATCATTGTCATTCACGGTGCTGCTTCTCCTCTATGCAGCGTTTCTGCTCACCTATCTGAAGGGCGAGTTATCCTTCTTTGGTGAGATCAACAACCTCCTGGAGGAACTAGTCGATATACGATGAAACTTTCAATTCGGGCAATCTGGAATGGTATCTGGATCGCCAGAACACGAATTCTGAACAAGGGGAATACTCAATACTTTAACCTACAACCGAAAGGAGGAGTGAAGGTGGTGCAAAGTGGCAGGGGGCATAAATCGGAGGAGCTCGATTTTCTATGCCCAAACACCAGAGGGATATCGAACAGGAAATTGCTGACTTAATCAGCGATGACTTTCAACGTTTCAACGAACGGCTGACCGAGCAACTGGAAACCATGCCGCAAGGTTTACGCGCCGCAGCGCGTTTCGTCCTGTCGCATCCGGTTGACGTCGCTCTGACGTCAATGCGCAAACAAGCCAAACAGGTGGGAGTATCTCACTCCACAATGGTACGTCTGGCAGAATGGACGGGGTTGGATGGTTATGACGCACTGCGTGCGATCTTCAGAGAAGGAATTAAAGCAGGAACCTGGACCGGCACAGAGGGTTCAACAGACAATGATTGGGGTCAGCAGACATCCAGTGACAGCCTCGAATGGCTGGCAACGGAGGTGGAGCGTTGCGGCCTGCAGGACAGGATCCAGCATTACGGGGAAGCGGCCACCATACTGGCTGACGCGGATCGCGTGATCTGCGTGACCAGCGAGGCGGAGCTTACCGTAGCCCACCGTTTCGGAGATCTGATGCAGGCGATCGGGCGCAAGGCTGTTTCATTCGATTCAGCAACAGGCGCGCCGACAGAGATCAAATCACTGGGGCCCCGCGACGCAATGCTTGCAGTGTGCATGGGGGCATCAATTCCTCAAGTCACAAACACGGCGCGATATGCAGGGCGCCGGGGCGCGCGAATAGTTGCACTTACCAACTGCCCGGCGTCGTCGATCACACGATTTTCCCATGTGATCATACTGCCCTCGCAAATATCGCAGACCACTCCGATGCTTGCAGCAACAATCGCATCCGTAGAAATAATCGCATCACTGATGGCTAATCCCGGCATCGCGTTGTGAACGGCAAGAACTTACCCCATATTTCGTCGCCAGATTGAAGCGATTGCTTCTATGGCGGCGATGGCGGGGGTTAGGCTGGGAATATTAAGTGCTATCGACGCGGGGCGAAAAATGACCGGCACATCTGCCATTCTTGCGACCAGCGCTTTCGAACTGTCGGTTATGGCAAGCGAGGGGACACCAAGCTGCCTCGCCAGACGGATGGCCTCTCTGGGCTCATCGCCATGCGGGCGCAAGGAGATGACGAGCAGGCATATATCTTCTTCAACCGCATCTGCGGCTTGAAACTGTTCAGATATTTGCACCCGCGAACCGAGGGCTTGAAAAAGTTGCCTTGCGTGACCGATCACCGGGCTTTCCTGGGCCGAACCAACAAGGACAATCGTCCGTGCCTTCATGAGCCGCTGTGCCGCATCGGCAAGTTGCACCTGAGCCTTGTCAGCCGCCAGATCCTTGATCGAGGATGCGATCAACGCAGGGGTCTTCCCCTCTTCGCCTGCTTTCTCCGGCATGCCCGATTCCGCAGTTACGACAATCGTTCCCTCCCGGAATGAGCTGATAAAGACCTCACGCAGTGCGGCATATCCATCAAGCCCCAACCATTCCGCCAAACGCATTATCGTCGAATGCGAGACACCTGCCGCATTTGCCAGTTCTCGCATCGACAGGAGCATCACGTCTTGCGGCCGGTCGAGAATAAATCTCGCAGCGGTCTGGATCTGCGGCGTCATGTCGTTGAGCTGAGCACGCAGCAAAATGAGAATTTCACCTGCCATGTCAGGCATTTCGACTGGGCGACGACCAGAAGAGGTCACGGACGACTCGCGCATGGTCTCAACAGACACGCATCGCCTGAAGCGGGCGTTTCCCATGCGGTCCGCGCACGGGTGAAAAAGGTCAAAGCTTGTCCAGGTCGATGCGACCGTCCTTCGAAAACATATGCAGCGTTAAAATTCATGCGGCTCTCCCTAGCCTCGGAATTGTTCCCCCACGCCGCGTTCTCCCTCCCAATTGGGAGACACGTTCGTAACACCAGTCGGACAGACCAGTCAAACAGCGTATTTGCCCTGTGGATTCAGTGGATTATACTGGTGCTTGATTTCACTACTGACATATGGATAACCGGCTTGGACTCTACAGACCGACTGGGCCGGTTTCCCAACAACGTGCACGCTAACTTGAAAGCCTGTAACCTGATCGATGGAGGATATTGCTTTTCCTCTGCCTAAGCGCTTATCCGCACCCTATTATCGTGGCTGACGAAATCCACTCATCCGGCTTCAGATTTTTCCAGATATGTCGATCTGGCCCAACCATTGCGAACTGGCGCTCATCCGCTCATGACATCGCGAAGCGCTGCTGCCTTGGCCGTTACTGACCCTTTCGTACGCGCTTTTTTTGCCAGTTTGAGGATTTTGTCGACTTCACCGCTGGTTAATCCCGCGGGGGTGGAGGAACGAACCTCTTGATCATGACCGATCAAGCCGTAAGCCAGCACAATGTTTCGCTTGTGATGAAGCTCGGCAGCTCCCGAGGCTTCGACCTTATGTGCTGCCTGTTCCACCGTTGACGCGTCGCCCTGCAAAGCGGCAGCCAGCGCCAGGTTCGACTGGATATCGACATCTGCGGGCGCCATGCTCAGTGCCTTTTGATAAGCTGCAATCGCGTTTTGTGTTTGTCCTGTCATGGTCAAGGCAACACCGAGACGATTATAGGCACTGCTGGTACCAACTGCCGGTGCGGCAGAGGTCAGGGCACTGACGCCAGCTGACAAGTCACCGACCTGAACCAGCGCAGTCCCCATCCCCAGCAATGCCGGTCCATTGTCAGGCGCCTTGGCCAGAGCCGCCTTATATGCACTGATCGCCTCTTCGGCTTGCCCAGCCCGAGAATAGGCGTCGCCGGACTGTACCATGATTGCTGCGCTTGCCTCCGGCATTGCGGCAGCGCGCGCATATAAAGGCAAGGCTGTGTCAGCTTCTCCACGGCCCTCGATGTCTTTAGCCAGCTTTGCCAATCGCTCTGATTGAGACGTCGGCTCCGGATTTTTTTTTACGGTTTTTTCGTTGATCGTCTGACAACCGGTTGCCAGCAAGACAGCCCCCAGAACCACTGCTAAACCAAACCGCATCTTCCCCTCTTTTTTCCCGCCGCGTCCAGCGGCGTTTATTTTTCTGCCTTCAACGCTCATTTCTGCACAATGACACCGACACCAACCGTTACCCGTTCATAGAGGTCGACAACGTCTTCATTGGTCAAACGAATACATCCCGAGGAGGTCGCCGTGCCCACGGTCCACGGTTGGTTTGTTCCGTGGATCCGATAGAGGGTAGACCCGATATAAAGTGCCCTAGCGCCAAGCGGATTGTTGTGTCCGCCGGGGACGAAGGCAGGTAGCGAACGTCCTTTCAGATTTTCGCGTGCCCGCATCTCAGCCGGTGGACGCCAGTCCGGCCACTGTTTTTTGGCAGATACCCGATCACGTCCCGACCAACTGAGCCCTTCGCGTCCCACCCCCACAGAATATCGCATTGCCTTTCCGCCCCCCAGAACCAGTTCGAGCCGTTTTGCGGTCGTATTTACGATTATGGTGCCTGTCGGCTCCGACCCTGAATAGTTTACAATCCGCTTCGGTATAGGTTCCCTGCTACGATCAGCGGACCCACGATCACCTGGGGGTAATAGGTCTCCAGGCGCCAACATGACATTGGCTTCCTCATCAAAAACCCAGGTTCTGGGGTCATACCCCCCGGTTTGTGCACACAGTGGAGTTGTAGCGGTAATCGCGAGGATCAGACAAACGACCACGGCAGTGATCCCTGTACTGCGCCTCCAGGCATCGATCTGGAAGACACCCGTGTTTTTTTTCACCACACCATTCTCCCGAAGCCGTCTGCGAAACAACCTTGCGATCAATAATGCAGTTTTCGTCGATCTCCCGTTCCATTTGGATTTTCCGTTGTGCCGTCGAGCCGGTATCCTTCATCGATGGATGATCCCAGCTCAATCTTGTGTGGATAGATGCGAAAAGCTGACCGAAATCGCCCTCGGCAACGCCGGTCGGAGACTATATCCGCCTTCGGGATTGGTTTCGCACTTGTACTCACATGGGCCAATATGAGCTGGGCCGCTGAACCTAAATGGCCCGAGGGTCCTTACCAGTACATGGTTATCGATCAGTCAGTGCGTGACACGCTAACCGAATTCGGTCGAAATATCGGGGTATCCACTCAGATGAGCCCTGAAATCAAAGGACGTGTCACCGCAAGTGTGCCGCAAGGCAACGCGAAGGAGTTCCTTGAGTGGGTTTGCAACCGTTACGGCCTAGTCTGGTATTTCGACGGTTCCACATTGCACATCAGCAACGAGACCGAAAACCGCACCGAAGTGCTAGCCATGGACGACAGAGCGCTTGATGGTATCAGCCAGCGACTTGATAATCTGGGGCTTGTCGATCCACGGTTTCCGGTTCGGATCGACCGCGAGCAAAAGGCGGCATCCATATCGGGCCCACCTGCCTACATCGCCCTCGTCAAGGAAACCGTCGGCACGTTTACGACAGCGGAAACCGTATCCGACGCTCCCACGAATGTACGTGTATTTCGCGGACGGCAAACCCAGGCACAATCAGTCGATGTCGGTTCGCCGACTGTAGAAAAAGTCAATTGAGGAGCACGCCATGCAAGTTGCACCCATCGCATCCGGGTTGATTTCGACACAGATGTTGACCGTTGCGAACCCCGTTTCGAATGTGGCCGCAGCCTCTCCTGCCGGTCTGACAGACGCAGAAACAGCGCTGCGCCTAAAAGAACAGCAGGCCAGCATGACAGCCCAAAAAATTACTGAAACGCAGACAACGCAGGTCGCACAGGCCGATCCGTCTTCTTCCAATACGACGACCTTGCAAAGCCGTGGAACTGATCGCTCGTCGCCGGAGTTGAATGGCTCAACCAACGTCAAGTCCGAACGATTGCTGGACTATCTTGATAAAGCAGGCTCTGACGGCCGGTCATTGTCACCCAATTCTTTCATGAGTTCCGGCGTGAAATCCTTCGTTGGCGTCGTCGAAAACGCCCAAAATATGCTGGCTGGAAAAAATGCCGTGCAGGCAAAAGAAGCGCTAGACCCCTCCCAAGGCACGACTGCACATGACCGGGTAGACGACCGTTCAAATGGTGGTCAGGATCTGGCAAGTCTGGACGACGTTCTGGATCGTTACGTTTCTATTTCCTGGGCCAGCTTCAGCGCATCGCTGGCGACAAGTAGCGTCGCCGCTGCCTCCACATCGGTTAATACCCTGGTAAAGCAACAATAGGCGAGCAGCATGCACTTATCTCTTATGTTGAGGCAATGGGTTTGAACGCGCGCATGGTTTCCTCCAGGGTTCGTGCCCTCGTCCTCATCATGTCACTTCTGGTGCTGCAGGCCTGTACTGTCGAGCTTTATACCGATCTCGATCAGCGTCAGGCAAACGAAGTCGTGGCTGCACTTGCTCGCAAAGGCATACCCGCAGAGCGGGAAAACAGTAAAAGCGGCAAGATAACCGTTTCCGTTCCAAAAGACCGTTTTGCAGATGCCATGGCCATTCTCAATGAGAATGGACTTCCAAAGCAGAGTTTTGAAAGCCTTGGCGACGTCTTCAAGAATGATGGCCTTATCTCCTCACCCGTTCAGGAAAAGGCTCGCATGATTTACGGACTAAGCCAGGAACTATCCAAGACAATCCTGGATATCGATGGTGTGCTTTCCGCGCGCGTACATCTCGTCTTGCCTGAAAACGACCCACTTCGGCAAAATCTGGTGCCATCCTCGGCTTCAGTGTTCATCCGCCACAAGACATCCGTTCCGATGAACAGCTTGATCCCGCAGGTAAAGATGCTTGTTGCCAACGGTGTCGCGGGCCTTTCCTATGACAAGGTTTCAGTGGTTCTGGTTCCCGTCATGGCGCCCACAGACGCCAGCGAGGATGTTCAGGGTTACACATCCTTTCTTGGGCTATGGCTGCATCCGGACAGTGTGGTGCCAGCGATCTGGCTGATCAGCACCTTCGTAGCGGCTATATCAGGATTGGCTATCTGGATATTCCTGCTCATCAGCCGACGCAAAAATGGAGAATACAGGATCGGTGAGCTTCTGCCTCCGTCCAAGAGAACGGCTTCGCCAAATGGATGAATCCGACACAGCATGGCGCAATTTTCTTGACCAGCCTGCCGACTATGTCGTGCCTGAAAAACTTTCTGCATGCTTTGATGATCGTATTTCCCTTACACAATGCGATCTACTCTTAAGGAGTCATCGCCTGCGGCGGCGCTTGTCTCAACGCTTGATCGCGCATTACGATCTACCCTCCCCTACGGAGGAAACGGTTGGGGAAGAAGACCGGTCAATCGCGCTGATACCCTCTGCCAGGTTCGGTGAACTCATCCTGCGCAGTGGTGCCGTTTTTCGGGCAAATGCAATCGCCGGTATCATTGACAGGAGACAGGCGATCCGCCTCGAGACCCTTCTCGGCGAAGATGTTATCACCTCCGCACTCAGAAACCGTGAACTTGCGGCGGAGAACCGACCGCTTGGCGATGTCGAACTGGCATTGGACGAGATCGTTACAGATGGATGGGGTTGCTTTCACGGATGGGGCTTACACGCATCGGATATCGTCGTTGCCCGACTGAAACTGAAATTTGCAGATGAAATTCCCGAAAAAGACCGTGTCACAGTGGAGCACCGTGAACTGGGCGCTGGGATCGTTCGACGTGTCGCAGGCGAATTTTGACTTCCACCATGGCCGCGGTTTACGTTCATTATTTCCGCCCCACGTCGTTGCTCCACTCACGAAAATCGCGAAATAGGCGGGTTTTCACGACCGCCAGCGCATCTGGCCAACGCTGAACCAAATGGATTTTCCGAACTTGGAACCCCAAGCTAGTATCGCGCTGCACCTGAGAACCTGTCCGGCCGTTACTGTCGGGCATGAAGTTCGAACTCAAGGAGACCCCCAGTGACACAAGTAGATGATACGACCGGCGGGAATGTGAACGAACTGAAATCTTTCTGGCAAGAGCAGAAAGCCTTTCAGCTCGCAATGACCAAGTTCAACCTTACGGTCGAAACCGACAAAGCCAAGGGTCAGTCACGCAACCGTGTAGCAGATGCGGTCGGCCAGTCTGGTCGCTAATACGAGCGTGTCCTGACACGATTCTGCCCGGCCGGACGGTCCGGTCGGGCAATTTTGCCGGGAGGATAACAAGCCGATGCACGCGCTGCCCGCTTTACTGGAAAAATGGCGTAGCGGCTTTGCGGATGGAAATGTTCGACTGAGCGTCGCCGCAGGATTACACCAAGGCGCAACCATCTCGCTTGATGGTTCAGCTTACGTCATCGGTTCCGACGCTGAAGCTGATATTGTTCTGAAGGACGCGGGTATCGCCGCGCGTCATGTGCTGGTGCGGCCCACAGGTCGCCGCATCGAAATCGAGGCTGTCGGTGGTGATGTTGAAGTAAACACTCATCACATCGCCGAGGGACACGGGTATCGAAGCCGACTACCTGTCAACATCGTCGTCGGCGATGCACAGATGGTAATCTGTGCTCCGTCTCAGCCCGAGCCAAAAAGCTTTTTCAAACGCCCAACGACTGCGGTCGCGACTGTGGTCTGTTGTATCGGCGTCTTTGCGTCTCTAGCGGCCCACGCATTGATGAGCTCCCCTGTAGGCGCGGATCTCGGCACTGACCCCGGCAGCACGATGCAGGCCGCCATGCCGGACAAGGCAGAAACTCCGGCTGTCGCCCAAGGCCTGCTGGCTGCTCAACTGGACCAGGCAGGCATCGGTGGAGTGACTTTGGCAGTCGAAAAAAACCGCCTCGTGGCTTCAGGCGCGTTAGCCAAGGAGAAAAGCGAGGCCTGGCTGGATATACAGTCCTGGTTTGATCGGAACTATGGCGACAGAATCGTGCTGACTTCGAATGTCGCCGTCAACGGTGTCGGCACGCCCCCTCGCCTTGCACTACAAGCCATCTGGTTCGGACCGAATTCCTACGTGTTGGCAGGAGACGGCACTCGGTATCATGAGGGTGCCTATGTGGATGATGGCTGGATGATCAGCAAGATTGGCGAGAAGTCGCTTCACCTTAGCAAGGAGGGGGCAACAATTGCTCTGAATTACCGATGACGCGGCGCACGGATGCAATCCGCCTTGACCCAGGCCCGCCAAGCGATATCCGGAACATCGGGCGCTCCCACGCCGTTCAGGGGAAAGCAGTCGAGCGCCAGGATCTGAAGGCCATTGATGCACTTCGCAAGCGCAGAACTGCACAAGGTACGGCACAGGCAGACGCCAGCGAGGCCACACAGTCCGAAATGACATTCGCGTCGCTGCACAACAGCGACACGCTCAACGAAATTCTTACCGAATTCGTGCGCCCGCGCATCGCCGATGTTTCGATCATCCGGCATGCAGCCCAACTGCTCGGCGAATATATCGATGGTGGTCTGATGCCGCTGGAGGGAAACGGAAATCTACGCTCGCTCACAGTCGCATTGATCGATGATGAAATCAGCCGCCACAACAGTTTTTCCGATCGGCTGCGCGAGGAGACCAGCACTGACAAATCCTCGTGACACCGTTCAGCTGCTACATCTGCTTGGCTATGTCTACGGATGTCATGGACAGGCCAAACGAGGAGCGGCTTATCTTTTGATTGCAGCCCAGTTGTCCCCGGACGATATCGGGGTCCTCCGAACGCTCAGTCACCTTCTCACACTGGATGGTGAAGCCGACAAGGCTCTTGAAACAATCTCGCGGCTCGAAACACTGGGCGACAGACATGATCCGGCGCTTCACCTGCTGAAAAGCCGCGCTCTTCATGCGGCGGGGCGTCAGGAAGAGGCACGACAGACTTTTAACCTGTTTGTGAAAATGCGGGCAGAGATCGGGGCATGATGAACAGAATAACCCGCTTCCTCGCGAGAGCACGCAACACCAGCGATATCGTGATCGCCGTGTTGGTTCTGGTAGCCGTCAGCATGATGGTTATACCGTTGCCGACCTGGGCTGTGGACGGACTCATCACGCTTAACATCGCATTCAGCGTCCTCATCCTGCTCAGTTCGCTTTATGCAACCACGCCCCTCCAGTTTTCTGCGCTGCCTTCCGCGATCCTGATTGCCACCCTTTTTCGACTGGCGATCACCATCACAACAACCCGCCTCATTCTTCTGCAGGCTGACGCTGGTGAAATCGTAACCGCTTTCGGGAATTTCGTGGTTGGCGGAAGTATAGCTGTCGGCCTGATCATATTTTTCATTATTACGATTGCCCAGTTCGTGGTGATAGCCAAGGGTGCCGAACGAGTTGCCGAAGTCGCAGCACGGTTCACGCTGGATGCCCTGCCTGGCAAGCAGATGAGTATTGATGCCGAATTGCGTAACGGCGACATCAATCAGGCTCAAGCACGCGCGATGCGCCAGACACTCGAACAGGAGAGTCAGTTCTTCGGTGCCATGGACGGTGCCATGAAGTTCGTTAAAGGCGACGTGCTTGCCGGAATGGTTTTTATTTTCGTCAATCTGATCGGTGGTCTCGCCGTTGGAGTTCTGCAGCACGAAATGGGGTTTGCAGAAGCCGGCATGACATATTCCCTGCTTTCGGTGGGTGATGGTCTTGTGGCTCAGATTCCAGCACTTCTGGTTGCCGTTGCTGCCGGTACAATGGTTACACGCGTTGCCAGCTCGGAAAATGGTAGCGATCTGGGTCGCCAGATTACGTCACAGCTGCTGCGCAATTCGCGAAGCCTGATCATGGCGAGCCTGATCATGTTCGTTCTGGCGATCGTGCCCGGCTTCCCGATGCCGGTATTTATCATGCTCGGCCTTATTCTCGGTGTGGCCGGTTATGCGATGCAACGTAATCAGGCCGACGAAGTTAAGAAGGCCGCCGAACCGGTGCAGTTGAGGCAGGTGTCCAACGATGGCGACAGCGAAGAGCACTTACCGGTCTACGATTCACCGCTTGTCATTCGAATTGGTACGGAGCTGGCAACAGATATGCCCGCCGATTTGCTGCAAGCGTCGCAAAATGAAGCGCGCGGCCTTCTTAGCAGTGAACTTGGCATCGACGTGCCTCCAGTTCCCCGGCTTGTCGACAGAAAATTAAAACCGCGCCAGTTGCGCATCGATCTTGATGACGTGCCGGTGCTTGAAATGGAAATTCCGCCCGGTTGTGTTCTTGTCGAGGAAGACCCGGCGCATCTCGAACTGGCGGGCATTGCCGGCGACGCCTTGATAAAGATACAGGGTCAGAGGCAGATGTTTCTGGTTGTCGGGGATCATCAGGCCCTCCTTACCGCTGCCGATATTCCTTTTCGACCACTCGGGAATAGTGTGGGGCCTTTGCTGGGTTTTGTTTTCAGGATGTATTCCCAGCATTTCATCGGCATTCAGGAGACCAACCATCTCCTGCAAGATCTTAGCAAAACCTCATCAGAGCTCGTGACACAGGCGAGGGAGACAATGCCGACCACGAAAGTGCTGGAGGTTCTGCGAATGCTCGTCGCAGAAGGCGTGACGATACGCAACCTTCGCGTCATCCTGGAAGCTCTTATCGAGGCAGGAAACGAGGAGACGCGTGCACTGAATGAAAAAGTCCGCATGGCTTTGAAAAGACAGATCAGTTTTGGGGCAGCCGATGACAATCATGTTATCGCCGCGTTCATTCTTGAACGCTCCGCCGAACACGATGTACGAAATGCACTACGACATGCGGACACAGGCGCGGTGCTCGATTTATCCGATGATGCGCTTCGCAGTGTTGCCCAGCAGATCAAGCAATTGAACGCACGCTCGACGGCCGAAACCGCGCCTGTCGTTATTACAGCTGCAGATATTCGCCCGCATCTGCGTGCCCTGCTCATCCATCACGGCATCGATATATCGGTATTGTCCTATCAGGAGTTAGCCTTTGAATTCAACGTGCAGCCGCTGGGGACGGTTAGCGGATCAAGTTCCGGGAATGGCGCTCAAGGCAGATTGACCAATCGTATGCAGGACGTCGGTCACTCACAACAGGCGTGAAATAATAAGAGTGGGAACAATAAAACATGGATGAATTCGCATTACGACAACCATGTCCTGGAAATGTTTTCCGGCAGGCATGTTGCCGTATTCTGGCGCTCATTGGCACAGTGGTTTTGTTGCTATGCGGGACGGCAAACGCTCAGGACGCCTTACGCTTGTCGGGACAAACAGCTATCGATCTGCCTGTCGGGCAAGGTCGTATCATACGTTTCAACGAACCTGTCGAATCTGTTTTCATGGCCGATTCAACCATCGCTGAACTACAGGTCGTCGCGCCCGACGTTGTCTATGTTTACGGCGTGAAACCCGGCGCAACCAACCTTATCGCCATGACCCGGGCTCGCAAGATACAGGCGGCGACCCAGATCGTGGTGGCCAACAATGCCCGTGCAGCCAACCGCGCAAATCAGGCAGCCGCCCCAACTTCAACCACCAATCTGACGTTCAGCGGCAACCAGCTCATTGTGGATGGCCAGGCCGGTAATATCGATGACGCACTGGCGACAGAGAATGTTGCCCGCAGCTTTTCCCTTCCCGATCAGCCACCGATCAACAATTCGACTCTGGGCGGAGGGTCACAGCAAGTCAATATTCGCGTCCGCTTTGCGGAAGTAGCGCGCAGTGAACTGCAATCTTACGGCATTGACTGGGAATTCGGATATGAATCGAATGGTCTCAAGTTGGGAATATTCGGTAACAATGCCGTTCCTGACGGCGGCGGCAATCTCGGCGCTGGCGGATCCACATCGGGCGGTTTCAAGTTTGATGTCGTGATCGAAGCACTCAAACGCAATGGTCTGGTGAAAATACTCGCCGAACCAAATCTGACTGCGGTCAGCGGACAGCCTGCCAATTTTCTCGCAGGCGGAGAAATTCCAATCCAGGTACCGCAGGGCCAGGGTGTTTATACTGTAGAATACAAGCCCTTCGGGGTTTCGCTAAACTTCACTCCGACCGTTATCGGAAAGAACCGCATTGCCATGCATGTCAAGCCGGAGGTTAGCGAAATCTCCAGCATCAATGCATCTGCGGGCTCTGACGGTTTCAGCTATCCGAGCTTCGTCGTTCGCAGGGTCGACACCACCGTTGAAGTGGGGAGTGGTCAGACTTTTGCGCTGGCTGGATTGTTTCAGCAAAACATGACTCGCAATCTGGAGAAAGTCCCCGTCCTTGGAGACACGCCGATCCTTGGAAGTCTGTTCCGCTCGGAGCGATTTCAGAAACGCGAGACCGAGCTGGTGGTCTTGATCACGCCCTACATCGTCAATCCCGTGAGCAGCCGCGATCTGGCGACCCCGATCGACCGGCCCGCCCGAAAGAAACCGCAGCGGTCCAAGAATACACCGTCCATGGGACTGATAATCAAGTGAGGAGAACGCCGATGACTTTTCACATAACCGGTCTTGGCAGGATCCTTCCGATTATCCTTCTTTCAGCATGTGCAACACCTGCGCCAGAACCGGATCACTCAAATGATTATAGCTATGTTCCCACCGGTCAAAGCGACGGTGCCAAGGGCGTTCAAGGTTCAGTTCTGGTCCCCAATGCTTGCCTGACAGCGCCTGCCGACCAGGAACCAACATCGGCGGGAACCCGGTACATGAAAGTCTCGCAGGTCGGGCCGCATCTACCGCCAGGCTGCGCAAATGCCTTTAATCTTCAGCGCATGGTGGAAAGCGAGAAAGACCTGCTCGAAGGACGGCGGATGGGACCGCCGCCTTCTGCACCATCGGTTCGAGCCGCGCGCCGATATATCTACGGAACCGAGGAAGCCCCCGAACAACCTCAAGATAGAGAACCGCAAACGCCATAGCACAGCACATTTGTGCTCCGCTTCCAGTGAACATCCGGACAGAAGCGATTGAGTGATGGCCGACAAAGATACTGAAGAAAAACGTTTTCCTGCGTCAGCCAAAAAACTCAAGGATGCGCGCAAGCGGGGCCAGGTAGCCAGCAGTCGCGATTTGTTGAGTGCCGTATCTTTTATCGCGGTACTGGGGCTTTTTTATTTCTTTCGTGGTTGGTTCTATGCACGTTTTATGGAGTTGATCGAGATCGTTGCATTGGCGGGCAGCCAACCGTTCGAGTTGCTGGCCCGACAGGCAATGATGATGGTGTTCTGGCTGTTCCTGACCATGATGGGATCAGCCCTGGCGATAATGCTTTTGTCTCTCATTCCCACAGCCATCATTATGATGAAGGGATTGATTTTCTCCTTCGAGCCCGTGAAGCCTCAGTTCAGTCAGCTTAGCCCGGTCACAGGATTCAAACGTCTGGCATCCTTGCGCAATCTCATTGAGTTCATCAAGGGAATAACCAAGGTCGCACTGCTCTCATCCATTTTCATTGCCATTGGCGCCAGTTGGCTATCACCCATCTTTCAAGCGCCTGTCTGCGCGCCCGGCTGCCTTGCTCCGGTGGCCTTCGGTGCACTGGTTGCCTTTGCAGTAACTGGAGCGCTGAGCTTTGTCCTTCTGGGGCTGGCAGATATTCCCGTCCAGCGGTGGCTTTTCGGTCGTGATATGAAAATGACGCGTAGCGAATACAAGCGCGAGCATCGCGATATCGAGGGTGATCCGTATATTCGACGTGAATTCAACCGTTTACGACAGGAAGCAGTTTCCACTCCATATCAAAGTGCAAAAGCCGGTCCGACACTTATCTTCTCAGGCAACACGCGGGCAATCGCCATTCGCTTTGTCAAGGACGAAACCCCGATGCCGATGATAGCCGGGAAAGCTACGGATGAGGACGCCCTGCGACTGGAGGAAGCTGCGCGACGGATGCAGATACCGGTAATCGAAGATATCGGCCTGGTCGAGGCCATGTTCGATCGTTCAACACTCGGCCAGTATGTGCACAGCGATTTCTTTCCTTTGGTTGTGCCTCATCTCGTTGCGCTCAATCATGTTTAGTCGACAAAACCGTTTCGTTGCTGGCACCCGTTTGCACCAAAATCATTCCGCTCTCGTTACTTGAACTGCCACGAGCAAAGACACTGAAGAGATATTCTCTTTAAAATCAAAATGTTGTTCTCGTAATCCAAGTGGATTTTGCTGACTGGCCACACCGTCTTACCATATTTCCAGAAGCATGCGGATGTTGGAGGCTTTTGCGCCCTGCCCAATCCAGACCGACCCGGTCGGAGGTATTGGAAGCTATGCGCGAACGGCCTGAAATCTACAGTTTGGGAGACGTTGGATGCGAATATTTGATATTATTCGGAAGTTTCCGCCGCCACCCCCGCCGCCTCCACCTCCCCCGCCACCTCCGCCAGCGAAAAAGCAGCCGGATGTGAAGCCGGTCTCTACCACGCAGACCGAGAAAACACCCACGGAGATTGCAAACGAAATCCATGCCGATCTCGGCAAGGGCAAGAGCATCGATACCATCGCACAGGAACGAGGCATGACACGAGAAGCTGTCATGACTGCACTTGGCGGAGAAAAAGCCCCGGAGATTGTTGTCACCGAAGGCCAGAATGGTGACACTCGCGTTACAACAATTACCGACAGTCAGGGTCGTGCCGTTACCGAGAATATCGATTATCAGCACGGCACGCATTACACGGTGACGACCACGCCCGATGGCGACGCAGATACGTCGCCAATTCGTACGGAAAGCGAGAAAAAGCAGGAAATCAGCTACGACTCCGAGACCGGTGTCACGACAACCACGGAAACGGACGATCTCGGCAGTGGTGAGACGCATACCGAGACCAGTTATGAAAACGGGACGAAAGTTGAAACGACCGTCAATCCTGATGGCACGACGCAAACCTTCGTGACTGGTCCGGACGGAGAAAGGGTTGAGCTGGATCCGAAGCAATCGGCTCCGGGTCTGCCCGGCGACAAGGGCACTGTAAAGACGGCTGACCAGAACGTCTCCGATACAAAAAATGCCATCGAGAATGGAAAAACGGTCGAGGAGATCGCGCAGGAACGTGGATTGTCTGCCGATCAGGTCCGCGCCGAGTTGCTGGCTGCCGGTGTCGACATAAAGGAGACTACCAGCGGCACTACCACTTCAATAACTCTGACGGACAGCAAAACCGGCGATGAAACAACCTACACCCAGGAGGTTCACGACAACAGCCTTCCCGAAGGCGTGCAGGGACCGGTTGCTCCGTCCTATACGGTGACGACGGTTGAAACCAAGGACGGTGCGACCGGCGCAACGAACAAAACTGTTACCAATTCACAGACGGGTGAAATCAGGACGACCAAGACCGATGAAAACGGCCGAATAACAGAAACGGTTACCCAGCCAGGCGCAGACGGTAAAGAGACAACGACAACTACGGTGACTGCAAACGGTTACACCATGACCACGGGCACCGATGGTACCGTCACGCTGAAGGATAACGAGACCGGTGACACGATAACACTCGAAAAGGGCAGTGCGGAGGCTGCACTGGCGCAGTCTTTGATCGAGGCAAACCCCAACAGCACGGATCCCGCTGAAAAGAAGGAAGGGGAAGTTACCAAGGCCTTCGCCGAAAGCCAGCTCGCGGACAAGTTTCTGGAGGCGCAGGAAAAGGCCGCAACCGACGCTACGCAATCAAAGAACGATGCGATTGATGAACATGGCATCGTCAATCCGGCTGATCCTGATGGACCCAAACTTCCTGGCATTGCGGCGACGCCGACGGAAAGAGATGGCGTACTCGATCCGGTTGGAGATCCGCCCAAATATGGCATCCCGCCAGGCGAAAAATGGATCGCGTACCCCGTCAACGGCCAGTGGGTCTGGATGCATCCCGATGTCGCTGCCGCGTTTCAGGATGAAAGCATTGCCCTTTCTCAAGTAACCGAGACCAAGGCACAGATCGGCAGCGACTATGCCGATCTTAACCGATACCTGCTCGATCCCGACTACGAGCAGGCTGTCGAAGCAGCCCAGGCTGGCATAAACGAGAAATTTGAGCCGCTGGGGCTACAGTGGAATGCGGTCAAGCCGGAAGGCACGCTGGAAGACGCCAAACAACTGCAAACCGACGCCCATGATGCCCATACCAAAGCCGGCGAGGCATATAACGCCTACAAGGAAGGCAAGACGCTTCTCGACCAGGCGATCAATAATCGTGTCAACATGGGATACTATCCCGGCCGTAATGATACGGTCGCCGTCGCAGCCGACAGCAATTACAACTTCCAGGATGAAGTTGAAAAAGGCGAAGCTGCGTGGGCGGAGATCAACGACCTCGTGGCACAGGCCGACGTCAAGAACAAGGCAGGTGATCAGGCGCTTGCCGACATGATGGCTCTTACAACCGGGTCGGACACTCCACCACCCGGCATGCTGGAAAAAAACCAAGAGCCGGTGGAAATCACCATCGGTGATCAGACCATCAAGGTAGCACCGGATATCGCGGATGCCTACAACGCCGCCGGTGGCGGGATCGATGCACTTGCAAGTGCGACATCGATAGCCGTCCAGGTCAACGTCACACAGCCCGATGGCAGCGTGAGGACGGAATGGCGCTGGGTCGAACCGCAAGTTGCACTCTTCAAGACCCAGACTGATGGCGCCCTGCAACTCAGCGAGGCCTATTCCACCTACTATTCGCAAAAGAGCGGGAAAGCCGATTACGAAGTTCTGGAAAATCAGACAATAGCACAGCAAAGGGAGCGTGCACCGCACCAGTTTGATCCAGACGGGTTTACGGATGCCGGTGGAAAATTCAGCGGCAAGTTCAAAAGTGCCGAAGTCATCCAGAACGCCGATGGACAGTTTGTCCTGGAAATCAAATACGAGGACAAGACTCTCAAGATCGACATCACCGCCGATCCCGACGACAAAAATGCAAGTGATGAAGCCCGGAACGGCCCGCTTGCCCAGCAATGGCGAGACCTTCAGGCGAATTCCATTCCCACCTCAAACGGCGATCAGTGCGTTGCCAATCCCGGCCCACTGGCCGGTTATGAGCAGGCAAAGATCAACGTCAATACTCTGCTCGACAAGCGTGTAGATGTGAACATCGGCGAAATTGACAAGCAGATAGAGGGCATGGAAGCCAAGGTGCAGGAAGCGATCGGTCAGTATGGTCCCGGCACGGCAGAACCGCCTGCCGGGCTGCTGTCAGATGGACAGCCGCCGGTAGAAGTGGATCTTGGCAATGGATTGACCGTTAAGGTCGCTCCTGAAGTCGCCGAGAACCTTGACGGATTGTCGGGCCTGGAAAAAATCAACGCCCTTACGAACAGCGGCAAACCGGTGTGGATCGAGATAAGCCCGACACAGGGCGCGCCCAAAGAGGGCCGCTGGGTTGATCCACGCATTGCCAACCTGCAAATCCAGCTCGGCATGCTGAACCAGCAGCGCGATCAGCTGGATGACGTCAAACAAAACATTGCAAGCAATGTCGACCGATCGGAACTACTCTTGTCGGAGCCTGAGCGGTTGGGCACGGACGACGCCGATCGTGTGCTTCTTGACAAGGATGAAGACAAAACACTGAGCGGTATTTTCCAGCCGCAGTTCCAGGGGCTGCAAGACAACGGATTTGACAACAAGTTTGAAGAGCGCGCTGGCGAAAAACTGAGCGACTATATCGGTGAAACTACAGGTCTTGCCGGAATTGACGACGCGGAAGCGCGGGACAAAATCATCGATGAGATCCACAACATTGGCGGCGATAGCCCCAAGGTTAAGGCCGTACCGATTTTTTACGTACCTGAAAGCGGTGAAACAAGCCAAACAACATTGTTTGCGGTCCAGGACAGCGCCGGCAATACGAAATATGTTGATGCCAATGGTCAGAAGTTCGACGGGGTTAAAGACTTCCAGGAGAACAACCGCCTGTTCGATGACAGCGGCAAGCTGGTTATTCCCAAGAATCTGGAAATGAAGGAAGGCGAAGACGGCCAGATTGCGCTTGATGTTGTAGATGCACGTATCGTTTCAGCGTGGGACAAGGTTATTGACCCGGTCGTCGGTCTTGTGGGCACCGGCGCAACCCTCCTGTCATTTACTCCGCTCGCACCAGTGGCAGCACCGATCGCAATCGGTAGCGGCGTTTATCTCGGCGGGCGTGCCGTCATCAGACAGGCCGATTATCTGGATCATGGCGGCGAATGGGGAGATACTGAATCACTGATGAATGTAGCTAGCGTTGCCATGACAGCACTACCTGTCATCGGCAGCAGTATGCGTACGTTCGGCATGGCGGCGCGCACTGAAATGTCATTCGGGCGCTCGCTACAGGCGAATTTCGGCGCAATGCGTATGAAGGATTCAACCTTCACGCTGGGTGGACGGACCTTCAATCTTCAGGCCTCCCCCTATGCGGCCAGTGCCCGGTCCTATCTCAATAGCGGACGCGCCATGAATGTTGCCGCCCTTGGATTGGAGGGCACTGCAGCAGCCATCGGCGTTCCGATGATCGCGGCTACTGCAAGCGACCT
The DNA here is from genome assembly GCF_002975205.1 of Ochrobactrum vermis. Taxonomy (NCBI): domain Bacteria; kingdom Pseudomonadati; phylum Pseudomonadota; class Alphaproteobacteria; order Hyphomicrobiales; family Brucellaceae; genus Ochrobactrum; species Ochrobactrum vermis. The sequence continues at coordinate 724,572 of NZ_PCOC01000002.1, read as the reverse complement.
TCTGACAAACGGCGACAAGATGTCAGGGCTGGAATTTACCAACGCCATCACTGGTTTGGGAACAGGTGTGGTGGGCACCGGCATGGGCGTCAGATCTTTCGCCGCCATGCGACCTGTCAAGACCGGCAACGGCGAAGAAACCGGAACACAGCCGCCAGTGGATGCGACGATTACCAACGCGGCCTATCGCTCGCCTCTCGATCCAGATGGGGCCGGGCCAACGGGCACCCCAGACCAGACCCCCGGAGTCAAATCCGGCAAGGCGCCCACAACGATCCAGTTGATCGACGAAACCGGGCAACCAATCACCGCGACTGTGCTCGGTCGAGCTCCAAACGATCCCGAGAGTATCTATGTAACAGCCAAAGGCGGATGGACACCTCGGGGCGACGAACCCCAATATAGCAACAAAAGTCACAGCATTGTCTGGGACGGCAAAGATGCCTACGTTGTGCCATGGATCCGTGGTGCTTCGTCCAACCATCAGCCATCCGCGCCCCGCGGTCCGAGCCGCACACAACTGCAGGCCACGGCACCTCGCAGTATCGACATCGGGCAATTGGAGCCCCGGCATGTGCCGTGGTTGAAGTCCAATCAAGTTGCGGGTTTCACCCCCAAGCAATGGGCCGACTTCAAGCAGGCCGGTTTGCAACCTTATCTGACCCGCAACCAGATGCGCGGAATCCCGGAAGCTCGTGTCAGGTATATCGATGCTGGAATATTGACGCAGAACCAGATCAAGTCGCTTACCAATAGCCAGATCGCAGCTTTCACCGGTCCGCAATGGAAGACATTCAACAAGTCAGGCTCACAGGCATATCTCACCAAAACCCAGTTCAGCTCGCTTCCGGAGAAGCAGTTCAAGCAGCTCGATATGGCCGGACTAGACGGGAAACAGGTTCCGTGGATGTCCGCAAAAGGCCAAGTGGCGGGCATGACAAACGGCCAGTGGAAGGCATTCAATCAGGCAGGCCTGCCGGAATATATGACACAGGGCCAAACCCGGGCCGTACCGACAAACCGGATGGCAGGCCTGAATGTTTCGTCATTGAAACCCAGACAGATACCGTGGCTCACACAAAAGCAGTGGGAGGCTTTCAATCGGGCGGGTCAGCAAAAAAACCTCACCGAGCCCCAGATCAGAGCAATTTCACTGAAGCGCGTCCCTTCGCTTGGCATTTCGGGCCTCGAGCCACAGCAGTTCGGCTGGTTGAGCAATGCCCAGTTCAGTGCGTTGAGTACGCGGCAGGTACACACGATGTCTGGACCACAATTGCGGTCTGTGCCCGAAAGCAGCGTCGGATTGATTGCTCCACGGCTAAAAACTGAACAACTCCCGGAACTGACCACTCCCCAGATGGAAGCAATAACCGGCACATCAAAGCAGAAAATGAGCGCAGAACACAAATCAATGCTCGAAGAGCTTGTCTTTGCGCGTAATCTGACCGGCGATGAAATCACCAATATGTCGCCAATGGGCTGGAAATCACTCAACGAGCACCAATGGCAGGCTCTGACTGGCGATCAGTTGCGAGCTATTCCGGAAAAGCGGGTAAAGCATATAGATCTTGGCGCCCTCAAACCCGAACAATTGCCCGAATTCACGACCGGACAGTCGCGCAGATTTACCCCGGGACAAATGGCAGGGTTGAGCAAGGAGCAACTTGGAGCATTTACCTCGACGCAGAACGCCATCTTCAGACCAATACAGACCGCTGCGATCAAACCTGATCTCCGAGCAGCGCTCAATGGCTACAAACCTGCATCGCGTCCTGTACAGGCAATAGCGAGGATGCGGGCCGCTGGTGTTGGCGATTTCGTGTTGACGGGCGTCGGCACTGGAACATTTGCCATAGTCATGCCGCTTCTTCCGGCAAATGCTCAGCTCGCGATTCATGCCAGCAGTTACGGCGCACGTGCTGCAACTCAGGTTCTCTTGGCTTTGCCTATCAAACAGATGGATGTAAGCCATCCTTTTGGACGCACAGTACGTGCCATCACAGCTCTAAGCTTTATGCCCAACCAGGCCTATGGCGGCATTCCCGCAACGATCGAAGCGCCCCTTAGCTCAAACACTCTTTTCACAGTCAGCAATGTTGCTTTCGGCACCAAGGCGCTTAGAGAAGCACGTACCGGACAAAGCGCATTCACCAAAACAGATAAATATCACCTGCCATCGTATCTCGTAGGCAGCGGCCTCTCGATCCCCGAAGGAGATTATGCTCCCCTCAATACCACTGCGGGAGTGTTGTTTGGTGTCGGTTCCGGGTGGTTATGGGGAAAACAGCATCCCAAAATGGGCAAAGCCGGGTGGGGTGGAGATTTGACGACGGCCGACCGTTGGATGTTCGGCGTCACGTTCGGCGGCGGTTTGGCGATATACAGTTTCAATGCCTTTGCGAAACTGTTTGGAGATGACGAAGACAACTCTATTCCTGCGGTCGATACCAAAACCGAACCATCGGGCGAGCCCCCCGAGATAGAGCAGCCGGAGAAACAACCAGAAGAAAACCCTGAACCTGAAACCCAATTGGTGGTGATCGCGCCGGACGGACTTAACGTTAGGGAAGCGCCGGGTGTCGACAGCAAGAAACTCGCTACACTCCACCCCGGTTCGCTGGTCGATGAGACAGGTGAACGCCATACAGACAAGGCAGGTAATCAATGGGCCTTGGTGGATGGTTTCGCGACAGATGGCACGGACAGGACCGGGTGGGTACTCGCAGATTATGTCGACATCCATCCATCGGGCGACCAGGACAGTCAGGGCCGCTTCAATCCCGACCTCGACCAACAGGGGTATACGGCCATTGTTGTGGACACTGGCGACAACATTGTCATTATTGCCAAGACAAACAACAGAGATGTGTCGGAAACCGTTGCTTTAAATCTTGGGCACATTACCGACCCAAGCCTGATCTTTAAGGGTGATCGCGTTTATCTGCCTCTGCAAGCGGTGGGCTGATTAAGGGGGGCGTTCGCATTTGGGATGAGACGCGGTGGGCGTGCATCGCGGCTATTGTCGTGAGAGATTAATGGTCGACTATGATTACTCAAGGCAATGCGAAGATCGGATGTTAGATGCCGTAATGGGCCGGCTCTTCCGAGATTGTAGCGAGATAGGTGGCTGTCCCTCAGAATGACGATGTTGAAACGGGGTCCGAACGGGTCGGCCCCAAACATCAAGCGAGGAACAGCCATGGAGTACTTTGCCGGAATTGATGTTTCTTTGGAAGCAAGCAGTGTGTGTTTGGTGGATTCAGCAGGCAAGATCATCCGCGAGACGAAGGTGGCGAGCGATCCGGGTGCGCTCATCGAACACTTTGCATCGCTGGATCTTGCTTTGAAGCGGATCGGCCTGGAAGCAGGCCCCATGTCACAATGGTTGTATGAAGGTCTGACGAAAGCTGGCTTTGATGTTGTTTTGCTGGAGACCCGTCACGTGAAGGCCGCGCTGTCGGCGATGATTATCAAGACGGACAGGAAAGATGCGCGTGGCATCGCGCAGCTATTGCGGATGGGATGGTATCGCTCCGTGCATTCGAAGTCTCCCGGCTCGCAGGATGTCCGTGCGCTTCTGACCGGTCGCAAACTGCTGCAAGCTAAATTGCGTGACGTGGAGTTGAGCATTCGAGGCATTTTGCGTGGCTATGGTCTGAAGGTCGGCGAGGTGAGCCGCGGTCGATTTGAAGGACGGATATTGGAGCTCGTCGACGGACATCCTGTGTTGGAGACAGTCATCGGTGCTATGTTGCATGCCCGGCATGCACTTTGGAACGAGTTCACCAAGATGCATCGTGAGATGCTGAAGATCGTTCGCCAGGATCGGGTCTGCCAGAGACTGATGACCACGCCGGGGGGTGGCGCACTCGTTGCGATCACCTATCGCTCGGCGGTCGACGACCCTGGTCGGTTTGCAAAATCCCAAACCGTCGGAGCGTACTTCGGATTAATGCCGAAGAAGTACCAGTCCGGCGAGACGGATCTGGACGGTGGCATCAGCCGGGTCGGTGACACAATGGTGCGCACGGCCCTTTACGAGGCGGCCCACATCATGCTGACCCGCGCCACCCGGTTCTCGGCACTGAAGCGATGGGCAGTCGACGTGGCAAAGCGGCGTGGCATGAAACGCGCCAAAGTCGCGCTTGCCCGCAAGCTTGCGACTGTCCTTCATCGTCTGTGGGTGGATGAGACCGAGTTTCGTTGGGGCAAAGAAGCCTCCGCGGCATAAATAAAGCATCGCGACGAAGCAATTGTAATTTCGTCTCAGCGAGGTCCCGTCACCGGGACGAGAGCTTGGCAAGGTCGTAAGTAGTGCTGTGATGCCTCGGCAATCACGCCGCCTAGATTGACCTGCCGGTTCTGATCTTATGGCGTGGTGTGGCGGCCTTCGTGTTGACCACGGACAGAAGCATGATCCTGGTGACGAGATTTTGGTAATGAGGGACTTGACGAACGAAGGCCCATTACAGAAGCACTACTTATTAATTCAAGATCTGCTGTGCATTTATCATCAACAGACCGCTTGAGCTGTTGGAAATATAGAGGCTCCTGATATATAAGGCTGCATCGCAGTGGCTTGCTGCGTCTCTGGGGCAGCAATGGCACTACTTACTTCAAAAACTAGACGTTTGCGTGCGCCGTTTTCCCGACGCAAGAAGCACCTGTTCTGGCATTCTTCCATTGTTATCTCGACCGCGCTCGGTTTTCCGCTTCCGGCTCACACCGAAACCTGGAAAAACCACGCACTGCCGTTTTGGGACAACGCAGCATCATGGCAGGAGGGTACTGTCCCCAACGCCCAGGGGGCTTGATTTCCGACTGACCGAGGATGCCACGCTTGGCCTATCCTACAATGGGCAGTTCGCATCCGGTGCCAAACAAAATGGCTTCAACGCAAAACTCAGTGTTGGTTTTTGATTTGACGCCACAAGATAACCGCTCCACTGGCGGCCATTTCCAGTATGATTTCATAAATCTGCACGATCATGCCGACATCGACACCTGAGTGCGTATGAATTCGGTTTCCAGGAGCATGCTCCTTATTTCTGGCGGGGCGCGAGGTCCTGGAAAGGCTTCACTCACTTCGTCTCAGAATATAAGGTAGAATAAACAGATACAGCCCAGTCGCGAGCAGGACAAATAGTGGTAAAAGCGGCGAATAGACGACCCATGCTGGAGGTTCCCTGAAAGCCATGGTGACGAAATTCGCAATCACGGTAAGGGTGAAAATGATCGACAACCAGCGATGAATTTGGCGTATGGATCTATTTATGACCATATGAGGATTCTCCTTGAGGAGTTCGCAAAGCGGACCGGCTGAACTCCCGTTGTTCTAAGGCTTGCAATGTTTTGCAACAATCTGACGAAGAATGGAGTCAGTCCAGATTGGTGGCTACCGCATCCAGCTTTTCAAGGAAACTCCGCCATCCATGTTGAGCGCCGTGAAAGGCCTGCTTCTGACCGGGCAAAAAGCCCGACTGTTCCATCCGCAAATGTGTCCCGGTAGCGGTGGGTGTCAAAATTAGGGTCACGACACTTCTGAGATTGTATGCTTCGTCCTCATGGATATGGTTCCAAGTGTAAGACAACCGCCTGTTCGGCTCGACAACCAAAACTTGACAATCCAATACGCCGCCCCACTCGCCTCGAAGTTTGAAACAATGGCCGACAGTCGGAGCGAAGTCGTTATTCATCAACCATTCCGCGATCAGATGCGGCTCAGTTAGCGCGCGCCAGAGCTTTTCGGGCTGACAAGGCATTTCGCGCTCAACTATGACTGTTCGCATATCAATTGACATCTGGCTCATTGATCCATCCTCCTCAACAGGTCTTCAAGGGCATCGAACTTCTGTTCCCAAAAACCGTTCAACTCTTTCGCCCAATCGATAAGAGGAACTAATGCGGTGTATTCCGCTCTGTAATGGCTTTGGCGGCCTTCGTGACGATCCCTGACGAGGCCTGCCCTTTTGAGAGCGGCGAGATGTTTGGAGACAACAGGTTGTGAAACATTCGTTCCTGCGGTCAACACCGTAACCGTCTTCTCGCCCTCTCGACAAAGACGCTCGAATATCGATCGTCTGGTCGGATCGGATAACGCTTTGAAAACTTCGTCTCTCATGGCCTCGCTCAATTCATACCCAATTGGCTATGAACCAACGTATAGCTGATTGGCTATGCGTTGGTCAAGTATCCGTCAGGCGAACTGGCTGTGACCGCAACTCAGAGTAATTTACGAGCAAGGAAGCGACCGTTGATTTGCAGCACGAAATAACCTGCTTATACATTTGAGGCCGGAACGAAGTTTAGCGTTCCGGCCTCAAATGTATAAGCAGGGCTAATGCCCTGCTTTCAATCAGTTGGCGGCGCGTTTAGGTGCATTGCCTTGCAAAGCAGCCAAATCGGTAACAATAGCCGCAGCTTCATTCTGCAGGACATCCGTCGCGCTCTTGCGGTTTTTCTCAAGAGCTAGATCAGCACTCAAGCTTCGCTCATTCGACTGCAGACCGTCGTCAACCTCCGCATCGATACCATCATTGAGTTTTCCGCGTGCTTTGACCCGATTTTCCTGAGCGGTCATCTCGTTACGACGTTCTGTTTCGTTGAGCGAGATAACCTTTTTGTCACGCTGCGCCTTGAGCGTTGCAACGTCTTCCACAAAGTCCTTGAACTCGGGAGATTTCTGCACACGCTCATCATGCAGGTTTTGCAGCCGGGGCAACAAGGCTTTTATATCATCGGATGACTTGTATTTTGCCGCGTTGACCTGAGACCAGGGCAAAGCATTGTCGAAGCTCGATTCACCGACCAGCTTGAGATCGAAAAGCCCCGGCAGAGTGATATCGGGCGTCACACCGCGCAATTGTGTCGTTCCGCCATCAACCCGGAAAAACTGGGCAACCGTGAATTTAAGCTCGCCATATTCCGGTTTAGGATTGTTGGCCACTTCATCAAGATCCACCACCGTTTGCACAGTTCCCTTGCCGAAGCTCGGTTCACCGATGACCACGCCCCGCCCATAATCCTGTATCGCTGCAGCAAAAATCTCGGAAGCAGAAGCTGAGCCGCGATTGATGAGTACACCCAGCGGTCCCTTCCAGGCCGGAGCCGGAAGAGTGTCGCTTTCCACTTTGACTTCTCCGGTTGCATTGCGCTGCTGAACCACCGGACCTTTTCCAACAAACAGACCCGTTAGGTCGATCGCCTCGCTTAACGAACCGCCGCCATTGTTGCGCAGATCAACCAAAACGCCATCAACCTTATCCTGCTTGAGCTCGGCGATAAGCTTGGCAACATCACGGCTGGCACTCCTGTAGTTCTTATCGCCCTTTCGCCGTGCTGCAATGTCTTCATAAAACGCTGGCAGGGTGATCACTCCGATCTTGCGTGTGACGTCTCCGTCCTTCACCGAAAGGATCGTTTTTTTGGCGGCTTGCTTATCGAGACTGATCTTGTCACGAACCAGAGTGATGACGTGGTGCTTGCCGTCGGGGCCGGCATCCGCCGGCAGAATATCGAGGCGCACGACTGACCCCTTGTCGCCACGGATCATTTGCACAACCTCATCGAGACGCATACCGATCACTTCCTTGATCGGACCGCTTTTGCCCTGACCGACACCGATTATACGGTCGCCCACGGCAAGCTTACCCGATGACTGCGCCGGGCCTCCGGCAACGAGCTCGCGGATTGTCGTGTAGTCGTCTCTTTCCTGAAGCACGGCACCGATACCGACTAGCGATAGCTTCATTGCAATGTCGAATTCGGCTGAAGCCTTCACGCCGAAATAATCGGTATGGGGATCAACCGCTGTCGTATAGGCAGCCATGAATGACTGAAAGGCATCGTCGCTTTTATACTTATACGTCCGCTCGATGGAGTTCTCGTAGCGTTTATCGAGTGTTTTGCGAATAGTCGCGTCATCCTTACCGGCCAGCTTCAGGCGCAGCCAGTCGTTCTTGACGCGCTTGCGCCACAGATCATTGCTTTCTTCATTCGATCGCGGCCAAGGTTCCTTGTCGCGCACGATGGAGAAATCTTCCTGCTTACTGAAATCGAAATTCTGTTTGAGCAGGCTGCGCGCAAATGTCATGCGCTCGATGATGCGTTGCTGGTAGATGTTGAAAATGGAGAACGGAACGGTCAGATCTTGCTGTTGAATGGCATCGTCGATTTCCTTACTGCCGATCAAGAACTTGTCGACATCCATCTGCAGGAAGATGAGCCGATCCGGGTCCAGCGAGTCTATAAACCGGTCCATGATCCGGACCGACAACGCATCATCCAGCGGAATGGGCCGGTAGTGAAACCGCTCGAGAAATTCGGACGTCAGGTGGGCGGCCTGCACTTGCTGCGGCGATGGCTTCAAAACGGCTGGTGAACCGGTATCGAGAGCATGTGCGGGCAAAGCACCTGTCAGAAAAAGACAAAACAAGCCAATTTTGATGCGTTTCAAGTGATGTTCCATTTCTTGACGCTGAGCGTTTAACTCCAACCCTTGTTGAGTAATTATGGTTTTTTGGCAACCGTCTTTGCCAATTAGTCAGCGGCGGCAGTCGTTGAGCTATATCCTAGTGGAATGAATTTGGCGTTTGATACCCATTCGAAAGAAACTCTTTTCAAACTTCAAATTCGAAAGCGCCGCTCCAAAACGAAAGCCGCCGCTATTCATTCTTGATTTTTGTGACCGGATTATCAGCACCCAAAGCGCGCTTCACTGCTGCACGCGCCGATGCCAGATCCGGCATGACCCAGTTGGGCTCGCCACCAAGAAACTTATCGAGAAATGCAATCGCATAACCAGGCATTTCAGAGATGTTTTCCTTATAAGACCACCAGGTGCGTAATTCGTCGGCACATTGGTCGATATCCGGTACCGTGCCGAACTCCTGTTCCTGCACAGCGGCAATCGCACAGATACAGTAATTGGTGTAGAGAAAACCCTCCGGCCAGAAGCTGACGATCTCATAAAGACGGGCAGCATCGCCCGTGGCGTGTTTTGGTGGAGAAACGACCCTTGCAGGCGACAAACGGATCAATTCGCGCAGCACGAGACCGGCAGCAAAGGTGATGAAGTCTTTGCGGTCCACCTTGGCAAAACGCTTGTTCTGATTGACCAGCTCCACCCAGTTCAGAAACGCCTCGGTAAGCTTCTTTTCATCGATGTCATATTCAACGCCATAAAGTTCATGCAGCAGACTGGCATGCTTGCGGAATGTCGCCCTGAACCAACGTAGCTGACGCAGTCGATGACGCAAATCAGGCATCGATGCCATTTGTTCTCTGAGTAGCAAGTCCATGGTGCGAGCGGCCTCCGGGTTGCAAATGACATTATGCGAAACCGATCGAGATGTCAGTCGTCATTCGCCTTCGTTTAGCAGAAAAAATTATACATATTGACATTCAAGAAGACAAATGTTCTCTATTTAATGAAAGACGAACGAGAGAAATATCCTATTCGTCCTTCTTGGGAGGAGAACAATTATGGCTATCTGGCAGTGGGCCTTGCTGGCGCTCGCCTTGCTGTGGGGCTTTCAGTCGCTCGGCGTCTGGTTCCAGATGCGCCACTATTCCGATGTGATGAAAGGCATCACTTCGAAATATTCTGACGGTTTTGTTGGTGCGGGACACATACGGGCACGCTTCGGAAAAGGCGTCATCGTATTGATCGTCGTAGACCGCGACCTGGTGGTGCGACGCTTCCTGCAGATGAGCGGACGCACGGTTTTTGCAAAATTCATCCGTCGCGAAGGCTTCGAGGGAATGCACCTCAGCGAATTACAGGGCAATCCGGCAATTGGAGAAGGAACGCCTGAAGTGGTGGCTGCCGCGCAACAGGCGCTGGAGCAGATCGGTCGCATCAGAGATCAATCCGATGGGATCGAACTCGAAGGTCTGAAGGCAGTGGGAGCATAGGAGTTGCTTGCCTGAAACAAGCAATCGAGGAGGAACAATGTCGATAGTGACGATGTTGGCACAACATGCCGACGTAACAATGCAATCTATCCATATGGCTGGCAGTATGATTTCCGATGCCGCACTGCATGGCAAACATGCCGCAGAGCACGCGGGAAATGATCTACTGCAGCTTGCGCAAGCAACGACCACCGCGCCGGGCGATGCTGGCAGCGGCGGAATTACAGTCGATCAGTTCAAGGAACGACTTCAGAACGTTCAGCAGGAAGAACAGCTCGGCTGGCTTGCCTCAATCGGCAAGCACTTCATTGGCGTTTTCCAGAAGGGCGGCGAAGTTTTTGCGGGGTTTGTAACGGGCATCATCCCGACCCTCGTCGTGCTGATGACCGCCTTCTATGCCGTAACCGAATTGGTCGGTGAAAAGCGCGTCCATGGTATTGCACGCAGCGCCGGACGTATTGCGCTCACCCGCTACACGGTTCTGCCTGTTCTTTCGGTCTTCTTCCTGACCAACCCGATGGCTTATACATTCGGTTCGTTCCTGGACGAGAAATACAAGCCTGCTTTCTACGATGCAGCTGTATCCTACGTCCATCCGCCGCTGGGTCTTTTCCCGCATATCAATCCGGGCGAATATTTCGTCTGGGGTGGTGTACTCGTTGCCCTTCTCGAACTTGAGAAGAAGGGCGCAGTTCCAACAGGTTATCACATCAACGTCGCCATCTGGTACGCCATCGTGGGTCTCGTCGTGATCCTCCTTAAAGGCATGCTTACTGAACGCATCACCGCCATTATGGCGCGGCGTCAGGGCATTGAGCTTTAAGCGGGAATTGGGGAGGACGACATGGTGAAGACCTATAAGGCAGTTAAGATTTCCCGCGGCTCCAACGGTTGGGGCGGCCCGCTGGTCATTCAGCCGACCGAGCAGCGCAGCAAAGTTGTATCGGTCACCGGCGGAGGCATTCATCCGCTTGCGCGCCGGATTGCCGAGCTGACCGGCGCAGAAGCCGTTGACGGTTTCCGCTCGCCGCCGATCGAAAGCGAAATGGCAGTCGTGGTTGTCGATTGCGGCGGCACAGCCCGTTGCGGCGTCTATCCACGCAAGCGTATTCCAACGGTGAACATCACGCCGGTTGGACAGTCTGGACCGCTGGCACAGTTCATTACCGAAGACATTTACGTGTCGGGTGTGAAGCCGGAAAACATCGTTCCTGCTGATGGCTCAGCCGCCGCCCCTGCTGCTGCGACGGTTGAAGAAGACACGCCTGCGCCGGTAGAACTACCAAGCGAAGGCGGCATTGTCGGCCTTATCAGCAGCATCGGTCGCGTGATGGGCCGTGTGGTTGGCATCTTCTTCCAGGCCGGACGCCGCACAATCGATCAGGTTATCCGTAACGTTCTGCCATTCATGGCATTCGTGACCATGTTGATCGGCCTGATCCTCTACACGGGTATCGGCGACATCCTTGCTCAGCCGCTCGGACCGCTTGCCAATAACATTGTCGGCTTGCTTGTGCTTTCCGCAATTTGCGGCTTGCCGTTCCTGTCGCCAATTCTCGGACCGGGTGCGGTTATCGCGCAGGTTGTCGGCGTGGCAATCATCGGACCGCAGATCGCAAACGGAACAATCGCTCCGGCGATGGCCCTGCCCGCACTGTTTGCCTACAACACACAGGTCGGTTGCGACTTCGTGCCGGTTGGTCTGGCGCTCGGAGAAGCCAAGCCCAAGACCATCGAAATTGGTGTACCTGCAGTTCTGATCAGCCGTCAGATCATGGGCCCGCTTTCGGTTCTGATCGCATGGCTTGTCAGCCTCGCCGTGCTTTAGAGCGCGTTTCGATCTGATTGAACCAGATCGGCGCTCTAGATACTTTTTGGACGCGCATCTTACCCGAAAACCGTTTCACACTTTTCGGGATGCGCTTTGAAGCTCTCAGCCTGCCGCGGCAAAAGCGGCGGCAGGCAATCGCCCAAACATGTGCAACAAGATGCCCCAATCGATTTCCCGAGCATCGAACGACCATACCAAGAAAGGACCGCTTCTATGTCGATACATCTGAAAACGCGGATCACCGCGATCGGCCCGGAAGTCGCGGATCTCGCCGAAGGCGGCGTTCTCATCCTGTTTGCCGACGGGTCGCCGCCTGAATTGGCAGAAGTATCTGTTCTTCACGTTGTGGAAGAAGGTCCGGAAGCATCGGCTCCCGCCATTGGAGCACAGATCACGATAGGCTCGCTGAACGCGCAAATCACCGCGGTTGGCGAAAGTGCCTGGCAGAAAGTGCGCGAAATCGGACATGTCGTTATTTCATTCACAGGCGCGGATTCGACAGACCGCCCAGGTGAAATCTGTGCCAGCGAAATAGCAGGCGAGGAGCTTGTCGCTGCTCTCAAAGAAGGGCAGATCATCACCATCGGCGGCTGAGACTGGCCACACATCGATTTGGATTTGCGTGTTAAAACAGACAACTGGAATGGGTTTCCACATCACCGATGTCGGAATGTTTCAGATGTCGATTTGAGGCTTACATAAATGGAACGCTCGACTATCGTCCGGGTGCACGAAGGGCTGCATGCGCGCCCTGCAACTCGCTTCGTTAAACTGGCCAAGGGTTTTGAAAGTGATATCGAAATTGCCAAAGCCGGGAAAAGCGTAAGCGCCAAAAGTTCCGTCAAACTGATGCTGCTTGGCGTGAAAGAGCTCGATGAAGTGACCGTTCGCGCCAATGGGGCAGACGCGATTGAAGCCATTGAGGCCCTGATCGGCTATCTGGAAAACCCACAGGCTGGCCTCGAAGAAACCAACACACCGGCTAGCCCTGTTCCCACGGCTGCCCCTCAAGTCGAAACCACGTCTCCCCCCGATGCTCGGCCTGCAATGACGATAACGCTTCCCGCAGGTCAGATAAAAGGCGTGGGGGCCAGCGAAGGTATTTCTTTAGGAACAGCGTTTCCGTTTTTTCCCGAAGAAATCAAACCTTTAGGCCGGAAGCTTGCGGCTTCTGAAATAGACGCGGAGATTGCCCACTTCAGATCGGCTATCGCAACAGTGCAACAACGCATGGATGCTTCCCTCTCCAGCGGCGATCTCGCCGACACTGATAGGGGTATCATCGCTGCATTGAAGGATATTGCTGCAGATGACAGTCTGACTGACGAAGCGCTTGCGCTTATTCGCGGCGGTCTGGATGGCATTTCCGCAATGCTCGCCGCAGCTTCAACTGTAGCAGGTCAATTTGCAGCACTCGACGATCCATATCTTAATGCGCGCGCAGATGATGTTCACGCTGTCAGCCGCCAGATTTGTCTTGCTCTGCTTGGCAAGGAAGACATCAATCTGGAAGGACTGCCGGAAGGCTCCGTACTCATCGCCGAAGACATCGGCGCCTGGGATCTGGCGCGCGCACCACTGAAGAAAATCAGCGGCGTCGTCTGCGGTCATGGCGGCGCGACATCGCATGTGGCCATCATTGCACGCACGCACGGCATACCTGCGGTTCTTGGCCTTGGAAGTGCAGTTCAACAACTCAAGAATGCCAAAACCGTAGCCGTGGACGGAAGTTTCGGCATCGTTCACTCCGATCCGGATGACGCAACCCGTAACGAAATCGAAGCGCGCATTTCCAAAGCATTGCAGGAAAAGCAGACGCTGGATGCTTACCGCTCCATCACGCCGCGTCGGGCCGACGGAACAATCATCGAAGTCGCAGCCAATATGGGTGCGCTGGAAGAGATCGATGTAGCACTCGAAGCCGGTGCGATGGGGGTCGGACTTTTCCGCACCGAACTTCTCTTCATGAAGCACATTCACCTGCCTTCCGAAGATATGCAGACAGAAACCTATACGGCACTTCTGAAAGCTTTTGCGCCAAACCCGGTTATCGTGCGCACGCTGGATATCGGCGGTGACAAGCCGATTGCCGGCGTCGAATTTCCCGAAGAGGAAAACCCGTTCCTTGGCTGGCGCGGCATTCGCATGTGTCTGGACCGCCCGGATGTGTTCAAGCCGCAGTTGCGGGCGCTGTTGCGCTCAGCGGTCAACGGCAATCTCAAAGTGATGTTGCCGATGGTTTCGGATGTTGAAGAAATCCGTGCAACCAAGCATCTTATCGCGGACTGCATCACTGAGCTTGAAACCGAAGGCAAGGCCTTTGCCGAGTTTGACCTTGGCGTGATGATCGAGACTCCCGCGGCGGTTTTCGCTGCCCGAGAACTCGCAAAAGAAGCAGCCTTCTTTTCCATCGGCACCAATGATCTGACGCAGTATGTGATGGCTGCGGATCGGCTCAACCCGACCGTTGCGAAACTCAACGACGTCAGCCACCCAGCCGTAATGGCTGCAATCGAGATGACCGCAAAAGCGGGGACAGAAGCAGGTATCATGGTCGGCATGTGCGGTGAAGCTGCCGGCAAGCCGGAGCTTATCGGCGAATTCCTGCGTATGGGCCTGACCGAACTCAGCATGAGTCCGGCTTCAATCCCCCGCGCAAAAAAGCTTATCGCAGATATGTTTGGAAGTTAGACTTCGCCCGCGAAGCACCTGTTAAAGGTCCGGATAGCCATATCCGGGCTTTTCCTTACGGAAGATGAGCAATTAAGGTCTGGAACAATCTTTCGAGCTGTGCCTGATCGCGGTCTTCTGCCGCCTGCATGAGACGATCATGTCGCGCATCCAGTGCCAGAATTGCACTTTCCAAAGGATCGACGCCCGCCAGATCTGCCGCTTTTGCAGTTGCCAGACCACAGGCAACACCAACTGCCGCAAAGCAAGTCGCTTCAAATTTGCGCAGAGTCTGAGGGTCGCAATGCCCGTCCATCGAGATAAATCGCACAGGCCTTTCGCCAAGCAGTTCCAGAAACATGGCTGCAACAGCTTTGGCCGTTGCCGCGATTTTCGTTTCACCTGCTTCTGCAGAAAACACACTCTTCAGCAACGAGCCGTGCTTTTGCACCATCCTGGCATGGACCGTCACAAACGTGGCTTCCTGAATCAGCACATTCTGCAACTGATGGCGGCGGAGTACTTCCTTCGTGAGATAATACATATCCTTACGAAAAGCCCGAACACCCTCGGCGCCAGCGCTGAAATAAACCGACAGGCTTTTTACATGCGGTGCGCTGTTATGCACATTTGGGTTCGACGAAATCAGTGAAATCGAAATTGTTTCAGCCGTCGTCAGCGCCTTGTCCATCATGCTCGCCGCATGTCCCAGCAACAATTCCGGCGATACGATTTCGCCAGGACGCACCGCCGCCTGCTCGCCCTGCAAACTTTCATGGCGATTGCGACGAATCATGTATCGAACCTCGCGCAGGCGGTCCTTCAGATTGACTGCAATTTCTTCCGAAAGAGTGCGTAACATATTCATTTTCCTCAACTACAGCGCCATCATAACAGGATGCACCAAGCACATGAATTATTGTTTGCCTTCGCGTGGAAAAGCAATAGTTTCGGTGTAAGAACAGCGTTTCTATAGTGCAATAATACGCCATTAATTTGAGGGATAGCTTTGAAAAAAGCCGGCAAGAAGACGCAGAAAAATCCGGAAGCAACAGACCTCGTCATTGGATCGGAAGGTGTGGCTGCTGAAAACCGTACAAGCCGGTTGAGAACACGCGCGGCGTGGATGTATTACGTCGAGCAGATGACCCAGAACGACATCGCGGAAGCGCTTGGTGTCGGCCGTGTCACGATCGTTCGCCTTCTTGCCGATGCCCGCGCTCGAAATGAAGTAAAGATTACTATCGAAGGCAAGCTGGCAAGTCTGACATCATTGGAAGTTCAGCTTGAGAAGACCTTCTGTCTTGAGCGCGCCATTGTCGCGCCGCTCTCTTCGCCCGACATCGATCCGATTCCGCCGATCAGTGCTGCCACCGGCGCCTATCTTTCGGAAAAAGTGCAGCACGGCATGACGATCGGCGTGGGCTGGGGGCGTACCCTTTCCAGCACTTTGCAACATATCGGTGCACGCCCGCTCAATGACTTGAAAGTTATCTCTCTACTCGGCGGCATCGTACAGCCGCGTCGCTCAAACCCACCGGAATTTGCCTGGCAGTTTGCGCAGATTTTTCAGGGCGAAGGCTATCTGATCCCCGCCCCCGCACTGGTCGACAGCAAAGAAACGCGGATCGCTCTTATCGAGCGTTGTGGGTTGAATACTGTGCTGGACATGGCCGAAGAACTCGACATGGTTCTACTCAGCGTCGGTGATATTCAGACTGCGAGCAGCACGTCTTATCGTGTGGGCCTGATCGATGAGGCGCAGAAACTGTCGCTCATCGAAAATGGTGCTGTCGGTGACGTGCTGTTCCACTTCTATGACAAGAGCGGCAAGATCGTCGATGATCCGGTGCATGACCGTGTTATGTCGGCCAAAATCGAGAGCCTTCAGAAGACGCCGCAGCGTATTCTTACATCAGGCGGCAAAGAGAAGATCGCAGCACTGCTTGGCGCAGTCGAGCTTTTGAAGCCGACAGTTCTCATCACTGATGAGGAAAGTGCCGCGCAGATGCTCAAAGACAAGACGCAATCAGAGTAACAGCAAAAAGCACATCGTCGTAAAACGATGTGCTTTCTTTTCATTACCGCATCAATTGGCTGCGGCAGCACACTCTTTAAGAATTTGCAGCACGGCAGCCCGTTCTTCGATTTGTGGCATATGTCCGCAACCTGCAAAAATGTGGACCCCCACTTTACCCGGCAAGCCATGAGCATGGGCAACCGGGATAACGCGGTCTTCGGCACCGAAGATAAGCCGCACTGGCATCGCAAGCGTGGCAATGCTTGAGCGAACCTCAAAGGTCTGCGTGCCATCTGCAAACAAGCGGGCGCCAATCGCTTCCTGCGTGTTGCGCAGTTCTGCGTCGAAAGCTTGAGCAACGGTTGCGTTGATGAACGGCTTCGTCAGACGGCTCTCGTCAGTAACGAGCAGCTTCAGCCAGGGAACGATACTGGCTTCGCTTTTCGCGCCGACAAGACCTTTTATAAATGCGCCATTGATCTGCGGTCCCAGGCCACCTGACGAAATCAGCAGCAAGGAACGTACATCGACAACACCGCGTGCCGCCGTGACAGTCGCGACAGCTCCGCCGAGGGAGTGACCGGCCAACAAGCACGACGTCACGCCCAGGGATGCCAGCGTCGTCTCCACAGCAACAGCAATATCATCAATGCTTTCAGGAACGGCACGTGGTGAATTGCCGTGTCCGGGAAGATCGATTGCCAGGATCGGATGACCGAGCGATGCCCCGGCAAACAATCCACGCCACGAATTCAGATCAGCCGCAAAGCCGTGAAGCAGGACAATCGGCAGACGGCCTGCGTCCCCCTCCCGCAACCAAACAGCGTTGAGCTGTCCAAGAGCCGAAGGTTCGGCATCTTTGCTTGCAGGCGATTTAGCGGCCACCGCAGCTACCGGCTTCGCGACGCTGATATTGCCCTCAATGTCCTTCTTCTGCACGCGGCCCTTCGGGCCTGAACCCTGAATGGACGTCAGATCAATCCCTGCTTCCCGCGCAAGCCGACGAGCAAGCGGCGTTGCCCGCACATCGTTGGCTGAACCCGCATCATCGTCTTGGGAGGACTTGGGTTCGGCCTGTTTTGAAATTGTCGGTTCGATGACCGTTTCAACGGGTGCGGCAACAATCGGTTCTTCAATGGCAGGAGCCGATTTGCCGTTGCGCTCTTCGCCTTCAGCATAAATCCAGGCCACCGTATGACCAACTGGCACAACTGTCCCTTCAGAAGCGCTGATGTCTGCGATGATGCCCGATGCCGGCGCATCGACTTCCATCGCGGCCTTGTCGGTCTCGATTTCAAAGAGAAGCTGGCCTTTCGTGACAGTATCGCCATCCTTGGCGTACCATCGCGAAATCTGTCCCGTCTCCATATCCATATCGACCTTGGGGAGAATGACTTCCACAGCCATGGTCAGCGCACTCCCTTGGCCAGATCACGAGCACTTTTCAGGATATCGGGCACCTGTGGAACCGTCGCGCGTTCAAGGTCGGGATTATAAGGAATTGGAGTTTCGGCGCCGCCTAGACGGACGATTGGCGCATCGAGATAGTCGAAGGCCTCACTTTCCGCCACGATCGCAGAGATTTCAGCACCAATGCCAAGGGTTTTCACGGCTTCATAAACGCAAAGAAGCTTCGACGTCTTCTTGACGCTTTTAATGATGGTTTCGCGATCAATCGGACGCACTGTGCGCAGATCGATCACTTCAACATCAATGCCTTCCCTGGCAAGTTCGGCAGCCGCATCAAGCGCCTTGTGAACCATGATCGCCGTCGCAACGATGGTCAGATCGCGACCCTCGCGAACCACTTCCGCCTTACCGATGGGCACAGTGTAGAAGCCTTCAGGAACCGGACCTTTGGTCTTGTAGAGCAGCTTGTGCTCGAAAATCATAACCGGATCAGGATCTTCAACAGCTGCAAGCAACATGCCCTTGGCGTCATAAGGTGTCGCAGGCTGCAAAACTTTGAGGCCCGGTACATGGCCAAGCCATGCCTCAAGGCTTTGGCTGTGCTGTGCCGCAGCGCCCGTTCCAGAACCTGCCGGAAAGCGCATCACCAGCGGCACCGAAACTGCCCCCCCAAGCATGTAGCGGATTTTTGCGGCCTGATTGACGATCTGTTCCATCGCCAGCGCGGCAAAGTCAGAGAACTGAAACTCAAAGATCGGACGCATACCGGTCAGTGCTGCACCGACAGCAACACCAGCGCCGCCCAGTTCTGAAATCGGCGTATCCATGACCCGGTCTTCACCGAAGCGATGCACCAGATCACCAGTCACCTGAAATGCGCCGCCATAGACGCCAATATCTTCACCCATCAGAAATACGCGGTCGTCGCGTTCCATGGCAATTGCCATTGCTTCCTGGATAGCTTGCGAATAGCTCAACTCACGGATTGTCGTGTCCATGTTCAAATATCGTCCGTGTAAACGTCGCGGGTCAGGTTGGTCAGATCGGGTGCCGGGCTGTTCTTGGCGAACTCGATCGCCTCGGCGATTTCCTTCTCCACCTCAGCGCGGATCGCCTCGATCTCGGCATCGTTGATGAAGCCATAGGCTTTCAAATCGGCCTCGAAATGCGCAATCGGATCGCGATCATTTTGCCAATGCTCGATTTCTTCCTTGGTGCGATAGCGATTGCGGTCGCTCTTGGAATGCCCCCGAATGCGGTACGTCTTGCTTTCAATCAGCGTTGGTCCATCGCCACGCCGCGCGCGTTCGGTAGCTTCATTGACGGCTTCCGCCACTTCCGACAGATTGTTACCGTCCACGATCACGCCCGGCATGTTATAGGCCGATGCACGGTCTGCGACATTGGCAACCGCCGTCGAGCGTTTGGTGGAGGTAGACATGCCGTAGCCGTTGTTTTCACAAACGAAAACCACAGGCAGTTTCCAGACAGAAGCCATATTGAGAGCTTCGTGGAAAGCACCCTCATTGTTTGCGCCATCCCCGAAGAACGACACGACAACCTTGCCGTTTTTCTGCTGCTTGGCGGAAAGGGCGGCACCGACCGCAATTGGAATACCGCCACCGACAATACCGTTCGCTCCAAGGTTTCCCTTGGAAACATCAGCAATATGCATAGAGCCGCCACGGCCTTTGCAATAGCCTGTTTCCTTGCCGAAGAACTCGGCAAACATACGCTTCACGTCTGCGCCCTTTGCGATGCAATGACCGTGGCCGCGATGGGTCGACGTGATCATATCATCGTCGTTGAGCGGCAGACACGTTCCCATCGCGCTGGCTTCCTGCCCGATGGAAAGATGCATTGTTCCGTGAATAAGACCGCGCGTGTAGCTTTCTTCCGCGCCCTCTTCAAAGCGACGGATAAGATACATCTTATGCAGCGCTTCTTTCAGCTGATCGGGCGAGTAGGTGCGGAAGGCATAAGGCAAGTTATGACGGTCGCCCGTATCCTGCGGTTCGATTTTTTTGGCTTGAACCATGATGTTTTGTCCTCACGCTCCGTAAACGAGCTTGTCTTGACGCGCGCGCAGTTCGGCAATCTTCGAACCCGGAGCCACAGCCGCATTATCGTAAGTGATCAGTTCACCTTTCTTGATCGGCTTGGTCACGCTGCCACCCTGCAGAAGCCCGCAAGGGATCGCATGTGCGCTGCGTGCCTCACCCGAAGTCATGATCCATGCGCGGTAGCAATATTCGCCAATGGCATCGAGCTTTTCGCCCGGCTGCATGTCCTTCTTTGCCACCGCTGCCACTTCTGCGACCGGCTTTGAAAGCGGAACCATGTCCGGCTTGCCGTAAAGAACAACGCGAGCGCAGGTGAGCGGCACTTCAAGAGAGGTCAGGTGATAGGGGCGATGGAACGTGAAATATGGACCCTTGCCCATCTTCAGGTCTTCCATGCGCTCGGAAATGCGAGGATGCGACATGTCGGCGACGACAAACACGCCAGGCGCTACGCCTTTGCCGATCGAATAATCAACCACACCAATCTTGGACAACACACCGCCGTCCTTTTCAGGGATCAGTGTCTTGTTGAGCTGGTCAAGTGTTGCAGCAGGGCCGTGCATGCCGGCCTTATCCGGGACAAGACCGGTTGCATTCGCAATAGCAGCCATTTCGACCATGGTTTTTGAACCATCGACGAATTCCACCAGCATGCGCACGTTCATGTTACGGCGCGTGGCTTCTTCCATATATTGATCAGGGACCGCATCAATATTGAGCGGATTGTTCTTGCCCTTGCCTGCGGCCACAATCGGGTGGCCCATGGCGGTTACGAACTCGATCAGCTCCATGCAGGATGACGGCTCATCACCAGCACCCAGCGAATAGGTGACTCCAAGACGCTCGGCTTCCGCTTTCAGATAAGCACCGATTGTCACATCGGCTTCAACATTCATCATAACCAGATGTTTGCCGTGCTCCATAGCGCGCAGGCCGATCTCGGCACCGACAGCCGGAACACCCGTTGCATCGATCACAACATCGATGAGATCGTTCTCGAGGATCAGATTGGCGTTGTCTGTTACGGCAACTTTATGCGCTTCCATGGCGGCCGTCAGATCGGAAGCGGTCGAAACCTCGCGGCCATGGCCTTCTTCCTGAAAGGCAATATCGACAGCCTTCAGAGCATTGGGAACACGCAGCTCGGAGATAGCACCAACTTCGATACCCGGCATATGCGCAACGCGTGTGACGATATCCGTGCCCATTTCTCCTGAGCCAATCAGTCCGATGCGGATTGGTCGCCCACTATCGGCCCGCGCCTGCATATCACGCGCCAGACCCGTCAACGCCACATTGGTTGCCATCGTTTCCTCCTGAACGTCCCTGCAAAAATTCTCGCAGTCTCCTCTGTTACCCTACCGATTAATGAACATTTGTTTTTAAGTCAATACCAGTGTTCATTTTCAGCTCGGTCGGATACACCCTTTAAATGCCATCTTGTTATTCAACTTTGGTTTGCTATAGAATACAAATGTTCTGCCGTTTCGCACAATTCACTTTTTGAAACGTCGATACGTGCGAGCTAATAATGGCGTTCTGTTAGCTCGGCGCACTTTGGGAGTGTTCCGGGGGGAGGAGAAATAAATGGACGCATTTCTGAGCGGACTAAAAACGGCAGTCGACACACTTGGGGCGACAGTTCTGTTGCCTATCGTGATCTTCATCATCGCAGTGGTGCTTGGCGCAAAAGTGGGCAAAGCCTTCCGAGCGGCCGTGACCATCGGCGTAGCTTTCATCGGTATTAATCTGGTGCTCGGCCTCATGTTCACCTCAATCGGTGAAGTGGCTCAGGCAATCGTCACCAATACAGGTATCAAGCGCGATATCGTTGACGTGGGCTGGCCTTCCGCTGCGGCAATCGCCTTTGGCTCATCGGTGGGCCTGTGGGTTATTCCGGTCGGCATTCTGGTCAATATAGCGCTTCTGCTAATGCGCTGGACACGAACACTGAATGTCGATGTGTGGAATTTCTGGCACTTTGCCTTCGTTGGTTCGCTGGTAGTGGCAGCAACCGATAATATCGCTTACGGCATTATTGTTGCAGCACTTGTTGCCGCTCTGTCCCTGCTGTTCGCGGACTGGTCGGCGCGCGCTGTTCAGCAATTCTATGGCATTCCCGGCGTTTCGGTGCCACATCTGGCTTCCGCACAGATCCTGCCAATCGCGATCGTGCTCAACTGGATCATGGACCGCATCCCCGGCATCAACAAGATCAACATCAACACCGAAACCATCGAACGCCGCTTTGGGGTTTTTGGTGAGCCGGTTGTGATGGGGCTGATCATCGGTCTCGTACTCGGTCTTATCGCATTCTATAATGCGGGTGACTTCGGCACGGTGCTTGCCAAGGTTCTGGGCACCGGCATGACGCTTGCAGCCGTAATGCTGCTTCTGCCGCGCATGGTCAAAATCCTGATGGAAGGCTTGCTGCCAGTTTCGGATGCCGCACAGGAATTCGTGCGTAAACGCACCGGTGACCGCGAGCTTCTCGTCGGCCTCGACTCGGCAATCCTCATCGGACACCCGGCTGCGATTTCATCATCGCTCATTCTGGTACCGATTGCGATTATCCTGTCGGTCATCCTGCCGGGCAACCGCGTGATCCTGTTCGCCGATCTTGCCGTCATTCCTTTCATCGTCGCCATGACCGCCCCGCTTCTGAAAGGAAACGTGTTCCGCATGGTTGTCGTGGGAACGATCACGCTGGCAATCGGCTTCTATGTCGCCAATGCGCTTGCACCATTGTTCACCAGTGCTGCAGTCTCATCGGGCTTCAAGCTGCCTGAAAACGCCTTGCAGATTACTTCGGTGGTCGATGGATTCCTGTGGGTGCCGTACATCATCATCTCTGCCATCCAGTGGCTTGGTGCTATTGGTATCGCGGTGATCGCCGTTGTTATTGCAGCACTTTTCATGCTCTATCGTCGCAATACGCAGGCATGGGAACGCGCTGCAGGTGCCGAGGACGAACCTGCAGACGAAATTGCCGCTTAATGGTGGCATTGATCGGTGCATGAAATACAAGTCGCACGTCGAGACCGGCGTGCGACCTTCTTTAAACGGAGAATGGAATGGCTGCTGGTCTGATTGATTTTCTCGACCCTCAAGCGATCGAGCTTCAGAGCGACGCAAAAACCAATGAAGAAATCATCCGGATTCTGGCGGGAAAGCTGGAAAAGCTTGGCTATGTGAAGCCAAGCTATGCCGATGCCGTCATAAGCCGCGAGTTGTCAATGCCGACCGGATTGCCGCTTGAGCGCGACGAGAATGTTGCCGTGCCGCATACCGATCCTGAGCATGTGCTCAAAGCCGGCATCGCCTTGGCAACGCTGAAATCGCCAGTTGAATTTGCCAATATGGAAGATCCTGAAGAAGCTGTTTCTGTTGGATATGTCTTTCTGCTTGCCATCAATGACAAGGACAAACAGATTGAGACCTTGCAGCGGATCATGGCGACCATTCAGGATGCCGATGCACTCGACATGTTGAAGGCGGCGCGCACGCTTGAGGACATTCAAACCGCGCTGCAATAAAGACGATCTAATTCAATCAGATCGAAACGCGCTCTAAATGCACGACCATTGGAGGAAACCATGGCTAGAATAAAAACAATTCTCTTCGCTTGCGGTACAGGTGTAGCGACATCGACGGCAGTGAATGCAACCGTGACCGAAGAAATGAAAAAGCGCGGGCTTACCTTCAATGCTCAGCAGGCGAAAGCAACCGAAGTTGCCTCGTTGGCCGACAATGTAGATTTCATCGTTTCCACCACGCCGATCTCGGCTTCGGTGACCAAGCTCGTCATCAAGGGCCTGCCCTTCCTGACTGGTATTGGCAAGGATCAGGTTCTCGATCAGATCGAAGCCGAATTACGCAAATAGGCCCTGCCCGGCAGACCCAAGGCAGACGCTCGCGCGTCTCTCGTCACAATTGATCTAAGGTTTGGGTGAACGCTCTTTCACGAGAGCCTGCCTCAACGGGCTGAGCGGAACGGGGCAGTTGCTGCCCCGTCAATCTTCCACAAGATGACACAACGGCGGCCAGTCAGATAAACTTGCCGAGTTTTTCCGCTGCCTGTCGCAGATCATCAAGATGGGTAAGCCCCTGTTCCAGGGACAGTCGCTGGGTTGGCGCATGGAACGACAGGGTCGCGCAAAAATTGTGCCGCGCATCCATGACCGGCACCGCAACAGCAATCATACCATCGACGAGCTCTTCCCGATCCGTTGCGAACCCACGCGCTCTCACAAGCTCGATTTCCTCGCGAAGCATCGTCGTGTCGACAATGGTTTTGTTGGTGAAGGACTGCTTGTCTCCGGTGAAGAGATAGCGTTCGAACGCTTCCTCCGAAAGCAGGCTGAGCGTGACTTTTCCCGCCGCAGTGGCGTGGAGTGGCACCCGTGAGCCAATATGGAGCGCGATGCGGAGCGGCCACTGCGTTTCGACGCGATCGACATAAATCATCGCATCATTGTCGGGAACAGCCAGATTGCATGTTTCGCCGATCTGCTGATTAAGCCAGACCAGAACATTTCTGCTCGGAAGACTGCTCAGTGAAGCATGCATGGCTCCAATTGCCATCTCGCGGAAGCGAGCCCCGGGCAGATAGCTTTTCCCATCAATGTTCTTGGCGAGAAAACCCTGTTCTTCGAGATAGGCAAGCAGGCGATGAACTGTCGGCTTGGGCAGTTTGAGTTCATCAATGAATTCGGCAGGCGTCATTGCTCGTCTTTGACGGCCCAGCAACTCAAGAATCTGCAGGTTTCTTATACTTGGACTGGCAATCAGGCTCTTGGATTCATTTTTCATGAAAACACTACGTCACACTGAGATTTCCCGTGGTTTACCTCACCTGCCACACGTATCCAAGAGAATTTAATATCCGGCGATTTCAACGTATTGATATTTTTTGAGACATAACGTCTCAAAAAACAATTGACTCTCACTCGTTTTGCGCCAAGGCTGAAGACATCGCGACCCACAGGAGGAGTGTGGATCGGGCCATAACCGTCAAAACGCAGGAGGGCGTCATGTCGGATACAACTGTGGATGCTGTGAGGAGCAGCAGCCAGAATAACGATGTCAGGAAAGTGGTCTTTGCCAGCCTGATCGGTTCTACCATCGAGTGGTATGATTTTTTTCTCTATGGCGTGGTGGCAGGCATCGTCTTCAATCACCTTTATTTTCCATCGGAGAACGAAACCGTTTCTGTCATGCTGGCCTACGCGACCTTTGCGGTAGGTTTTGTCGCCCGACCATTGGGCGGGCTTGTTTTCGGTCATTTCGGCGACCTTATCGGCCGGAAGGCAATGCTGATCGTCAGCTTGCTGATGATGGGCGGTGCTACCGTCGCCATCGGACTTTTGCCCGGCTATCAAACCATCGGCCTGATGGCACCCGTGGCGCTTTTGTTCCTTCGCATACTTCAAGGCATTGGTATTGGAGGCGAATGGGGCGGCGCAGTACTGATGGCTTACGAATATGCGCCCAAGGACAAGCGTGGTTTCTACGCTTCCCTGCCACAGATCGGCCTGTCCCTTGGATTGTTCCTGTCGTCAGGCGTCATGGCGCTCCTGTCACTTCTACCTGACGACCAGTTCATGGCATGGGGCTGGCGCGCAGCCTTCATCGGGTCAATCGTTCTGGTGTTCCTAGGGACTTGGGTCCGTTCGAACATCCAAGAAAGCCCCGAGTTCGAAAAGGCCAAGGCCGCGTCTCGTAACCAAGACCAGGGCTTGCCCTTTACCACCATGATCAAACGCTATCCGGGTAACGTCATTCTCGGCATGGGTGCCCGTTATATCGACGGCGTTTTCTTCAATATCTTTGCCGTTTTCTCGATCCTGTATCTGACCCGTTTTGCCGGGCTTGATCGTACGGCAGCATTGTGGACGGTCTGCGCCGCCGCCGTGGTCATGATCGTATTCATTCCGCTGTTCGGACGCCTGTCGGACCGGATCGGGCGACCTGTTACCTATGCGTGGGGATCATTGCTGTTAGGCTTGAGCGTTTTTCCGGCTTTCTGGCTCATGTCGACCGGAGAGCCCGTGCTGATCATTCTGGGTGTCGTACTACCCTTCGGCATCATCTATCCGATGTGCTACGGGCCGGAAGCGGCCCTGTTTGCAGACCTGTTCGATCCGACGGTGAGATATACGGGCATATCCTTCGTCTATCAGTTCTCGGGCATCATCGCTTCCGGTCTGACACCGATGATCGCCACCTATCTGATGTCCATCAATAACAACGATCCTTTCTGGGTATGTGTCTACGTGGTTTTTGCGGCCGCAATTTCGTTGGCATCCGCTGTCGCAATCGAGCGCAGGCGAAAACGGCTCTAGCGGAACCAGCAGGCTGCAGTGGCAGCAAGACAGGGATCCGTTTCCATCGTGCGATACGGATCCTGTCAGGAGGAAGTGCTTTATGAATGAAGTAGCAGATTACATCATAGTTGGGGCTGGCTCGGCTGGCTGCATCGCGGCCAACAGGATCAGTGCGGACCCTTCGGTTACCGTTCACCTGCTGGAAGCCGGCCGCAAGGATAGCAATCCATGGATTCACGTTCCGGTTGGCTATTTTCGCACGATGCACGACCCCAACTATGACTGGTGTTATCAGACAGAACCGGATTCAGGATTAAACGGACGCAGCCTGAACTGGCCTCGGGGCAAGGTGCTCGGCGGCTCGTCTTCGCTCAACGGTTTGCTTTACGTCCGCGGCCAGAAAGAGGACTATGATCGCTGGGCACAGTTCGGCAATTCCGGCTGGTCCTGGCAGGATGTGGGGCCCATTTTCGAGAGTTTCGAAACGTTTCATCGCCCGGCCGCCGCAGACCGTGGCACCACAGGTGAGCTGCAGGTGTCGGACCCGCGCCTGAAGCGGGCAATCTGCGAAAAGTGGATCGATGCAGCCCGCGCGAATGGCTACAATTACAACCCCGATTATAATGGGGCAACGCAGGAGGGCGTGGGGCATTTTCAGCTGACCATGCACAAAGGACGCAGATGTTCTTCTGCAGCCGCATTTTTGCGCCCGATCCGTCATCGAGAGAACCTGACCGTCGAAACCGATGCCCATATCATGCGTGTCGTCATCCAGAACAGCCGCGCGACGGGCGTAGAGTATCAGCGTCCAGACGGCACCCGCCGCACGATTCATGCCAGACGTGAGGTCATCTTGTGCGCGGGAGCAATCGGCTCACCGCAGATACTCATGCTGTCTGGCATAGGCCCAGCCGAACAACTGGCCGCTCACGGCATTTCTGTCCATCGCGACGCGCCGGAAGTGGGCCAGAACCTGCAGGATCATCTGCAGGCTCGACTGGTTTTCAAATGCAACGAGCCGACACTCAATGACGAAGTTCGCAGTCTTTTCAAGAAGGCTGCCATTGGTCTTGAATATGCGCTGTTTAGAACCGGCCCCATGACGATGGCCGCCAGTCTGGTCTTCGGATTTGTCAAGACGCGACCTGAACTTGCCACGCCGGATATTCAGTTTCACATCCAGCCATGGTCGGCAGACAGCCCCGGCGAAGGTGTGCACCCTTTCTCTGCCTTCACCCAATCTGTGTGCCAGTTACGGCCGGAAAGCCGTGGAACTGTCGCCTTGCGTTCGAGCAACCCGTTCGATCATCCAGTCATTCAACCCAATTATCTGGCGACAAGAAACGACCAGCAGACATTGGTCGAGGGAATTCGCATCGCACGCAGCATTGCCCGGACTGAACCTCTCAAGTCTGCAATTGCGCAGGAATTCCGACCGACAGCTGATCTCGACGGCGATGACGAATTGCTTGATTGGGCACGAAGCAATTCCACCACGATCTATCATCCGACCGGCACCTGCCGGATGGGTGTCGATGAACGCTCTGTTGTCGACCACCGGCTGCGTGTGCGCGGCATTGAAGGTCTGCGTGTCGCAGACTGTTCGATCATGCCGGAAATCGTCTCCGGCAATACAAATGCACCAGCGATGATGATCGGCGCAAAACTCGCCCAGATGGTCCTTGAAGACAGGAAAAACGCGTTAACGGCACAGAACGCCACCGCGCCAACCTATGAAAAAGTAGCTTAGGAGAATTCACTGCCATGAAAATGACGACGGAAGAAGCGTTTGTTAAGGTTCTGCAGATGCATGGGATAGAGCATGCATTCGGGATCATCGGTTCTGCGATGATGCCGGTTTCGGATCTGTTTCCGAAGGCAGGCATTACGTTTTGGGATTGCGCGCATGAGACCAATGCGGCGTTGATCTGTGACGGCTATACGCGGGTGACCGGCAAGATGGGCATGGCGATTGCCCAGAACGGTCCGGGCGTGACCGGCTTCGTCACCGCAATCAAGACGGCCTACTGGAACCACACGCCGATGCTGCTGGTCACGCCGCAGGCTGCCAACAAGACCATTGGTCAGGGCGGCTTTCAGGAAGTGGAACAGATGGCGCTGTTCGAGGATATGGTCTGCTATCAGGAAGAAGTGCGTGATGCGACCCGCATTCCCGAAGTACTGAACCGGGTGATCGAGAAGGCTTGGCGCGGTTGCGCACCGGCGCAGATCAATGTTCCGCGCGATTTCTGGACCCAGGTCATCGATGTCGATCTGCCGCAGATCGTGCGACTGGAACGCCCCAGCGGCGGGCGCGATGCCATTGCCGAGGCTGCAAAGCTTCTGACGGAAGCAAAGTTCCCGGTTATCCTCAATGGCGCCGGCGTCGTCATCGGCGACGCGATATCGCAATCCATCGCACTTGCCGAAAGGCTCGATGCACCGGTCTGCTGCGGCTACCAGCACAATGATGCCTTTCCCGGCACCCATCCGCTTGCCGCAGGTCCGCTCGGCTATAATGGCTCCAAGGCCGCGATGGAACTGATCGCCAAAGCCGATGTGGTTCTGGCGCTCGGCACCCGCCTCAATCCGTTTTCGACGCTGCCCGGCTATGGCATCGACTACTGGCCGAAGGACGCCAAGATCATCCAGATCGACATCAATCCGGATCGCATCGGCCTCACCAAGAAGATCACGGTCGGCATTTGCGGCGATGCCAAGCAGGTCGCGCAGCAGATCCTCGACCAGTTGGGCGCCAATGCGGGCAATGCCGGTCGCGACGAGCGCAAGCAGCTCATCCATCAGCGCAAATCCGCCTGGCTGCAGCAGCTTTCATCGATGGATCACGAGGATGACGATCCGGGTACACATTGGAATGCCGGTGCACGTGAACGCGAGAAGGAACGCATGTCGCCGCGACAGGCATGGCGCGCCATTCAGGCCGGCATGCCGAAGAACGCCATCATGTCCACCGATATCGGCAATAACTGCGCTATCGGCAACGCCTATCCAAGCTTCGAGCATGGGCGCAAATATCTGGCGCCCGGCATGTTCGGTCCCTGCGGTTACGGCTTCCCGTCCATCGTCGGCGCCAAGATCGGCCAGCCCGACACGCCGGTGGTCGGCTTTGCCGGTGACGGGGCGTTCGGCATCTCCATGAACGAGATGACCTCCATCGGCCGCAAGGGCTGGCCTGCGATCACCATGGTCATCTTCCGCAACTATCAGTGGGGTGCCGAAAAGCGCAACACGACGCTGTGGTACGACAACAACTTCGTGGGAACCGAGCTCAACCCCAATCTGAGCTACGCCAAGGTGGCGGATGGCTGCGGTCTCAAGGGGGTGACTGTCGATAGCCAGCAGGCGCTCACCGAGGCCTTGCAGACGGCAATCGACGATCAGGCCAAGGGCGTGACCACCTTCATCGAGGTGGTGCTCAATCAGGAGCTGGGCGAACCTTTCCGCCGCGATGCGATGAAGAAACCCGTCACCGTGGCCGGTATCGACAAGGCCGACATGCGCCAGCAAATGCCTGTCTGAACCAGTCCGTCAGTGATCAGGCCGGGAGGACAAATCTCCCGGCCATTCCAGAGAAACATACATCCATGCTGCCGTTGGAAAAGATTTTTGAGAAAGCGCGTTTGAAGCCACGTCACATCGTGCTGGCCGAGGGCGAGGACCCGCGTATCATCGATGCGGCGCTGCGTGCCGAACAAGAAGCCATTGCCCGCATCACGCTGCTGGGGTCGCAAAGCATCATCGGCGGACAGATCGACGGTTCAAAGATCGCGATCATCGATCCCAAAACATCGGACAGAAGCGCGGATTACGCGCAAAAACTTTACCGGCTGCGTCAGGCCAAGGGCATGACCGAAGAACAGGCCGCGGCAATGGTGAAGACGCCGCTCGGCTTTGCCGCCATGATGGTGCGGGAAGGCGATGCGGACGGAACGGTCGCCGGCGCGGTAGCGACGACAGCCGATGTGGTGCGCCACGCCCTGCAGATCATCGGCAAGGCCGAAGGCGCTTCCCTCGTCTCGAGCTTCTTCCTGATGCTGCTGTGCCAGTCGCACCATCAAAAGAAAGGCGCTTTCGTCTTTGCCGACTGTGGCCTCGTGGTGGAACCGGATTCCGCCCAGCTTGCCGATATCGCCATCCAATCGGCAGATTCATACCGCCAGCTGACCGAAAAGGACGCAGCCGTTGCCATGCTGTCCTTCTCCACCGGCGGCAGCGCCGCGCATGAACGCGTGTCGAAGGTCGTTCAGGCAACCCGCACGGTGCGGGACCGCAAACCCGATCTGTGCATCGACGGTGAACTGCAGTTCGACACCGCTTTCGTGGAGGCAATCAGCCATGCCAAATCACCGGGTTCACCGCTGAAGGGCAACGCCAATGTCTTCGTCTTCCCCAATCTGGAAGCCGCCAATATCGGCTACAAGATTGCCCAGCGCATCGGGGGAGCACAGGCCATCGGCCCCGTGCTCCAGGGCCTCGCCAAACCCGCAAACGACCTCTCGCGCGGCTGCTCCGCCGACGATGTCCTCCACATGATCGCTATTACAGGCAATCAGGCAATGTGAGGGACAAGCAAGCCGTGTTGTCTGGTTAGCGGAGGGGCTTCTTCATGATCAACGGTCCATCCGATGCGGATGCTGTGTATCGCATTACTACCCGGATCGTCCGGGACTTAACAGGCGTTTTGTCCGCACATTCATTCAACGCCTGTTGGGCGCTGATTGCAAATTCTCGACCTGCGCGCCGAACTGGCTGATACTCGACAGTCACGATGCGCACCAGCTCGCCCTCGGCATTATACGTAACCTCGAAAGTTGCGGACGCTCGTTGATAGTCCATGTCCTCGGGCAACTTCCAGCACTTGGAAGCCATATCGGCGACCAATTGCGCGTCGTTTGCTGCGGCTGGGAACACGGGAAGCAGCAGCAGAATGGTTCCAACGACGCTGGATCTAAGCATGTTTCTCCCTTACGAATTAGCTAGTTATGATCTCATTCTTATAGGTAGTCCTTGAATCGCAAAGGTGCCAGTCCGGAGAGGTTCATGGCTGGAGAAGTAGCATGTTACAGAGCCAAATCTTTCCTGATTTCCCTGTTCATCCTGAGTTCATACGCCAGGTTTCAGGATGCGAACTTGAAAGGAGTACGCAGAATGAACCTAATTAAAGGACTGATCGCCGGTGTTCTCGGTGTCGGAATGCTGATCGGAGCGGGCGCAGCAAACGCGGCACCAACGCTCAATGTCGCAAAGCCAGACGTGAGTTCGAATGTCGAACAGGTCCGGGACCATCGGGGCCATCATTCACGGAAACACTGGAAAAAACAGCATCATTACAAGCGAAACCATTGGCGTTCGCATAACCGCCATTATCGTGGACCGCGCTGGCATTCACACCGCCATTACAGGCACAATACTTGGCGTAACCATCACAGACACCACTATTACAGTGGGCCACGTGTGAGGCGGGGGCACTATTAGAGCGCATCCCGAAAAGTGTGAAACGGTTTTCGGAACAAGATGCATGTTAGAACAAATACTGAGAGCGTCGATCTGATTTAATCAGATAGAAACGTGCTCTAATGACGGGGGCGTGCTACCGCGCCCTGCTACCTTCGGTGCAGCCTCTTGCTCATTCATCCTTCATTGAGCAGGAAGGCTGCTTCGAAGGCTTGGAGTTGATCCCCAGGCAACTCCGGCCCTATCCTGACGATACACAGTGTTCCCTTGAGTGATTGAAGCAACGCGGTTCATATCGCCTCGTTATTTTGCCATTTGCCTCGGCCAACCAACCCACGCCGCTCAAGACGAACGAGCACCATCGTTTCATCTGATCATCCCATGCAGAAGGCGTTTAATCAGCGGCTGAACAGGTTTCGCAATTGAAACAATTATCTTCATTTGACTTTCCTTTTGTTTTCGATTTTCATTAATTCACTTTCACACCAGCAAAGGCTGAACGTGTGATCGAGCGGAGGAACATGTCAGTTGCGAATGCGCGTGCCCTCTTTTCAAATAATAGCGATATCAACTTTCGGGATATCGCGAGAACTGCAGTCAAACGGGGCTACGTCAGTGCTCTGACCGACGCGAAATGTTTTGACGCCGGCCCGCCGCTCATGCCTATTAGAGGCAATGATGGCGCTCTGCGCTATCGTCAAAATTGCGAACTGTCTGCTTATCAAAATAAGCCCAACCGAAATTGTTCAAACACAGAAGATGCCACTGCTTGTCGTGCTGCCTCACGTGAAGGCTCGCGCTTGTTGAGCGCTTGGTGCTGTGCTGTGGTATGTTGGACAGGGTCTTTGGGGAAACACCGGTGTGTCAACACCCTCACCAAGGTTGAAGCACGCGCGCTTCTTGAACACGTGACGAAACTGGCCGCAAAACATAAATTGTTGGGAAGACGCAGACCGAGCAAGTTGCTCATAAAGGGTAAGGCACAATCCCTGGAAGTCCATATTGAGGGGATTTGCCAATAAGCGCAATAATTCCGACGGTTGGAGGAGGCCTCGGGACATATGCTGGAATTGCGAAATATCACAAAAATAGTGGGAGGAGAGACTCATATCCATCCCACAAGCCTCATTCTTCCACGCGGGAGCCTGAATGTCCTGCTCGGCCCCACCTTGTCCGGCAAGACTTCACTGATGCGTCTGATGGCGGGACTGGACAAGCCAAGCGAGGGCTCGATCCTGTTCGACGGGCAGGATGTTACCGGCATGCCCGTGCAGAAGCGCAATGTGGCGATGGTCTATCAGCAGTTCATCAATTACCCGGCCTTGACCGTCTATGAGAATATAGCCTCGCCGATGCGCATTGCCGGCACGGCACAGTCGGAAATCGACAGCGAGGTTCGCAAGGCCGCAGACCTTCTCAAGCTGTCGCCTTATCTGGATCGCACACCGCTCAACCTTTCCGGCGGCCAGCAACAGCGCACGGCGATTGCCCGGGCCATCGTGAAAAAGGCCAATCTGGTTCTGCTCGACGAACCGCTGGCTAATCTCGACTACAAGCTGCGTGAGGAATTACGCGAAGAATTGCCGCGCATCTTTGCCGAATCCGGCGCGATCTTCGTCTATGCAACGACCGAACCTTCGGAAGCCCTGCTGCTCGGCGGCAATACGGCTGCGCTCTCGCAAGGCCGCATCACCCAGTTTGGCCGTACAATCGACGTTTATCGCCGCCCTCTCGACCTCATCACAGCGCGCACATTTGCCGACCCACCGTTAAACACGGCGCGCATGGTCAAGGCAGGCGACCGTTTCCTGCGGGCTGATCGCCCTGCCCTTCCCGTGCCGGGCCAGTTGGCCAGTATAAGCGACGGTCCACTGACCATCGCCTTTCAGCCGCATCACCTGCTTGTTCGCCCAACCGAGAACACAACCGTTCCCATTCGGGCACGTACGCTGGTGTCCGAAATCGCCGGATCGGAGAGCTTCATCCATCTCGATTACGAAGGAGACCGGTGGGTCATGCTGGCGCATGGCATCCAGACCATTGAACCCGACCGCGAAATCGAAGTCTATCTCGACACGCGACACCTGATGGCATTCGACGAATCCGGCCGTGCGGTCGGCCATACGGTCGATCTGGCGGCATAGGGACGCGACGATGGCACGTATCACTCTCGATCATATCCGCCATGCCTATAATGCGAAGGCACAGGCTGCAGGCGAATATGCGCTCAACATGGTCAATTATGAGTGGGAGGACGGCAGTGCCTATGCGCTGCTCGGCCCTTCCGGCTGCGGCAAGACAACTCTGCTCAACATCATCTCCGGCCTTCTGCAGCCAACCGAGGGACGTATCCTTTTCGATGGCCAGGACGTGACCGGACTTGCTACCGAGGATCGCAATATTGCGCAGGTTTTCCAGTTTCCTGTCGTCTACGATACGATGACTGTTTTCGACAATCTTGCTTTTCCGTTGCGTAATCGACGTATGCCGGAACCGGAAGTGCAACGTCGCGTCAAGGACATTCTGGAAATGACGGACCTCGGCGGTATTGCTGCGCGGCGCGCGCGCGGACTGACCGCCGATCAGAAGCAGAAGATTTCTCTGGGTCGAGGGCTGGTACGCGCGAATGTAAACGCGATTCTTTTTGACGAACCGCTGACAGTTATCGATCCGCACATGAAGTGGATGTTGCGTTCGCAACTGAAGCGCATGCACCGTCAATCGGGTTTCACGATGGTTTATGTCACGCACGACCAGACCGAGGCACTGACATTCGCCGACAAGGTCGTGGTGATGCACAACGGGGAAATCGTACAGATCGGCACCCCGGCGGAATTGTTCGAGCGTCCGAAGCACACATTCGTCGGCTATTTCATCGGCTCGCCGGGCATGAACCTCATGCCGGCCCGGATTGAAGGCCGCACCGCGACAGTGGGTACACAAACCATTCCGCTGCCCGGCGCACCGCAGATTGGCGATGCAACACGTGTCGAATTGGGTATCCGGCCGGAGTTTGTCAGGCTCGTCCGTGAAGGTCTGCCGATCCGCGTCGACAAGGTCGAGGATATCGGACGTTACCGCATCGTGCGGGCGGGCTTCGAGGGGCAGAAACTGGCCATCGTGATCGGCGAGGATGACGAGGTGCCCGCTGATCCGCATGTGACCTTCGATCCGAAGGCAATCGGCATTTTCGCGGATTCCTGGCGCGTGAGAATGGAGGGCTGATCGTGGAAAAAAGCTGGAACAACAAGGCCTGGTTCATGGTACTGCCGGTGCTGGTGCTGGTCGCCTTTTCCGCCGTCATTCCGCTCATGACAGTGGTGAATTACTCGGTGCAGGATACGTTCGGTAACAACCAGTTCTTCTGGGCCGGAACAGACTGGTTCGAACAGATTCTTCACTCCGGTCGCTTCTGGGACGCGCTCGGGCGCAATCTCATTTTTTCATTCATCATCCTGGCCATCCAGATACCTCTTGGTATCCTGATTGCGCTCAACATGCCCAAAAAGGGCTTCTGGGTCCCGGTGTGTCTGGTCACCATGGCATTGCCCTTGCTGATCCCGTGGAATGTCGTCGGCACGATCTGGCAGGTTTTCGGACGCAGCGACATCGGCTTGCTCGGCTATTACGCCAATTGGCTCGGACTGGATTACAATTACGTCAACGATCCGTTCGATGCCTGGGTAACGGTCATTGTTATGGATGTGTGGCACTGGACCAGCCTCGTGGTGTTGCTGTGCTATGCGAGCCTCGTATCCATCCCCGATGCTTATTATCAGGCCGCGAGAATTGACGGAGCCTCGCGCTTTTCGGTGTTTCGTTACATCCAGCTTCCCAAGATGAAGCGCGTTCTGCTGATCGCAGTTCTGCTCCGGTTCATGGATAGTTTCATGATCTATACCGAGCCTTTCGTGGTGACCGGCGGCGGGCCGGGCAACTCGACGACATTTCTGTCGATCGATCTGGTCAAAATGGCCTTGGGGCAATTCGATCTAGGCCCGGCAGCGGCCATGTCACTGATCTACTTCCTCATTATCTTGCTCCTGTCGTGGGTGTTCTACACCGTCATGACAAGCCATGATCAGGAGGTGTGAGATGAACGCCGTACACGGAACTTCTGTAGGAACCTCTGCGGGCGGGGCGCCTGCCATTGTGCCGGTTGCAAGCACCATCAAACAGCGATCGAACAGACGCGATACGTCACGGTTCGGCTGGTTGATCCCGACGATCTATATCGTGTTATTGCTGATCCCGATCTACTGGCTTATCAATATGAGCTTCAAGACCAATCAGGAGATCCTGACGTCGCTGACGCTCTTTCCACATGAGCCGACGTTGCAGAACTATCGCGCCATCTTCACTGACTCCGCCTGGTATTCGGGTTATATCAACTCGATCATCTATGTCGTCATGAACATGGTGATTTCAGTTTCGGTAGCGCTACCTGCGGCTTATGCTTTTTCACGCTACAATTTCCTGGGCGACAAACACCTTTTCTTCTGGCTGCTGACCAACCGTATGGCACCACCGGCAGTGTTCGCCCTGCCGTTTTTCCAGCTCTATTCGGCGTTCGGGCTCATCGATACGCATATCGCAGTCGCACTCGCGCATTGTCTGTTCAACGTGCCGCTGGCAGTGTGGATTCTGGAAGGCTTCATGTCGGGCGTACCGAAAGAAATCGACGAAACAGCCTATATCGACGGCTATTCGTTTCCGAAATTCTTCGTGAAGATTTTCATGCCCCTGATCGCGTCAGGCATCGGCGTAGCAGCTTTCTTCTGCTTCATGTTCTCTTGGGTGGAATTGCTAATTGCGCGCACGCTCACGACGACAGACGCAAAGCCTATCGCCGCCACGATGACGCGCACGGTTTCCGCTGCGGGCATGGATTGGGGGCTGCTTGCCGCCGCCGGTGTATTGACGCTGATACCCGGCGCGCTGGTGATCTGGTTTGTCCGCAATTACATCGCCAAGGGCTTCGCCCTGGGGAGGGTATGACAATGTTTCATATGCCCGACTTTTCCTGGATGGCCTGGACCTGGCAGACGGCGGCGTTTTTCAGCGCCATAGCGTTTCTGTTGCTGGGCATGTGCGTTTGGGAATATGCCTCGCCCGGCGGTTCGCCGCGCAACGGCATCCTTCGGTTCGAAACAACACGAGGCGACCGTTTGTTCATCTCGCTGCTTGGCAGCGCATTCATCAATCTGGCATGGCTTGGACTGGTTGGTCCGAACCTTTGGTGGGCTCTTGCCATTTCAGTGGTCTACGCCGTCGGCGTGTTCCGCTTCGTGTGAGAAATCCGGAGCGGATTAAATCCGCTTCATGCAGTAGTGGGCTCGGGGGACATACCGCGCTCGGAAGTCGATATGCAATGCACTCGCAAGCTTTGGGAGGATCAACATGCGACGGCATCTAATGACGACGACGGCACTCATTGTGCTGGCAATGACGGGCTCTGCTTTGGCCGGAATGGACGAGGCGAAGCAATTTCTCGAAAAGGAAATCGGCGATCTTTCATCCCTGTCGCGCGCCGATCAGGAAAAGGAAATGCAGTGGTTCATCGATGCGGCCAAGCCTTTCCAGGGCATGGATATAAAGGTCGTTTCGGAATCGCTGACCACTCACGACTATGAATCGAAAGTGCTGGCACCCGCATTTACCGCCATCACCGGCATCAAGGTCACGCACGACATCATTCAGGAAGGGGATGTCGTCGAAAAGATCCAGACCCAGATGCAAACCGGCCAGAATCTTTATGACGGCTGGGTCAACGATTCCGATCTGATCGGCACACACTGGCGCTATCAGCAAGTGCGCAACCTGACCGACTTCATGGCCAATGAAGGCAAGGATGTTACCAATCCGGGCCTTGATCTGGACGACTTCATCGGCAGCAAGTTCACCACCGCTCCGGACAAGAAGCTCTACCAGCTTCCCGACCAGCAGTTCGCAAACCTCTACTGGTTCCGTTACGACTGGTTCAACGACGAAAAGAACAAGGCCGACTTCAAAGCCAAGTATGGCTACGATCTCGGCGTTCCGGTCAACTGGTCGGCATATGAGGATATCGCCGAATTCTTCACCGGCCGCGAGCTCGAGGGCAAAAAGGTTTACGGCCATATGGACTATGGCAAGAAGGACCCGTCACTCGGCTGGCGCTTCACCGATGCCTGGCTCTCCATGGCCGGTAACGGTGACAAGGGCTTGCCGAACGGCCTGCCTGTCGATGAATGGGGCATCAAGGTCGATGACCAGTCGCGTCCGGTCGGTTCGTGCGTTGCGCGCGGCGGCGACACCAACGGGCCGGCTTCGGTCTACGCCATTCAGAAATATCTCGACTGGATCAAGGCCTATGCTCCGGCGGAAGCCCAGGGCATGACCTTCTCTGAATCCGGTCCCGTCCCGTCGCAGGGCAATATTGCCCAGCAGATATTCTGGTACACGGCGTTCACCGCAGACATGGCCAAGCCCGGACTGCCAGTCGTGAACGAGGACGGAACGCCCAAATGGCGCGTCGCTCCCTCCCCGCACGGTGTTTACTGGAAAGACGGCATGAAGCTTGGCTATCAGGACGTGGGGTCGTGGACACTGATGAAGTCTACTCCGGATGACCGCGCCAAGGCTGCCTGGCTCTATGCGCAGTTTGTGACGTCCAAGACGGTCGATGTGAAAAAGAGCCATGTGGGTCTCACCTTCATCCGTGACTCGTCCATCCATCACCAGAGCTTTACGGACAGGGCACCCAAGCTCGGCGGTCTCGTCGAGTTCTATCGATCTCCGGCCCGGGTACAGTGGTCGCCAACCGGCACCAACGTCCCTGACTATCCAAAACTGGCTCAGCTTTGGTGGCAGGCGATCGGCGATGCATCATCAGGCGCGAAAACGGCGCAGGGGGCGATGGATTCGCTTTGTGCGGAACAGGAAAAGGTGCTCGCGCGTCTGGAGCGTGCAGGGGTTCAGGGTGACATCGGACCGAAACTCGCCGAGGAACACGACATCGAGTACTGGAACAAGGATGCCGTTTCCAAGGGCAACCTCGCTCCGCAGTTGAAGATAGAAAACGAGAAGGAAAAGCCGGTTACAGTCAATTACGATGAATTGGTCAAGAGCTGGCAGAAGTAAGTCTTCCGCACAAACACCGTCACGAACCTGTTGGAACTGACGGATGGATATGGGAACCGCATTGCGTCACCGGGTCGACGCAATGCGGTTTTTCCGACCAGAAACATTGTCCCAACCTTCCGGCTGTTGCGCATGAAGCAGAACCTGAACTGAATACGTTACAGCCTGTTTCGATCTAATTGAACCAGATCGGCGCCCTTACAGCCTGTCTGAACGAACATCTTGTCCGAAAACCGTTTTACACTTTTCGCAATGGGCTCCAACACATCCCGTCGACGAACCGCGGCGACATGCAATCGTCGAGCATCAAAAGCTTGCAAGTGACGGCATTTCTGCATCGACGATCAAAGCCATATATCGGCGTCTGTATGAGCAGCGTCATCTGGGCAGTGATGCCATGCAGGCCGCCTTGCTTCCTTACCGGGAAGTTCTCGACCTCAAGCAGGATGGCGCCAGCCTGTCAATTGTGATGCGCAACGGTTTCGATGGCACAATCGAGATGCTCAGCGCAGATCATCTGACTTTTGCTACGGGCTACAAATTTTCACTGCCTGAATGCCTCTCTGCAATCCAGCATCGCTTGTCAGTTGTCGAAGGCAGGTCTTTGCGTGTCGGTGCGGATTTCGCTTTCGATTGGAACGGGTCTGTCGACCGCCGGATTTTTGTACTCAATGCTGGCAGGCTTTCCCATGGCATCGCAGAACCACAATTGAGCCTGATGGCTTGGAGGAGTGCGGTTATAACGAACGCACTTCTGAACCGCGCCCATTTCGACCTTGACCTTCCCGATACGGCGATCCGCTGGACGAACGGCGAATTACGTTCCGAGCCGTCACAACTGAGGCTGGGCTGAATATCGAGCACGGCTCGATGCACGCCAGAACTTAAAATGTAGTTCCTGAATATAGGCAGCATGATATTTCATCCCGACATTCTTCTGGTCAGTATTCATCCATATTGACAAGAAAAACCGCATAATATCCTATCGTCTTGTTCCGTTCCGTCGGAA
The DNA here is from genome assembly GCF_002975205.1 of Ochrobactrum vermis. NCBI lineage: Bacteria > Pseudomonadati > Pseudomonadota > Alphaproteobacteria > Hyphomicrobiales > Brucellaceae > Ochrobactrum > Ochrobactrum vermis. The sequence continues at coordinate 684,731 of NZ_PCOC01000002.1, read as the reverse complement.
CGGTTTCATTAAAAAGGGAGGACAGAATGGATATCAGGCCGTCTATCTTTGCCTGGACTTTAACCTTTTCGCTAACAATATCTAGCGTTGCATTTTCGCAGGAGCCTCGCACGAAAGTCATCCTGGACGCTGACATGGTCGAGCTATTCGATGATGGTACGGCCATGCTCCTGCTGGAGCGGGCCCCCAACATCGATCTGCTCGGCGTGACTGTCGTTTCGGGGAATACGCCCATGCCAGCGGGTGTGGCCGCAGGTGTCCGACAACTGGAAGCGCTCGGCTCCGACGTGCCCATCTATGAAGGCAGCCGATACGGCATTCGCAACTGGCGCGGAAATCGGGCAAACCCGGAAGTTCTGGCAGCCGAATTGCAGATCAGTCCTATCACAGGCTGGGGCGGTTATCTGCGACCGGATGCCGGCAATGAGATCGATGCGGATCCCACGGCAAAATGGTCCGACGTCTATAAGCACAAATATGGCGAGGCGCCATCCTATAAACGGGTATATGGCCTGGATAATCCCGACCCGGATGGTAACAAGGACGCGGTGGACTTCCTCGTCGACACCGTCAACAAATATCCCGGCCAGATTAAACTGGTAGCAATCGGCCCGCTCACCAATATTGCGCGGGCCATCCTCAAAGACCCGAGCTTTCCATCGAAGGTCGCTGAAATTGTTTATATGGGTGGCGCGTTCTATGTTCCTGGAAATTCGTCAGCGTCGGCGGAGTTCAACTGGTGGGCCGACCCCGAAGCCGCCAAGATCAGTGTCCGGGCAAAATGGGGCGATCCGAACTCCGAATCCTTCAAAGCATATGGCAATCAGGTGATCTCCGGTCTGGAAGCCAACGAACACACGGGCGGAATGCCGGAGGACCTGTATCGGAAAATGGTCGATAACAGCCCTCCCGGCATTCAGAAGCTCTGGCTTGCAAGGGAGGAAAAAATCAAGACGCAGAGCGGAACCACATTCGGGCCCGACAATGTATGGGACTTGTTTGCCGCCGCCTATGTTATAGATCCGTCAATCGTTCTGGCCTGGAACAACGCCCCTCGCCCGAAGGGCGGTGCAGCGGCACCTGTCAGCGGTGTATATATTGACGTGAATACAGAGTTGGGCCTGGACTATGGCCGAAGCCTTGCTTTCACCAACAATGATATTGGAGGCAATGCAGAAGCAAAACCGGGACCGGTCGGCACGCAAAAGGCTGCGATTCAGAACTACATCGATGAAGACAAGTTCTGGAAAGAAATCGTAGTTCCGTTGACCACCAGTTCGAAGAAATAACGCAAGCTTCCGCCCGGCGCGATTTGAAACATAATGCGCCGGGTTCCAGAGCGCATCCCGAAAAGTGTGAAACGGTTTTCGGAACAAGAGGCGCGTTAAGACAAACAGTTGAGACGCGCCGATCTGATCGATGGCCCCTGCAACTGGCTCCGACCTACTCCTCCTATCTTACCGTCAGCGAACCCGTCGCAATAGCCTCTCACGATAGGTATCGACGATCACGGCGAGGATGATCACTGTGCCGATGATGATCGGTTTGTAATTATCGCCGATGCCGAGCAATTGCAGGCCGGTTGCGAGCACCTGCAGGATACAGGCACCAGCCAGCGTGCCGACGATTGAACCTTTGCCACCGAACAGGCTCGTCCCACCGATGATGACGGCCGCGATCGCATTGAGTTCGTAGCCGACCCCTGCAATCGGACTTCCGATGTTCAGGCGCAGGAGATAAACTATCGCAGCTATGCCCGCAGTGACGCCTGAAATGACAAAGGCAGCAGTCTTGTAGGCGTCGGGATTGTGTCCCGACAAGCGCACCGCCTCGTCATTGGCGCCGACCGCATAAATCATGCGACCAAAGACGGTGAAGCGCAAAACGAACCATCCAACAGCAATCACGGCCACTGCGATCAGGAAAATCGACGGCAGGAACCCGCCGACAATCAGATTTCCGAAATCGACGAAGCCCTGCGGAAGACCGGTAATGGTGGAATTGTTCGACACCACCCGCGCCGCGCCGGCGGCGATATTCAACATGCCCAGCGTCACGATGAAGGACGGGATTTTCCAGTAGGTCGACACCTTGCCATTAATGAACCCGCAAAGCCCGCCAACGGCAATGCACGCCAGAACGGCCAGCGGGATTGACAAGGCCGGATCCAGACCGGACGTCATGATAAGAGCGCCCACGACCGTACATAATGCGAGAACCGAGCCGACTGAAAGGTCAATGCCGCCTGTCAGGATGACAAAAGTCATGCCCGCCGCAAGGACTGTGTTGATGGCGATCTGAACGAAGATTTTCAGCGCATTGCCCGGCGTTGCGAAATAGGGGGCGGTGACGGAAAATACCAGCGTAATCAGGATCAACGCCAGAAATACCCCGGCATCACGCAGCAGAAAGCGCTTCAGTTTCTGACGATCAACAGCGCCGGGATGTCGGGTGGGTGAGGAAGTGGGCTCTGTCATGCGTGAACATGCTCCTGATAAGCAAGCGAGAGAATGCGCTCCTGGTCAAATTGCGATCGGTCCAGTTCCCCCACCAGCTTGCCGTTGGAGAAAACGATGATGCGGTGGCACATGCCGATCAGCTCGGGCAAATCCGAGGAAATCATCACGATGGCCTTTTGGCTCGCCGCCAGCATCCACAGAAGCTGATAGATTTCGCGCCTTGCGCCAACATCGACCCCACGTGTCGGCTCATCCAGTATCAGTGTGGACGACCCACGGAACAACCATTTTGCCAGAACCACCTTTTGCTGATTGCCGCCGGAGAGATTACGCACCGGCGTGTCGATTGAAGCCGTCTTGACGCGCAGCCGCTCGATAAGCTCGGTCACAGCGGTTTTCTCAACATCGCTGTTCAACAAACCACCATGCGAAATTTTTTTCAAATCCGTGATCGTGGCATTGATGTACACAGGCATATCCAGCAGCAAGCCCTGGCTTTTGCGGTCTTCGGTCAGGAAACCGAGACCGTTGCGCACAGCATCGCGCGGGTCGCGGATCGTTACCGGCCTGCCATCGACATCGATCTCCCCAGCAGATCTGGGATCGGCGCCGAAGATCGCACGCATCACTTCGGTACGACCCGACCCGACCAGACCGGCAACACCCAGAATTTCACCTTGTCGGACCGAGAACGAAACCGGTGGGGCCTTGCTGTTGCGCTTCACCCCCTTCAACTCCAACGCGACGGAACCTAGCTTTATATCGGCGTTGAAGCTGTACTCGTCCGCGATGTCGCGACCAATCATCATACGCACCAGATCCGGCACACTCAGTCCCTGCAGGTCGCGCGTCTCGACCAGACGCCCGTTGCGCAGCACCGTTACGCGGTCGCCAATTTCGAAGACCTCATGCAGACGGTGGGAAATGTAGATGATCGTGACACCCTTCGCCTTCAGGCGCTTGATGATCGCAAACAGCCGCTCGATTTCCGGCGGGGTCAATGTCGCCGTCGGCTCGTCCAGAACCAGCAGTTTGCTGTCATAACCGAGCGCCTTGGCGATTTCGACCAACTGCATTTGCGCAACACCCAGTTCCGAAACCGGCATGCGCGGATCGACCGCCAGGCCAACCTCGGCCAGCAACTCATCGGCACGCCGGTTCAGCGTTGCTCGATCCAGGATGCCGAAACGCCTCGGCAGGCTCTCCAGCATCAGATTTTCGGCAATGGAAAGATGCGAAAGCAGGTTGAGTTCCTGATGAACGATGCGAATACCCTGAACCTGCGCATCGTGCGGGGTCTTTGGCCTATAGGGACGGCCATTCAGAAAAACTTCACCGGTATCGGGCTGATAGATGCCCGCGAGAAGCTTGATGAGGGTCGATTTACCCGCGCCGTTTTCGCCTAGGATGATATGCGTCTCACCGCGCTGCAGCTCCAGCGCTATACCGTTCAGTGCAACCACACCCGGAAAAGTCTTGCCGACATTTTCCAACCTCAAAATGGCGTCGGCTGACTGCATGTCTGTTCCTGCCTGCCGGATGAAGAGGAGCGGCGCTTGGAGCGCCACTCCATGATTGGCAATATTTCAGAGATCCTGGGCGGTGATCAGCTTGATATCCGTCTTGACCCAGCCAGAAAATTTCTCGCCCGCCAATTCCTTAAGGCCGTAATCTATGCCCATGGCCGCCATCTGCGCACCAAACTGATCGACGGTGGCCAACATCTTGCCATCCTTGATCAAGGGCTGGACAGCAGGAATATTGTCGAAACCCACGACCTTTATCTGACCTGATTTTCCGGCAGCATCCAGCGCCTTCACGACGCCGAGTGCCATGGAATCATTGGCGGCCATCACACCCTGAATGTCCTGATATTGGGTCAGGAAGTTAGTCATCAGCGTGTTGGCCTCTTCCGTCTCCCAATGCGCTGTCTTGGAATCGAGCAGTGTCAATCCGCCTTCAGCCACGGCATCATCAAAACCCTTCTTGCGCTCCTTGGCATTGTCGGCTTCCGGGTTGCCTTCAAGGATCACCACCTTGGCCCCTTTGCCCAGATCCTTGGCGAGCGCCATGCCGGCAAGCTTTGCGCCCTCGCGATTGTCAGGACCGAAAAAGGCAAGATCGACACCGGCCTGCTTCTTCGCCTCTTCATCAAGCGCCACGTCAATATTGATGACCTTGATTCCGGCTTCCAGAGCCTTCTTCACCGGCGTCACCATGGCTTTGGAATCGGCTGGAGCCAGCACAATCACGTTGAACTGCTGTGTGATAAAATTCTCGACCGCATCGACCTGGGCGGCAAAATCCCGCTCATCCTTCATGCCGACAGCAGCGAATGAGAACTTGTCGGTATTTTTGGCGGCATAGTCCTCAGCGCCAGCCTGCATCTGCTTGAAGAACTCGTTGGCGAGCGACTTCATAACCAGACCGACTTTGGGTTTGTCCGCTGCAAAAGATGGCAAGGACGGTAGAAGCAGAGCGCCTGCGCCCAGTGCACTCGATGTTATAAACTGGCGTCGTGAAATTGAAACCCGACCCAGCCCTGTAAAAATGGAACCTTTAGTCATGAATTCCTCCCCTCACTTCAGTAATATTCTGCCGTGTTACTGCAGCGTAGTGCGGGCGATAGAATACTGTCAAGACGGCAAGTTAAAGGGAGATGAGTGATATGAACCGCACTGCAATCCGGCTACATGCGGATTGCTATCACAGGATGTTCGCGGTGTTAGGAGAATTGACCATCATCACCGGAACCGGTGACCGGCTGGCAGGTTGTTGGCGATGGCGGGCGCAAACCAACAATGGATAGGTGCCATGTACAAATTTTTGGCAATCGTAGCTGTAACTATGTCGGCTCTCGTTTCAACCGTTCCCGCACACGCACAAAGTATTGAAATCGGCCCCAATGGTATCCAGGTCAATCCTGACGGGGATCGGCGGCCCAGCCGCGATGAAATCAGCGAACGTCAGGCGGCAAGAATTGCGCGCAGCGAAGGGTTGGATGAAGTCGATGGCGTTTCAAGACGTAGAAACGTCTATATTGTCCGGGGAATAGACCGCCGTGACAACGAGATGCGTGTGGTCATTGATCGTCGCACCGGCGAAGTCCTCGAAGTGCGCTGACCGCACTGCCAAGATGAGCAATAGCCGCGCCACACCAGAGGTCGCGGCTTATCACCGCCTTGCCTGTCATGAACGCGTATTTCCGCCGCTCGACATGAGCAACGTAGAACACCATCAAAGGAAAAAAGACCGGTATTGAACGACGCCATACAAATATAGTATGAGTGACATCAACGAATTGGGCGGGACATAAAATACATCGGCAGGAGAGCCATCTATGTCACCGAAGCTCAAAGCCGCTCTCGTCGGAGCAATCATTGCAATTGTCGTAGGCTTAGCCGCATCGCAGGGGCTAATTAGCCAGCAGACGGCAGAAGAAATCAAATCCAAGACGAATGAGGTTCTTGCGGAAGATCCTTCAACGACACCTCAGCAGCCTGATCCTGCAACGACCGAGGCTTCACAGCCCCAGCAGAATGAAACACCAGCCCAGTAGCGTTCGGTCCGTATATTCATCACGGTATATTGCTTGAATACTTCAACCTGAAGCGTGATGCTGGCCTCCACGTCCATCGTGTGACCAGCTATTTCTTTCAGATGTCGCCGAATACGACGCTGTCCGGGCTGATATCCGAAAGGGTCACACCCTCGAGCAGAATGCCATACTCTGTCGACCCGTTGAAGGAGACGAACAAGCCGGCATCCGTGTCCCGAGATGCCGTTACAAAACTGTCGAAGTCGTCGATTCCAGTACTGTTCTGGGCGGTGTAGGAGAACTCCAGAACGTCGCCCTCCGCCCCGCTAAAATCCCGAACGGTGTCAACGCCTGTTCCGTCAGGTGCCAGGATATCCCATACGAAACTATCTGCGCCGGTGCCTCCAATCAATTCATCCGCACCCTCGCCGCCGTCCAGACGGTCATTTCCATCACCTCCATCCAGCCTGTCATCTCCGGCATTGGAATTAAGGATATCGTCGCCCGCTCGCCCCAACAGGAAATCAGCGCCAAAACCCGTCTGGAAAATATCACGACCCTCAAAACCATAGAGGCTGTTGTCGTTAGCACCGGATACAGTGACAGCTATTTCCTCGATGTTCATGAAGCTGAGACCTGTTGGGGTTTGTCCAGTCGAAAGATCGAGATCCACCGCCGCGCTCCTGCCATCAAGGCTAACATCGAGATGGTCGAAACCTTCGCCGCCGTCCGCCACACCGGTGCCGGTAGCTAAAAACCAGTCGTCGCCGCTTCCGCCCCGCATGACGTTGAAACCATCGCCTCCAGACAGGGTATCGTTTCCCGAGCCGCCATCGAGAATATCGTCACCTTCATCGCCGTAGATGACGTCATCACCGGTTTCACCAAACAATGTGTCGTTTCCGGCGCCACCAGAGAGCGAATCTCGTCCCGCACCACCCAAAATCCTATCTTCGCCGGCGCCGCCGGACAGAACATAATCGTCTCCATCCGCTCCGTTGATCAGATCGTCGCCATCGCCACCCCAGACGGAATCGCGCCCCGCACCCGCAAAGAGCTGATCGTTACCGGCATCACCATTCAACACATCATCGCCAACGCCGGATATGATCACATCATTGCCTGCACCGCCGCTGGCTTTGACGAATGCAAAAGTAGTTGCGTCCAGATAGTCGTTACCCTTGCCTGACTGAAGCTCAAGCTGCTCAATACTGCTGAAATAGAGATGGTCGGCAGCCCCGTCTCCCATCATGAGATGACCGGCACCGAGACTGATATCCTGATCGCGCAGATAGAGATCGATGATCATGCGATCCGCCCCTGCTCCTCCCGCAATCGCACCGCCTGTATTAAAAATGGAAAACTGGTCGTCTCCGCCGCCGCCGTCAATTCTGTCAAATCCATCTGCTGTTCGGATACGGTCGTCGCCCAGGCCTGTTGTGATGAAATCGTTGCCTTTTCCGCCGTCCACAACGTCATCCCCAGCATAGGTCGCGATATAATCCGCACTGTCTGTTCCAACGATATGATCGTCTTCAGTCGTCCCTGGAATTCGAGCCATTGTCCTCTCCCTCACTGACCTGAGAGAACATATTTTGCAATATCATCAATTCTGTCAATTATATTGAAATAATATCAATGTAATTATAAATTTGAAATAATTCATCTCTCGTCATAAGACGAAATACATATGATTATTTCAAATCAACAAAATATATATTTATCAAATCGCACTTACCTCCGGAGGGCATCCAGCCGCCGCCAGCAAGGAGACTGGTGATCGGTTTGAATGAAGCGGAGAAAAGTTAATGCCGCTCTGGAAGAGTACGCCCCGGATGCAGGCGGAACCGCAGCGGTTTCATCCGTCCTGTTGTCTGTCGGATACCGAGATACGCGAAGCGCGGGGGAACAACAATCTGTCCAATTTCAATCGTTATTTCTTGCAGGAAACGGGCCTCACCCCGCGTGCCTATCGGAATGCGGCACATATTCGCGATAGCCCGATTGCCGCGGCGTCACGCCCCCCTTTGATTTCGCATCTCAATTTCTCGAAGCTGAACATGCTCCGAGCTTAAAATGAGCCAAAATCCACCACAATGCCGGTTGCGATGATCAGCAGAACCGTGGCGGCAATGACGGCGTAGACGTAATCACGCTCACGCACAAAAAGGTACATCGTCAGCATCACCCGGAAAATCGGCAAGAGGATAAACACCGCAATACCCGCTTTCACGATGCCGTAGCCGCTGATGAAAAGCGGCGTTGACGACTGCGACGGCTCGATGACGGTCATGATGACACCGACTGCGATAATGGCAGTGGCAAACCATGTGCCATACCACAGAAGCGATGCTATGATTTCGTCCCGGCGCTCGGCATTTCCGTTGGCTTTCATTTCGAACCTCCAACGATTTCAATACCGAAAGCGCTCAAAAGCATCTGAACAGCAAGCACGATGAGAACCACGACAAAGAAAATGCGCAGCTTTTCCGCCGGAAGGCTCATGAGCAGTCGGGCACCGACCAGCGCGCCGATAACCGAACCAAGCGCAATCGGACCCGTGATCCCGATATCAATATCGCCACGCACAAAATAGGCGCTTGCGCTCGCAGCAGCCGTCACGCCGATCATGAAGTTGGAGGTGGCGGATGAGACTTTGATGGGCAACTTCAAGGCGGTGTCCATCGCCGGAATTTTGAGAACGCCTGAGCCTATGCCGAGGAGTGCGGAGACCAGTCCCGCCCCGTACATCAGCGCCATGCCCAACGGAACGTGACCGACCCGATAATGCACATCCTGCCCCGTTATGTGATCGGGAAAGCTGGAATGCAGGCGCAGGCTTGTCGCCAGACTTGTCACGTCGGACGCGCTTTTACCGATTTCCTCGCGCCGCCGCACAAGCATCTGTTTTGCCGAAAGCAGCAGAATAGCCGCGAACAAACCGTAGAGGAGCGAAGTCGAAACAACACCGATGAGGAACACGCCGGTCAGTGCGCCGAATGTGGTGGCCGTCTCAAGAACAACGGCAAGGCGGATGTTGGTCAGCCGTCGCTTCAAAAGCGGAGCCGCGCTGCCGCAGGAGCAGGCGATGACCGAAACGATGCTCGCACCGATGGCGACGTGAATGTCCACGCCGAAAAAGAGCGTGAGCGCCGGTACGATGAAGATGCCGCTTGCCATGCCAAGCACGCCACCGAGCGCGCTTGCACCGAAAGCGGCTATAAACAACCATAAAGCCAGCATTTTGCCCCCGGAGCTATTTGCGATCGCGCGGTCGCCGGGCCAGGCGAGTGACGAAGCTGATGAGATCGCCGCGATAGTGGAGTTTTTCGTAATCTATCGCCCGGTGCCCTTCGGTGTAGGAGGTACGCTCGATCAGAAACACCGCACTGCCGGGTTCAACCGCGAGGGCTGCAGCAACGTCCGGCGCAGCGCTTATTGCTTCCAACCGATACTCCGCTTCGATAAGGGGCAAATCATATCGATCTTCAAGCAATGTGAAGATCGGTTCGACGTCCAGGTCGTGCGTGACAATCTTCTCGCCGATTTCACGCGGCAGGTATGTTTCATCCAAAGACATGGCGACGCCGTCAGCAAGCCGAACGCGTCGGATCCGCATGACCAGAGTTCCGAACGGCAGGGCAAGCTGCTTTGCCACGTCTGCATCGGCCGACACGATCTCCTTGTCGAGCAGTTGCGCCGTTGCGGCCCGACCGAGCGCCTGCATGTCTTCGACGAAACCGGTCAACTCCGTCAATTTCTGAGTGACCTTGGGCTGGGCGACGAACGTGCCTTTGCCGCGACGGATTTCAACAAGTCCGCGCGCTACCATATTCTCGACAGCCTTGCGAACAGTCGTCCGGCTGACGCCGAAACGTTCGATCAGGCGCTCTTCCGGCGGAAGCTGGCTGCCAGTAGGCAAGAGGCCAGATGAAATATCGTCCGCCAGCGATGTTTCCACCCTGGCGTAGAGCGGAGCATGGTCTTCTACAGTTTTCATTAAGACATCATGACGTCATGACGTCGCGATGTCAATCGACGCGAACTGTATAACTGAACCTTTTCGTTCGTTATTTGTTAACCATGCAGGAGGACATCGCCATGCAGTTGATTTTTTGGATTGAGATAACAGCGATACTGGCCGTCAGCGCTGTCGTCTTCGGCATCACCTGGATCGAGACTCATAAGAAATGATGCGACTATTACTGGCTGACCAGATTTGACTTTGGTTGGGTGCCATCTTTCCAACCATCGCAGGCCAGCATCATGGGCCAGCCATAGCGGCCTATATCTGCTTCGGAAACTCCTCACTGATTTCAGTGAACGATGGTTGCCGCCATAAAACAGGCATCAGATAATCCCTTTCAAGCGCAAAAGCCCGAACGCGGCAATTGTACAGGCATCTTTGATTTCGCCGAGAAGGATCATCTCGATTGCTTCGCCGATAGGGAAGCGGCGGCAGATCAGCCCCTGCTCTTCAGCATCAAGGCTGGGCTTTCCCATCTGCAATCCTGTGGCGACAAAGATGTGGCACTTGTTAGCCGCAAAACCGTAGGCTTCATAAGTCTCGCCGAGATAGACCATCTCTGCAGCCGTCAGCCCGGTTTCCTCCCGAAGCTCTCCGTGAGCCAAAGCGAGTGGATCGACGTTCTCGAATTCCTGCCAGGCCCCTTGCGGAAGTTCCCAGAAACGGCGTCCAACGGGATAGCGGAATTGTTCCACCAGATAAACGCCCTCATCGTCGTCCATAGCGAAAATCATTGCGGCGTCGTTCTTCTCAACAACGCCATAAATGCTTTCGCTGCCGTCAGGATAAACAATCCGGTCCTCACGAACCTTCATCCAACGATTTTCATAGACCCGCTTGGATCCCAGCGTTTTTATCTCTGACATCGCACACCTTGGTCCAAACCGATCATTCTACATTTACAGGCTAGCGCTGAGGCTTTCCTATCGCAATAGACGGTTGCGTTGACGTTCAAACTGCGCCGAGGTTTCGGCATGTTGGAGATGCAGCCGGGATCTATCCGGGGCAGTGCTGCCGCGCGAATTTTCCTCGCTCAGTGATTGTTTTGGCATCGAATGCCTCGTCTCCAGCGAGCCAACAGTGCTAAAAATCCAGTCAGCAAGAAATAGAATTTTCCTCAAAAACAATGCCTGAAACACGACATCACAAGAATGTAATTTAGTACATTTTATAACATCATTATATCATAAACAGACACCACGATCAGCTCTATATCTTGCCATTGGAGATGCAGACCATGATCCACTCGACATCGAATACAGTCGCTCCAGGCGCACCGGCAGCCGGTGTTCGCGCGTTTGGCAGCTCCGGCAGGCTTCAGGAATTGCTTGCCGAAGTCGAAGACGCCAAGCGCAAGGCCAACAATAGCCTGCGACGCGCCCAGTCCGCGCCCAAGCCGCATGTGACGACGAATTCCATTTTCGCGTCTCTCTACGAGGAACATCTGCGGGATCGGGAATTGTTGTTTTCATCGTTGCGGCAGCTTGATGATATACGCAAAAATGCGAATATCTGAGGCGACGCCCCATGAACATGCTTTACCGTGAAAGAATGACCGAGAAGTACGATCAGCCTGAATACGCCATACCTTCTGCCGATATTTCCCCGATGGCTTTGACCGAGGAGCTCGTTTCGCTGAGCCTTCGGCTTGAGGTCGATCGCGGTCCCGATCCGGGCAGAACACCGATCACCGACAAAGAGGTCGATGAACTGGCCGATCAGCTCTTTCACGAAGCAGGAGACAACGCCCTCTGGGTTTTTGCCTATGGCTCCCTGATCTGGAAACCGGATTTCGATGCGGTGGCCGCGCGCGCCGGGACGGCGAGCGGCTGGCACCGCTCATTCTGCCTCCGGCTGACGCGCTGGCGCGCGACGATGGCCCAGCCGGGCCTCATGCTTGCGCTTCGGTCGGGCGGCAGTTGCAAAGGGATTGTTTTCCGGCTGTCCGACGAGGACCGCCTTGGACAATTACGCCGAATGATCCGGCGCGAAATCAGTTCGATTGACGATGCCTATTCCATTCGCTGGGTGTCGGTCGACACCGAGGATGGGCCTGTGCGTGCGCTCGTTTTCTGGGCCGGACCACGCGGGGACAGGCTTTCGGACAACATGCCGCTGACATCGGTGGCCCGACTGCTTGCGCGCGCCTGCGGACATATGGGCTCCTGCGCCGAATATCTCTATCTCACCGTCAAGCATCTGGAAGAAAAAGGCATCCGCGACCGCAATCTGTGGGAATTGCAGCGTCTGGTCGCCGAAGAAATCATCAGCATCTATTGCGAGGATGAAGTTCAAGGCAAATTGAAACCAGCCTGAACGGAAGCTGCGCGCTAGTCCTGAAAAGCGAGACTATCGCTGAAGTTGCTGCTGAAATTGCGTCCGGCTTCACGGGCAATATTGGCCACAAGCGTGATCAGGCGCGTTGCCGCGCTCTCCAGATAAATGGCGCTATAGCTCGTCGCCGGAAAAGCGGCATTGGTATTCAGTACCTGCAGTTCGCCAGTCCGCAGTTCTTTCTGGATCACCACCGGCGGAATAACGGAAATCCCGACACCCGCTGAAATCATGTTGATCGTCGTGGTGAGCGAGTTGGAATAATGAACGGTCGCGTCCTTCAGGCGCTCTTCCGTGAAATAATTGATGATCTGCTGATAATTATAGGAACCGCTCTCATAGGAAATGAGATTGCAGCCAAGCAGTTCATCCCGTGACAGCGCATCTTCCGCCCCGCCCGGAAACTGATCGCTGCGCGATATCCAGAACATGCCGAAAGTGCATATGTCGACGATACGCAGATTAGGCATCGGTTCAGGCCTGATGGCGAAAACGATATCGAGCTCCCGCTGCTCCAGCTTCTGCACGATCCCTTTTGAAGACGAAGTTGTAATCGAGATGCGGATCTGCGGGTAGCGTTGCCGGACAATATCGAGAATGCCCGGCAATATTGTCATGGCGAGGCTTGGAACGATGCCGATCTTCAGCGTTCCTTCGAGCCCATTATGTGGGCTCAGGCTTTCCACCAGATCATGATAACGGCGCACCACATCGCGCGCGCCCTCGACAAAAGCTTCGCCTTCCGCCGTCAGGCTGACGTCGCGGGCATCACGGTCGAAGAGCCGAAAACCCAGTTCCTGCTCCATTGCGCCGATACGATTGGATATTGCTGCCGGCGTCATGTTGAGGCGAGCTGCCGTCGCCCGGAAATTGCGCAGTTCCGACAACCAGATGACCGTTTCCAGAAAACGGATATTCATGGACGGGTATGTCCCTTCCCATTTCAATCACCCGTGCGCCTGCGTTTCTTGAAGTCCCTTATTGCGCTCCGGGCAACCAGATTCGTCCTTTCTTTCTAAGACACTTGCGGGATGAAAATAAGCAAATAGTCATATTCCATCCCACAAATGATCGGGGCCGGTCAAAACCGGCCCGCATCAGATCAGCTTCCCGCGTGGGCGAGAATTTTATTGGTCGCACCGGACACGTCACCGAGCTTGAGACCAGTCTTCACAGACGCCTCCCGCACCTTGCCCTTGTCCTGTATATCCAGCGCGCGTGAGGCGACCGCGTTCACTTCGTCACGCGGCAGGACCAGAACGCCGCTCTCATCGGCCAGAATGGCATCGCCGGGATTGACGACGACACCGCCACAAGAGACCGGAATATTGATGCCGCCACCCAGATCATAGAGCCGCGTGGTGATGGGCGAGATACCCCTCGCCCACATCGGAAAATCGGAATCCTCGATTTCCGTCAGGTCCGTGCAGGGACCATCCACGATCCCGGCGACGGCACCAGAGGCCTTCGCAGCGATGGTCACACCGCCGCCCCAGCACGCATAGCGGTCGTCGCCCATCCGGTCCACCACCAGAATATCGCCGGGGCGGAGCATTCCGGTTACGTGGTGAAGCAGGGTGGAATCCGGGCCCGGTATGGCGATGGTGACGGCGGTGCCGACCACACGGCGCTTCGGGAGGAGCGGCTGGATGGAACGGTGCATGAAACCAAAGAAGCGCCAGTGTCCGACAGTGGCCGTTTCGACCCCCGACAGGAGCTGAAGGTCACCTGCAGGGATCTGCTCCGGCATGGGATTGATCGTATACATATGACGCCTCCTAAGCGCAGGCCTGCAACTGCTTGCCGATGCGGCGATGGCTGACCATGGGAATGAGCGCACGCACCCGCTCGATCTGCGCGCGCTCGATGCGGGCCGTTACGAAGCCGACACCGTCGGAAGCCCGCGCCACAACATGCCCCCACGGATCGCAGACGAGCGAATGACCATAGGTATGACGCCGTTCGCCGTTCGAAACCGTGCTGCCGGTCTGGCCACAGGCGGCAAAATAGGTCTGGGTTTCGATGGCACGGGCACGCGCCAGCACCTCCCAATGATCCTTGCCGGTTTGCAGCGTGAATGCTGCGGGAAGAACGATGACATCGGCACCGGCCTTTTCCAGCTCCAGGTAAAGTTCGGCAAAGCGGATGTCGTAGCAGATCGCACAACCGATCTTGAACCCGTCGAGGTCATAGACGACGACATTTTCACCGGGCTTGACGGTTGCGGATTCCTTATAGGCCGTCCCGTCCGGCCCAACGATATCGAACATATGAATCTTGCGATAATGCGCGATCTCCTTGCCTTCACGATTGAAGACGAAGGTGGAATTGTAGATGCGCTTTTCGTTTGGAACCTTTTCCATCAAGGTTCCGGCATGGACGAACACCTTGTGCTCGCGGGCAAAATCCTGCGCCATCTTGTAGGCAGGACCGCCGGGAACACTCTCGGCTGCGCCGAGCTTTTCTTCCGGAGTACCGCCGTAATATTCAAAATATTCGGGCAGCACGATCAGGTCCGGAGAATCCGTGTGTACGGCGTCCTCCATCAATCCCCGCGTAATGCGCAGATTTTCTGCCTTGTCGGTCTGCGGGCTCGTTTGGATCAGACTAATCTTCATTTTTTCCTCCAGCAAATGAGTGGCTATTCAGTTCAGGAATAATCAGGCAACCAGGGCTTCGCCCTTCAGCATGTTGACAGTCGAAACCATGCCCTGGCGAAGCGTCATGTTCTGGGTGGCGACGACCAGCATCGCCGCCCCCTCTTCCAGTGCGAAGCGCCGTTCAGCTTCGGTCCAGGCGGGCATAATCCATGGCTTCCCGGCAGCGCGTGCCGCAGCCGCACAGCGGCGCAGATCAGCCTTGTCTTCATCATTGAAAGCATAGGCTCCCCGACCGCGTGCAAGTGCCAGATCCGACGGGCCGGGAAACAAACCGTCGACCGTATCGAGCGCAATGATCTTCTCGACGTCGGCGAGACTTTCTGCCGTCTCGATCATGGCGAAGCATTTGGTGCGCTTGTTCTCTTTTTCGAAGGCATCGGTCGCCGGGCGGGCATAGCCGAAAATGCGGCCACCGGTATAAGAGCGCGTGCCAACCAGCGGATATTTTGCGGCCTTCGTAACCTGATGCGCATGGTCCACACCGAGAATATGCGGAACGATGACGCCGTCCGATCCGAAGTCCAGCGCCTGCTGGATGGCCTCTGGCGTCGGCGCCAGCACCTTGGTCAAAGTGGAGAGCCCCTGCGCCTTGGTGAAAGCCAGAAACTGGTCCAGCGTCGACAGATCGAAGGTTCCGTGTTCGAGTTCGAGGACGAAGGATGAGAAGCCGCAGGTCCTGGCAATTTCCAGATAGCTGAAATGCGGTTGCGACATCCAGAGGGCGATATTTTCCATGCTTGCAGTCACTTTCAGTTGGGAGGTTATTTGCCGATTGTGCGTGACAATCCGAGCGTGCGTTCGATGACGAAAATGATGAGCAGCGTCGCCGTGATCAGCACCACCGAAATGGCTGCAGTCATCGGGTCAGTACGGCTTTCGACATAGTTGAAGATTTCCACCGGCAGCGTCGTCATGCGTGGTCCGGTGATGAAGAGCGAGATCACCACCTCATCGAAGGACAGGAGGAAGGACAGTGCGGCACTTGCCACCAGACCCGGCATCATCAGCGGCAAGGTGACGCGACGAAACACGGTGAACGGCGATGCGCCCAGCATCGTGGCCGCCTCTTCGACCGATGGCGGCAAGGTCGAGAACGCCGTTATCATTATGCGGATGACGTAAGGGGTCGTCACGATCAGATGGGCGATGACCAGACCGGTGAACGTGCCGAGCAGTTCCAACCGCACGAAGACCAGCAGAATGGCAAGGCCAAGTACGATGGACGGCAGAAGCAGCGGTGCGGTGAAGAGGTTCAGCACCGCTTCGCGTCCACGGAACTGATAACGGCGGATCGCATAGGCGGCCGGGATACCCGCCAGAAGCGACAGGACAGTGACGACCGATGCAATGCCGAGGCTGATCCAGAGCGCCTGAATGAGCATTTCATGATGCAGCATTTCCGCATACCACCGCACGCCCCAGCTTTGCGGCGGGAAAGTGAGATAGTTGTCGTTGCTGAACGATAGCGGCACGACCACCAGAATGGGGGCCAGCAGGAACAGATAAAGCAAGCCGACCAGAACGCGGAATGGCAGTGAAGTTGAACCAATCATCTCGTTTCTCCTTTGCCAGTCAGTCGATGCGACGTGCGATGCGGGAATAGACCATCAAGGCGAGACCGAAGATGATCAGGACAATGACGGAGGTTGCGGCGGCACGCGGCCATTCAAGCTGGATCACAGCCTGATCGTAGATTTCCGTCGCCAGCAGGAATACGCGCCCGCCACCAAGCAATTTCGGCGTGATGAAGGAGCTGATCGCCAGCACGAAGCAAAGCAGGCAGCCTAGTGCGATACCCGGCAAGGTGAGCGGCAGAATGATCCGGCGAAACCGCGTGAAGGCATTAGCGCCGAGTGATGCCGCAGCCTCCTCAAGCGAGGCGTTCAGACGCCCGAAACCGGCAATCAGTGACAGCGCCATGTAGGGGATCAGGATTTCCACCATGCCGATGAATACGCCGAGCGTATTGTTGACGAGCCTGATGGGGGAGGAAATGATGCCGAGGTTCATCAAGGCTCCATTGACGAGCCCCTGATCGCCGAGAAGCACCATCCAGCCATAGGTGCGCACCACACTGCTGACGAGCAGCGGCGAGACCGTCACCACGAAAAGGAAGTTGCGCCAGACCGGCGAAACACGGTGCAGGAAAAGCGCAATCGGATAGGCGCAGACAAGCGTTGCCAGCGTGATGACCGCGCTCAGCCAGAGCGAGTTGAACACCAGTCCCCAATTGAAACTGTCAGTGAAGAAATTGATGTAGTTTTCGAACGTGTAGCGGTCCGTCAGGACACCGCCGCTTTCGCTCTGCAGGAAAGATATCTGCGCCAGATGTGCGACCGGCGCGATGAAGGCGATAAGGTTGATCAAGGCCATCGGCAGAAGCAGCGCAACGGCGACGAGACTATAGCGTCTGCGTCTCGATGACTTTGCCGGGATGATGTCGGTCGATGCGATCGCTGTCATGACATCAGCTCCCGAAAACCAGCATGTCTTCCGGTTTCCATTCGCACAATAGCCGGTCGCCGGTACGGAATGCGTGGCCTTCGCTGGCGGTCGGCACTTCCACTTTCAGACAGGCGCCCTCGATCTCGATGTCATATTGAACGATATCGCCGATATAGGTTGTGCGTTCCACCACGCCATGCGCGCTGTTGGTCACGACACTGACCAGATTGCGATCGCGGTTGGGCGTCAGGTTGATGCGGTGCGGGCGAATGGCGATCTGCCCGGCCCCGCGTGACTTTCCATGCGTGTTGCAGCGATAGGTGGCGCTGCCCAGGCGGCAGACATTTTCGTCGACGACCTCGCAATTGTGGACGTTGGCGCGCCCCACGAATTTGGCCACGAAGAGGGAGGACGGCTTTTCATAAATTTCTTCCGGCGAACCGAGCTGTGCCAGCTTGCCATTATCCATTACGCCCACAACATCGCACATGGTGAGCGCTTCGACCTGATCGTGCGTGACGAAAACCGTCGTGATATCGAGGCGTTTCTGAATCTCGCGGATTTCGATCCGCATGTCGTCACGCAGCTTCGCGTCCAGATTGGACAGAGGCTCGTCGAGCAGAAGAATACGCGGGCGGATGACCAGCGCGCGTGCCAGCGCCACGCGCTGCTGCTGGCCACCGGACATTTCTTTCGGCTTGCGCGAGCCGTAGCCGGGAAGCCGCACCATCTCGAGCGCCTCTTCGACGCGCTGCTTTGCTTCGACCTTGCCGACCTTGCGCATATCGAGACCGAAAGCGACATTTTCGGCCACGGTCATATGCGGGAACAGCGCGTAGTTCTGGAAAACCAGACCGATGTCGCGCTGATGGGGCGGCCTGTGCGAAATATCGTTGCCATCGATCAGGATGTTGCCGTCCGAGATCGATGCAAGACCGGCAATCATGCGCAATGTCGTCGTTTTGCCGCAACCCGATGGACCGAGGAGACCGAGCAGTTTTCCGCGCGGCAGATCGAGATGAAGATCGTCCACTGCCCGGTAGTTGTTACCGTAAAGCTTGGTGAGCGCCTTCAACTGTAGAAATGAGCTTTCTGCTACCATATCGAAACCTGTGAGGGGTCGTTGCCGCCCCGGCGAAACGGGGCGGAAGCGTGAATTTCAGGGTGAGGTAGGACTTAACGACCAGCCGGAATGATCTGGCGACGCCACGGATTGAGCAGCTTGTCGCGCATATCACCGATTGTCATCCAGTTGACCGGAATGAGCTTTTCGCGTTGAGCCGTATCCATGTAGGGAATGCGCTTTTTCGTTTCGTCGTTCACATCCGCTTTCGTGTTCGATGGCGCATAGAACATGATCTCGGCGAAGCGGGCCTGCGCCTCGGGGCTTATTGCGTAATCGATGAATGTCTTGGTTGCATCCATGTTCTTGCCATTGGCAATCGCGCTGATGACATTCACCTGCGCGGCTGTGCCTTCCTTCGGTCCGACGGATTGAAGCTTTCCGCCGGTCTGGTCGAAGTAAAACTGGGCGCGGGCATTATAGCCGATCGATAACGTGGCGGTGCCGTTTGCAACCAGCGTATAGGCATCGGGCTTCGGTTCCCATGTCTGCACGGCAGGCGCGAGCTTCACCAGTTTGTCGACGCCCGGTTTCACGGTCTTCGTATAATCATCTTCACCGGCGAGACGGTTCGCGATGATCGTAAGCAGGATGGCTTGAATATCGCCGCCGCCCTGTGCCGGGATGATGACCTTGCCGCTTTGCTGCTTGTCCCAGAGCGCTTCCCAGCTATCCGGTGGACTTTCCGCAAATGCATCGTGATTATAAAGCAGCGAAAGCGTGTCATATGTGATGGGAATTGCGCCGCCAGCGAGTTCCTTGCCAAGATCGGCGATATCCGCATAATTTTTGAGCGACGCCGGATCGAGTTTCTCGACCAGCCCTTCCTCATCGGCAATCTTGGCGACCGAAAGGTCATAGATTACCGCATCCGTCTGGGGTGAAGATTTCTGGGCGCGCATATTGCCGAGCGATGTCGCTGCATTCTGCACCCCGTAATAAGTGACCTTGATGTCGGGATGTTCCTTCTGGAACGGTTCGATGACGGCCTTGACGTAATTGTCCTGGAATGCGCCGCGATAACCCATCACGGTGATTTCCGCCGCATTGGCCGCCAAAACAGTCATTGCCGAAACACTGAACGCTAGGCTTGCCAGAAAAGCCGATTTTCTGTTGATCGAACGTGCCATCAGTCACTCCCCTTTTGTTTGAGGACAAGGTGAAGAATGGTGGCCGGAGCGTCCAACGACTTATTCTGTCCGCCTGTTCGATTTTGCTTTATGCCTTTGAATTTCCGGGCTTTCAGCCCCCGCATGACAGGCCACGAGACTGGAATGATGCAGCCTGTATTTCAGGCGTGATGAAATTGTAATCCATTGCCTGTTTTTTGAGCAGACACTTTGCACTTTCCATTGCACAAATCTTGCCCGCTTGATCGCAATTGCCTTTGTCGCCTTGAAAATGCGCCAAAATTAAAACTGGCACGGTCCTTGCTTCTATTAAATCGAACACCGAGCCGCGCGACACCGCATGACTTGCGGTGATTGATCAACCGAGGATGACAGAGAGACTAGCGATGACCAAGTACAAGCTCGAATACATTTGGCTCGATGGATGCACCCCTGCTGCGGGCCTGCGCGGCAAGACGCAGATCAAGGAATTCGACGCTTTCCCCACGCTTGAGCAACTGCCGCTCTGGGGCTTCGACGGCTCATCGACGATGCAGGCCGAAGGCCGCAGCTCCGATTGCGTCTTGAAGCCGGTCGCGATCTATCCCGATCCCGCACGCAAGAACGGCGTTCTCGTGATGTGCGAAGTCATGATGCCGGATGGCGTCACGCCGCATCCTTCCAACAGCCGCGCGACCGTCCTTGAAGACGATGATGCATGGTTCGGTTTCGAGCAGGAATACTTCTTCTACAAGGATGGTCGCCCGCTCGGCTTCCCGGAACAGGGCTTCCCTGCCCCGCAGGGTCCATATTACACCGGCGTCGGCTACAAGAATATCGGCTCCATCGCGCGCAAGATCGTCGAGGAACATCTCGATCTCTGCCTCGATGCAGGCATCAATCACGAAGGCATCAATGCGGAAGTGGCCAAGGGCCAGTGGGAATTCCAGATTTTCGGCAAGGGCTCCAAGAACGCCGCCGACCAGATCTGGATGGCCCGCTATCTCCTGCTTCGCCTTTGCGAACAGTATGAAATCGATATTGAGTTCCATTGCAAGCCGCTCGGCGATACCGATTGGAACGGCTCGGGCATGCACTGCAATTTCTCGACCAAACATATGCGTGAAGTGGGTGGCAAGGACTATTTCGAAGCGCTCATGGCGCAGTTCGACAAGAACTTGCAGGACCATATCGACGTTTACGGCCCGGACAACCACATGCGCCTGACCGGCAAGCATGAAACCGCCCCGTGGAACAAGTTCTCCTACGGCGTTGCCGACCGTGGCGCTTCGATCCGCGTTCCACACGCTTTCGTCAGGGATGGATATCGCGGTTATCTGGAAGATCGTCGCCCGAACTCGCAGGGCTGCCCGTATCAGATCGCTTCGCAGGTCCTGAAGACGATTTCCGAAGTCCCGACTTCGGAAGACGAAGCACTCGCTGCTTAGAGCGCGTTTCGATCTGATTGAATCAGATCGGCGCTCTAATCCGTTGTCTTAACGCGCATCTTGTCCGAAAACCGTTTCACACTTTTCGGGATGCGCTCTAATTCTAAACAGAACGGCCTGCTGAAACATTGAATCAGGCCGTTCAGCTTTATTCTCGCGAAACCGCAGACAACAAAAAAGGCCGGGGCGAAAACGCACCGACCTTCCTGATCATCGCTTTTCTACCAGTGCCAGTACATCCGTGGTCAAAAGCATCAAGCGATGAAGGCAATTGCGAGCAACAGACGCGTTCCAGCGCTCTTAAGCAATGCCTATGACAGTCATATAGGTGCACATCTTGTTCAAAACAAGGTCGTGCAACAAATTGGATAAATTAGCTTGCTGTCTCGGCCTGCCGTCGCGCCAACAGATACACGACGACGATTCCGGCTCCTATCGCATAGGCCAGAACATCCAGCCAATCCGGCGTGGCCCCAAGGATAATACGCAGAGCCGGGTTTCCGATCACGATATCGAACTGCATTGCGAGATATTGGCCGAATTCCACCGCCACCCCGGTCAGAAACGCGATCAAAACAAGCAGCAGGCGGTTTCCGTCAATGAAGGTTCTAAGCACCGCATAGACAAAGATGACGGCGACCACATCCCCGAGAAAGCTTCTGATCCAGCCCAGTCCCGCACCCATTGTCGCCAGCAGAGCGAGAAGCGCCAGAACTATCAATGTAAAACACAATGCCGATCGCGAAAATTTAAGCTGCACGGGATTTTCCTGCCAAGACTTGGGAGAAAGCCTAATCTAGAGCATTTCCTGTTTTGATTGGATCGTTGGAAATGCTCTATCTGTTTGCTTTTACGCGTATCTCATCCGAAAACCGCTTCGCACTTTTCGGGATGCGCTCTAGCTTTTTCCCTTCCCGCGCAAGGCCGAAGCACCCGAATAATTCCAGAGCGACTTGTTGCTTGAGGAAACAGCGATTGCGCCTTGTGTCATGGCAGTGCCGACATCCGCTTCGTTGCAAATAAAGCCGGAAGCCACGACAGGCGGCAGGCGGCGCTTATCCTCCACCGAGAGATAGCCCAGCATCGGCGATGGCATGATCTGCACCAGATTGGGTGCGCTTTGCGAAATAGCCTTGAGGCTGCGGGGCCATGTCGAACGGTCGGTCACAAAGACTTTCTGCATGGTCAGAAGGCCGCATTGCGCGGCCTTCTGGATTGTTGGAACGCGGGTCGACAGCAGAACCGAAATGCCTATCTCGGCAAGGAATTCGATGGCTCCCTTGTCCTGTGACAGACCCTCGCAACTGTCGATGTTCAGAACGATCAGCTTGTTGCTTTTCTTGAGCGCGTTCAGCACTTCAGCCACATGGCGCAAGGCAATGTTGGCGACGATGCCCACTTCCGCCTTGCTGTCCAGAAATGCCTGAAGATTGTCCACGCCGTAGAGCGTTGCCATGACAGGCGCCCGCAAAAGCCGCTCACCGATCGTTCTGTCCAAAGTCATTCCATCATTTTCCGTCTCTTGGCATGTCGAGCGAAAGTCCGAGCTTGCCGGGGTTAAGCAGGTTATCCGGATCGAGCGCCTTCTTCACCGTTTCCAGCAGCGGAAATGCCGATCCGAGAGCGTCCTTCATGTAAGGCGCACGGAGCAGTCCGACGCCGTGATGATGGCTCAATGCTGCACCATACTTGATTAGAACGGCATTGGCAGCATCCCAAGCAGCACGATACCACTCAGCGCGCTTTTCCACTTCCACGTCGCCACGCAGCGAGAAATAAAGGCAGGCGCCATCGACATAGGCATGCGACTGGTGCGCCGAACCGGCCAGCGTACCCGGCACTGCGTTGATCGCAGCGACGACCTCGTCGTAGATCGCAGGCAGATCGCGCCAGCAACCCGTCATTTCCAGCGTATCGGCAACAAAGCCCGGGCTGCGCTTGAAGCCCTCGGCGCTCTTGCCGGTCAGATAACGCGTATCGAGCCACTTCTCGAAGATCGCATCGCCATCGAGCTTGTCACCAAGTTCGGCGCACACCTTTTCGCTGATCGCCATCACGGCATCGACCATTTCCTGCGCGCCTTCATCGGCGATCAGCAGCACATTGCTTTCCGGCAGGCCGAACTGCACACCGCTTTCCAGCTCGTCGTAGAGACGCAGCGCTGCGGGATTGGCACCGCCCTGCATAATACGGCGGCAGGCTTCCAGACCAATGGCAAAGCTCTTGAAGCCATAGGCGATAGCGCGGGCATAATCCGGCAGGCGATGCAGTTTAAAGCGTGCCTTCACAATGATGCCGAGCGTGCCTTCCGAACCGATGAAGATCTGCTGCAGATCGGGCCCGATTGCTGCGCGGGCATAATTTCCAACCGTAACCAGCGAACCATCGGCCAGCACGACTTCCATGCCGTAGACCATGTCTTCGATCTTGCCGTAACGCGTCGAAAGCTGGCCAGCCCCGCGGCAGGCGATCCAGCCTCCGACAGTGCTGATACCGTATGAAGACGGCCAGTGCCCCATGGTCATGCCATAGTCGCGCTGAATGGTTTCCTCGAAAATATCGCCGAACATGCCAGCTTCAACCTCAACGATCTGGCTGTCGGCATCGAAGCCCACAAGACGGTTGAGATTGCAGACGTCGAGCACGATACCGCCGCGCAACGGCAGTGCCGCGCCCGTAACGTTGGAGCGCCCGGCAGAAACCGTGACCGGAACCTTGGCTTCATGCGCAAGGCGCATGACGGCCTGAACCTGTTCCACAGTCGAAACGCGAACGAATACGCCGTCAACAGTTGCGGGCTTTCCGCCCGTTTCCGCAACCATCGTGCGCGCCCACCAGTCGCGGGTGTTCACGACGACATCTTCGCGCGCCGTCAGAACTTCGTCTGCAACGCCCTGCAGCTTCTCGACGAGAGCAGCGTCCACTGAAACGGCGTCCTGTGCCAGTTCGGCCTCGGTGCCGATTTCTTTGATGCTGCCGGCATAATGCGGCTGGGTCGGGGCGCCAACGACATAATTTCCGCGATTATAACCGCGCTTGATGGCTTCCTTGCTGATCATGTTCAGTTCGCTCCTGTGAGAATGGATTTTTCTTTTTCGGTCGCAGCCACATAAGCGGCGACCTGACGGTCGATTTCGGTTTGGGGGAGACCAAGTTCCTCACCCAGCAAAGCGCCCACCTTGGCGGCGGCACGGGCGGAAGCATCGCGCGCCATCAGACGGGCACGCATACGACGCGACAGCACATCATCGATGGTCCGGGCAAGTTCGTGCCGGGCGGCGTAGACGACTTCGCCACTGGTATAGGGCAGTCCTTCCACAACCGGTTCAGCCAGTTCAGGACGAGCGGCCATCAGATCGCTGACAAAGCGCGATTCCGTACCGTAACGTTCGCCCAGATGCGCTTCCATGCCGCCGGAAGCCACGATTGCCTGCGCATCATAACCGGCAGCACCCAGCAGAAATGCCTTCTTCGTGGTGCAGCGACGGCGATCACCCAGAACTTTTGCGGCGGCATCCACCGTCTGTTCAGCCATATGGCGCGAAGTCGTCAGCTTCCCGCCCACAATCGTGACAAGGCCATCAGGCGCAACATGCACGGAATGGTCGCGTTTGACGTCCATGGTGCTGCCACCTGACGAAGCGGCAACCAGTGGCCGGCACCCGGCAATGCTGCCGACGACATCATCCGGTGTCAGGTCGATATTGAGCGCGCTGCATGCGCCCTCGATCAGAAAATCAAGCTCCCGACGCGTGCAATGCACGTCATCGAGGTCGCCCTGATAATCCTCGTCGGTCGTGCCGAGATAGGAAACGTTGCCCCAGCGCGTGATGGTCGCGCGGCGGCTGCGCCCCGGCACCGGCACCGTCACCGTGCAATCGTTGCGGATTTTCAACCAGGGGATAGCCACGTGAACGCCCTTGGCCGGGCGCACATGCAACGGCTTTTCGCCATCCTTGCCAAGCCCCATCCAGTCCCGCAGCCAAACGCCTGTCGCCATGACGACGGTCTTGGCGCGCACCCGGATTTCCTTGCCCTCGACGGTATGAACGATTGCGCCATCGACCCGGCCCGAGCTGCGGGTAATCTCGGCCACCTTCGAATGATTGAGGACCGTCGCCCCATGAAAGCCGGCAGAGCGGGCAAGTGCCAATGTCAGGCGAGCATCGTCGACGCGAGCATCGAAATACATCAGGCCGCCGCGCAGATATTCGTCCTTGAAGGTCGGGCAGTGCGCCAGCACTTCCGCAGCAGTCAGTTTCTGGTGCAGAATGCCTTCGCGCCAGCCGCCAGCCAGATCATATGTCCAGAGCAAGCCTTCAAACGCCTTGGCAAAGCGTGAATCAAAAACCCCGTCTCGTTCCAGAATGGGAAACAGGAAAGGCAGGCGCTGCACCAGATGGCTTGCATTGCGGCGCAAACGCTGGCGTTCCAGCAGGGAGTGACGAACCAGGCCGAGATTGCCTTGCTCGATATAACGCAAGCCGCCATGCACCATCTTCGACGATTTCGATGATGTGCCAGATGCAAAATCATCCTTCTCGACCAGCGCAACACGAAAACCGCGCAGACTTGCATCGAAGGCGCAGTAAGCACCAGTCACACCGCCACCGACGATCAGAATATCGTAGGTTTCGGTGGCAAGACGGTCTTCCTGTTCCGACCGGTTCAGCCGCAGCGGCTCGGTGCGGATCATCCGGGCGCGATCTTTGTCAGCGCGCCGGGAGCGCAGATTCAGCATTTCAACTCCTGTCAAAGCGCATTCCGAAAAGTGGGATCGGTTCTCGGAAAATGCGCGTTAGAACAAAAAACTAGTGGTAGTGACCGGATTGAACGCGTGCGACTTCCTCGTCCGTGAGGGAGTGCCATCGCGCTCTACGGTCCTGTCTTTCCGCTTCGCTGGTCTTGGGGATGAAAAGATTACCTTCGGGCAGCGTGGCACGAGCTTCCGCAAGGTCGCTCCAGAGCAAGCCATCGCTGCCTGCCAGAAATGCGGCTCCCCGCAGACTGGCGCGATCCTGATCCGCCATGCGCCGCACCGGCACACCGCTGAGATCAGCCTGCAACTGAAGCAGCGTATCGCTGGATGAAAGCCCTCCGCCTGCCACCACTTCCCGAACCGGAACGCCCGCCACTTTAGAGCTCGCCTCCGCACAGGAAACGACCGAATGCGCAATGCCCTCCAGAATGGCATGAGCAAGATGCGCCCGGCTGTGTGCCATCGAAAGCCCGGTCAGCGATGCCCTCCCATCGGGAACGATGTTCGGCTGGCGCAATCCCGTCAGGGTCGGCATGAAGAACAGACCTGCGGAAGACGGTACGGTTGCAGCCAGTTCGCTGATTTCCTTGGCATTCTCGAACCAGCGCATTTCATTGCAGAGCCAGTTGAGCGCCGATCCGGTTGTGGCGGCATAGGTCTCGACCGCGAAATGCGAGAGGTTCTCGCTTCGCCAGGCCGTCATGGTGAAAGTTGCTTCATAGAGGCCGGGATTTTTTGGCGTCTGTTTTCCGATCACAAGATCGACGAAGCTTCCCGTACCGTGCACGCACATGGCCTGCCCTGCATCGTGACAGCCAAGCCCGACAAGACCGCCGAGCTGGTCGCCGCAAGATGCCTTGATCGGCATGCGGATACCCAGAATATCCTGCCGCGTATAACCGAAATCGTCAGCGTCCTGTTTCAGCTCGGGCAACAGCTCCAATGGAAAATCCTGCGCCTCCACCCAGTCGGTGAAATAGCGGTTCTCAGCGAGAATATAGGCACCGGCAGAAGTCGCATTCGTCGGCGTGGTGACGGCCTTGCGTTCTTCGGACAGGTGCCACAGCAGCCACGTGTCGACCGTGCCGAAAGCAAGCCGCTTTGCCTTCCATGCCTCGCGCACGGCGGGCGTCTCCTGCATGTGGCGCGCCGCCCACAGATAGATCGCGCGTCCGCCGACAGGGCGCCCGGCAAGTGACACGAGTTTCGCGTCCCATATAGCCCCGAGCGGTTTCAGCTCTTCGGCATAGCGCGAATCCTGCCAGACCATGGCCGGAACCAGCGCCCGGCCCGTTTCCGTATCCCACAGAACACCGGTTGCGCGTTGCGTGGCGATTGCCATTGCGGCAATCTCCACGCCCGCATCACGTGCGGCTGCAATGGTCTTGCCGCACACTTCGATGGTCTTTTGCAAAAGAACATCGGCGTCCTGTTCCACCACGTTGTGACGTGGTGAAGATACGGCAAGCGTCGTGTAATTGACGGCGGAGACCGAACCGTCGGCCGCGACAAGCGCGGCCCTGGTTCCGGACGTTCCTTCATCAATGGCCAGAATGGCCTGTCTGCGTCCGTTCACATTACCCTCCGTTGTTACCGGTCGCCTGCGAACTGCGGCGCGTTCGGCTCGTCATCCGGGCTGACCTCGGTACGGGTCGGATCCCACTGAATGATCGAGCAGATGATGCAGGCAATCAGCGGAACCACCGACAGGATCAGGAATGTCGGGCCGAGGCCGTAGTTCTCGCGGAAGAGCGGGAAGACCAGCAGGCCAAGGGCCGCACCCATGGCGCCGAGCGCACCGATGATGCCATTGGCGCCTGCACGCAGTTCGCTGCGGAACGAGAGCGACGACAGGCTCTTGCCGTTTGCGCCCGGACCGCCGGAATGGAACAGGATGAACAGCGAAGGCACGATCACCGCAAGCCAGGTTGGCATGGTGTCATGGAACAGGCCCATGATGACCAGCATGACGAAGACTGCGCCGAAGCCGATGGCGGAAGCCTTGCGCAAGCCAAGTACGCGCCCGATGACCGGCGAAGAGAATCCGCCGATGATGCCGAATACGTTGAACACCAGCGTGCCCAGCATGGCATAAAGGAAATCCTTGCCGAACAGTGCCGCACTGATGAGCGGCAGATACCAGCCCACGGCGAAATACTGGATGGATTGCCCGATCTGAACGGTCGCGGCAAGAACAGTGCGCGGCAGATAAATGCCACGGAAAATCAGGGCAACGTTGGCAATACCTCGACGAGCCTGATTGAGAACCGGCAAACGATCTTCAGGCAGGGCAGCGACGAAATCGCGATGATAGATACGGGTCATCGCACGGGCGGCCTCTTCCAGCCGTTCCTTGCGGGCAAGCCAGATCGGGCTTTCAACCATGAACACGAGCTGCAGCATCATGATCGCGAAGGCGAAGACACCGGTTGCGGCAACCGAATAGCGCCAGATGGCATCACCCACATCCCAGCTATAGAACAGCATGGCCAGAAGCACGTTTGTACAAACGGCTGTGTACCAGATGCCCTGCCAGGTGTTGAGACGGCTGCGCAGGCGTGCCGGTGTGAACTCGGCAAGCACGGCCATTGCGATGGCAAAGTCGATACCGTAGGCGGCACCCACGAAGAAGCGCCCCATAAGAATAACTTCATAGGAATGGGCCGTCATCACCAGCACCGCGCCGATGAGCGCGATGAGCTTTGCGAAGACCAGCGGGCGCATGCGGCCCCAGCGATCGGCGATCCAGCCGCCAATCGGATTGAATGCAATCGCTACCCAAGAGGCGAAGGATGTCATCAGCGCGACCTGCGCTGCATCCAGTCCCAGGTCGCGCGTCATCGGCCCAAGCCCTGCGCTCAGCGCCGAATTGGCGAAGGCATCAAGGAACAGGCCACCGAGGGCAAGCCACCAGATAATACCGGCGCGGCCTCGAATACCGTCATTCGCATCAATGTAGGAAATAATATCCGGCACGCCCCTCAGGGCTATTTTACTACCGTGCATTACGGCGTCCTCCCAACGTCGCTAAGACATCTGCAAGAGGACTTATCCGGATTCCAGACACAATAAGACCATCCTTGCAGATGGTCTTAAATCTTCAGTCTGCATTTACGGTTATAGACGGTTCGGACAGCTTGTCAATCCACCCATACGCCGACTGTCCACACCCAAACTAAGAAGGCGGCACCGAATGACCAGTGCCGCCTTACCAAGCTTCAAAAGCTTCAGGCCACGTTCAGAACGCTTTCGGGCGCAAAAGCTTCGTAACCGAGCGCTTCCGCGACCGGTCTGTTGGTGATGCGTCCCTTGTAGACATTCAGGCCATTGCGCAGATGTTTGTCCTCGGCGATTGCTCTCAAACCACGATCGGCAAGCGCTAGACCGTATTGAAGGGTTGCATTGTTGAGGGCGTGAGCAGAAGTCACGGGAACGGCGCCCGGCATATTGGCCACGCAGTAATGGACGATCCCGTCCACTTCGTAAGTGGGATCGGAATGTGTCGTTGCATGCGAGGTCTCGAAACAGCCTCCCTGATCGATAGCCACGTCGACAATAACCGCACCCTTCTTCATGCCGGACAGCATTTCATGGGTGACGAGTTTCGGCGCTGCAGCACCGGGGATCAACACAGCGCCAATGACGAGATCGGCGGAGAAGACTTCGTCTTCAAGCGCCTGAATGCTGGAATAGCGTGTGTGGACGCGACCGCTGAATATATCATCAAGCTGCCGCAGACGCGGCAGTGAGCGATCCAGAATGGACACGTCGGCACCAAGCCCCGCCGCCATTCTGGCTGCATGAAGCCCGACGACACCACCACCGATGATCGTGACTTTTGCCGGAAGTACGCCGGGCACGCCGCCCAGCAGAATGCCGAGGCCGCCATTGGCTTTCTGGAGCGCTGTAGCGCCAGCCTGGATCGACAGACGACCCGCCACTTCCGACATCGGTGCGAGCAGCGGCAGCCCGCCGCGATCATCCGTTACCGTTTCATAGGCAATTGCCGTCACGCCGGAAGCGAGCAGACCCTTGGTCTGTTCCGGGTCGGGCGCGAGATGGAGATAGGTATAGAGAAGCTGGCCTTCGCGAAGCTGCACCCATTCGGAGGGTTGTGGCTCCTTGACCTTCACGATCATGTCGCACTTCTCGAAAATGTCTTTTGCGGAAGCAACAATTTTCGCGCCAGCGGCGATGTAGCTGGCATCATCGGCACCGATACCGGCACCTGCCTTTGTTTCAATCCAGACTTCATGGCCATGAGCCACATATTCACGAACTGCGGCGGGGGTCAGTCCGACACGATATTCATGGTTCTTGATTTCCTTCGGGCAACCGACACGCATAAGCGTTCCTCTCATTTTTCTGCCCACTTGCCGTGGGTCGTTGTCGATCCGAAAATGAGAACATCTGCGGCATGCAATGTCCTTGCAAAGAAGATTTGCACACCCCGGTTTTTTGGTGAATTATTGCGCAGGCGGCCCTCTTTTTCGAAGGTTCTTCGAATGAGCAATCTTGATCCTATCGATCTTGCAATTCTCAGGACATTGCAGGCCAATGCGCGCATCACCAATGCAGACCTTGCGGAAAAGGTGGGATTGTCACCTTCCGCCTGTTCGCGCCGGCTCGATATTCTCGAGAAAAACGGGGTGATTGCGGGGTATCATGCCCGCCTCTCTCAGAAGGCGCTCGAATACCGGATGATTGCGATTGTCCATATCTCGCTCTCCGGGCAGTTTGCCAAGACGCTGGCCGAATTCGAGGCTGCAGTGAAACGCTGTCCCAACGTGCTGGTCTGCTATCTGATGTCGGGCGAATACGACTATATTCTGCGTGTCGCGGCGCGCGACCTTGAGGATTACGAGCGCATCCATCGTGACTGGCTATCGGCCCTTCCGCATGTCGTGAAGATCAATTCCAGCTTTGCCCTGCGTGAAGTGATCGACAGGCCGAATGTCGGTCTCTAACTGCTTATTCCGACGTGCATCTTTTCCGAAAACCGTTTCACACTTTTCGGGATGCGCTCTAGATTGAAGCTTTCGATTCCCTGATCGTTGGAGCCATGCTGCAGTTCACCAGAAGAGTTTTGCGAGAGGCCGGCTGGGGTTTGCCCGCCTCGGTGGCTCTGCATCTTACGTTGGCATTGCTTTTTCTGGTCCGCCTTCCGGAACTTCCCTCGCCTGCTTCTGAACAAAGCGTCAATGTCGAGCTGGTTCAGCCACCGCCGCCTGAGAAAAAGCCTCAGCAGGCACCGAAACGGCCGGAACAGGCTCCCCCTCCACCTCCACCACAACCGCAGGCATTCGAGTCCGCTGCGGCCAGGCAAGAGGTGAAGTCACCGCCAGAACAGGACTTGCCGCCAACGACACCTGAAGAGGTGCAAAAGCCGGACGAACCATCAGAGGCTGCAGCCTCTACGGATGCTGACAAGACGGAAGAGAAGCCGTCTGTGGCAGAGACCCAGCCTGGCGAGCAGCTTCCGCAGACAGAGAAGCCCTCCGAATCCGGCCAGCTCGCCGCCGAAACAGCTCAACCGGCGCAGGATCAAAAGGCGGAAGCTCCCAAACCGGCGACGCCAGCCAAAAAACTGACGCGGGCGCGTGAAATCTATTCGAAGGACGCCATGTCCGATCCTCGTGTGAAACAGGCGCTGGGGAAACTCGCACCCAAGGACCGCATCATCCAGATTTGCAGCATCGAAGCGCTCGAACAGGTGCGACGCCATCGGCGCGGCGCTTTTCCGGATATGCTCGCGCGTGAAGGCGGCTCCGTTTCGACAAGCGGCCTTACGGTCAGCGATGGCGCTTTTCGTAGCCAGCGCAAATGGTACGCAATCGACTTCACGTGCAAGGCGAATGCGGAAACCATGGTAATCAACTCATTCAGCTACAATATCGGTCCCGCCATTCCCGAAGGAGAATGGGCCAGACGGCAGCTTCCCAAGGATTGATCGCAGCCATGAAAATGTCGTCCAGCCGATGTATCACCACAGCGTCCATTCGAATTGGGCAGCGTAACCGAAATTCAAGGAGACCGGCATGAGTGTGCATTTTGTCCCGCAACTGACAGTGTGTGGAATTCAGGAACTACCCGAACAGCGGGCGCGCAAAGTCACACATGTTCTTTCGCTGGTCGATCCCGACCTTCCGGAACTGGATGCGTTTCAGACTTTCGAGCAACACCATCGTGTGACGCTGCGTTTTCATGACATCATCAACGCCGCCAACAACCACACAATGCCGACGCCCGATCACATGAACGCAATTCTCCAGTTCGGCTCGGAATTTCAGAGCGCACAAAACCCGCAAGCGCCGAGCCATCTGCTGGTCCATTGCCATATGGGTGTGTCGCGCTCGACCGCAGCCATGGTTTCTCTTATGGCGCAGGCCAATCCGGACGAGGCGGCCGAAAGCCTCTTCAACCGTTTGATCGCTATTCGTCCACAGGCCTGGCCAAATTCCCAGATGATCGGCTTTGCCGACGAACAGCTTGGACGCAAAGGCGAACTGACGACCGCATTGCGCAGGCATTACGGACGCCAGATCGGGGCCAATCCCAAGTTTACCGAATGGATGACGACACTGGGACGTCAGGCCGAACTGCAGATGGCGCTGCGGGACTAATCGGGTTCTGAGAGCGTATCGTTCAGCTTGAGCCTTCTTCCCCGGCAAGTTTTGTGACCTTGCCGGGAGGCGTCAGCGGTTCGGGAATCGGAACGCCGGTATGCAATTGATCAAGGCCCGAATAGAGATCACCCTGCACCTGTGCCGTCAGCCGTTCTGCGTCACGCAGACGAATATCGCGTAGCGTATCCTCGGCGAGCCCCTCATCGAGACCAAGCTCGCAAAGCGCTTCCTTTCCGAAAAGAAGGGCGGATTCGAATGTTTCACGCAGTTCGAAATCCACGCCTGCTTTGAGCAATTCGATGGAATGCGTGCGATCATAGGAACGCACCATGAGCTTTGCTGCGGGGAAATGGGACTTGACCAGCTCCAC
Source organism: Ochrobactrum vermis (assembly GCF_002975205.1). NCBI lineage: Bacteria > Pseudomonadati > Pseudomonadota > Alphaproteobacteria > Hyphomicrobiales > Brucellaceae > Ochrobactrum > Ochrobactrum vermis. Next base: position 651,833 of record NZ_PCOC01000002.1, on the reverse strand, counting down.
AATCCGATTGGCCGTTTTCCGGTCGTCCACGCAGACCATGATGACTTCCGCCTCGTCGGCACCCGAATGGTGCAGAATGTCGAGACGCGATCCATCACCATAAAATATCTTGAAACCGAACCGTCCCGCTTCACGAATACGGTTGGGATCGGACTCGATAATGGAAACATCCGATCTTTGGGCCAGAAGCAGTTGTGCCGCGATTTGTCCGAAGCGCCCGAAGCCGACCATCAATAGCCGGCCTTTGAGATTATGCGCGGATTCAACACCTTCAAGCGATGGTGCTTCCGCACGCAGAAGCCGGGACCCAAGAAGAAGCACGAATGGGGTGACCGCCATCGACAAAATGATGACCGTCGAAAACAGCGCGTTGTCGCGCGCTGAAATCAACCCGTTACCGAATGCCGACGTATAGAGCACAAAAGCGAATTCTCCACCTTGCGCGAAGAGCAGGGTTCGTTCGAGCGCGGAATAATGACTGGAGCCGAAAATACGGGCGACAGCATAGATGCCAATTGCCTTTGTAACCACGTAGGCGACGAGGAAGATGAGGACCGAGGGCCAGTCCGAAGCCACCACACCAAGATCGAGCGACATGCCGACTGCCAGAAAGAACAGCCCCATCAGAAGCCCCTTAAACGGCTCGATGTCGCTTTCGATCTGGTGCCGGTAACTGGAACCCGACAGCATGACCCCTGCCAGGAAAGCGCCCATCGCCATGGAAAGGCCGCTTGCCTCCATCAGCAGAGCTGCCCCCAACACCACGATCAAGGCGCCAGCCGTCAGAACCTCCCGCGTCCGGGCACGCGCCAGTAACGAAAAGAACGGATCGAGCAGCCAGCGCCCGACAGCGATCAGCAGCAAAATGGCACCAATAGCTATCGCAATACCCAAAATCCCGCCGGATTCATGCTGAGCAGGTGAAAGAAAGGCGACAAGCGCCAGTAACGGCACGATCATCAGATCTTCGAGCAGGAGAATGGAGACTGCCTTCTGGCCATCCGGCGTGGCGATTTCCCCGCGCTCCTGCAGTATCGACATGATGACGGCGGTAGAAGACAAGACGAAGCCTGCACCGGCTATCAGTGCCGTTATCGGAGACAAGCCCAGAAGAACGCCCGCTCCAGTCAGGAGGGCAATGCAGCCGATAACCTGTGCAAGGCCAAGACCGAATATCTGCTGCCGCATCGTCCAGAGTTTGCCGGGGCGCATTTCAAGCCCGATGACGAACAGGAACATGACGACGCCAAGCTCGGAAAAATGCAGGATCGTAGCGGGGTCGGTGAAGAAGCCGAAAACCGACGGCCCCACCAGAGCACCGGCCGCAAAATAACCCAGCACGGAACCCAGACCCAATTTCCGAAACAAGGGCACCGCGACGACACCGGCGGCGAGTAGAACCACAGCGGGTCCGAGTGTCTGTCCAAGTCCTTCAGTCGCCATATGACCTCCGTGTCGGAATCCGCTTGTTGTGTTTTGCTAATATATCCAGTCAATAAAAACTGAACAATTAATGCATCTCCGTCAACCGAGCTGAAACTTCATTCGCATTGTAGCAGTGGAGCTGATTAGTGATTACATTCATATGGTTAGCCAGAACGGGGCAAAAATGAACCGGATCACCCTTGTGGGAATGTTCTAAACCGGTTTCGCAAGCAGGCCGGTCGCAAGCGCTTGAAAGGCGTCAATCGCCTTCGAGAGAATAGCTTTCGGATCGTCGCTGGCCGCGATCCAGAGCGCCGCATTCAGCGCCGCGCCGTTCAACAATCGGGCGGCGGCTTCCGGGTCGATCGGCTTCAGCACGCCTTGCTCGATCAACAGGGTCATCTTTTGCCGCGACGCTTGCAGACAGCTATTCTGGCTCGGCCATTGTGAGGGATCGCCGAGAAACGCCGGTCCATCGAGCAAGACGATGCGCTGGACATCCGGATCAAGTGCCATCTCGATATAGGCGACCCCTTCCGCCAGAAGCCCCTCCCACAGAGTATCCGCCCGCGCGGCAATCTCCTGCGCCCGTGCCGCCATTTCATTGTCCATCTGGCTGACCACGGCGGCCAGCAGTCCGCGCTTGTCGCCGAAATTATGATAGAGCGCGCCACGTGTCAGACCGACTTCGGCGGTCAGTTCATCCATCGATGCAGCAGCATATCCTTTCTCAGCGAAAGCTTTCCGGGCCGCCGCGATCAGCTTCACCCGATTTTCTTCCATCGCCTTGATGCGCAGGTTCACGGCCATCGTCATATCCATTTTATATACGGCCCGTATATGAATTGACATATAGACCGTATATGTGCTGTTTAATATACATGGCGTATATCAAATAATCCCACCGCTTGTGAAGCCACGGACAGGCAAAATCTCCCAACGATCCACGCCGCAACACGACGAAGGAAAACGAGAATGACGAAAAGAGAGGCTATTTTTCCAACAAACCGCCATGCCCTTTATGAAGCGCATGGCTATTCCGCCGCCATCCGCTCAGGCGATCTGGTTTTCGTCTCCGGTCAGGTTGGAAGCCGCAATGACGGGACGCCGGAACCGGATTTCGGAAAGCAGGTTCAGCTCGCTTTCGATAATCTTGAAGCAACACTGAAGGCTGCCGGTTGCACCTTCGACGATATCGTCGATGTGACAACCTTTCATACCGATCCGGAAAACCAGTTCGAGACCATCATGCAGGTCAAGAACCGGGTTTTCAGCAATCCGCCGTTCCCCAACTGGACAGCGGTCGGCATCAACTGGCTTGCCGGTTTCGATTTTGAAATCAAGGTTATCGCCCGCACAACCGGAAATCTGTGAGCCATATGCCGAAGTGGCCAATCCGTATGGCCGCACCGTTCTTACCCAGCATAGGGTTCCAATTGGACCGCAACAGAAAAAGGCGCCTCTCGGCGCCTTTTGCTAACTTACCAATCGGCCCAGCCATATCAATATGCACGCGCCGACGAAGCCCGCGATCAGATAGCCCAGCCAGCCGCCGAACGAAACGCCGAGAAATCCGAATATAAAACTCGCTACGGCTGCGCCGATGATACCGAGAATGACGTTCATGAATATCCCGGTATTGCTGTTCATGAAATTGGAGGCAATCCAGCCGGCAAGGCCGCCTATGATGATTGCCGCAATCCAGCCAATTCCTGCGCTTCCCATCGAGAACCCTCCTGATTACAATCCGGCGGGTACTTTGCCGCCATTATCCTTGAGTTTCTGGATGACCTGCTTGTGCAGCCAGATATTCATGGTCGCGGAATCGCCTGTGTCGCCGGTATAACCCAGCTCCTTGGCGAGTTCCTTGCGGTGGTCCAGGCTGCTGTCGAGGCCAAGGGCCTTCATCAGATCGACGATCGAAGTCTTCCAGTTGAGCTTCTGGCCGCTTTTGGCAACTGCAGCGTCCAGTATGGCACCTATATCGACCGCGCCCGTTGAAGCGGGTGCGGATGCAGAGGGTGCCGGAGCGGCAGCGCTTGTTGAAGCGGTCGGTGCCGGTGCAGGCTGTGCAGCCGTTTCCGTCCCAGGGGTTGCTGCGTGTGCCTGCCCCCAAATAGCGTTCTTAATCTTATCGAAAATCCCCATAATGAACTCCAATCGTTGAAAAATCGAAATGCCCCAAACTCCCGATTTGTCATGACCGGAAACCTGGACACAGCAAATCATCCGGTGATTCTCGGACGAACGCTCCAAATAAATGAATCAGAGGCCATTTTGTTCCCGACAAAGTTGCGGGCGAGAGTTTTCGCCAAATTCAACCCCATATCGGCGGCCGCTCGGGACCATGAATTTGGGTGGTCAAGATAAATCAGACGATCTGCACCGGGCATATCGCCAGTCCGAAACATTCCTCTATGTTGTACCACATCAGCCACGACCAAGGGGTGCTGCCGCGTGGACAAGCAGTTTGTTACATTCAATGCCGGTTCTTCGACCGTGAAGATCGGTACATTCGCATATGACGGGCAGAAAATTCGGAAAGTATCGAGAGGTGAAGTCGATCTGAACGGATCGCCGCTGACCTTTCGTTTGCGCGGTGAAAAAGGAAACCTGGACATTGCGCTGTCGGCTAAAAGTACCGACGATATTGTCACCATTCTCGAAGAACTGTTCGCAAAATTGTCGGCCCATATCACTCCGACAGACATTCTTGCCGTCGGTCATCGCGTTGTCTTTGGTGGGGACCAATTCGCTGAACCGATATTGTTAGACGACAAATATATCGACGCTATCGACCGCTTGTCCATGTTCGCTCCGCTTCACCAGCCGAAAAGTGTCGCCCTGATAAAGGCTATCCGGCATCTCTTTCCTCATCTTTCACAAACGGCTTCCTTCGATACCGCCTTTCATCAGACCATACCGGACAATATCCGGCGTTTCGCAATTCCGCGCGACTTCCATGAGCGCGGGATAAAACGATATGGCTTTCATGGTTTGTCCTACAAATCCATCATCGGCAATTTTTCCCTGCGGGAGCCGAAGCTCGCAGGTGGAAAAATCGTGGCTGCCCATCTGGGAAGTGGGGCCAGTTTATGCGCCATGGATGGCGGCAAAAGCGTCGATACCAGCATGAGCTTCTCAACACTAGACGGCATTCCGATGGCCACTCGTTGCGGGGCCCTCGATCCAGGCGTTCTCCTGCATTTGTTGCAACAGGAAAACATGCAGGCCGATGAGCTCTCGGATCTTATGTATCATCGCTCGGGCCTGCTCGGAATGTCAGGGCAGAGCGGCGATACGCGCGACCTGTTTGCAAGCGATGATGCCCACGCCCGGGAAGCGCTTGCCATCTTCACCGCCCGCATAGCCGGGGAGATCTGCCGTCTTGCTTCCTCGCTCGGCGGTCTCGATGCCCTCATCTTCACAGCAGGAATCGGAGAGCACCAACCCGCAATCCGTGAGGCAGTTTGCCGGCGCCTCGCATGGCTCGGTTTTGAAATCGATGCATCCGCCAACGATGCCAGCGCTTTCCGGATCACGAACCCATCATGTCGGGTGGCAGCTTTTGTACTCGCCACCGACGAAGAACAGATCATCGCTTCCGAAACACGAGAGGCCATCCAGAACGCCGCAGCAACCGCGCCCGTCGCGACTGCATAACAATCAGCGAAGGAGACAGAGCATGAGCAAAGCAATAGTCCAGGGGCCCTTGGCACCTCAGCAACTTGCACTGATCGATCGTTACTGGAGAGCGGCAAACTATCTTTCCGTCGGACAGATTTACCTGATGGAGAACCCCTTACTGCGCAAAGCGCTGGAGCCGGAGCATATCAAGCCACGACTGCTCGGCCATTGGGGTACGACGCCTGGCCTGAACTTCATTTATGCCCATCTCAATCGCATCATTCAGGAAAGGGACGCCAATATAATCTACATATGCGGGCCAGGTCACGGCGGTCCAGGCATGGTGGCGAACACCTATCTCGAAGGTTCCTATTCTGAAATATACCCGACTGTCAGCGAGGACGAAGCGGGCATGCGCAAGCTGTTCCGGCAGTTTTCGTTCCCCGGCGGCATCCCGAGCCATGTCGCGCCGGAAACGCCGGGCTCCATCCATGAAGGTGGCGAACTTGGATATGCACTGGTGCATGCCTATGGCGCTGCTTTCGACAATCCCGATCTCGTTGTCGCTTGTGTGGTTGGCGATGGCGAAGCGGAAACGGGAACACTTGCAACTTCGTGGCATTCCAACAAGTTTCTCAATCCTGCGCGCGACGGTGCCGTTCTGCCCATCCTGCATCTGAACGGCTATAAAATCGCAAACCCCACGGTCCTTGCCCGTCTTTCCGATGACGATCTAACCGATCTCTTCAAGGGATATGGTTATGAACCGTTCTTCGTCGAGGGCAGCGAACCCGAAGCCATGCATCAGAAGATGGCGGCGACCCTCAATACGATCTTCGAGCGGATCGAAGAAATCAAAAAGAATGCCGACGTAACGTCTCCCGACCGCCCCCGCTGGCCGATGATAATCCTTAGAAGCCCGAAAGGCTGGACCGGCCCGAAGGAAGTCGACGGTCTCATCGTCGAGAATTACTGGCGCTCGCATCAGGTGCCCGTCGCCAATTGTCGTGAAAATGATGCGCACCGCAAAATCCTCGAAAACTGGATGAAAAGCTATGACCCGCAGGACTTGTTTGACGAAAAAGGCGCATTGAAACCTGAACTGCGAGCGCTTGCGCCGAAAGGCGAGTTACGCATGGGTGCCAATCCACACGCAAATGGCGGATTGCTGCGCAAGGAACTTCATACGCCCGACTTTCGCCAATATGCTGTTGACGTCACTGAACCGGGCTCAACAGACGCTCAGTCGACGAAGATACTTGGCGAATATCTGCGCGACGTGCTTAAGCTGAACGAACCCGAGAAGAATTTTCGCGTATTCGGCCCCGACGAGACCGCCTCAAACCGGCTCAGCGCTGTTTTCGATGCCAGTGATCGTGTATGGATGGCTGAAACCCTCGACATAGACGATCATCTTTCGGCCGATGGCCGCGTAATGGAAGTGTTGAGCGAGAACCTATGCCAGGGCTGGCTTGAAGGCTATCTGCTGACTGGCAGGCATGGCTTCTTCTCCTGCTACGAGGCTTTCATTCACATCGTCGATTCCATGTTCAATCAACATGCAAAATGGCTGCAGGTTGCACGCGAACTGAAATGGCGAAAGCCCGTCTCCTCGCTCAACTACCTCCTGACATCTCATGTGTGGCGTCAGGATCATAATGGCTTCTCGCATCAGGATCCTGGCTTTGTCGATCTTGTCGCCAATAAGAGTGCTGACATCATCCGCGTCTATTTCCCACCCGATGCGAATACATTGCTGTGGGTTGGCGATCACTGCTTGAAAACCTGGGATCGCGTGAACGTTATTGTCGCGGGAAAACAACCCGAGCCGCAATGGCTATCCATGGATGAAGCCGTGCACCATTGCGAGGCCGGTCTTGGCATATGGAATTGGGCGGGAACCGAGGATGGTCTGGAACCAGACATCGTGATGGCCTGCGCGGGTGATGTTCCGACGATGGAGACCCTTGCCGCTGTCGATCTTCTGCGCCAGTCGCTACCGCATTTGCGCATCCGTGTGATCAATGTGGTGGACCTGATGGTGCTTCAGTCACCTCAACATCACCCGCACGGGCTTGCCGACGACGAATTCGACCGGATTTTCACAACCAACCGGCCAGTAATCTTTGCTTATCACGGCTATCCCTACCTCATTCACAGGCTCGTTTACAAACGCACCAACCATCCCAACTTTCATGTGCGCGGCTTCATCGAACAGGGAACGACCACAACTCCGTTCGACATGACGGTCATGAATGAACTCGACCGCTTCCATCTCGCAATTGCGGCCATCGAACGACTGCCACTCACCAAGGAGGTTGCAGGCCCCCTGATTACCAAATTCGAGGAGAAACTGACGCTTCATAGAAGCTATATTCGCGAACATGGCGAGGACATGCCGGAAATAAGGGATTGGAAATGGCCTTACATACGAAATGGCCAGCCCAGCTGATCCTGTCCAGAACCCTCCCCGATCTGGCTGGCGGATATCAAATGTCCAGTTCAGCTCGCTGGATAGCGAGCCCGATGGCACGGCTCTATCGTGGTCGATCCCAGGGTTGCAGTGCGGCCCATCAAGCCTTGATTACGATGACGATACTTCGAGGAGCAAAGAGCTGCGATGGTTGCGTATGCCGCAATCCTCGCAGTCACCTCTGAGACAGAATTTCATTCACCAACGCAAAAACCCCGCGGCATATGCCACGGGGTTTTATGTTTTGTTGCCGGTCGGATTTGATCCGTTCGTCGGGGAACTGGTTCACGGGATCAATTCCTTGTCGTCGTCCCGCTTCGGCTTGTGATCCTGCCGGGGTGAGAGCAAAAAAAAATCGATCCAGAGGATCGATTTGCGGTCGAATGGCTGCTCGATGAAGCTTGCACGAGCCGTACAGCTACGACCAGGATGGCGTATGCATCAGAGCTTTTAGTGATTTAAGGGGATTTGGTTGCGGGGGCATGCAACTACCGATACCAACATTTGTTGGAAGTTGCGATTTAGCGGGTCCTCACTTTCAATCCGGGAATCATCAATCGGCCTCTCCCTTAGCTTTTGAAAGCTGCTTTTTCTCTACCCTTTTCCGGTTGCGATCGTTCTCAAGGGGCAACCGCGGTCGCAAGTCAAGAAAATGTATAGCGATTGCGACAGCACCACCCAACGCCTCTTCAATCCGTTCCGCCTCTTCGCGCAGCAGGGAAAAAAGTTCGTCCACGTTGATTCTACGGCCCTCATCTGGATGATCCCATTTCCGATCGTTCGCAAGGGTCACCATCATGGCACCGGCACGGCTGTGCTCCGCTGCCATGTACTTTTTCACCAACTGATTCTCGATTGTGTCGCGCAAGTCTTTAGCTGTGCGTCCATCTCCGAGCTTGAGTTCGATCACCGCCTCATGGGGAGAGGCTACGGAACGCAACCTGATATCGGTTTCCTTTTCGTCTGCGGTCACGGTGGACTTGCCCTTATTTAGTGGAGAGGTTCTGTCTCAAAATTCCGGTTCATGATCTCGAACTGGATCGGCGATTTATACCCGAGGGCAGAATGTCTGCGCACGGGATTATAGAACCCGTCAATATATTCGCCAATGGCTTTGGTTGCGTCATTTCTGTTCTGGAATACAGTGCGCCAGATATAACCAGCCTTCGGCGGTCCATATGTAACTGATATCGATACCCCATTTCTGATCCGGTCCATTACAGGTAAAGTCCTGATCCAGAAGATTGGGAGCGACGGGTTCACCATGATTGCTGTCGGTTGTGCGTTTGAAGCGCGTTTTCTGCCGGGCTTTAAGACCGTTTTCGCGCATCAGTCGCGCCGTGCGGTGACGTCCTGCTCGAATACAGAGCTGGCTCGGGAAATTTGAACAGGGGGGATAAGTGGAATTTCTGCCTGACTTCGGCTTAGATGCCGTGAACAGGAGATACCATGACGAGACGACCGCGCCGGAACCATAGCCCGGCTTTCAAGGCAAAAGTGGCGCTCGCCGCCATTCGAGGCGAGCAGACGCTGGTGGAACTGTCCCAACAGTTTGACGTGCACGCCAACCAGATCAAGCAATGGAAAGACCAGCTCCTTGAGGGGGCGACAGGCGTTTTCGGCGATGAAGCGAAGGCGGAACCGACGGGTCCAACCGTCGATGTCAAAACGCTGCACGCCAAGATCGGGGAGCTGACGCTGGAGAATGATTTTTTAGCCGGAGCGCTCGGCAAGGCGGGATTGCTGAGCGGAAAGAAATGATCGACCGCGAGCACAAGCTGTCCGTCGTGCGTCAGGCGAAGCTTCTCGGCTTCAGCCGTGGCAGTGTCTATTATTCGCCGCGTCCGGTGTCTGACGGCGATCTGGCTCTGATGCGCCGGATCGACGAGTTGCATCTCGAATACCCGTTTGCCGGAAGCCGGATGTTGCAAGGGCTCTTGAGGGGAGAAGGGTTACAAACCGGTCGACTGCACGTCGCCACGCTGATGAAGAAGATGGGCATCGAGGCGATCTACCGTCGCCCGAACACGTCGAAACCGGCACCTGGGCACAAAATCTATCCCTACCTCCTGCGCAAGCTGGCGGTTACCAGACCCAATCAGGTTTGGGCGATGGACCTGACCTATGTTCCGATGGCTCGCGGATTTGTCTATCTCTGCGCCGTTGTGGACTGGTTCAGCCGGAAGGTTCTGTCGTGGCGACTGTCGATCACGATGGAGGCAGCCTTCTGCATCGAAGCAGTCGAGGAAGCGCTGGCCCGTTATGGCAGACCCGACATATTCAATACCGATCAGGGCTCGCAGTTCACCTCGATGGACTTCACGACGGTGCTGAAGAAGGCGGAAATCGCCATCTCGATGGATGGCAAGGGTGCGTGGCGGGACAACGTCTTCGTCGAGCGGCTCTGGCGTTCGATCAAATACGAGGAAGTCTACCTCCACGCCTATAAAACAGTGTCCGAGGCCCGCGCTGGCATCGGCCGCTATCTGACCTTTTACAATAGCCGACGCCCACATTCATCCCTTGACCGGCAGACACCGGATCAGGCCTACTTCAACGCGCTGGCACCAATGATGGTGGCGGCATAATCGAGGCGGAAATCCACTTAGCGAAACGCCCGAAACTGTTCAGACAAACCGAGCCACCTCTTACCTTCTTCATTCAGTTCAACATGCATTCGAGGGCTGCCATAAGTTTCACGTGACAGCTCAAACTGATTACGAATGTGAGCCAGAATGATCATATCGTCGAGTTGGCGACGACTGGGCAAACGATGCTTCCATGCATAATAACCGCTGATACTGACGCCTGCGAAAGCGCAAAGCCGTGACAGAGACATGTGGGCCTTCTCCATGTCGATGAATGCAAACTTCATCGACTTGTCTCCCGAGCGAAGAAGGCCGTCGCTTTTTTTAATAAATCTCGTTCCTGGCGCAGAAGTTCGTTTTCCTTGCGAAGCCGAGCAAGCTCCTGGCTCATGTCTTCATGCGGACCGGAGAGCAAATCTTTCTCAGCAAAATTACGACGCCAGCGGTCAAGTGTTGATTTGCCAATGCCAAGGTCCTCGGCAACCGATGAAATGCTTCGACCACTCGTCGTTAAAATCCGAACGGCTTCGCGTTTGAACTCTTCTGTAAATTCTCGCTGCTTCAACTCTATGTCTCCTGTCAGTCTTATCTAACAGAAGCCCTCCACTTTTGAAGGGGAAGTCCAGCGCGAAACGTCCGGACTAACTGGCGCAGAGATGGAATATCCTCCGCACTCAGACGACGGATACGAAACCACCGCACCGTATGGCGCAACGCGTTGGCGGCCTCCCACATCAAAGCGGATTTTCCGGCCCCTGACGGTCCGACGATCAACGCGGCCCGGCGTTGTTCAATCCCCTCCACCAACGCCGATCTGCTTCGGGGACGTTCGGCCACCAAACCTGCCGCGATGTGACCGGGTTCTACATCGACCCCGAGATAGAAGTTTGGATCGTTGAGAGGCGTAAGGAAATCGACCGGCTCACAGACGCCATCCCTGAGGGCGCATTCGATCGCGTCAATGTCGATAGCGGCCAAGACATCTCTGATTGCCGTTTCCGTGTCAGAGATCGAAACGCCACGATAGTTCTCGGACGCCAACCGGCCATTGGCGTCTGCCAAAGAGCCCACGCGAACAAGCAGTTCGGCAAAGCACATCTGGGCAGCGATCGGGGCGCAGTTCAGCCGATCTACGATCAGGCTGATCGCCCATTCCTGCGGTGAGGTCGCCACGACGATTGATGTTCGTGGGAGAAGATCACAGGACCCACCGAAATTTGAAAGTCTGGTGCTGATCGGACCTTCAATCAAACGAGCTGCAGGTTGGTCGTCGAGGGGACTGAGGCCCGCCACCTCTCGCTCAAGAACGAGCTCCAATCGCTGCGGCTGCGGTGCGGAGCCAAGCGACCGATTCCACAGGTCCTCAATGTGTCCAGCCGTCTCGCCTTCCGTATAGTCCCCAAGGTGTTCCCGCCGGCTCTTGACCAGGACAAAGCTCGTTTCTTCGCCACGCAGCTCAATGTCGTCACCACCTTCCGGAATCACGATGGCGGGCGCTCGCTGACCAGCCCATATTTCTACCGTCAACCAAGCGGACACGGCATCCTGGTAACGAAAACCCCGGCCTGCATTAGATCCAGCCCTGGATGCAGCCTTGGCCGGTTTGGACGATGGCTTAGGATTTCGGCGCGGCTTTAGGCTTTTTGTCTTCTTAGCCATGTTCCTGGTTATCGCTTTCTTCAGCCCCTTCCGTCGGAGCGTTCAGAGCCGTCTCAAGTTCAATGATGTCCTCAGTAATCGCTTCAAAGGCAGGAGCTTCGCCGAAGATCATGCCCGACATCGCGCGATAGTCGCGGCGAAGGTCGTCGAGCATCTTTCCTTCAGGACGAAGAGAGAATGTGGGGGGTGTTGCCGCCGCGAGATCGAAGGCTGGGCGATTAAAGAACATGCGGGCATGGGCCACGCAGTCGGCGCCCAGTTCGCGATCTTTCAACGCCCTTTGTCCGGTATCTGAAGCCAACAGGTGGTGTACATCGTAGTAGTGGCGCGAGACCCGCTGGCCGTTTCCTTTGAGTTCTCCGCGATTGTCGAACCAGCGCCGCAACCCATGCAGGATCACGACCTTATCCCAAAAGGTCCGTTCCGGATCGACCGTTGTGACGTTACCGACACCCAAGTCGATATCCGGGATATCGCTTTCCAGATACGGCCGGATGACGCGATCCGAATTGGGATCGAGAGCCGACTTCGCGCCGGACTCGATCTTTACAGCCTTGCCGACATAGGCATCTTCGGGTGTTGCCGTCGGATAACGCACATAGAGCGCCTGACTGTCTTCGGGGTCAGGCTCAATGCGGAGCTGTTCCGTGCTCAACCCATTGCGTTTGGCCGTTTCGCCTGTGATCGCGGACAGCCCCGCTAGGCACGAGCCATTGATGTAAGCCTCGCACGCCGCTTTGATCGCATCCAGAGCTTTGCCGCGTTTCTTACCGCTGAGAGCTTCCAGTTCCGTGATGGAAGCTGCTTCTCCCAGATCGTCACGGAAGACAGTGACATCGATATCTTCCGAGAAGCGCTTGATCACGCCGAACCCTTTGGATAGCGATGTGCCGCCCTTGAACAGCAAGCGTGGCCTGTCTGCCAATCCATTGAAGAGCGCATCAAGGGTCCAACAGACCCAGAAGTCTTTTTCGACATTCTGGGGCGTCGTGCCGAGGCGCTGGGCCGTCGTCGTATAAAGACCCAACCTTGTCTCATCGTCTGCTGCAATGACCTGATCGAATGCGGGGTTCATCATGTGCCGGCCTGTTCTTTCAACATCGGCCGCAACAGGCTCTGCATCCAGCTCGGCAGCGTCGACAGGCCCGACAACAGGTCCGCCCGGAGCGCTGGCCCATCTTTCGGATCATGAAGAATTGCGTTCAGACGACGCTTAAGAATTGCGTCGTCATCGACCTGGCCCATGGTGTCACGTAGCCAATGCAATGCCTGGACGATGCGCATGGCCGGCCGGTCGGCCCAGTATAACTTGCTCGCAGCGGTTGGCTTGAACGTGATTCCGAGTTGGCCAAGCGAGACCGACTTGAGCCGAGCATCCGCGTGCACGACGATTTTTGCAGGAACCGCATTCGTGAGTCCGAGATCATTGGCGGCAGTCATGCCATCGACGAGTACGCGGATCTGGTCCCGCCGAGCGATGGCCTCGATAACCTGTCTTGGGTCGGGAGGATTGCTTTTCTGTGTCAGACTGTTGAATGATGGCTTGTCGTAAAGCCCCCGATCCACCCGCCGCAAGCTTCCAGCGCGTGTCAGCCGCTGCAGCGTCTTGTCCACGGCGTCGCGCGCGCCAAGATCGAGGAAGTCTCGCGGCGTCCAAACCCCTCTGGTTGCACCCTTTTCGATGCGCGTCAGGATCGCGGTTTTCAAATCTAGTGCAGTGTCTGTCATGTCCGAAATATGTAGTGATATTTCGGACGGCCCGCAAGTGTAGCGTCCGAAATCTGTATGCAAATTTCCGACAAAGCGACTATCATACGCAGGTGTGTGGTTGGTTGCGAGGTACACGCCACCGATTTGAACCTGCAAAACTAAGTTGATGATTTTATTGATAGGGCGGCTTGCACGCCTGGCGCAGCCAAAACAAAAAGCCGATAACCGATTGGTTTAGCGGGGTTTTTGTTATGTCGATTGGTTGCGGGGGCAGGATTTGAACCTGCGGCCTTCAGGTTATGAGCCTGACGAGCTACCGGGCTGCTCCACCCCGCGTTATGGGTGTTATATTGTAACCGGTTTTGGTATTTTTTCGCGTATATCGCTTAAATGATCTGTTTTGTATGGGATTTGAGAAGATGTTTTGATTTGTGTGCTTAGCAGACCTGGCAGCGACCTACTCTCCCGTGTCTTAAGACAAAGTACCATTGGCGCTGGAGCGTTTCACGGCCGAGTTCGGAATGGGATCGGGTGCAGCCGCTCCGCCATAACCACCAGGTCGGCGAAGAACACAAATTGAGAAGCTGGTTGTCTTTCGTGCTGATTGTAATGATATCAGTTTAAGAGCCTCGAAGCGTAAGCTTCGCAAGGCCGACTGGCCGTCGCCGATGTTTCGGCGTGCCGTCCGCAGGCTAGCCTGACGAAGTCAGGCGCTCAGCCGTAAGGACATAGTCTTAACTGATATCTATCGAACGTTGTTCGATGGATATTGTAAATGGGAGTGATCAAGTCGATCGAGCTATTAGTACCGGTAAGCTACATGCGTTGCCGCACTTCCACACCCGGCCTATCAACGTGGTAGTCTTCCACGGCTCTGATAGGGAATACTCGTTTTTAGGTGGGTTTCCCGCTTAGATGCCTTCAGCGGTTATCCCGTCCGTATATAGCTACCCTGCTATGCCGTTGGCACGACAACAGGTCCACCAGAGATACGTCCATCCCGGTCCTCTCGTACTAGGGACAGATCCTATCAATATTCCTACACCCACGGCAGATAGGGACCGAACTGTCTCACGACGTTCTGAACCCAACTCACGTACCGCTTTAAATGGCGAACAGCCATACCCTTGGGACCTGCTCCAGCCCCAGGATGCGATGAGTCGACATCGAGGTGCCAAACAACCCCGTCGATATGGACTCTTGGGGGTCATCAGCCTGTTATCCCCGGCGTACCTTTTATCCGTTGAGCGATGGCCCTTCCACGCGGGACCACCGGATCACTATGACCGACTTTCGTCTCTGCTCGACTTGTCAGTCTTGCAGTCAGGCAGGCTTATGCCATTGCACTCGACGAACGATTTCCGACCGTTCTGAGCCTACCATCGCGCGCCTCCGTTACTCTTTAGGAGGCGACCGCCCCAGTCAAACTACCCACCATACACGGTCCTGGACCCGGATAACGGGCCGCAGTTAGACATCCATATAGGCAAGGGTGGTATTTCAAGGATGACTCCACAATGGCTGGCGCCACTGCTTCAAAGTCTACCACCTATCCTACACATGCCGACACGAATGCCAGTGTAAAGCTATAGTAAAGGTGCACGGGGTCTTTCCGTCTAACCGCAGGAACCCCGCATCTTCACGGGGAATTCAATTTCACTGAGTCTGCGTTGGAGACAGCGGGGAAGTCGTTACGCCATTCGTGCAGGTCGGAACTTACCCGACAAGGAATTTCGCTACCTTAGGACCGTTATAGTTACGGCCGCCGTTTACTGGGGCTTCAATTCAATGCTTGCACATCTCCTCTTAACCTTCCAGCACCGGGCAGGCGTCAGACCCTATACGTCGTCTTGCGACTTCGCAGAGCCCTGTGTTTTTGGTAAACAGTCGCTACCCCCTGGTCTGTGCCACCCCCACCCAGTTGCCTGAATGGAGGTCACGCTTCTTCCGAAGTTACGCGTGCATTTTGCCGAGTTCCTTCAACGCAGTTCTCTCAAGCGCCTTGGTATTCTCTACCAGTCCACCAGTGTCGGTTTAGGGTACGGTCTATATGCAGGAGCTATTTCCTGGAACCGCTTCGCTGCACATTCAATCCAATAAGAATGTACAACACACGCGATCCGTCACTACCTGCAGGCCCACGAATATTAACGTGGTTCCCATCGACTACGCCTTTCGGCCTCGCCTTAGGGGCCGGCTAACCCTGCTCAGATTAACTTTAAGCAGGAACCCTTGGACTTTCGGCGAGGGAGTCTCTCACTCCCTTTATCGTTACTCATGTCAGCATTCTCACTTCCGATACCTCCAGGATGTCTCACGACTGTCCCTTCACAGGCTTACGGAACGCTCCGCTACCACGCACAAATGTGCATCCACAGCTTCGGTGTATGGCTTTAGCCCCGGTACATTTTCGGCGCAAAGACCCTTATTTAGACCAGTGAGCTGTTACGCTTTCTTTAAATGATGGCTGCTTCTAAGCCAACATCCTGGTTGTTTTGGGATCCTCACATCCTTTCCCACTTAGCCATAACTTAGGGACCTTAGATGGTGGTCAGGGTTGTTGCCCTCTTCACGACGGACGTTAGCACCCGCCGTGTGTCTGCCCAGTAGTACTCCCCGGTATTCGGAGTTTGATTAGGATCAGTAAGACGGTGAGTCCCCATAGCCCATTCAGTGCTCTACCCCCGGGGGTATTCGCTGGACGCTCTACCTAAATAGATTTCGCGGAGAACCAGCTATCTCCAAGTTTGATTGGCCTTTCACCCCTAGCCACAAGTCATCCCAATCTATTGCAACAGATATGGGTTCGGTCCTCCAGTACGTGTTACCGTACCTTCAACCTGCTCATGGCTAGATCACTTGGTTTCGGGTCTAATGCATCGAACTATATCGCCCTATTCAGACTCGCTTTCGCTGCGCCTACACCTACCGGCTTAAGCTTGCTCGATACACTAAGTCGCTGACCCATTATACAAAAGGTACGCTGTCACCCAGAACAAATCTTGGGCTCCAACTGTTTGTAGGCATTCGGTTTCAGGTACTATTTCACTCCCCTCGTCGGGGTGCTTTTCACCTTTCCCTCACGGTACTGGTTCGCTATCGGTCATGCACGAGTACTTAGGCTTGGATAGTGGTCTACCCATGTTCAGACAGGATTTCACGTGTCCCGCCCTACTCAAGGACTTATAATCGTGTTGCGTGTACGGGGCTATCACCCACTTTAGCCAACTTTTCCAAGTTGTTCCACTTTACTCATATAAGCCACTGGCCTGGTCCGCGTTCGCTCGCCACTACTAGCGGAGTCTCGTTTGATGTCCTTTCCTCTGGGTACTTAGATGTTTCAGTTCCCCA